>CAVUCR010000013.1:0-19415 GCA_963739895.1 uncultured Ignavibacteria bacterium | reverse complement strand
AAAAATATTAAAGCTATAATTACTAATTCTAATTGAGATGTTGAGAATTAAGAAAATGCTGCATTGTTAAAGCTTAACACGCAAAGACCCGATGCAGAAAATTTAAAGAAAGTTGAAGAATTAGGAGGAACAATAATTTTTTTACAAGTTATAGTTCAGAAATATTGGAGTACTTATGGAAATTGGCTATGTAACATCAAAAGGAAAGTTGACAATCCCACAAAAGCTGTTAAAGAAGCATGGAATTAAACCGGGGACAAAAATAATTTATCATGATGAAGGTAATGGAATAAAAATTATTTCTGCTGTTACAACTGAAGAAGTTTATTCCAACATTGGTTTTATGAAAACAAAACGGAATTTGCTAAAATCACTTATGAAAGAGAAAAAGATAGAACGTATATTATAATAATGACCTTACCTTTGTAAAAACGCACCTGCCTGCCGGCAAGGTTGGGATCAGTCTCTAAACCTATAATTAATATAAACGATCAAATATTATCCAAAAGTGATCTTAACCCATATGACGTGTATGATTGCAAAAAATCTAAATTGAATTGAGGTGGATATAAACTTTATAATTTAGATTTAGGAAATTTTGAATAAGTCGTTCATAATTAAATTTAATGTTATTAGTTTAAAACATATTTAATTTAAAAGAATTTTTTTTATTAAAAAATCTTAGTGAGTGAAAGATATGCAAAATTTTTGGTGGGTGTCTCAGGGAGACTCATTTAATCGAAGTAAGGAAGAATCTTTTCTAATGGCACCTAAAGACAACAAGATTTTTCATTGGAAAAATGTTTCTGACGTTAAAGAAGGAGATATTATCTTTAATTATTTTAGAAAAGAAATTGTAGCCATTTCTACTGCAAAAAAAGATGCATATTTAAGTAAATATATTAATAGAGATAATGTCAAAGAAGATTTTGAAGATGGTTGGAAAGTTGATATAGATTTATATGAACTAAAAAATAAAATTCCCCTCCAAAAAATAGGAAATAAAATTTCTGCATTTAACGAAAAGTATTCCCCGATTGATAAAAATGGAAATGCAAATCAGGGTTATCTTTTTAGTTTGAGTAATCAAACTGCAAAGATTATCGCTGATAATATTAATCTATCTGAGCTACCTACAAAAATACTCCAAAGGTTATCTTCAATGAAAACATCAACTTTTTTTAATCTATCTAAGTTTGAAACTGATATTGCAAAATCAAAACTAAGCATCACAAGAAATTTCATTGGTTAGATTTATTTCATCACTTTGTTCTAAACCATTTATTATTCTCACTGGACTCTCTGGTTCCGGCAAAACAAATTAGCTCAGGCTCTCTGCATATTGGATAACTGAAAATGAAAATCAGTTTTGTATTATTCCAGTAGGAGCTGATTGGACAAATCGTGAACCTCTATTGGGTTTTCCTAATGTTTGGAACCAGGGAAATATATTAAGTCTGAAAATAGCGTTGTTGAACTATTAATTGAAGCAGGTAAAGAAGAGCATGCGGATAAACCTTTTTTTCTTATTCTAGATGAAATGAATTTAAGTCATGTTGAAAGATATTTTGCAGACTTTCTAAGTGTAATGGAATCAGATGAAAAAATTAGCCTGCATTCAGGTGCATTAATTGGTAGATAATGTTCCAGCTGAGATATCTCTTCCTAAGAATCTTTTCATTATTGGAACAGTAAATGTGGATGAGACAACTTATATGTTTAGCCCTAAAGTATTAGACCGAGCTCATGTATTAGAATTTAGAGTTAATGAAGAAGAAATGAAGGAATTTCTTAATGCCCCGATTAAACCAGACTTAGAATCAATTAAAGGATTAGGAAAAAATATGGCTTCAGATTTTATTCTTAAGGCTCAAATTGAAATTTCTGAATTTGAGGATTTAACTGAAGTACAAACCAAACTTATTCAATTTTTCAAGGAGCTGAAAAAGATTGGTGCTGAATTCGGATACCGTACTGCTTCTGAGATTTATAGGTTCGCTGGAATATTAAAAATGCTTACTAAAGAAAATGGGAATGAATGGGCTGTTGATGATATTGTTGATGCTGCAGTTATACAGAAACTTCTCCCCAAGATACACGGTTCACGCAGTAAGTTAGAACCCGTTCTAAAAACACTGGCCGAATTATGTTTAATAAATAAAGATGATTTAAGTGAAATTTTAAAATTGACAGAAGTTAATTATAAAAACAAAGAAAAAATTAAATATCCATTATCCCTAGAAAAAATACTAAGAATGAGAACCAGCGTAATACAAGACGGTTTTACCAGTTTTACTGAAGCATAATTAGAGTACCAGCAATGTCTGATAAGATTAAGCTTAATTTATTTTCAAAAAATAACCAGCCTTTTAATCTAAAAATAATATCAGAATCGATTACACAAGAAACATTATTTCAAATTAGCAGTAAAGAAGCCGCCGAAAATAGTGAAGCCGCTATACAATTGTTAGAAGGCTGCTCGTATGAATATAAATTATCTGATAATTTCTGTTTTAAGGAAATTCCGGGGATTGTAAAACCTTCTAAATTAAATCCTTCCTCGGGACGTTTATTACCTGGCAATTATGTAGGCACTTTGTCATTAGACATACTAGATGAATCAAAATCTTTAACTTGTCAATTTCAAATTGAAATCCGTTCAATCAAAACTGAATACCGTGAAGACTATAGATATATGCTTGAGTATATTACCAAAGCCTGCACGGATTTATTAATGATTCATAGTTCCCCAGTAACGCAAACATTCGAATCAGATTATTTTAATAATTCAGAAACATTATACCAACGGTTTGCGTTTGTTAAATCAATTATTGATTCTGAAGAATTTAATGAAGGTGTTCACAGAGTAATATCAAATCCTGTAAAAGGCTGGCAATTAATTGACGAAGAGTCTGATATAAGAAGAATTAAAAGATTAACTTCACATCAATTAAGGCAGTTGGTCTCTAAAAAAGATAGAATAAATATGCCCCAAGAAAAAGTTTTAAGAAAACACCTTAATTCCTTACCACGTTCAATTAGAATTACAAAAAAAACAGAGACGGTAGATATTCCAGAAAATAGGTTTATCAAATATGTGCTGGAAAATTTTTTCAGGTTTGTTTCAGAGGTAAGACATAATCTTGAAGCTGCAAACAGCCACTTTAAAACTTATAATGAAACGTTAATACTTGAAGAAAAAATAGGTAGTATTCTTAAACAAAGTATATTCAAGGAAATATCATTTCCGAATACACTTCCATTAAACAGCCCTGTTCTGCAGAGAAAGGAGGGTTACAGAGAAGTTTTAAGAGTATGGCTGATATTTGATCTAGCGGCTAAACTTATCTGGAAAGGGGGTGATAATGTTTATAGTGCTGGTAAAAGAGATGTCGCAGTTCTATATGAATACTGGTTATTTTTCAGATTATTAGATTTACTCAAAGAAATTTACTCAATCAATCCTGAAGATGTTAAAAGCTTAATTGAAAAAACTTCAGACGGATTGGGATTAAAACTTAAATCAGGCAGTTATCTTCCATTAAAAGGAATTTATGCTAAAGAAGGCAGAAATTTAAATGTTGAGTTTAGTTATAACAGAACTTTTTCAGGGAAAAGTGATTACCCGAAAGAAGGAAGCTGGGCTAGAAGTCTAAGACCTGATTACACACTTACATTATGGCCTGCGGATTTTACCCAATTTCAAGCAGAAGAAGAAGAACTAATAGTTCATATACATTTTGACTCCAAATATAAAATTGAAAAACTTACAGAAATTATCGGACAGGATGATGATGATTTAAATAAAGAAAAAGAGGAACAGAGAACGGGAACATATAAAAGAGCTGATCTTTTAAAAATGCATGCCTATAAAGATGCCATAAGAAGAACCGGTGGAGCTTATGTACTTTATCCTGGGAATGATGCCCCCGTAACAATGAAAGGATTTCATGAAATAATTCCTGGACTAGGAGCATTTTGTGTCCGTCCTTCTAAGAATAATGATGGTACAGCAGAATTAAAATTATTTATAATAGAAGTCACCCAACATTTAATTAATAGAGCATCACAACGCGAAAGACTCACCTACCATACTTTTGATGTATTAAAACGTAAAGATGATACTAAAATTTTTGAGCGGCTACCTGAAAAATATGGCGGGAAACGTGCAACACATCCGGCAGAAACTTTTGTGCTTATCGGATATTATAAAAGTGAAGCACATTACAATTGGATTAATAAAAATGGCCTCTATAATTCTAGAATGAATACCGAAAGAGGTTCTTTAAGATTAAATGCAGAAACAGCTGGGGCTGATTATATTCTCTTGCATACACAAGGTGAATTGATCTCAAATGATATCAGAAGGATAATCGAAAAGGGACCAAGAGTATTTTCAAAACATAAATTATTAGATTTAGATTATCCCCAACCAAATAGTGAAAACTACTTAGTCTTTAAAATTGAAAGTTTCAAAGAAGAAGCTTTTAATAATATTGAATGGGACATTTCAAAATTAAAAAAATACCAATCTGGCAGAACTTCTGGTATCCCATTCACAATTTCTCTATTGGAACTTATGAAAACAAAAGTTTGAAGAAGTCAAATAATATTTTAACCATCCCGCCGATCCTCTTCGTCGGACAGTTATTTCTTAGTTGATAAAATAATATTATACCTGGATGAAGTTTATCCTAAGTATAACGAAGGGCTAAGTACAACAAAAATTATTATTAAAATACAGTGTTTTAGTTAAGTGTCACGATAGGACCGTGACACTTGAAAATCGGCTATTTCTTCTTCATTTCCATTGCTGATTTTTCCTGCATCATCTTCATTATATTTGTCACCTCGGTCATATCCATAAAACCCCAATGCTCCTGCATTTTGTCATTTTTAAATATTATCAAATCAACCGAATTCTTTGTCGTTTGCTGACCGGCAGGCATACCCATAAATGGTTCTGAAGTAGTTCCGGTTTGACTTAGGTATGCGAACAATGTATCACCGGAAACTGCAATTGAATGAATGTTAGTTTTCAAATCCGGAAAAATCTTGTGGTAATATCTGAAGATATCTTTTATTCCTTCCAACCCCGTTTTAGTAGTGATAGATGAATCAGTTTGGTGTTCGACAGCATCTTCAGCGATATATGCGTCCAGCCCATCAACATTTCCATTGTCCATAATATTAATAACGGCTCTGTAGATGTCTTTATATTTTGCTTCCATTGGATTCTGCCGATTGCTCTGGCAGGATACAAATAAAGCAGCAATCGGGATTACTAACAACAACAATGATTTCCTGAACATAATGTGCCTCCTTAAATTTTGATTAATTAATTTAAATTAAAAGCTACTCCCAAGTATTGGTGGAAGATAAGTACAATTAGGTCAATTCAACGATAAATTTATGGAAACAAATTAAGCAGTTAGACGGACGTCACAGTTAGACCATGACACAAATTAATTTAAATATCCTGCCAGTCCTTCTTGCGGACCGGTATTTTTTACATAAAGTTGAGAGAGCAACCCGCCCCAAACCCCCTCAGTGGGAGGGACTTTTGTTTTTCTGGTTTTTATTTTTCATTAGAAATGCTCACTCAATCTTCTTATTAAAGTATTAATTTCATATTTTTTTATGCCCTCCTGTAATATCGTTAACTTCCAATTTACGCATTATCCTCTCTTGTGAGTGGAATGAAAGGGGTGGGTCTTTTATTGGCAATAAATATAAAAGTAAAAGTCTGGGCTGGAGACAAAGGCAAATATGTTATCTGCAGTTCAACAGAAAACCTTCATTACCACCACGATCTTCCATTCTCTAAAGGAGGGACTTCACTTACAACTGAGAACGTTAGGATTCTATGTATGAAACACAACCTTAAAAAATCCGATAAAATAATTTCCATACCTCCGATATTTTTATCTTAAAAAAATTATGGTTCTAACCCACCCCTAAATCCCCTCCAAGGAGTGGACTTTTATTTTCACTTATGTCTTTAGCATTTTTAATTCTAACTTTTAAAAACTTTATCCTGATAAGATGATTATTTTTTGTCTTATTTATTTAGGTATAGTTATCTTCTCCAGTAAAGAGCATTGTCACCTCCTTGGAGGGGCGGGGGGTGGGTCTGATATTATTTTTTATTGAAATTTTGTATTTTACTTTTAACTAATTCATACCTGCTTTGAAAAGGAGAGAAATAATTCCATACAATCCTAAACTAAAAGAGCTTGCAAGAAAGCTTAGGAACGATAGCACATTCACTGAAATTTTATTATGGAACTATCTTAAGAAAAAACAAATGCGCGGTTTCGATTTTGACAGGCAAAAACCTATTGATAACTATATTGTAGATTTCTACTGTAAAGATTTGAAGCTTGTAATTGAGATTGATGGCGAAAGTCATTACGGTAAAGAATATAAAGATAAATTAAGAGATAAAAGATTAAATAAGTTGGTATTACAGTATTAAGATTTGATGATCTGATGTTACGTATAAGTTAGATCAAGTATTGAAGACAATTGAAAACTGGATTGATGCAAATATGAAGGATTTAACCCACCTCTAAATCTCCTCCCGGGAGGAGACTTTTATGATCATCTATATATTGACATTAGTAATCCTATCTATTTATAAATTTCATGATAAGAATATTAATTTTTAGTTTTATCACTTCCAATGGATTGTTATTACCTCCAATCAAAGTGTGTTGTCCCCTCTCCGGGAGGGGCGAGCCTCGTCTGGCGAAGCTTTTAGCGAAGCCAGAGGGTGGGTCAATTATTGTTATGTTACCTTGATATTTGTAAGTTTTCAATATCAATCCCAGCAGCCAAATGAAAAGGAGAAATAATTCCATATAATCAAAAGCTTAAAAAGCTTGCAGGAAATCCCGCCAATATCTTTTTCATAATCATAAATTGATTTACAATAGGATACCGCTTCCGGCCATGTCTCTTTCCGCAGTAATATCCTACTGAATAGTACCATTAACAATTTTGGAGAAAAAATGTACCTGATAAAGGATATATATAAAACATTAAATTACATCTTCCTGGTTAGTATATTTTTCAGTTTTATGCTCTTTACGGGCTGCAGTAAAAAAGATAATCCGGTAAACGCCGGTAATAATCCCGCAGCTAATGAAGTTTTGATGCAGAACATCGCATTTTCCCCGGCAAGCAAAACAGTTGCCGTTGGCACAACAATAAAATGGATCAATAAAGATAATACCACACACGACGTAATAAGCGGGATACCCGGCTCTCCATCAGGACTTTTTAATTCCGGTGATTTCGGAGCGAACGGAGAGTTTACATTTACTTTTACACAGGCCGGAACTTTTCAATACTTTTGTTCTCATCATGCCGGAATGACAGGAGCAATTATAGTTCAATAACTTGAACCCAAAAAGAAACAGCCAGCCGGAAACCGGTACGGAATTAAGGATTTTCTGAATCTTCCAACGGAGGAAAAGGTTTCATTTATCAACGTGAAAAAATACAAGTATTGATAAAAAATATTTTCATACGGCAAAATTACCTTTTTTAATAGTATTAATAATTGAAAGGCTCAATAAATATTAAAAAGCTAATCAAAATATAAAACATATCTAACGGCCATCTAACAGTCATCAAAAGGCCTTTAAAAGGCTTCCGTCAGCCTTTAACCCGCCTCTAAATCTCCTCCCAGGAGGAGACTTTCGTTCTCATTTTTTTCTTTACATTAATAATTCTATCTTCTTAAAAATGCCTTACCATGACAAGAAAAATTATTTTTAGTTTTATAACTTTAATGTAATGTTAATTCCTCAAAGGAACACATTGTCCCCTCCTTGGAGGGGCGGGGGGTGGGTCTGATATTATTTTTTATTGAAATTTTGTATTTTACTTTTAACTAATTCATACCTGCTTTGAAAAGGAGAGAAATAATTCCATACAATCCTAAACTAAAAGAGCTTGCAAGAAAGCTTAGGAACGATAGCACATTCACTGAAATTTTATTATGGAACTATCTTAAGAAAAAACAAATGCGCGGTTTCGATTTTGACAGGCAAAAACCTATTGATAACTATATTGTAGATTTCTACTGTAAAGAACTTAAGGCCGCAATTGAGATGGACGGGGAAAGTCACTTCGGCAAAGAATACAAAGATAAATTAAGAGATAAAAGACTAAATGAGCTCGGAGTTACTGTTTTAAGGTTTGATGACCTGGATGTTCGATATAAATTAGATAAAGTTCTTGAAAAGATTGAAAACTGGATTGATGAAATTACAAAGGATTTAACCCACCTCTAAATCTCCTCCAAGGAGGAGACTTTTATGATCATCTATATATTGACATTAGTAATCCTATCTATTTATAAATTTCACAATAAGAATATTAATTTTCAGTTTTATAACTTTAATGTAATGTTAATTCCTCAAAGGAACATATTGTCCCCTCCTTGAAGGGGCGAGGGGTGGGTCTGATACTATTTTTAATGAAATTTTGTAATTGGTTTTTAACAAATCCATACGTGCTTTGAAAAGGAGAGAAATAATTCCATACAATCCTAAACTTAAAGAGCTTGCAAGGAAGCTGCGGAATGATAGTACATTTACCGAAATTTTATTATGGAACTATCTTAAGAAGAAACAAATGCGCGGGTTCGATTCTGACAGGCAAAAACCTATTGATAACTATATTGTAGATTTCTACTGTAAAGAACTTAAGGCCGCAACTGAGATCGACGGGGAAAGCCATTACGGGAAAGAATACAAAGATGAACAAAGAGACAAAAGATTAAATGAACTTGGGGTTACTGTTTTAAGATTTGATGACCTGGATGTTCGATATAAATTAGATAAAGTTCTTGAAAAGATTGAAAACTGGATTGATAATCATACAACAAGTTAACCCACCCCTAAATCCCCTCCAAGGAGAGGACTTTTATTTTCATTTATATCTTCAGCATTTGTAATTCTAACTTTCAAAAAGCTTTATCCTGATAAGATGATTATTTTTTTTCCTATTTATTTAGGTATAGTTATCTTCTCCAATAAAGAGCATTGTCCCCTCCTTGGAGGGCCTGCCGCTGAATAGTACCTAAGCCCCAGGTGGGCGAGGGGTGGGTACGACTTATCCCAAAAAAGGTTGACACTTTTTAATAATATCGCTAGTGAAACACGAAAACCGCAGTATAATTGAACTATTCTTTAATTAATTTTTTAATCTTAACTTTTAATACAATTTGGGCCATAACCAAGCGAATATGCCGGCTGTAATTAATCCATAAATCAACCCGTCAAAAATAGATTTTAAAGTAGTTGCCCAGCTTTTTCTATACCATATAGTGTCCTGTACAAGAGCCAGACTGTATCCGATGAATGCGGTAGCCCCGGTAAACCTGAAAACCGAGCGGAAAATTGCCCCGGGTATAAGCGCATGCCCCGCAATATACGCTGCACAAATACTTACTACAACACAGTATAAAAACCACATTACCAGTCTAGAACCCATATTAAAAGGACCGGATGGAAATACAGTTAATATACCGACCGGTCCATTATTCATTTTTTCCTTAAACTCCTGTGAGCTGCGTTCTTTAGATTCTGCTGCATAAGGGAACATATATTCTCCTTTGTGTATATGGGAGTTTGACAGTGCATCCCTTATATCGTCTTCACGCGGAAGTTTTCTGAAATCGGATTTGTGATACGGTAAAACCATATGTATTATTGAACTGGCAAGAAATACGGCCGTTGCAGAAAGGATAATGGGGAGCCAGAGAGGAAAAATAACATCCATATTTCACTCCTTCTTTTAATTATAAGATTGATTTGAAAAGCCTAATTGAAGATACTGAAAAATAACTATGTTATGCAAAAAGAAAGTGATCACCGGCAGTTTTTAAAAACAATTTTCGTTTTTAACAAACGCTGGAGTACATAACATCATCGAACATATGATATGTAATTATAGCGGCTGTGTGTTTGCTGCTTTAATTATTTCTTTAATAATTGTTTATTATTTTGTTCCTGATCTCCGCATCCAGCATAAAAAATTAAAGAAAGGAAAAATATTATACCATATTTCAATTAATTAGCTCCTTCAGCGGGCGGCGGAAACAACCCAAGTTTTTTTAGAAAAGCAAGGTTATCCCATTCGACCCACATCTCGGCAATTTTACCTTCTTCAATTCTGAAGATACCCATAAAATTTAACCCGGCAAATTTGTGTGTTGCAGGAAACGGCGGCATTGGTCCTTCATTGGTTCCCGAATAAACAGCATATGCCGCAACCTCATCATCCTCTGCAATAAGTTTTTTTAATGTTACTTTTTGATCCGGGAAAGAGGATAAAAATCCTTTCTGCAATTGAATAAATTCATCAAGACTATTAAGCTCAGGCATATCAGCAGTCGCCTGGCTGTGTCTTTTAAAATCTGATTTAACAATTGCAGACAGACTATCGAACTGTTTATTATTCAACAAATTGGTAAACTTTTTTACCAGTTCTTTGTTCTGAATAAGATGCTCTTCATTTGAATTGCTGCAGGCTGAGAAAAGAATTGAAACAATAATTAGAGCAAGGGATAAAGATGTAAGCTTTTTCATTTTTACCTCCTTGATATGTATTTATAATTTAACGAATACGATTGTGGATAGCAAGATTTTTTAAGAAAAATCGCAAACCGGTATAATCCTTATGCAGCAGCTAAATCTCAAAAATTTTGAATTAGGCACCAGCCATTCCATCAATATTTTTTTCATAATAATTGTAAGCAATTAACCCACCCCTAAATGTGGGTAACCAAAAAGTAAAGAAAGTGTCATTTCGAGGGAATCTTCGACCGAGAAATCTTTTCAAAACGTAAGATTTCTCCCTTCGGTCGAAATGACAATTGGACTTTTTAGTCACCCTCGCTTTTATTCTCATTTATGTCTTAGGATCAATAGGTTCTATTTAATGATTTTATTTCAAATAAATTTTATCTTCATTAAAAAATTATTGTCATGTTAAGAAAATTTATTTTTTGCTATATCATTCCAAATGTATTGCTATGATCTCTAATAAAGGGTATTGTCCCCTCCACTGGAGGGGCGAGGGGTGGGTCAATATTTGTTAAGAGAAATTCTATCCTTCATTTAAAGGATATAAATTTAGTACGTAACTTTTTTTGCCGAATTTTATTTAATCCTTTCATCCCTTCTAATAACCTCTAGATTAATTAATCTAAAAATCGTTCTCCTTATTTTTTATTATAGTTGAAATAAATAATGGAGAATTAAATCTATGAAAAAATTTCTCCTCTTCCTTATTTTACCGGCAGCAGTATTCGGATCTTACCCAAGTGTCGATGAAAATTCAAAAACAAAAATTATAGCTGCAAGAGTTAATGATAAAATTGTTATTGACGGTAATTTAACGGAAGAAGTCTGGCAAAGGCCCGGTTTTAATAAACTAATTCAGCAGGACCCTGAGCAGGGTATAAGGCCGTCACAGAATTCCGAATTCTGGGTAGCTTATGATAATGAGGTAACCGGGTTTACTCCAGTCCCTCATGTTGTGGCATAAGAAGCAGTGAGAAGCACCTTCCGTTAAATATTTCCCTCTCGCAATTCTTTCGGGTGTACTTTCAAATTTAACATCAGTTAACGGACGGGCTTTTAAACCAGCAGTTACATAAACTTCATCTTTTTCCCCTGGTATTTTGTCAGGCACTTTGCTGTTACAGCCGGTTATCAATAAAATTACAGAAAGAACTATAAGAACTTGTGTACATTTCTTCACGAATTGCCTTTCTTGATGGGGAATTAGAATTGATATAATTATGTTAGAAAAATTTATTTATGATTGCAACAATTACTAGAAAAAGCCATGCAGCTGTGTCACATGGCACAATGAAAACTATTCCTTAAAAAATCCTATCTTCATTTCATTACGACAGGAGGCGAGAGTGTGTTTACAATACCGTTGAAAATTTCCGGTGTTTGTATTCTAAATCAAAGACAGTAGAAAGTTTAAAGATTAAATTCACGGCAATATTATTCTTTATCCCCGATTAATTACTCTGCATTATAAACAGCTTCTAAAAAAAATAAGGAGTCTGCCATGTATAAATATTCAGCTTTCCTGCTTATTTTGTTATTAACATTGGGTTGTAATCATGAAGAGAAACTTATGGCTCCCCTCTTTTCTAATTTAGGGAAACACCACTTCCCTATAACTAGCGATTCGGAACTTGCTCAGAAATATTTTGACCAGGGAATAATTTTGGCTTACGGATTTAACCATGAGGAGGCGTTCCGGTCATTTGAAGAAGCTGCAAGGCAGGATTCTAACTGCGCAATGGCGTATTGGGGAATGGCAATTGTCCTAGGACCCAATATTAATTTGCCTATGGATAAAGCTTCGGTTCCGAATGCGTATGAAGCGGTAAAAAAAGCAATCTCTCATCTTGATAATGAAACAGATAGAGAGAAAGATTGGATAATGGCTCTTTCAAAAAGATATAACAATAAACAGCTTGATGATAGGCATAGTCTTGATTCAGCATATTCGGATGCAATGAGGGATTTAACTAAAAAATATCCTGATGACCTGGATGCGGCAACTATGTTTGCAGAATCTCTTATGGATCTTCACCCGTGGGATTACTGGCTGAAAGACGGAACACCTGAACCATGGACACCGGAAATTCTTTCCACTTTAGAAAGCGTAATAAAAAGAAATAATGATCATATGGGGGCAAACCATCTTTATATACATGCTGTTGAAGCATCTAAAACCCCCGGACTGGGTTTAGCCAGTGCAAATCGACTGAGATTTCTCGTACCTGGAGCAGGTCACCTTGTTCACATGCCCGCACATATTTACATACGAGTAGGCAGATACCATGAAGGGAGCCTCGCAAATGAGCGGGCTGTAAAATCCGATGAGGAATATATTAGTCAGTGCAACCAGCAGGGATTTTATCCTTTATCATATTACCCTCACAACTATCATTTTTTATGGGCAACTGCGACACTCGAGGGAGACAGCAAAACGGCTATTGACGCCGCAATAAAGACTTCAACCAAACCGCCTGATTCCTTAATGGACTGCTGCGGTTACCAGACTCTTCAGCATTATGCTGTTATACCTCTGTACGCATATGTTACTTTTGGAAAGTGGGATGAAATATTAAAATATGATCCTCCTAAACTAAACCGCCCATATCCGCATGGGCGTATGGCATTACGCCAGAGGAATGGCTTTTACCGGGAAGAATGATCTGATCAATGCGCAAAAAGAACTTTCCGAGCTCGATAAACTGCGGGATAGGAAGGATGTAGATAAAGTCTCATATCTGGGGAATAAATTCCGCCGGCAGTCTGCTTAAAATAGGGTATGAGGTGCTGGCAGGTGAAATTGCAGCAAAAAATAAAAACTATGACTTAGCAATAAAACATTTAAAAGAAGCGGTTAAACAGGAAGACAAATTACGTTATGATGAACCTCCCACCTGGTTGATCCCGAACTGCATAACCTTGGCGCGGTATTGCTGGAGGCCGGGAGATATGCAGAATCAGAAGAGGTATTCCGGAAGGATTCAAAAGAAGTTCCCGATAACGGATGGGCCTTATTTGGACTTCACAAGGCACTTCTAAATCAAAACAATAAACGGGACGCAGATGAAATCGAACAAAGATTTAGGGAAGCCTGGAAGTACTCGGATATAGTTTTAAAATCATCGAGGATAATTTGAAAGAACATTTTTCAAGAAAGAGATTAATAGAATATAAATTCTAAGCAGCAAGACTACTTGGGCTATTCAGTTTGTAATTATTTTTATGTAACTCTATATAGTTCTTTACCATGCATAACCAATATCAAACCTTAACGCTGGAGCTGTTCCATTTAACCTGCTAAAATCACTATCATCACCGGAAAAAAAGTAATAATCCATGCCTATGCCGAGCCCCATCGCAAACTGTTCTCCGGGGAACCACTGCCAGCCGAGTAAACCGCCGATTGATGAAATTGTTACTGATTTACTGCTGTTGTCGCTCGATAAATTATTGTATGAAACATTTGGTGCAAAGTAAAAGCCCTTCAAATTATTTCCCTTCGGATAAAGCCTTAGTTCAGCATTTATACCGAATCCCTTTAAGCCAGATAATGTGGGGGTCTGGATACCGCCGCCGACTGCAACACCGTCATTTACCTTATGAAAGTATGAAATATTATAGAACAATAAAAACTTCAAAGGGTTAACTACTATCATATTGCTGCGGGGAGTTATATCTTCCGTTTTAGATACAATCACCGCCTCTGTATATACTGTATCCCCAACTTGCGGGATCAATAGTCCATTTTTTTTCGTTAGTACGATCTTGACGAAAAGCAGATGTAAGAAATGCAAGGCTTATTAAGAGTATAAATAAGAAAGTTTTCATTATAGGTCTCCGCCTGAATTTATGTTATTAGAAATTTATCAAAAAAACACACAATTGTAATGCCATATAAAAATCAACAATGATCTTATGTTTGGAATAAAACCCACAAAATTGAACAGTCTAATTAAATAATCAGTAAGTATATAATTCCATACATATATTGAAACATTTTTGTACAAATAACCTTCGCTAATAAATGTGTAATTTTTCTGATAGATTTTAAATATATTTTTTCTCTCCTTTAAAAAAGATAAATACTATAAATGAGATATTATAATATTTTATTGTTCTAAAGGTCTACAGTATTTATATTTGTTTATTCTTAAACTCATTTCAACAATAAACCAAAGGTGCAAAAATGGATATCCGATGGTGTAAAATCTTCACTAGGCGGCGGGGATAAGCAGAATGAGCTTATATCAGTTATTATGAATTTAATCAGCGGACAAAGCGGCGGATTGAACGGACTTATTCAGCAGTTTACTTCCAAAGGAATGGGAGATCTTATTTCTTCCTGGGTAGGAACCGGGCAAAACCAGTCTATCTCTCCTAATCAAATTAGTGAGCTCCGGGTTCAGATACGATTAAAAATTTATCTTCAAAACTTGGAATAGATACAAATGCTTTGACAGGTCAATTATCAAATTTACTTCCGCAGGTGGTTGATAAATTAACTCCTGATGGTAAAATTCCCGAGGGTGATATCTTAAGCAAGGGAATGAGCATGCTGGGAGGATTATTTGGTCAGGAGTAGGCTGTCTTCCTACAATATTGAGGGAAAGGCGTGGTAAAGGCGATTTTCATTTTAATTTCCTTGATTAACCTTGTTAAAGCTAATAATAAAACCAGATCGTTCTATAATCCCTTATATTCTCTCCTCTTGCTGCGAGCTCTTCCAGATAATCATATATCGGGACATCAACATAATTATAAGGCGGGATAGCAGAAATATTTTTCTCCCACGGATGAAATTCATAAACCCTGGACCCATCGGGTAAGATCATTACCAGCCTGTGATCCTGCCCGGCCTGGAGCTGGTTTTTACCCAGCTTCGGGACATTAAATACCGGTTCATCCGTTCGATCCAACCCTGGAGGCAGCCTTGCTTCTTCTTTTCTCTCCTGTAAGATTCTGGCAATTGGGACAATATACTTTTTTGTTTCTTCTTTACCTTTCATATTAAAAGTATAATAAGGATCAACGCCAATTGATTTTAAATCCATTCTAAGTCTGGCTGTTTCAAATCTCCTTGAATTTTCTACCGTAAAGACCTGCTGATTATAAACACTAATGCCGAATTTCTTAAATTTTTGAACCGCATTCATTGTTTCCGGTGTAATCTCGTATGAATGTTCAAAGTGGGTAACAAGGGTAATCTCTAATTCAGGCGGCTTGTGATATCTTGCAATTATTTTTATAAGGTTATCGGTAATTCTCATCGGTAAAACAACCGGTGTTCTGCTTCCAATTCTTATCCTGTACACCTGCTTTTTCGAAGCAAGTGTTTCGAGTAATTTTTCAACCTGGTTATCCTTCATAATTAAAGGATCTCCACCGGTAATTAAAATATCCCCCACACTTTTATGATCATCAAACCATGAAACAGCTTCCTCTATTTTCTTGCTTGATGCCAGGGCTTTTGGTTCAAGTACACTCTCAATCTCCCAGTTACGCTGGCAGTAAACACAGATCTGGGCACAAGTATTAAAAGGTTTTATGATGGAAATGATAGGATAGCGTCTTGTAATTAATTCCATAGGTGAAGTATCATGTTCCCCCATAAAATCAAATGTTACATCGCGATCCCCTTTATGCTCTATCATCTTATCTACATATTCTTTAGGCGGAATTACCTGCGCTCTTATGGAGTGATCATATCCGATTGACAGCTTCCTGTCCATCAGGCTTAAATAATACGGGGTTATACCGAAAGCTATTTTATTTTTGGCAGCATTATTAACGGCTTCCTTTTGTTCGGTTGTAAGTTCAATCAGATCTACCAGGGGTGCTGCATTTCTTATAACATTTTTTAAATGCCACTGGTAATCATTCCAATCTTCACTATTACTTTTAAAGTATCTTAAAATTCTCGATTTGTTCTCCTTGCGCCAGCCAATTACTTCATCCTCCAAACCGGATGGATATTTCTTAAAATATTTGTGAACACTGGAACCTAAATCATCCAGGATTTCCATTCGCGCAAGTGCAGCTTCCCTCCCTTTCATCTTTAAAAATTCAGGGATTCCTTTTTTTACCTGCGCATTTTCAAGATAAATATTAGATTTCCCGGTTGCACCCCTGAACATGTTTATAAATTCAAGAATGAATCCGACTGAAATTTTATCCTTCAACTCATCACGTTTATTTTGAGCCAGTTTCCAAAGACTGTTCAGCGCGGAAAATTCTGTCCGGAATTCGTTAATCGGGCCGATAATACTTCTGAAAACACGAATAGATTCCCGCACGGTTGATTTTTCGAGTATATGAAGGTCATTGTCAATGGCAAATACTTTTCTTTCTGCCTTTTCTAGGTAGTTATACATAGAATCACGGGCGGCTTCCAGATCATTTGAGTTCTTTAATATTTCATAAATCTCCGGATTCGATTCCCAAAGTCTTTGGATATACCCTTCATAATCAACTTCGAAATGAGGCTTAAATAAACTGACTTCATCGGTGAAAACATCATCGAGTAACTTTGTACTTAACCATTTAACTTTTGGTGCTTCGGAAGGTGATTTTTTTGCCGCAGTTTTTTTCTTTTCGGAATCAGTCATAGTTTCCATAACTGTCTCCTAAAGTAGTTGTAAACTAAAAATAGTATAAGGTTAATTTTATAAATAATCAACTAAAATATAAGCTTACCGGGTACTTTATTCAGGAATTACAAAACTTTCGAGTATCAAATAAAATTTATGCAAATAGAAAGGTTAAGTGTTCTCTCATTAAATATTATTAAATTTCAAAATTGTGGAAGTAAGATTGTTTATTTATTTTTCATCAAATAACTTTATGACGATATGAATGGAACATTTGCCGTATTTCTTTCCTGCCTAATTTCTCTAACTACATTAACACAGGGGAAAGAAAAAACATTTAATATTTCTATAGGGGAGTTGCATAAAACTACTGTCTTGTATTTTACTTCAGGATGGAAGTACAGTTCAATATATAGCGGCAATTGGAATTCACCGGATTCAACGACATCAGCTGGCAGGAAGCGAATACAATGCAGGAATGAGGCTTTCCCTTAGACTGGAAAGGTACCGGCTGGTTCAGATACCATTTTAAAATTGATTCTTCATTGTTTAATAAGGCAGTCTACCTGCATATATGGTCTGCAGGCGAACAGGATAGTTTTTATCGATGGAAAGTTTATTGCGAAACATTCGGACTGGAAACATCCAAAGTCATTACCTCTTATTCCAGGAATAATCATATCCTGGCCGTTAAATATATAAACCCTGATCCTAAGTATTACAAAAATGCAGGTTTCAGTGAAGGTTTCCGAATCGGTATAGGCAATATTGATGATAATAATGAAATCCGATCTGGATGCAGCTGAGAGGATACTCAAATGAACAGATGTTCTTCACTGCAATCACCCTGGCGTTTAGGACTTCTCCATCTGATTCTTTTTTCTATTCAACAGGCAATTTAAAGAAAACCTTATTTACTCAATCTTCCTCTTCGTATACGCAGCAAGTATTTTTATGGACTACCAGTCAAGTCTTGCTTTCAAATATTACAGAACTGATTTTTAAATTTAAGGATCCACAGGATTTTAATGTCGCTGTCTCAGGTTCTGGTTCTTCCTGTTTTGTATTCTTTTTCTTAAACAAAAAGCAGGTAAATTCTTTATTTATAATAATTGCCTATTATTTATTTGCAGATAATAGCCGCAGTATTGAAAGCCAATAAATAATTTTATTTTCCTCCAGGTAGGAATGATACTTGTATTGCCGAAAGCATTTAGAATAATGCTGCAGGCCTCGAAGGAAAAAACCGAGGGGGATCTGGATAATTGCCGCGGGATTTTCAATGCTTTTTATATTCTCTTTCTACGACTGGCTGCTTGATTTCAATTTAATTAATATGATAGGAAATTTTAATAACGGCTATGTGTACGGAACAATCGGTTTATTCATCTGCATGTCAATCTTCCTTTCAAAGAGCTTTGCCAAATCAAACAGGAAAATTATTCTGCAGGAAAAGCTGAACCAGGAACAGGAAATAGAGAACAAATTTCTCGAGGCTGAAAACAAGAGAAAAGTCAAAAGAGCTTGAAGATGCACGAAAGCTGCAGCTTTCTATCTCTACCGAAATCTTTTCCGCCAGTGCCGCATCTGGAAATATCGGCTAAGATGAAAACAGCTGCTGAAGTCGGTGGGGATTATTATGATTATCATTTATCCGGTGACGGAACAATTACCCTCGCAATAGGTGACGCTACTGGACATGGTATGAAAGCAGGTATTATGACGGCACTTATAAAAAGCCTTTTTGATGCAATGGCTCATACTTTTTTCATTCCCGACTTTTTTAATCACTGCACCAGGACAATCAAAAAGATGAACCTGGGAAATCTTTACATGGGAATGACAATCCTGAAAATTCAGAAATACAGAGAATTATAACTTCTGCCGCCGGGATGCCGCCTTTTTTGATCTACAGGAAGAGTACAGATTCGGTTGAAGATATAATTCTAAAAGGGATGCCGCTGGGAGCTTTTTATGATTTTCAGTACCACCAGAAAATTATTAAAGTTGAACCGGAAGATATAATACTCATGTTAACGGATGGTTTCGTGGAACTGTTTAATGCAAATATGGAGATGCTTGATATTGATGCGGCAAGAAATATTTTTTTAGATGCGGTCAGGAAAAACTCTCCGGATATTATAAAAGATTTATTAAATGCAGCGGATAAGTGGCTTAACGGATGTCAGCAGGCTGATGATATAACTTTCCTTTTGATTAAGATAAA
>CAVUCR010000012.1:0-140861 GCA_963739895.1 uncultured Ignavibacteria bacterium | reverse complement strand
GTGCTAACCTCCCAATACTTATTTCTACCGCCGGATTTCTTTAATGAAACAGTTAAGGATTTTTCCGGTACTGACTTGGTTATTTCTTCAAAAGTAGAATTTGACCTAAATCTTGTACCTGGTGTAACTGGTTTTAATTTTTTTATACCCATTTAAATTCCTAACTCAACTATACTTGTTCGATTAATTCTATTGTTTCGCCTTCTTTAAGAGTAACTATTGCTTTTTTGTATTTGGGAGTCCTTCCAACAAATCTGCCGCTCTTTCTAAACTGTGTTTTTGTTTTCCCATGATGATTTATTGTTTTAACTTCAACAACATGTACATCGAATTTTTTTTCAATAGCTTTGGCAATTTCAATTTTATTAGATTTTGGATTTACTAAAAACCCATACTGACCGTGATCTGCAGTAAGGTTAGTCATCTTTTCCGTAATTAACGGCCTAATTAATATCTCATGCATATTAACTAACCACCTTTTCTTTTTTTGCAAAAGAATTCTGAACAATATCTAATGCACTTTTTTGAATAAGTAAAATTTGATTATTTAATATATCATATGTAGAAGCTTTATTAGCTTCGAGGATTTTAACTTTCGGTATATTACGCCCGGATTTGTAAACAGAATTCAACGTTCCGTTTGTCAGTAAAAGTATTTTTTTACCATTTACATCCAAGGCTTTAAGGATGTTAATAAATTCTTTTGTCTTAGGCTGTTCAAAATTAAAATCTTCAACAATGTATAACTGCTCATCTTTCACTTTATAACTTAGAGCAGATTTGCGAGCGAGGCTTTTGATTTTTTTAGTTAAATTTTGCCTATAATTTCTTGGTCTTGGCCCGAAAATAGTACCTCCTCCAATCCATAACGGGGATCTCGAAGTACCGGCACGTGCACCGCCGCGGCCTTTCTGTTTCCATGGTTTTTTTCCGCCGCCTCTAACCTCGGAACGTTCTTTGGCTTTGTGTGTACCTTGCCTTTGATTTGCTAGATAAGCTTTAACAGCAAGATATATAGCGTGATCATTCGGCTCAATTCCAAAGATATCATCATCAAGTTCAACTTTTTTACTAGAAGCAGAACCGTCTGTTTTATATAAATCTAAGTTTCATAAACTTTATTTCTTTAACAATTCAACAATTGAATTTATTGATCCGGGGACAGCCCCTTTAACCAAAATTAAATTTTCATCGGCTAAAATCTTTTCGACAGTAAGATTAGAAACCGTAACCTTTTCATATCCTTTTCTACCACCCATTCTTTGGCCCTTAAATACCCTGGACGGATAAGAACTTGCACCAATTGAACCGGGAGCTCTTAACCTATCACTTTGACCATGAGTAGTGCCTCCTACTCCTCCGAAACCATGTCTTTTCATTACTCCCTGAAATCCTTTGCCTTTACTTCTTCCTCTAACTTTAATCTTTTCTCCCTCCTTAAAAAGATTGACCTTCACTTCATCACCAATTTTAAATTCTTCTTTAGAAGAAATTTAAATTCTTTAAATATGCGGAAGGATTAAGATTATTTTTCTTAAATTGTCCGCTAACCGGTTTAGTTACATTTTTTTCTTTTTTCTCTTCAAATCCTAGTTGAAGTGCATTGTAACCATCTTTATCGGATGTTCGAACCGAAATTACTTTGCATGGCCGGCTTTAATAATAGTAACAGGTACTAATTCACCTGCTGCATTAAAAACATTTGACATCCCAATTTTTCTACCGATTATACCAGACATCTTAAAATCCTTTAAAGCTTAATCTCAATATCTACTCCCGCCGGAATATCCAACTTACTAAGTGAATCGACGGTTTTGTTATTTGAATTATGTATATCAATTATTCTTTTATGAGCTCTTGTTTCAAATTGTTCTCTAGATTTTTTATCTACATGCGGAGATCTCAAAACAGTATAGAGTGTTCGCCGGGTCGGTAAAGGAATCGGACCGGAAACAACCGCTCCTGTGCTTCTGACAGTTTTTATAATTTTTTCTGTTGATTTATCAATCAATATATGATCATATGATTTCAACTTTATTCTTATCTTTTGACCTGGCACCTCAGTACTCCTTAAAAAATTAGAAAGAAAAAGGGAGTTTTAGAACTCCCTTTTTGGTTAAGCTCTTATTAACTATTCAATAATTTTAGTTACGACACCTGCTCCTACAGTGCGACCACCTTCGCGGATAGCGAAACGTAAACCTTCTTCCATAGCGATTTCAGAGATCAAATCCACAGAAAGCATTACTCTATCTCCCGGCATAACCATTTCAGTGCCTTCAGGTAAATGAGCAACACCAGTAACATCTGTAGTTCTGAAATAAAACTGAGGTCTATAGCCATTGAAGAAAGGTGTATGACGGCCACCTTCATCTTTTGAAAGGATATATACATTCCCCTCAAATTTTTTATGAGGTGTAATAGAACCGGTTTTTGCAAGCACCATTCCACGTTCTATTTCTTTTTTATCAACACCTCTTAAAAGGATACCGGCATTATCACCAGCCATGGCAGAATCAAGTTCCTTTCTAAACATTTCTATCCCGGTAACAACTGTTTTTTTATGCACACCAAGCCCGATTAGTTCAACTTCTTCAGATAATTTTACCTGGCCTCTCTCCACTCTACCAGTTGCAACAGTACCACGACCAGTAATGGAGAATACATCTTCAACAGGCATCAGAAATGGTTTATTTGTATCTCTTTCTGGTAATGGAATATATTCATCAACAGCTTTCATTAACTCCCAGATACAATTTAACCTAGGATCATCTACAGGAACGCTAGTATCTGCAGCAGCTTCCAAAGCTTTTAATGCTGAACCCTGAATAATCGGTATTTCATCACCTGGAAATTCATATTCGTTTAACAGATCTCTCAATTCAACCTCAACCAACTCAAGCAGCTCAGGATCATCAACCATATCAACTTTATTCATAAATACTACTATTCTTGGTACACCAACCTGGCGTGCTAGGAGAATGTGCTCTCGGGTTTGAGGCATAGGCCCATCTGTAGCAGCAACAACAAGAATGGCACCATCCATTTGCGCCGCACCGGTAATCATGTTTTTAACATAATCTGCGTGACCAGGGCAATCTACGTGTGCATAGTGTCTTGCTTCAGTAGAATATTCTACATGAGCAGTAGCGATAGTAATACCTCTTTCTCTTTCTTCAGGGGCATTATCAATACTATCAAATGTTCTGATTTCCGATAAGCCTTTTTTTGCGAGAGCCATAGTGATGGCAGCAGTTAATGTAGTTTTACCATGGTCCACATGACCGATCGTGCCTACGTTAACATGAGGCTTACTCCTATCAAATTTTTCTTTTGCCATCTAAATCTCCTTTTTTATAATTCTATATAATTTTTATGCGTTGGTTAATGATTTTTTACCTAGTGTTTTTTCTGCAATTTCATCTGCTATTGATTTGGGAACTTCGGAATAATGCGCAAACTGCATTGTATAAATAGCGCGCCCTTGCGTCATAGATCTTAATATGGTAGCATAACCAAACATTTCCGATAAAGGAACAGTTGCAGTTATAACTTGAGCATCTTTCCTAGCAGAAAAACCTTCAATTTTCCCTCTCCGTGAATTTAGATCACCCATAACGTCGCCTAAATATTCTTCGGGTGTCACAACCTCAACATCCATTATCGGTTCCAATAAAACAGGCTTTGCTTTTTTAGCTCCCCTTTAAAAGCAAAAGAGCCTGCAACTTTAAATGATATTTCATCAGAATCAACATCATGATATGAACCATCATAAATTTTTGCTTTAATATCAACAACGGGAAAACCTGCAATAACACCGTTTCTCATCGCTTCTTGAATACCGGCAGATACAGCAGGAATATATTCTCTTGGAACAGTACCGCCAACAATAGCATTTGTAAATTCATATCCTTTTCCAGGCTCATTGGGACTAAGCTCAATCCAAACATGTCCATATTTACCGCGACCACCCGATTGTTTAATGAATTTACCTTCTGCATTAACAGTCTGAGTTATCGATTCTCGATAAGCAACTTGGGGTTTGCCGACATTAGCTTCAACCTTGAACTCTCTCTTCATTCTATCAACTAAAATTTCAAGGTGTAGCTCACCCATACCACTAATTAGAGTTTGCCCAGTTTCTTCATCAACTTTAACCCGGAATGTAGGATCTTCATCAGCTAATTTAACTAATGATTCAGATAATTTATCCTGATCAGCTTTTGTTTTTGGCTCAATTGCAATTTGAATAACCGGTTCGGGGAATACAATTTTTTCAAGCAAAATAGGTTCATCTTCAGAACATAAAGTATCCCCTGTTTTAGTATGTTTTAATCCAACAGCTGCAGCAATATCACCAGCCCTCACAAAATCAATCTCTTCTCTATGGTTAGCATGCATTTGAAGAAGCCTGCTAATCCTTTCTTTTTTCTCACTAACCGCATTATAAATATATGAGCCTGCTTTTAATGAACCCGAGTAAACTCTAAAAAACGTTAATTTACCTACATATGCATCGTTCATAATTTTAAACGCTAAAGCAGAAAATTTTTCATTCTCATCTATTTTTCTTTTTATACTATCATTAATACCAACGTGATGAGCTTCAATGTCTTTGAAGTCAATTGGTGCAGGTAAAAAATCAATAATAGAATCCAATAATTTTTGCACACCTTTATTTTTAAATGCCGATCCGCATAAAACAGGAATAATTTTCAAATCAATGGTTGCTCTTCTTAAAGCTTTTTTAATTTCATCTTCACTGATATCTTTACCTTCCAAATATTTCTCCAACAAAGTATCATCAACATCTGAAACAGCTTCGAGCATTTCGGTCCTATATTTACTTGCGATTTCCATTAAATCTTTGGGAATTTCAAGTTCATCAAAAGTAGCACCGAAAGTTTCTTCATGATACATTCGAGCTTTAAAAGAAATAAGATCGATTACACCTGAAAACATATCGCCTTCACCAATCGGGAGATTTATTGGGACTGCATTAGCGCCCAACCTATCCTTCATCATTTGTAGTGCATTATAAAAATCCGCACCGGTTCTGTCCATTTTATTTACAAATGCAATTCTTGGAACCTTATATTTGTCAGCTTGTCTCCAAACAGTCTCGGATTGTGGTTCAACTCCGCCGACTGCACAAAACAGAGCTACAGCACCATCTAAAACTCTTAAAGATCTTTCAACTTCAGCAGTAAAATCAACGTGTCCGGGAGTATCAATGATATTAATTTGATGATCCCTCCAATAGCAAGTAGTTGCTGCACTAGTAATGGTTATTCCTCTTTCTTTTTCCTGCTCCATCCAATCCATCGTTGCAGCACCATCGTGAACTTCACCTAAACGGTGTAATTTACCTGTATAAAAAAGTATTCTTTCGGTAGTTGTTGTTTTACCGGCATCGATATGAGCCATAATACCAATATTACGTACTTTTTCTATTGCTAATCTAACTGCCATATAAATTCAATTCACTTTCTATTTCTTCTAATCAAATAATAAATATTACCACCTAAAATGAGCGAATGCTTTGTTCGCTTCAGCCATTTTATGAGTATCTTCTTTTTTCTTAACGGCAGAGCCCTCTCCGTTAGATGCAGAAATCAATTCAGAAGCTAATTTTAATGACATAGACTTGTCATTTCTTTCCCTTGCATATCTTTTTATCCATCTCATAGCAAGAGCAGTTCTTCTTTCAGGTCTAACTTCTGTAGGGACCTGATATGTTGCTCCACCAACTCTACGGCTTCTAACTTCAATTAAAGGCTGAACATTACCCATTGCTTTTTTAAATATTTCCAGCCCAGGTTTTTGCGTTCTATTTTCAATAAAATCAAATGCTTCATATACTACGTGACGTGCTTTTGATTTTTTGCCATCGTACATTATACAATTGATAAACTTAGAAACCAAAACGTCATTAAATTTTGGATCCGGTTTTAGATATTTCTTTTCTGCTCTTTTCTTTCTCATAAATTATTTAGCTTTCGGTTTTTTAGCTCCATATTTAGATCTGCCTTGTTTACGATCTTCCACACCGCTTGTATCCAAAGTACCTCTTACTATATGGTATCTAACACCGGGCAAATCTTTTATTCTTCCTCCTCTAATTAAAACTATAGAGTGCTCTTGTAAATTGTGCCCTTCACCAGGAATATATGCAGTAACTTCTATACTATTAGTTAACCTTACCCTTGCTACTTTCCTCAGGGCAGAGTTCGGTTTTTTAGGAGTCGTAGTATATACTCTTGTGCAAACACCTCTTTTTTGAGGGCAGGCATCAAGAGCGGGAGCTTTTTTCTTTGCTAAAACCTGCGTTCTTCCTTTTCTAACCAACTGATTTATTGTAGGCACAAATTCTCCTTAAATGAAATAAATTCCAAAAAATTTCAGACTTTAAATATAGGATTAACTATAAAATTTGTCAAGAAATGAAATTATTATTTTAATCCCGCAAATTTTTCAATCTGCAATAAAATTTTTGATATAAAAAATCCGGTTTTCCGCATGAAAACCGGATTAATAAATCATTTATTTATTGAGCTTGCACTTCTTCTTTAGGTGTTTCTTCAACCGGGGCTTCTTCAACCTTCAAAATAATATTTCTGTATTTCTTTAATCCTGTACCGGCAGGGATTAAATGTCCCATAACAACATTTTCTTTAAGCCCGAGAAGTTGATCTATTTTTGCTTCAGTAGCAGCATTTGCAAGAACCTTTGTAGTTTCTTGGAAAGAGGCAGCTGAAATAAAGCTTTCAGTAGATAATGCAGCTTGTGTTATACCCAGAAGCACGTGTTCAAATGTAGCCGGATAAGCATCGTGAGTAACAATCGATTTTTTATCCTTCTTATTCAGATCAGAATTTATCTCTCTTACTTTATTCTTCGGAATAAGCTGCCCATCTTTATACCTTGAGTCTCCTTTATCTTCAATATATACCATTGAAGAAATTTTTTCGTTTTCATCAATAAATTCATTCCTTCCAACAATATCCTCTTCAAGGAATCTAGTATCACCTGGAGAAACAATTTTAATTTTTTGAAGCATTTGACGGACAATTACTTCAATATGTTTGTCATTTATTTTTACACCCTGCAACCTATAAACATCTTGAATTTCATTAACCAGATATTCCTGAACCGCACTTGTCCCTTTAATTTTAAGAATATCATGCGGATTAATTGGTCCATCTGTTATCTTTTCACCAGCAGGGATTTCGTCGTTTTCCTGAACCAAAACATGTTTACCTAAAGGTACATTATATTTTTTTTCATCTGAGCCATCAGGAGCAGACACGAGTATTTCCCTAGAGCCTTTTTTCCTAGCTCCGAATTTAACGGTACCTTCAATCTCAGAAACGATTGCCGGTTCCTGCGGACTTCGTGCTTCGAATAGTTCAGTTACTCTTGGTAAACCCCCCGTAATATCACGGCTCTTTGTGGCTTGTTTGGATATTTTGGCAAGAATAGTTCCCGGGGCAATTGATTCACCTTCTTCTACTGAAAGATATGCTCTTGTCGGGATACTAAATGATTTTTTAGTTCCGTCTTCAGTTTCAATAGAAATACTGGGAGTTAAACTTTTATCTTTTGATTCAATAACTACTTTTTGAACGTGACCTGTCTGCTCATCAGTTACCTGCTGAAGGGTAACACCATCAACTAAATCAAGGAACTTCACACGTCCGGCTAAATCAGATAAAATTACAGCATTATAGGGGTCGTGATTATAAAGAGGTTGACGCTTTTTCACCTTTTGACCATCATTAACAACCAATTCTGCACCATAGGGTACATCATATTTTTTCATTTGACGATTATTATCATCGTAGATTCCAATTGAACCTCTTCGCCCGGTTACAACCTTAACTGTTCCTAAGAAATCAGATTTTTCTACATACCTGATTCTTTCAAATTTAATAATACCTTCAGTAGTAGCTTCAACCTGGGATTGACTTGCAATTCTTGAAGAAGTACCACCAAGGTGGAAAGTCCTTAATGTTAATTGTGTTCCAGGTTCACCAATTGATTGAGCCGCAATAATTCCAACCGATTCACCTATCTCAACAAGTTTGCCATTAGTTAAATTTCTGCCATAACATTTTGCACAAACTCCTCTTTTCGATTCGCACGTTAAAACTGTTCTTATATATACAGAATCTATATTTGAATCTTCAATCTTATCAGCTATATCTTCAGTAATCGTTTCACCGGCAGAAATTATCAGTTCGTCTGTTCTCGGGTCATAAACATCTTCTTGTGCAACACGGCCTGTAATTCTTTCACCTAAAGGTTCTCTTTCCTGTTCAACATCTTTCAAGGCGGTGATCTCAATTCCCAAAATAGTTCCGCAGTCAATTTCAGATATAATAACATCCTGGGAAACATCAACTAATCTTCTTGTTAAATAACCGGCATCTGCAGTTTTTAAAGCCGTATCCGCAAGACCTTTTCTCGCACCATGAGTTGAAATAAAGTACTCAAGTACGGAGAGCCCTTCTTTAAAGTTTGCAACTATCGGGTTTTCAATAATTTCACCTGCTTGCCCGGATAAAGTTTTTTGAGGTTTCATCATTAATCCTCTCATACCTGCAAGCTGTCTAACCTGTTCCTGAGAGCCTCTTGCACCGGAATCGACCATCATATGAAGGGAATTAAATCCTTGATTGTGACCTCTAATTTTATCCATTAAAGCACGGGCAACATCATTAGTTGTATGAGTCCAAACGTCAATAATTTTATTATATCTTTCAGCATCGGTGATTACACCCTGCTCATGTTCATTTAGATATCGCTTCGACTTTTTTATCAGCTTTAGATATTAACTCTACTTTTTCTTCGGGTATAATCATATCACCATAACTTACAGATAAACCGCCTGCAGTAGAATACCTAAATCCTACATCTTTTAAGTCATCTAAAAATTTAGCTGTAACTTTATTGCCAAGTTTTAAAAACATTTGGCCAATAAAACCACCAAAAGTTTTCTTAATAAGCAGCTGGTTAAAAAATCCCATTTCTTTTGGAACAATCTGATTGAATATAACACGACCTACCGTAGTTTCAATCATATTGCCATCTACTTTGACTTTAATTTTTGTATGCAGACCGACAACTTTGGAGTTATAAGCTATTAATACTTCATCGGCTGAACCAAACAGCATCCCTTCGCCTTTTTCGCCTTCTCTTAATTTAGTAAGATAGTAGCAGCCTAATACTATATCTTGAGTCGGAACTACAATAGGGCTACCGTTTTGCGGTGAAAGAATATTATGGCTGCTTAACATCAGCAATGCCGCCTCAAGCTGTGCCTCATACGAAAGAGGTACGTGAACAGCCATCTGATCACCGTCAAAGTCAGCATTAAAAGCTGTACAAACCATAGGATGAAGCTGAATAGCACGCCCATCAATTAAGACTAGGTTGAAAAGCTTGAATACCAAGTCTATGTAATGTTGGAGCACGGTTTAACAATATAGGATGTCCTTCAATAATTTTTTCGAGGATATCCCAAATTATAGGATCTTTTCTGTCAACAACTTTCCTTGCACTTTTAACCGTTTTATTATGTCCCCGATCAATCAACTTTCTAATAATAAATGGCTTAAAAAGTTCAACCGCCATATCTTTCGGTAAACCACATTGATGAAGTTTGAGTTCCGGTCCGACAACTATAACCGAACGACCGGAATAATCAACTCTTTTCCCCAGAAGATTTTGACGGAAACGTCCTTGTTTTCCTTTCAGCATATCGCTTAAAGATTTCAAAGGTCTATTATTATCACTTCTTACTGCACTACCCCGACGAGAGTTATCGAATAATGCATCAACAGATTCCTGGAGCATTCTCTTTTCATTCCTTAGAATTACTTCAGGTGCTTTGATATCAATTAACCTTTTAAGACGATTATTTCTAATAATAACTCTTCTGTAGAGATCATTTAAATCACTAGTTGCAAATCTTCCGCCTTCAAGAGGAACCAAAGGTCTTAGTTCAGGAGGAATAACCGGTATATAATTAAGAACCATCCACTCCGGTTTATTGGGGACTTTGTTTTCATCTTCTTTGAAAGCTTCGAGGACTCTTAATCTTTTAAGAAGATCGGCTTTTTTCTGTTGTGAAGTCTCTTCTTTTAATTGAGCTCTTAAATCTTTGGAAAGCTGTTCAACATCTGTATGTTTTAAAATTTCTTTTACTGCATCGCCGCCGATTTTCGCAACAAATTTTTTCGGATCATCTTCGTCTAATTTTTCATTTCCTTCCGGGATAGAATTGATTACTTCGAAATACTGATCTTCCGAAATCAAATCTACCTGTGCAAACCGGTTGGACCTGGATTAATTACCACATATGATTCATAGTAGATAATTTTTTCAAGTTCTTTTAGACTCAGGCCGATTATGTTGCCAATTTTAGAAGGCTGAGCTCTAAAAAACCAAATATGTACAACAGGAACCGCAAGGGCAATATGTCCCATTCTTTCGCGTCTAACGCTTTTCTGAGTAACTTCAACACCGCATCTGTCGCAAATAATTCCTTTATATCTTATTCTTTTATATTTACCGCAAAAACATTCCCAATCCCGTGTAGGTCCAAATATTTTTTCACAAAACAAGCCCGTCTTTTTCAGGTCTGAAAGATCTGTAATTAATTGTTTCAGGTTTTGTAACTTCTCCATACGATCTTGACAATATATCATCGGGACTAGCTAAGACTAATAGTAATATTATTTATATCACGCATTGCATTTTCTTGAACTCTGTAAGGCATAATTTTTATCTCCTAATTTCTAAGTGAAATAATACTGCCTATAACAAAGCAGGCGTGTTCAAGTGTTAATTAATTTTTATATCAAGGCCTAATCCTTGAAGTTCTTTAATCAACACGTTAAACGATTCAGGAATATTAGGTTCCTGTAAGTTTTCACCCTTCACAATTGCTTCATAAGCCTTCGCCCTACCGGCAACATCGTCGCTTTTTATTGTTAATATTTCCTGAAGTATATGAGAAGCACCGTATCCTTCAAGCGCCCAAACTTCCATTTCTCCGAATCTCTGGCCACCAAACTGGGCTTTACCGCCCAACGGCTGCTGGGTAATAAGTGAGTAAGGCCCAATTGACCTTGCATGAATTTTATCGTCAACCATGTGACTTAATTTAAGCATATAGATATATCCGCAAGTAACTTTCTGATGGAATTTTTCACCGGATCTTCCATCATACAGATCGGTTTTACTTCCTCTTTCAAGTCCGGCTTTTTCAAGCCATTCATCAACATCCTCCATTTTAGCACCGTCAAAAATAGGAGTAGCAAATTTAACCCCGAGTTTCTTACCAGCCCATCCTAACGCAGTTTCATATAACTGTCCAAGATTCATACGAGAAGGCACACCAAGCGGATTTAATACTATATCAACAGGAGTTCCGTCAGCCAAGATGGGCATATCTTCATACAGGAACAATCTTTGCAACAACACCTTTATTACCGTGACGCCCTGCCATTTTATCACCAACAGATAGTTTACGTTTCTTAGCAACATATACTTTTGCAAGCTTGAACAATTCCCGGAGGAAGTTCGTCGCCGCTTGTAATTTTAATTTTTTCTCTCTTATAATCTTCTTCAATATCAGAAAGATTATCGAAATAATTTTTAAATAAAGTATTTATATGATTGTTCAATCTTTTTAGATTCAAACCAATCTAGTGTATAATCCAGCTTTAGTTACATCATCCATCGAGGAGAATGTAGTATCCTTAATTGTTGTTCCACTTCTTAAAACAACACTTCCATCTAGATCGCTAATTCCCGTTGTTGTTTCGCCTTCGGTTAATTTAGTTAATTTTTCAACCAGCTTATCATAATTCTGTAAGAGCATGTTTATGATGATTTTCCAAATTATCAAGCTGTTTCTTTTCAATTTTTTTTGATTCAGCATCTCTTCTTTTTCTGCTGAACAACCTGGTTTTGATTACAGTACCTTTTAATCCGGGAGGAGCTTTCAAAGATGCATCTTTAACATCGCCTGCTTTATCTCCAAATATTGCTCTTAACAATTTTTCTTCCGGAGTCGGATCGGTTTCTCCTTTAGGAGTAATTTTACCAATTAGGATATCGCCTTCTTTTACTTCTGCACCTTCTCTGATAATACCGTTTTCATCAAGATTCTTAACCGATTCTTCACTGACGTTCGGAATTTCTCTTGTTAATTCTTCTTCACCGCGTTTTGTTTCCCTAACCTGTAGTTCAAATTCTTCAATATGGATCGAAGTATAAACATCTTCACTAACTACTCTTTCACTAATAATAATAGCATCTTCAAAATTATAACCCCGCCAGGGCATGAATGCAACAAGAACGTTTCTTCCGAGTGCCAATTCACCCTCATCTGTTGATGTTCCATCGGCAAGAACATCACCTTTTCAACTTTCTGGCCTTCTTGAACAATCGGGCTCTGGTTAACACATGTTTCCTGGTTTGTTCCGTTAAATTTAGTAAGTTTATAAGTCTACTCTTTTTACATCATTAAAACTTGTTAAGGCATTCAATACTGTTTGGATTAATATCATATTTTACTATAATTTTATTTGCATCAACATATTCAATGGTACCGTTATCCTCGGCAACAATAACCGCTCTTGAATCAGTAGCAATTTTTTTTCCATTCCGGTGCCAACGATAGGGGCTTCAGGCCTCAATAAAGGAACTGCCTGACGCTGCATGTTAGAACCCATCAACGCTCTGTTTGCATCATCGTGCTCGAGGAAAGGAATTAAGGCAGCAGCAGCACTTACAATTTGTGCCGGAGCAACATCCATATATTGAATATGATCCGGAGTAATAATCGGAAATTCACCTTTATTTCTTGATTTTACTCTTTCGTTTACAAATTTGGCTTGATCTGTTAGAGGAGCATTTGCTTGGGCAATTGTATAATGATCTTCCTGCTCTGCTGTTAAATAATCAATTTTTTCGATACTTTGCCTCTTTCAACTTTTCTGTAAGGAGTTTCCAAAAATCCATAACGATTAACTCTCGCATAAATTGTAAGCGAAGAAATCAGACCGATGTTAGGACCTTCCGGGGTTTCAATCGGACATAAACGGCCGTAATGAGTATAGTGAACGTCACGAACTTCAAAACCCGCTCTTTCTCTGGTCAAACCGCCCGGTCCTAAGGCCGACATTCTTCTTTTGTGAGTCATTTCTGCCAGAGGATTAGTCTGATCCATAAACTGGGACAACTGATTTGTACCGAAGAAAGCATTTATCACGCTGCTTATAGTTCTTGCGTTTACAAGATCCTGCGGAGTAAAATTTTCAGTATCGCGCATGTTCATTCGTTCTTTTATTGTTCTTGCCATACGCGCCATACCAATATTAAACTGCTGACCTAATTGTTCGCCAACTGTTCTAATTCTTCTGTTTCCAAGATGATCAATATCATCAATATTTTCATTCCCTCCCTAAGCTTAATAATATATTTCATAATGGAAATTATATCTTCAATAGTAAGAACAGTAATGGTTTCAGGAATATCCAATTTCAGCTTATCGTTCATTCTATGACGGCCAACATCACCTAAATCATATCTTTTATCATTAAAGAACAGCTTATCAATTAATGCCTGTGCTGTATCAATATCAGGTGCTTCACCGGAACGAAGCTGGCGGTAAATCGCATACAACGCTTCTTCTTTTGTATGGGAAGTATCTTTTCTTAGAGTATTTACTATAAAATCATGATCGGGGGAAGTGGTCGGAACTTATAAATTTCAAAGTAGTCAACTTCAGCTTCTTTCAATCTTTCAATATCATCTTCAACAAGAATACTGTCTTTTGTAAGAAATATTTCACCGGTAGACATATCAAAAACATCACTTGCAATGGTTCTGCCAAGATATTCTTCAATTTTAACTTTGTTTACATCTACTTCTTCAACTAGATTGAACAGATTTAATATGTCTTCATCAGATTCATATCCCAGAGCCCGCAGTAAAGTTGTTGAAGGAAATTTCTTTCTTCTATCTATATATACAAACATTACATGGTTAATATCAGTCGCAAATTCGACCCAGGAACCCCTTAACGGAATTATCCTGGCTGAATAAATTGGAGTACCATTCGGATGAACAGTTTGAGAAAAAGCAACTCCGGGAGATCTGTGCAGTTGTGAAACCACAACCCTTTCTGCACCATTTATTATAAAAGTCCCTTTTTCAGTCATAAAGGGAAGATTTCCTAAATAAACTTCCTGTTCTACGGTATTAACAAATTCTTCTGTTTCGGGATCTTTAGTAGATAACCTAAGTTTTCCTTTTAATGGAGCAGAAAAAGTTAATCCTCTTTCCAAACATTCCATTACAGAATACCTGGGCTTTTCAATATTATATTCAATAAAATCGAGTCTATAATTTTCTTTATTATCAAAGATCGGGAAATTAGAAGTAAAGACAGTCTGAAGCCCTTTATTTTCCCTTTTACCAGGTAAAATTTTTAGCTGGGCAAAATCCTCAAATGAATCTGTTTGAACAGATAAAAGATCGGGAGGATCTATAATAGAGGAAATTTTTCCAAAGGAAATTCTATGATTATTATTATTCAATTTAAACCTCCAATTATTATTCACTTACTATTAGTATCAAGCTGAACATCTTTCAACACAAACAAAAAAAATAAAAAGCGATAGGACAGACCTCACCGCCTACCACTTTTTATAAAAAGTACATTGTTTCCAAGATATATTTATATTATTTATTTTAATTCTACTGTTGCGCCGGCTTCTTCAAATTCTTTTTTAAGTTTTTCTGCTTCTTCTTTAGAAACACCTTCTTTGACAGGTTTAGGTGCAGAATCGACCAAATCTTTAGCTTCTTTCAAGCCAAGGCCGGTATGAGCTCTTACAACTTTAATGACGTTAATTTTTTTATCACCAATAGTTTGTAAAATTACATCAAATTCTGTTTTTTCTTCAACAGGAGCTGCCCCAGCTCCAGCGGCAGCACCGACTCCAGCAACCACAACAGGCGCTGCAGCAGTTACGCCGAACTCATCTTCCAAAGCTTTCTTCAAATCCGATGCTTCCATCAAGGATAGACCTTTTATTTTCTCAACAATTTCAGCTACTTTTTCTGACATTGATTTACTCCTAATAAATTAATTTACTAAAAAAATTACCAAATTTATGCTGCTTGTTTCTTTGAGATTTCCTCTATCACACTTACCAAATCTCTCATAACAGCATTGATAACACCCACTATACCGGAAACCGGCGAATCCAAGCTTCCCAATATGCCTGCAATAAGTTCTTTTTTGGACGGAAGAGATGCCAAATCATTCAGTCTGCTTCCATCATAATATTGATCTTCAATATAACAGGCTTTAAGTGCTAACTTTTGTTTCTCATCAAAATATTTTTTGATGATTTTTGCTGGAGCAACAGGGCTGTTTTCAGAAGCAAAAACATAACCAGTCATTCCAACTAAATGTTCAGCAAGTTTATCATATTTACCGGATTGATCGAGAGCTCTTTTAAACAAAGTATTTTTAAAGACTTTGTATTTTACACCTTCTTTGCGGAATTGGTTTCGTATACCATTTATATCTTCAACTGAAATTCCGCTATAATCCGCAAGATAAACTGCCGTCGATTGATCAATCATCTCCTTAATTTCAGAAACGATCTCAGGTTTTTCATTCTTATTCATTTTTCTCCCATACCAAATAATAAATTATTGGTGCTGGCCATTCCCGTTTTTCAGCGGGATTTGAAGCATTTATTTTTTTTGAGTGCGTAAACTTTATTTAATTTTTTAATGAGCAGGAAGTTCTTCTTTAGAAATTTTTAACCCGGGACCCATCGTAGATGATAAATAGACACTCTTTACATATTGACCTTTTGCAGACGATGGTTTCATTTTTATAATAGTATTTAAAAATGCTTTTGCATTTTCTTCTAATTTTTCGGCTTCAAAATCGAGCTTACCCAATGCCGTGTGAACAATACCTGCTTTCTCTACTCTAAATTCTATTTTACCTGCTTTAACTTCTTTAACTGCCTGAGCAACATCCTGGGTAACAGTTCCGCTCTTAGGATTGGGCATTAAACCTTTAGGGCCTAAAATTTTTCCCAACTTTCCTAATTCAGACATAGTATCAGGGGAAGCAACTATAACATCTAAGTCTGTCCACCCGACTTTAATCTTTTCAATATATTCTTCAAACCCTGCATAATCCGCACCGGCATCCAAAGCTTCCTGCGCTTTAGATTTTGTAATAACCAAAACTCTAACTTTCTTACCAGTTCCATTAGGCAAAGAAACAGTTCCTCTAATCATCTGGTCAGCATGCCTCGGATCTACTCCGAGCTTTATTGCACAATCGAGTGTTTCGGAAAATTTAACTTTAGAATTTTCTTTAAGAGTATTTACCGCGTCAATTATTGAATACTCTTTAGTTTTATCTATACTTTTTAAAACTTCTTTATATCTTTTAGAGCTTTTCATTTTTTCACCGTTTTAAAATCAAATAAAAAATTAATCTTCAACCGAAATTCCCATACTTCTAGCCGTACCAGCTACCATGCTCATTGCGTGATCCACATCGTAAGCATTAAGATCGGGCATCTTTAATTCTGCAATTTCTTTCACCTGGTCTTTTGTAACTTTCCCAACTTTATTCCGGTTTGATTCGGGAGATCCCTTTTCAACTTTAGCAGCTTTTTTCAATAGGACTGCTGCAGGAGGAGTTTTAGTTATAAAGGTAAAAGATTTATCGGCAAATACAGTTATGACTACCGGTATAATTAATCCTTCTTTTTCGGAAGTTCTTGCATTAAACTGTTTACAAAACTCCATAATATTGACACCCTTTTGACCGAGTGCCGGTCCAACAGGAGGAGAAGGATTTGCTTTGCCTGCCGGTATTTGTAATTTAATATATCCAGTTATCTTTTTAGCCATGTAATTACTACCTTATAAAATTATTTTTCCAATTCGGCTTGAACAAAATCGATTTCAACCGGTGTTTTCCTTCCGAATATTGAAACCATCACTTTTATTTTCATTTTTTCTTCATTCACTTCCTGTACAGTTCCGCTAAAGTTATTAAACGGACCGTCAATGATTTTAACAATATCACCTGATCTGAAAATGGTTTCCATTCTTTCACCGCTTTCATCCTGGGTAATACGGCCGACTATTCTTTTAACTTCTTCAGGCTGTAAAGGATTGGGATTATTTTTTGTCCCAAGAAAACCCATTACAGATTGAGTATTCAGAATGAATTCCTTTACCTGGTTATCCAGATCCGCCTGAACTAGAATGTATCCCGGGAAGAAATTTTTTGTTTTACTTTTTTTCTTTCCATCTTTAACTTCAAAGACTTTTTCCATCGGTACTAAAATCTCTTCGATTTTAGCACGCAATGATTCGTTATCTTCCAATTCGGATTCGAGTAAAGTTTTTACTTTGTTTTCATGCCCGGAGAAGGTTCTTACTACATACCACTTTTTATCCATGACCTGCACTTAAAAAATTCCTTTAAATATTTGATTGATCGCCATATCTATTACATAAGTGAAAGCAGCAATAATTAAACAAACAACAATAACAACAGTAGTAGATTCTTTTAATTCATCTTTAGTCGGCCAGGTAACTTTTTTCATTTCCTTCATTACGTCATTAAAGAAGCCAATAATTTTATCTTTCATGAATTTCTCTTTATAAAACTTAATATTTACTGCACGTCAGGAGGGACTCGAACCCCCAACCTGCGGTTTTGGAGACCGCTGCTCTAGCCAATTGAGCTACTGACGTAACAAGTTCTATTTTGTTTCTTTATGAACAGTATGTTTTTTATCCCAGCGGCAATACTTTTTGTATTCTACTCTGCCGGGATGGTTACGTTTATTTTTTGTTGTAGTGTAATTTCTTCTTTTACACTCTGTACATTCTAAAGTTATTATATCTCTCATGATTTGTATTTTTAAATTTTTCTAATATTAATTTCTTATTTTAATAGTAATCTTATTCTTAATTGCTTAATCGGTCCATCAACTTAGAAAAGTAAGATTAAGAACTTATTGCTAACTTCAATCTAGAATTTTTTAGAGCTGACGACCGGGATTGAACCGGTGACCTCATCCTTACCAAGGATGTGCTCTACCAACTGAGCTACGTCAGCAGTTCTTTTGGTGTAACTCACTTGAGCGGGAGACGGGACTCGAACCCGCGACCAACAGCTTGGAAGGCTGTGACTCTAGCCAACTGAGTTACTCCCGCCTGACAAAATCTTAATGTATAAAAGTTATGTGGTCTTTAAATCATAGTCTTAATTTCACTCTTACAAAGTATCAAACTAGAATCAGATTAAGACAATGATAATTAAGAACTCTTACAAATAATCAATAATAAAAAGAACAAAAAAATAAGGGAATCAAAATTATATACAAAATATTTATTCCCTTTAAGAATCCAACATAAAAAAGAATCAGAGTGGGCGGCGAGGGATTCGAACCCCCAAAGGCGTCAGCCAACGGATTTACAGTCCGCCCCGGCTCTCCAACTCCGGCGTCCGCCCAAAATAAAAAACAGACTACAAATATATTCCGATTATGACAAAAATGCAAACTTAAAACTATATGGCAGGGGTAAAAAGGAAGGGATAATAGTGGAACATGGGAAATGGAAGATGGAAAATGTAAGATGTCAAACGGAAAACAGGAAGCATGTCCGGGAAAGAATTAGCAGAACCGGATAGAGTTTTATTTGCATTGTATCCCGATTTTATCGAAAGATGCCTGATGGTAAATGGATAACTTTTTTACATTTTTGTTTAAGTTTCAAATTTTGAATTTCAGATTGGATTACTCCTTCAATTTCAAATAATTAGGCTAATAACTGCCGTTCCCAAATATGTTTTAATATTACTTTTTGCGAATGAAAATAAATAGGACTAAATTCCATTTGAGGTTCCCAAACTACCTCGCTTCCTCAGTCAAACAAATCAATTCAATAAATTCATGGAGGGTTTTATGCACCGTTCATTTAAAATTCTTTCAGTTATCTTTGTTTTAGCTTTCCTTCCCTTAATCCAATCTGTCGCTCAGGAAAAAAGTCTTTATAATGAGGGGAATGTCTGGTCATTAACTTTTGTTCGAACAAGTGCTAACAAAGGGGTTGAATATATCAACCAGTTAGCAAAAACCTGGGTTGCTTCGATGGAAGAAGCTAAAATGGAAGGATTGATACTGGATTACAAAATCCTTTCAGGAAATGCCGCAAACGAAGATGATTATAACTTAATACTAATGATCGAAAATAAATCTTTAGCCGATCTCGATCCTAATCCTGATAGAGAAGCAAAGTTTGATGCAATTGAGAAAAAAATAAGAGATGATATGAAAGGTGAATTTCAAAAGACTGTAGACAATTATGCAATGATAAGACAAATTTTTGGGACAAAAGTTATGCGGGAATTGCATTTGAAATAAATCTTAGATTTGGGGGATGGTTTTTATAGACCACCCCCTATCAAAATCTTTTCAGCCTTAAATCCTCTACATATTTCAGTAATTACATACTGACCATAATTATTGCATTTGCAATCTAATCCATTTAAATAACATTTTATATCCTGTTATTTTACTATGTAATTAATTATTTTTTACCTAATCCAATATTGATAAAGAACACACCAATCAAAAAGGCGCTTATCATATTCATCAAATTTCCGCTTCCGGATAAAATAAAAACTAGACTAGCTGCAATTATGGGGAATGATTTTGCCACTCTGTTTTATAAAATGTGAACTGAATATATTCTATCTGAGGTTAGACTCTTGAATGATATTGATAAGTTTGTATTCTTTTCAGATCAAAATGATGAAATCAAAACCAGGGAATGGGTTGGAAACGGATTTAATTTTCACCTTCAGCAAGGTATTGATCTTGGAATAAGGATGAGGAATGCTTTCCAAACTATTCTGAAAACATATCAGCAAGCTGTAATTATTGGGACAGATATTCCTGATCTAAATAACGATATTATTTTGAAAGCATTTAAAAGTTTAGATAATAATGATTTTGTTATTGGTCCTTCAAATGACGGCGGTTATTACTTATTAGGAATGAAGAATCTCTTTAATCCAGTATTTAAAGATCATTGAATGGAGTACGCCTGATGTTTTAAAATCTACTATTGGCAAAATAGAATATGCCCAAAAGAGATATCAATTAATTGACCCGGTCGTTGATGTAGATACAAAGGAAGATTTACTAAATTGGATAAAATCAGGTAAAAACAAATCACTTATAGATGTTATAAAGGAACAAATAAATTCTCAAAAATTCTATATCTAAAAAGGAAAGTTATTTATTTAAAAGGAACTATATTTAGAACTTAAAAAAGAGGGGAAAATGAATTATTTTGAATCAAAAGATTTAGCAAGATTTGGGAAATTTAAAACCATATTAGTGGAGAAATTTTTTAAATACTAAATAGAAGTTATCGGAAAAGATGGGGTATTATTTAAAAAGAAAAAATCACTTATTGCTCGTCGATTATGATTCAAATTATGACTGCGATTTTAACCAGATGCTTGATATGCAGATTGTAATTAACGAACCGATGACAATATTAAATTTTGATATGTTAAAGTTGCTGAATCACAATATTCTTTTTGATTCCCACTGTTTCGGATGCACAGGTAGCTATTGGCGTTCATATGGATTTATCCTGGCCTGTTCACTTAATTTTAGTAATCTATTCAACGGAAATATTACTACATTTTAACTGGTATTCAGCCTTACACAGACTTTAGTTATAATTCCGCTGATTGTTTATAAATCGGGCAAAGGAGCCTATTGCAGCTGGATATGCTCCTGCGGTGCTTTAGCTGAAACATTGGGTAATGAGTATCGTACTTTAGCCCTACACGGACCAAAAGCTAAAAAACTGGGAAATACAGGGCAATGGATTTTGCTGTTTGCATTTATCATAACGGCATTAAAACTGGTTAGTATCCTTAATAATATTGAAATACCTGTTATAAATGAAAAGATATCTTACACAGCCGATTTCATGCAAAAATTTTATTACATCGGGGTGGATGTAATTTTTGCAGATGCTCTTGGTGTTGGCGTTTATTTCTTTTTAAGCGGTCGGGCCTGGTGCAGGTTTGGCTGTCCTTTGGCTGCATTAATGCACATTTATTCGAGATTTTCTAAGTACAGAATCTTTTCGGATAAGAAAAAATGTATATCATGTAACATCTGTACTAAAGTATGCCACATGGGTATAGATGTTATGAATTATGCAAATAAAGGAATTCCAATGAATGATGTAGAATGTGTAAGATGTTCTGCATGCATTGTAAACTGTCCTACTGACGTGTTAAAATTTGGTGAGATTAAATGATACAAATAAAATACCGCCGAATCAGTGCTTCCACAATTCCCTATCCAGACTCCTATATTGGATCGCTTCGCTGATATGCTGGGATAAAATATTTTCAGAATTGTCAAGATCAGCAATTGTTCTGCTGACTTTTAAAATTCTATCATAAGCTCTTGCGGATAATCCTAATTTTGTCATGGCCATTTTTAATAGATCAGCTCCGGCAGAATCAAGTTTGCAGAACTGTCTAACTTCCTTTGAACCCATATCGCCGTTATTGAAAATGTATTTTGTGTCCTCAAATCTTTTATATTGAATATTTCTAGCATTAATTACTCTTTCTCTAATATCAGATGAAGTTTCACTTTTAGTGTCTGCAGAAAGCTCCTTATATTTTACTGCAGGAACTTCAATATGAATATCAATTCTATCTAAAAGCGGTCCCGAAATTTTGGACATATATCTTTGTATTTGAGGAGGAGTACAGGTGCATTCTTTATTCGGGTCTGTAAAAAATCCACAGGGACATGGATTCATTGCGGAAGCCAGCATAAAATTCGCAGGAAATTCCAAAGATAATTTAGATCTGCTGACAGTTACTTTCGCATCTTCCAGAGGCTGCCTTAAAACTTCCAATACATTCTTTTTGAACTCCGGCAGTTCATCTAAAAACAAAACTCCATGATGCGCATAAGAAACTTCACCCGGTCTTGGAAAAGATCCGCCGCCAACAAGAGCAGCATCCGAAACCGTGTGGTGGGGACTCCGGTAAGGTCTTTCAGTTATCAAGGCCTGTTCTTTTGGTAATATGCCTGCAATTGAGTGAATTTTTGTTGTTTCAAGTGCTTCTTCAAATGTCATCGGTGGAAGTATTGTAGGAATTCTTTTTGCAAGCATCGTTTTGCCCGAGCCGGGCGGACCAATCATTAAAATGTTATGTGCACCTGCAGCAGCTACCTCGATTGCACGCTTAACATTCTCCTGTCCTTTAACATCTGAAAAATCTAAATGGTAAATGTTTACCCGGGAAAATATTTCATTGATATCAGTAAAGATCTTTTCTTTCTTTATGTCACCATTTAAAAAGTTAATTACCTCTGAAAGATTCTCCATTCCGAAAATATCTATTCCATTTACAATTGAAGCTTCTTTAGATGAATCGATAGGGAGGACTATTCTTTTAATTCCTTTCTTTTTAGCTTCAACGGAAATTGGAAGTGCTCCTTTCATTGAACGAAGCTGACCGTCTAATGATAATTCTCCAAGAAACACAGTATCAATTAAAGTTTCTTCTTTCACTTTCCCAACTGCCGCGACCAGACCAATTGCAATGGGTAAATCAAAAGAACTCCCCTCTTTTTTTATATCTGCCGGAGCAAGATTTACAGTTATTTTTTTTAACGGATAATCAAAACCGCTATTTTTTATTGCGGCAATCACTCTTTCACGGCTTTCTTTTACGGCATTATCCGGTAAACCGACAATTGTAAAAGAAGGAATATTTCTCTCTACATTTGTTTCTACTTCAATTAAATAAGCATCAATTCCATAAGTTGCGCTGGTAAGAATTTTTGAAAGCATTATACCCTATATCTTAATAGTTTAGATATGCCCCTTAAGCAGGGCTGGATTTAATATGCAAAATAATATTTTATACTTGATTCCAGATGCCTGATACTCGATTCCAGGTTTTCAGAAGTCATTTGATATCAAGAATCTGAATATTAATAATTTTAAATGTTGATCCCGCTTGCAGCAAAATAGCTTTTGCCGAAATTTTATAAATCTATTCTAAGTTATTACTTAGTAAGTACCATTTTTTTTGTTTGCGAATATTCCGGGGTTTCAATTTTATATAGATAGACACCGGAAGGTAAATCTGTTGCATCAAATGTAAATTTATGAACCCCTTTATTTAAAGAACCGTCATGCAGCCTTACAATTTCTTTCCCTTCAAGATTATAAATGACTACTCTAACTTCCGTATCCTCCAACAATTCAACAACAATACTTGTTTTGGGATTAAAAGGATTCGGATAATTCTGTTCAACAACAAACGGTTCAAAAAGCCCTTGTCCAACTTTTACTTGTGATGAGTATACAACTGAACCGTCTTTATCAACTTGTTTAACCCTATAGTAAAGAACTTCCGAAGTTTCATCTTTTTGATCCAGGCAAGAGTAATTTTTTTCAGCAAGATCATCTGCATCAATTTTAACTACAGGTACATATTCCGAATTTTTTGAAGATTTTTCAAGAACATAATAATCAGCCTGCTTATAATCGCCTCCGTTCCATTCAAGCTCATAAGAATTAGACAGCATTTTAATATTTAACTCGGGAGCTTTAGCAAATATCGGTGCATCGGAATTTACCAGCTGAATTCCTTCAGAATTTAAATCCAATATGCTTTTTAGGTTTGAAAGTTCTTCAATGTCGTCAACTTTTAATCTTGCTAAAACTTTTGAACTATCGGCAATAAAATTCTGGAAATTACTATTGGCAAAGGAGGAATTTATTGAGTTATTCAAATCAATAACTCTTAATAGATCAACCTGGAATGATTCTTTTTCTTCAAAATTATAAAACTCGAAGCTGAGATCTTTTGCTTCTACTGAAAAATTTAATTTGTACTTAGCAATTAATCTGCCGTTACTATAAAAAGATACGGCATTATTCCTTAAGGAAAAAAATATTGAAATATGATACCAGCATTTTAATGAAAGGAAACATGGGTTGGAATAAACCTGTGAACCTGATTTTGATTCTGCAGATAAAATCTGGAAAGAATTTGTTGAAATAGAATATTGAAAATCCGGTAGGTTTTTATTTTTAATTTTTAATATTTGCTCCTCGGGATTATTTAATTTAACCCAAAACTCTGTTAATAGATTTTCAGATTCCGTATTATTAATTGAAAAATCAAGGTATGCATTATGAGTAAAATTCAGAGCTTTTCCTGCTACTCTTTGGACTTTATAAAATTCAGTTGGTACCGTTAAATAATCCGATTCGTTAATTGTACTGTCTTTGATTTTTGAATTGATATACCCTAAAATTTTTCCTTTCTCTTTATAAACCCCGAAAAATTTTACAAAACTTTTGGCAGTATTACTATTTCTAAACCTTAACAAAAACTGGAAGAATGAACCCGGAGCTAAAGCGGAATCGGAAAGATCAATGACACATTTATATATGGAACCCGAATACCCTTCAATTAATGCCGGTTTAAAATTTAATGCTGATTTCCACACCGGTGTATTAAGTTCAACATTATTTAATGCGAGTTTTTCATCCGGTAAGATATAAAATTCCAAAGTATCGGCTTTAGTAAATCTATTGGTAGTTACCAAAGAAATATCAAATGGTGAATTTAAAGCCATATAAGAAGGACAGCTAATTTTATAGCTGTCTTCGTTTTTTTGTGCAAAAACAGAAAAGCTTAAAAAAATAAAAAATAAAACAGTAAAAAATTTTTGCATAGCACCCCGAAATACTGGAACAAACCAGATATTAATACTATTTATAACTTCTTAAAAAATTAATCCTGTCCTGCAGCTGGTGAACAGGAACCAACAATTTTTCTTTGCCATAAACAGCATCTTCCCTATTTGAGAACGCCAATTCATAATCCTTACTCATAACAATAGCTTCTTCCGGGCATACTTCTTCACAAAATCCGCAAAAGATACATCGAATCATATTAATTTCAAATTTTTCAGGATAACGTTCTTTTTCTTTTTCAGTTTCACCAGCTTGAACCTCAATAGCTAACGGCGGGCATACCCGGCTGCATAGACCGCACGCCACACATCTTTCAACACCATTCTCTTCCTGTACTAAAACAGGTCTGCCTCTATATGAAGCGGGTGGAATAAATTTTTCCTCCGGGTATTTCAACGTAAACTTAGGCTTGAACATATTTTTTAATGTAAGGGATAAGCCTTTCACAATTTCTGGAATATAAATTTTTTCTAAAAATGTTAAATCTTTTTCTCTTTTCTTAACAGCCATTACGTGCCCTTTGTCAAATTCTTAGTTCAAGTGCAAGTTCAAGAAAATCATAATTTAAAAATCATTATTAACGCTGCCACCCATATAATATTAATTAATGAGAGCGGGAACATCACTTTCCATCCAAGGTTCATCAGCTGATCATACCTAAATCTCGGCAGACTCCATCTAACCCATATAAAGAAGAACAAAATCGCTCCCATTTTCACACAGAAGGTAGCTATTTGTATTATAACAGTCAACCATTCGGGCATTCCGAGAGCATTTATATTTATAAACGGCAGATTATATCCACCCAGGTAAAGCGTTATAATAAAAGCACTTGCGACGATCATGTTAGCATATTCAGCGAGAAAAAAGCCGGCAAATTTCATGCTGCTGTACTCTGTATGATAACCGCCTACAAGTTCCGGTTCAGCTTCTGGAAGATCGAAAGGAAGCCGGTTTGTTTCAGCAAAAGCCGAAACAACAAAAGTGATAAATCCAATTGGCTGTATCCAGGCGTTCCATAGCCATGCACCTTGTGAATTAACAATTGCTAATGGTCTTAGCGATTCAGATAATAACAAAACGCCACCAACAGAAAAACCCATCGAAATTTCATAAGAAATCATTTGAGCGGAGGAACGAATTCCGCCAAGCAGCGAATACTTGCTTCCCGAAGACCACCCGGCAAAAGTTATAGCATAAACCCCAAGAGAGGTTAATGCTAAAATATATAGTATACCAATATTTATATCAGCAACTACAAGAGGAATTTCTAAACCAAAGAGCTTTATACTTGGTCCAACAGGAATTACCGCGTAGGTTGTAAATGCAACAAATAAAGCCAGCATAGGGGCTAATGCGTGAAGTGTCTTATTTGCATTAGTAGGGACAATATCTTCCTTTAATAATAATTTAAAAACATCTGCAAAAGGCTGAAAAATTCCTTCCCAACCAACCCTGTTAGGCCCAAGCCTGTTTTGAGCCCACGCACTTACCCGTCTTTCGAAATAAACGAGGTATGAGACCGTCAAAAGCATCAAAGTAAGAATTATAACAATTTTTACTAAAGTAGTTAAGATTAATTCCCAGATTGTCATATTATTTAAAATCCTGATTAAACATTTGCAGAAACTTCTACTTTTAATTTTGTTCCGGATTCTCCGATATCATCGTAATCTAATCCTTTAAATATTTCAATAGATTTAGCCATTTCTTCAAATACATCTTCAACAACACTAAATTTCATTTTATAACCCATTGTATTTGAAAGAGATGAAATTATTTTCCAAGCCGATTTTGCATCCCGTCTAGTTCCCTGAGCCCATCGGTCAAATCTAGTTCCGAATTTATCAAGCCTGCTTAAAGACATTCCGTCCATTGCCCTGTCAAGCTCTATCGTTGATACCGCAGGCTTTAACCTTTGAATAATTCCCTGGAAATTTACCATTGTTCCGTTTTTCTCAGCATACGCTGCTGAGGGAAATATTATATCTGCCAGAGATGTTGTTTTATCAAAATTAGTGGAACTAACAATAAGAAGGTCTAGCTTTGCCAGTACATTATCTAGTGCAGGATTAGAATCAACAATATCATCATCAATTAAAAATAAGGCTTTTATTTTTCCTTCATTTATTGATTTAATAAACGAATTTAAATCGGGTAAAGATGTAAGGCCAACAAGTTCGGCTCCCATTGAATTAGGGCTCACATCATTCCGTCTCAAAATATCATCACCAAATTCATTATTTATATGTGGGGTAAATAAGATATTTTTTGAACCAATAAATTTAGCAAGTTTGACTAATGTATAATTATCTTCGTTGGACGAAAAAGACGAGCCAATAAAAGCAACTTCATTTTTCTGGAAAACTTTTAGTTCATTCGCAGCTATACTAAGCGCTTCAGCCCATGGGACCTTTGTCAAAGCTCCATCCCTTCTAACATGCGGTCCATCAACCCGGTCATCAGAATTGATGAATTTAAACGTATTAATTCTTCCATGGTCACACATCCAGTAGCTATTTACCTCTTCATTGTAGCGAGGAGTTATTCTCAAAACTTCATTATTTCTGACCCAGATTTCGGAATTACACCCTCTTGAACACCCAGTACAAATTGAACCCGTTGAGGACATATCCCAGACCCCTGGCTCTAAACCTAAAATCCCTATTTGTAAGTGCACCAACAGGACAGATGTCAGTAGTGTTTAAGGAATATGGATTATCCATTTGTTCGCCGGGATAAGTTACGATAGTTACCCTGTCTCCTCTCTTAACAAAAGTAAGCTCAGGGTCTTTGGCAATTTCATCACAGAACCGGATACAGCGTGAACATGATATACATCTTTCTGCATCGAACATTACATACGGTCCCAAAAGAACTCTTTTATCTTTATGGTTTTTCTCCTCAATGAACCTGCTTTCCCCTGTACCATGTGCATAAGCATAGTCCTGAAGTTTACATTCACCGGCTTCATCGCAAATCGGGCAATCAAGCGGATGATTTATAAGAAGAAATTCCATTACAGCGTTCCTTGCGGCTAGAGTTTTCTCCGATGCAGAATGAACAACCATTCCTTCCGCTGCAAGTGTTGAACAAGCGATCACCAGCTTTGGGATTTTTTCGACTTCAACCAGGCAGACCCTGCAATTTCCTGAAATTGATAAACTCGGATGCCAGCAAAAATGAGGTATATCTATTCCGAACTTTTTTGCGGCTTGTATAATCGTCTGTCCCGGTTCAAATTCTATTTCTTTTCCATCGAGAACAAATTTTGGCATTCAAAAACCTTTTTATTTTATTTAATCCTACGAACTAAGTTAAACGGAAAGACGATAAACGGATAGACGTTTTCAGGTCTTTCGTTTCCATGCTTAAAACCTCAATTGATAATTGAATCGACAGAATGATATTCAAAATTAAAAGCTTCAGCTACTCCTTTATATGTAATTTTCCCATCAATAATATTTAGGCCTAATTTTATTTCAGGATTTGTTTTTATTGCTTTTTCAAAACCTTTATTTGCAATTTCAACTGCATAAGGTAATGTTGCATTTGTTAAAGCCAGTGTAGAAGTATGCGGTACTGCACCGGGCATATTTGCAACACAGTAATGAACAACCCCTTCAACAACATAAGTCGGATTTTCATGAGTAGTCGGGTGACATGTTTCAATACATCCTCCCTGATCAACCGAGACATCAACAATAACAGAACTTTCCTTCATTAATTTCAGCATATCCCGCGTAACCAATTTAGGAGCTTTAGCACCTGGTATTAAAACTGCACCAATTACAAGATCGGCTTTAGGCAAATTTTCTCTTATATAATATTCATTCGACATCATAGTAGTTACATTCTTCGGCATTACATCATCAAGATATCTTAACCTGTAAAGATTACTGTCTAATATCATAACCCTTGCGCCAAGCCCTGCAGCAATTTTGGCGGCATTAGTGCCGACAATACCGCCGCCCAGGATCATAACTTCGGCAGGCCCGGTACCCGGAACGCCGCCTAAAAGAATACCTCTTCCGCCCATAACTTTCTCCAGATACTTAGCACCTTCCTGCGGGGCCATTCTCCCGGCAACTTCGCTCATTGGAATTAAAAGCGGCAGAGATCTATCGGCTTTCTGTACTGTTTCATAGGCAATCGCAACGCATTTATTTTTCATCATACCATCTGTAAGCTCTTTACTTGCAGCAAAATGAAAATATGTAAATACAATCTGTCCTTCCCTAATCATTTCATATTCATGATCAATCGGTTCTTTTACTTTCATGATCATTTCCGCGTTTGCAAAAACCTCTTCAGGAGAAGATGCAATCTCCGCTCCTACTGATTTATAATCGTTATCAGAGAAACCGCTTCCGGCACCGGCATTGGTTTCGACAACTACCTTATGGCCGTTCTGAATTAGAGTTGAAGCACCTACAGGTAATAGAGCTACTCTATTTTCATTGGATTTTATTTCTTTTGGAACTCCAATTAACATTTTAAGCCTCTTTATTTAGCTATGCCGCCCATTTAAGCAGCGTATTTTTTGATTTGATTATTACTTTAATAAATGAATCTTCTTGTAGAAGCTCATTTGAAATATCCAAAATATCTTCAGCGGTGACTGAATCTATTTCTTCCAAAATTTCGTCAAGGCTTTTGATTCTATTATAATACAATTCCGATTGAGCCATCCGGATCATCCTATTTGATGTATTCTCTAGACTCAAAATTAAATTTCCCTTTATTGATTCTTTTGCTTTTTTTAATTCTTTTTCGGAAATTTTTATTTTTCTCAAGTTTTTAAATTCCTTCAAAACTAGAGATAAGGCCTTATCAATCATCTTTTCATTAGTTGAAAGATAGACCCCGAAAGACGAAACATCATAAAAAGAATTAAGAAAAGAATTAACTTGATATGCTATCCCGTTTTTCTCCCGGACTGACTGGAATAATCTCGAACTGCTCCCTTCTCCCAGGATTTGAGTTAAAAGTGCAGCTTTGATTCTTTTATTATCTTTATAACCATACGTAGACTTACCGATGATTGCATGTACCTGCTGAATTTCTTTATCAATAAATTCTATTTTTGAAGGTAAGGAACCCAAAGAATAATGTTTTCTTTTTATACCGGTCCGTCCAAGATCAATATTGAAATATTTATCCGTCAATTTTATTAATTTATTATGATCTACTGCGCCAGAAGCGGAAATTAATAACCTGTTAAAACCGTATTTTTCTTTAACAAAATTTAATAAATCAAACTGTGAAAAGTTTTTTATGTTTTTTTCACTGCCGATTATCGGGAGGCTTAGGGAATTACCCGCAAAAATAATTTCTTCAAATTTATCAAATATTAACTCTTCAGGATTATCTTCAATATCATTTAATTCATCAATAACAACACTTGATTCTTTTTTAATTTCAGCCGGTTTAAAAGCAGGCTGCTGAATCATATCGGAAATAACATCAAAAGTTTTTTCAATATGTTCACTTAATCCTCTTCCATAATAACAGGTATGCTCTTTTGAAGTGAAAGCATTTAAATAACCCCCGCAGATTCGATCTCAACGGCAATCTTTCTTGCGGATCTTTTTTTGGTTCCTTTAAAAAGCATATGCTCAATAAAGTGTGTAATCCCGTTATTCCTGAAACTTTCATCCCTGGAACCAACATTGAACCAAAAGCCTAAAGAAAACGACTTTACATAAGGTATCGATTCTGATAAAATCTTAATGCCATTCGGAAGGATTGTCTTATCAAATTGGCTCAAAATTACTTAATTTTTTCCATAAAGTGATTAAAAATTAGACATCAAATATATAGAAACATGTATATGTAGTCAAGGAATTGAAGGTGAGTTGGGAAGGTGTAAATGCTGAGTTTCACAGTCCTTTTACTATGCTCCCTAAAAATTTTTTAGTTTAAGTTGATACATTCTCTGTCTTTGACGAATTTATCTTATAGCCATTGCTTTTCCATTTTCCCCAATAACAGCTTCTGTGTTTTATTTAATTCATCGTGAAGACTTAGTCGAGAAAAGCTGCGCCCATATATCTCCGCAACTTCACCCAATGGTCTGTTTTCCCAAGCTTTCGGATTCTGTTTCACTCTTCTAGCTTTCTAACATATTCTGACAATTCATTTAGTTTATGCTGTAATTTTTCTTTATCAATTAGCTTAGTTTTATATTCTGCAATTTTTGTTGGAGATAGATTTCTGCTTAAGGCATATTCCACAACTTCATCATCTTTCGATGTGCATAGTATTAACCCAACACTTGGGTTTTCATTGTCATGCTTGGTCTGTAGATCAACAGCTTCCAAATAAAAATTCATTTTACCAAAGTATTCCGGCTTGAACTCGTCTATTTTTAGATCAATAACTACAAACATTGTAGCCCCTATGGTACATTAGCAAGTCCAGGTAATAATCATGCTTACCAACCTGCAGTCTAAATTGTTCGCCGATGAGAGTGAAGTCTTTTCCAAATTCAAGTATAAAATCCTTTAGATTTTTCACCAAAGCTTTCTCTAAATCATTTTCGGAGTAATCTTTTGGCAGGTTCAAAAAATCAAGCATGTAAGTGTCTTTAAATATGCTATCTATATTTATTTTACCTAATTCCAGAGTATTCTCCTTTAAAGTTCTTTCGTTCAGAGTATAAATATTAAATTGTAACCAAACCGCCGGATTAATTACCCCTATCAATTTTACATTGAAAGTAAATTATAAATAAAAAAAATAATAGGAAAGAAATTATTCTAACATTTTATGAATATTTTGGTTCCATCAATAAAACTTAACCTTAATAAGCACGTTTGCATCTCTCCCTTTATCATCCATGCAAGTAATCTTTGTTTTTCCTTGTTTGGGTTTAAAGAAAAGATTTTTCCCCGGCAAGGATTTTTTATAATATTTATCATCCAGATACCAAAAAATTTCCTTTACACCCGATCCGCAGGCAGCTTGGAGCAGAATTTCCTGTTTTGAATTTTCTTCTATAAAATATTCATAATCTTTGGAGGGTGATGTTATTATGGGTCTCTTTCCCCCCGAATTTGATCTGGCAGTCGGGATTATGAGGAGGAACTTTTTTAAAAGCAACATTATTCTGCATATACCAGAGCTTTAATTGGGGATCATAAAAAGGATAGTATTCTTTTTTAAAATCGCTCTTAGGTAAACATCCCGGACAATATTCAATTGTGCCTGATAAATTCAGGTAAGCTTCTTTATAAAGATCGCAATATTTATTTAATGAGCAATTTGCTATATAATAATCTTGAACAAGATGAGGACAATTTTTTGTCGGCAGCAACCCTGTTTCAGCACATACTTCTCTGGATAAAACCGATCCTGGTTTTTAAACCAGCTTTTATCGGGATTTGCATCAATTGAATTAAACAGATCAAATAGCAATGGAACAGCCATTTCACTGCCTGATAAATATGGAGATCCTTTACCATTAAAGTTCCCTATCCAGACTCCGATTGTATAACGCGGATTAAAACCGACAGCCCATGCATCTCTTTTACCATAAGAAGTTCCTGTTTTCCAGGCGATTTTGGGCAATCTTGTCAAGTCTAGAAGATCATTTGGAAAATCCGGGCGGTAATTATTTGATAATATATCTGCAATTAAAAATGCAGCACCTTCGGAAAATAAATTTGTACTCCGGGTATTTTCTTTATTATGCAAATAAATTAAAGGATAAAGCTTTCCTCCCCTTGCAAAACAAGAATAGAATCTTGTTAATTCTTCCAGGGTAACACCGCAGCCGCCGAGGATAGTCGAAAGTCCTAAAATATTTTTTTGTGATTCAATTTCTTTAAAGCCTCCCCTGCCAAGGAATTTTAGAAATTCATTAAAACCTGCTTCCTGAAGCAGCCTGACAGCAGGTATATTCAGTGAATTCATTAAAGCAAATTCCGCAGTAACATCACCCCTGAATTTTAAATCATAATTTTCAGGATTATACCCGCCAAAATCTGATGGAATATCAAGCAGCTTCATTTTGGGTGTAAGAGTTCCCTGGTTAAATGCGTAAGCATAAAGGGGCGGTTTTAAAGTTGAACCGGGCGAACGGATAGAAGTTACACCGTTTACCTGCCCGGAAGAATTAAAATCATAATAATCTGCAGAACCACAGTAGCCCGCAACAGATGAGTTTTTATTGTCTATTATTAATAAGGCTCCGTTTGTAATTCCCTTTGTCTTTGCTCTATTAATATAATTGTACAGAAGCACTTCAGTTTTTTGCTGAATTCCCGGATCAAGTGTAGTTTGAACATCTGCGCTTTTATAATTAGCATTTACATAGTCGCAAAAATGAGGAGCAAGAAATTTTCTATTATACCGGTTCGGAATCAAAGATTCATTCATTGCATCATCTAAACTGGCAAAAGAAAATATTTTTTCCTTTTTAAACTTTCCAATCCAGTAATTTCTTTTTTTAAGACCTCTTTTTGCATTTAGGTCTATTCTCAAATCATTCGGATCATTGGGGATCACCATCAATGTTATTACCTGCGCCAAGCTTAATTTTGAAGGCAGCCTGTTAAAATAAAAATATGAAGCGGCTTTCACTCCCTCAATATTTCCTCCGAAAGGGAGCAGGCTTAAATACATTTCCAATATTTCTTTTTTACTGTAATGGATTTCAAGCTGTACTGCTCTTAACATTTCAATTAATTTATTTGAATATGTCCGCTCTTTCGGGTCTAAAAGTCTTACCACCTGCATAGTAATAGTTGAAGCGCCTGATACCCTTTCCCGCCTGACAATATTTGAAATCAACGCTCTAATAACCGCAACAGGATTAACACCCGGGTGCCAATAAAACCATTGATCTTCTTTAGTAATGATAGCTTTAATTAAATTCGGGAGACACTTCATTCAATTTTGTCTGCATTCTCCATTTATCATCTTTGGAAAGGTAAGCAGTTAGTAAAGAACCATCCTTTGCGGTTACAACTTTAGAAAATGATTTTTCAACTTTGGGAGGGTAAATAAGATCTAGTGAAAAAAGTAAAACAATGATGCTGAGTATAATTAATAGATATTTATTAATAATTCTTTTCTTCATTTTGATATGCCGTTACCAGACTCCGGAAATCTGGTTTTTTATCAGGAATTATGTATCCGGTATCCGATGTCTTTTTTTATAATATAAGAACAAAAAAAATCAATTATTCTCAAAGAATTTTCTGCTTAAATAATCTTCGCAAACCTTGCCGTAAAATGCCTTAACATGGGTGCCTCATAAGTTATCTTATAACCTTTTAAAGAATCACGTTTTTTGAAAACTTCAAGAATAATTTCCAAAACATAATCAATATGACTTTGCGTATATACTCGTCTTGGAATAGCAAGTCTCACAAGTTCCATAGGAGGAGGAATTAATTTTCCGTTTTTATCATATTTGCCGAACATAATACTTCCAATTTCGACTCCTCTTATACCTCCTTCAATAAAAAGTTCACAAACAATTGATTGTCCCGGAAACTGTTCAGGCGGAATGCCAGGTAAAAATCTTTTAGCATCTATATAAATAGCATGTCCCCCCGGCGGTTCAATAATCGGGACTCCAGCATCAACCAATTTTTCACCAAGATATTCAACACTTCGAATTCTATAATGAAGGTAATGTTCATCTAGAACTTCCTCAAGACCCTGAGCGACAGCCTCAAGATCTCTGCCGGCTAAACCGCCATAGGTTGGGAATCCTTCGGTAACAATTAAAAGGTTTCTGCATTTCATTGCAAGTTCATCATCATTTAACGAAAGAAAGCCGCCAATATTGGCAAGACCGTCTTTTTTTGCACTCATTGTGGCGCCGTCTGCATAAGAAAACATTTCCTTGGCTATTTCCAAAACAGATTTATCCCCATACCCTGCTTCCCTTTTCTTTATAAAATATGCATTTTCTGCAAACCTGCAGGCATCCAGGAATACTGGGATATTATATTTACTGCATAGTTCTTTAACCTCCCTGATATTCTGCATTGAAACGGGCTGCCCGCCGCCGGAATTATTTGTAACGGTAATCATTACCAGGGGAATGTTTTCTTCTCCTTTTTCTTTTATAAACTGTTCCAGCTTTTCAACATCCATATTACCTTTAAAATCTGCCCTTATTTCAGGATGTTTTCCAACTTCATTAAGTAAATCATTTGCTTCTGCGCCTGTAAATTCGATATTAGCTCTTGTTGTATCAAAGTGTGTATTATTTGGAAAATATTTCCCTTTTCCTCCTACAATAAAAAAGAGAATTTTTTCCGAAGCTCTTCCCTGGTGTGTAGGTATTATATATTTCATCCCTGTAATTTTTTTAACAACAGATTCAAACCGGTAAAAGCTTTTTGAACCGGCATATGCTTCATCTCCTTCCATAATTCCCGCCCACTGTTTTGAACTCATAGCTGAAGTACCGCTATCCGTTAATAAGTCAATCAAAACATCATCAGCATGAATCATAAAAGGATTATAACCGGCTTCAAATAAAATTTTCTCCCTGTCTTTTTTAGTGGTAAATCTGATTGGTTCGACTGATTTTATCTTGAAAGGTTCTATTATAGTTTTCATAAAGAGTTATTTGCTCAAGTTTATAAATATTTTTATTGCTATTAAAAAAAAGTATAAATAATTTGCTTATGTTCAAAATAACATATGGAGGGAAAATGGATAATAATACCAATGATTTAAATTCCCCGACTTCTTCTTCTCAAGGTCCTGAAGAAATTCAAGATACGGAGTTAAACCATTCTGATAAAATTGCAGGAATATTTACCGAACCAGCCAAAACTTTTGAGACTACAGCAAAATTTCCTTTAAAGGTTAAGGACTGGATTTTACCAATTCTTTTATTTGCTGTTATTTTGTCTTTCCAACAGATTTTATATCACAGCAATCCTAACATCGCTTACCAGCTTAAGCAAAAACAAATGGAAGCAATTAATAAGAGATTGGACAGTGCAGTGGAAAGCGGTAAAATAACAAGAGAACAAGCAGACCAGCAAAAAAATATGATTGAAGACCGGATGGAAAAAATGGGAGGGCTCGGGTTAGTATTTCAAATAATCGGAATATTTGTTGTAGTTTTTATAATCTTTTTTCTAATAGCGGGAATTTATTTCTTGCTTGCTAAATTCGTTCTTAAAGGAGATGGAACTTACAATTCCGTAATGGTGGCAAGCGGCTTGTCACTATATATAGGTTTGCTCGGTGTTATAGTTATAACTGTCATTTCATTCTTAATGGGAAAAATGGTTTTAGACAGCAGTGTAGCTTCATTTATTGGTGTTGATAAATCAACCATTGGAGGCTGGCTCCTTGCTAAATTAGATGTTTTTACTATTTGGGGTTATATAGTCTTTAGTATCGGTCTTGCAAAGCTGTTCAAGTCTTCTTCAACTCAAAAATATTATTTAATGGTTTTTGGTGTTTGGATTATCGGAGGATTGATTCTCTTCTTTATTGCCAAGGCTGTTCCGTTTCTTCAAATGTTTGGCATGTAATTAAGTTATACAAAGCCTGAATATTATTTTTTGACTATAATATCCATTTATTAGGAATTTGTTTTACTAAGCCTTAGATGGAATTAGAAATTATAAACCTCATCATCTTAAAATAGACTTGCCTGTTTCAAACAGGCAAATCTTACTTTTATTTAATCTTCCCCGAGTATACTTTTATTGTTATTAACATTAAATATGAACTTTGTAACAATTAGAGATTCTGAATTTCCCATATATTAATTTCGCTTGCAAATGAAATTGTGATTAATTATTCCTCTTTAACCTCAATAAACATTTTATCTTGACAATTATTTTTTCACTCCCTAATATTATTTTATTCAAAATTCTTCCTGTTCCTGAAAGATTATTCAATATATCTAATGATTGAACTAACATAAGATCCGCTAACTAATTTATTTTGAAGGAGCCGCTATGAAAATAAAGAGACCTACGTTTGGTGCATTCAACCAGGGGATAATACCTACAATTGCATGCTTTAATAAAGCCACTGTTCCTCTTGGTGTTGATTTACAAAAATTAATTACAGCTATGCAGGAATATGTTGATAAATATGTTGCTCCGGTTTGGGGTACTCCTTGCCAATTTAATAAAATCCAATGATTTTGTAAAAGATGCTTGGGCAGTTGTTTTTTTAGATAATGCAGACCAGCCGGGAGCCCTTGCTTATCATGATCTGACCCCTTCAGGATTCCCTCTTTCGAAAGTTTTTGTTAAAACAACTCTGGATAATAATGATCTCGTAAGCGTATCAGCATCTCATGAACTCGTCGAGATGCTTGTAGATCCTGCAATTAATTTGATGACAACAGGACCGGATCCAAAAACCTTTTATGCATATGAAAGTGCAGATCCGGTTGAAGCTTTAAGCTTCAACGTTAATGGAATTCCAATGAGTGATTTTGTTTATCCCTCTTACTTTGAATTATTCCGGAAAGCTGGAGCAGTTAAATTTGATGAAATGAATAAGGTAAATAAACCTTTTCAAATTTTATCAGGCGGTTACCAGATTATTTTCAAGAATGGAAAATGGGGCCAGGTCTTCGGTTCAACTAAAAAAAAGAAAAGCTTTGATGAAGAAGATCGGCGGGGACATCGGAGCGAAACCCGAAAAGCCGGTAAATTAAAATTAACTTCTGAAAAGAAATTGGCGCAGCTTAAGATGTAATGATTTGTTATAATTGAAAAGATATCACATAATTTTTAACAGAGAAATAATCTTCTTGACTTAATATTTTCGGCTTTGTATTTTCAAATCTGGTAAATGATGTCCTAATTTCCTAAATAATTACCGGACTGTTAGAACAAATATATATTATATTCATTTCAAAGTACGAAATTTTCATTTTCAAGTATATATTTTAATTTATTTAACCTGTTAAATTATTATTACTTCTGATCCTTTTTAATCCCGGTTAAAAAATATTTCCCTTCATAGTCAAGTTTTTTCACTAGCATATGGAATTAAGAAAACAATATTATAAATGGGAGTTCCGATATGATTTCAATAATTAATTTAAAAGGTTATACTGCAAAAGATCCCCTGGATAAAGCTCCCGGTTTTATGGACTATGGGGTTTTGATCATCGTAAATTTTATTCTGACAGTTATACTTCTCTATCTTATTACCGCATTTAAAATTGTAAGTTTTTATGGATTTACAATATTCAATATTTATTTCCCTCCGTTTTGGACCTTAGTTCTGGAAGTTATAACAAACTCAGTAATATACTCGGTTATTATAGTTTATTTAAGAAAATCAACTTCAATAGTCCCCTTTTTAATAGTCTTTCTCCCATATTTTTTAATGGATCTTTATTTCGAAAGCAATATAAGAGATGTACCCGGAAACGCATTGTGGGAATACTGCAATAATTCGATCATTTCAAATATTCAGCCGACATTTCTCAAATTGTTTATAACCAATTCCGTTGATGCAATAATATTTGGAATAATAGGATTATATATTTCACGGCTTCTGGCTTCCGTAATTTATAGAAGCAGAGAATTCCCGCCGGCACCTTCGGAAGAAGAATATCAAAAACTTTTTAGTAAAGAATGGTCGCAGGAGACTATTGATAACCCCAAACATGATCTTGGTTTCTGGATATTAAGGCTCCTGGGCTTAGGATATTTAATTTATCTATTAATTTTATTACTTGGAATATTGGGAATTAAACCTTGGCCTGCAGGGATAGCTGACCTGATCGATATGACATACCGGAACCCTGCCCTTGCCATAAATACTTACTTCAAAATAGGATTAATGACTTTTCTTGCTTTTCTGGGAGCTTATAATATTAATCTACGCTATCATTCTGCCATTGGATTAATTGCAGGTCATTCAGTCTCTACAATCTATTCTCTTGCTTTTTACTTCTTTGATCCTAAAAATGATTACAGCAGTTTTTTAATAACTTCAGCAGTAGTTGATGGTGTAATGATATTAATTTTTCTATGGATTTTAATTAAATACAAAAAATATTCAGGAGAATTCAAGCCGGAAAATGAATTCCCTTTATTCTTTTCAATCCCTGCAACCATCAACGGATATTTATACCGCGTGCTTGGAGTAATATTCTTTTTAATATCTATCCTTATCCTAATTCTAAGGTTGTTTACCAATGGAAAAACGGGCGTCTCTGCAATATACGGATACCCTGATCCAATGATTGGAAATACACTAACTCTTTATATTACACTCGGTATAATATCTTTTTTATTAATAAAAAGAGATAAGCTTCGTAACCATTTCTTCAACTTAATAATTTTTCCTTTAGCTTTCGGATGCATTGTTTCTCTTTTGTGGGTAATAATTGGAAACTCGTCTTCAGCAGTATTAATTGCTGTCCGTGAATATTTAATTGAAAACGGGCAGAAGCTGCATCTAACAATTACAGCAGATTGGTATTTTGTTCTTTATGCTGTGATCAATTTTATATTAGCCGCATTAATGTTAATCTTTAGGAAGATGTATTATAATGTTGACTATGCAATAAATACTCTGAATCCTTCAACCGCAAAAAATATACTCGCTTTAACAAATGCTTCTTTCAAAAGCGATGCAAAGCATCAATCGGAAATTTTACAATCAGTTGATCAATTTATTGGAGGAATCCGGGGGAGAAAAAGAGGTCTTCTTAATCTTCCATTTGCACTGCTTGAAAATACTTTTAACTGGATTTTAGGTTTACACCCCCCTTTCTCATCAATGAGCCGCGATGAACAAAGGTATTTTTTAAAAAAGTATATATATAAAAATGAAACAGAAAGAAACAAGTCTTTTATTCCATTGCTGGCAAATTTTATTTATCAGATAGGCCTGTCTTTAAATGCTATGACATTATTTGCACATTATTCGTATATAAATATCAGGTACCAAATTGGATATATTCCGATTGATGCAAGAGACAGAACCCAGGGAGACTTTGCTGCATATGATCCTCCATTTAATAATATTGCTAAACTCCCGCTCGATGAAAATGATAAAGCAAATTTTAAACCTGCAAATGATAACGATTTATACCAGGTAGCTCCCCGGGTTACAACACCTGTTGAGGAGAAAGAAGTACCTGGAGAAGTAGATTACTTAATTGTTGGTTCCGGGGCGGGCGGGGCGACTGCTGCATATAGACTGGCTTGTTCTGTTAGTGATCCGTCAAAGATTCTTATTGTTGAAAGAGGAAACAGGTACCAGCCTTTACAGGACTTTAATGATAATGAACTTGATATGATGAAAAAAATATATAAAGAAGGCGGACTGCAGCAGACAAAAAAGTTTACTTTTTCTGTTCTCCAGGGTGAATGTGTAGGGGGAACAACTGTGAGCAATAATGCAGCTTGTCTTAAGATCCCCGATAAAGTAAAATCTTTATGGGAGAACGAATATCATATTGATTTAAGTAATCTTGATAATGAATATAAGACTATTGAGAATGAATTACATATTGCACCTTTAGGAGAAAAAGGGATTAATAGGATAGTAAAAGAAAAATTTATTAATGCTGTAGCCAATTACAACTCTCAGGTCCACTAAATCAGATCAGCTGATACCGGAATATCCCTTACTTGTAAATCATTTGAACAATATCGGAGATGGTAACTGGAACCTAGGTAATAAAAGAATGCGGAAGCGCTCAATGCTTGAAACATATATACCATGGTCTGAAGCAAGAGGAGTCCGGGTTGTTCCAAATCTTACAGCAGTTAGGTTTTTAGAATCAAGCAGCGGTAAAAATGCTGAATATGTAATTTTAAGAGCAGACAATGGAAGCTTGAGCAGGGTAAAAATTCGTAAAGCTGTTATTATTGCAGGCGGAGTTATTGCAAGCAGCCACTTTTTAATGAGAAGCAACGTGCAAAACTGGAATATAGGTAAACGTATGAGCTGCAATTTCGCTATGCCCCTTTCATTTGAATTTGATGATGAAATAAAAGCTTATGACGGAGAACAGATAACTCTTGCTGCGGCAGATCCTCACTCCCGCGCAATATTTGAAACATACTTCAATCCTCCTGCTTCCTTTGCCTTATCAGGCATACCTTTCTTTTTTGACAGGCGGGATTCCATAATGAACAAATATAAAAACCTGCTTAATTTCGGAACACTAATTGGTTCAGAACCTAACGGGGTATTATTTAAAAAAGCCGACCTGATAAACGGACAGGCTTTTACCTGGGAACTCGGTCGACAGGATATAGAGAACATTAAATACGGAATTACTACACTTGTTAAACTTGGACAGCTTGCCGGGAGTAAAAGAGTAGTTATTCCTACTAAACCCGGGCTCGAAATCCGGTTAAATAATAATGAGGTGGATAGGTTCACGAAAATTTTAAATGATTTCCCCCTACGAATAACTGATCTTTCTATAAACACAGCTCATCCACAAGGCGGTAATATTGCGGCAGGAAGTAATTCAAAATATGCCGGCTTAAGAGTAGTTGATGAAAATTTTAAGCTGGATAAATTTAATAATGTTTTTGTCGCCGATGCTTCTTTGTTTCCTACAAGCCTTACTGTTAATCCTCAATGGACAATTATGGCGATGAGCTCAATGGCTGCAAAAAGTGTTTTAACATATTTTCCTTGAGAAGTAAATGGAAATTAATTCACAAATTTCGGAAATTCTTTTAAAAAGCGAAGAGAACGGAATTGCTCCTCCTTATATTATAAATAAAAAAACATATGAAGAACAAAGCAGTTCCTTCTTCCGCCAATCTCTCCCGGTTAGAACTGAACCGGTTAAATATAATTCAAATGGAGAAGAAATTTTCGTCGTCAGCGATCTGCATATTGCCGGGGGAAGAAACCTCGCCGGTATCTATAAAGGGACTGAAAACTTTTTTGCAGATGATTCATTTTTCAGGTTTCTTGAGTATGCCGATAATATAAAGAGAACTAATAAGGCCCTCCTTGTTATCAATGGTGATGTTTTTGATTTTCTTAGAATTACAGATTTTCCGGGCAAAATAAAAAAAATTCCTTTTTCAAAAAGATTTAAGCAGGCATTAAAATTAAATTTTCTTCCCGGAAAGAATCAGCATTTTACTCCGGAGCCTTCAAAAGAATATGAAGAATGGAAACATGAGCTTGAAAAAATTGGAATTAAAAAGTCTACCGAAGAGCTGGAGAAATGTATTTCAAAAAAAGAAATGAGATACGGGCTTAAAACAAATGACTTTAAAACTGTATATAAATTGATCAGAGTTAAAAACGGACATACTGCTTTTTTCAAAGCTTTAAGCAAATGGATGGAAAAAGGAAATAAGCTGCTTATTTTAAAAGGGAATCATGATCTTGAGCTTTACTGGCTGGCCGTAAGGAATTATATCAGATTAATTATTGCGGAAGGAATTGCTGAAGAAGATAAGAACGAAAACATAAAAGATATATTGAATAATGTAGTTCTCCCGGGGATAACTTTCATAGATGATTCAGTGGAAATTGATAATGATTTCTACGTAGAGCACGGGCACCGGTATGATAAATTCTGTATGGTGCTTGATGCTCCGGTTCTCAAAGAAAACACTTCAGAAATAAATATTCCTTTCGGGTCTTTTTTTAACCGTTACCTGTTAAACAGGATTGAATTGTATTATCCTTTTTTAGATAATGTAAGACCTTCAGGAAATGTTCTTTCGATATTGTTAAGAGAAAATTTTGCTCTCGGTTTAACAATAATACTCCAATATATCCCGGCTTTTTTCAAAATAGTCTCAAAAGAATTACGTTATGGCTGGTTTATGTTTAACAGAACTTTCTGGATTATTCTTGCCATATTATTCCCTTTTATTATTGTAATCATTTTTGATCCGCAAATACTATCAAAAATAAATGAGCAGCTTTCGAAAATTCAAAATACTTCAGATGTGGTAACTTTTATTGTAAATCAGATGAAAAGCTTTGGGATGCTTCTACTATCTTATTTGCTTGCTAGATTAGTAGCATGGCTTCAATTGAACGAACCTTCAAGCCTGAATGAATATGCAAAGATTCGTTTTGAAGGGACTAATTATAAAATTATAACTATGGGACATACTCATAATCCCGGAGAATTTATTTTCAATTGCGATAAAGGTTATAGAAGATTTTATAATACAGGAACATGGATTCCGGTAATAGAAACTTCAACTGCAGAAATTAGGGAAGATAAGACCTATACATTCCTTCATCTAACTAGAGATGAAAACGGTGATTTATACCCCTCAAATAACGGCTTACTGCAAAGATGGGATGATGAAGCCGGAAGATCCGAACCGCAATTACTGGTAGAAAGAAAATAATGATGGACAACACTCTAAAAATCACATAACACTGATTTCAGGATTCACAACCTAAAAATGTACAATATTTTATTAAGTCTATAAGCCGGTCTAAATAGAAACCCGGGATTTAAACCGGCTTACAGTTTTACAATATTATTCGAAAAATTTTTTTAATTTGTTGACTGAAGCTCTTTCAACTTTCTGCTGAACATAAAGTTGCCTGGGGAAAGTTCAAGAGACTTTTGAACATTTTCTAGAGCTTTTATCTTATCACCGCTTGCTTCATAAGATTCTCCGAGTGTAAAATAAGCTAATCCCGAATTAGGATAGGTCTCAATATTAAGGTTGCTTATTTTGATTGCTGCGTCATAATTTTTTTCATCTATAAGCATATGGGTTAATTCTGCAAGAGAATTATCTTTGAAATTATATGAAAATCCGCCGTAATATTGTTTATATAATTCATGATAGGTACTGATTGCATCTTCAATGCCTTTCCTTTTTATTACCCCGTTTAATTCCTGTGCTAAAGTCTTCGGTTCATTTAGTCCATGATGGCATGTTATGCATTTTACTTCAAGTACATTACCGCCGCCAAACTCTTTAAGATCTGAGAGATAATCTTCATTGATTTTATTAGTCATCTTTAACATAATCCTTGCTTTCCCTTTATTGTCCTTGTCGTCAGAAGCAAAATCATAAGAGCTTAAAGGTTTACCTTCTTCTCCAACATGACAAAAATTGCACCTGACTCCCAAACCTTCGGTAAAATTCCTCATTACCTTTATTAGATCTTCTTTTGAAATTGTTTTGGGTAACACGGTTAAATTTGTATAGTGATCAGGGATCTGTGCAAAAAGTATCCATGGAATAACTAAAAATAATGCAAGCTTGATAGAAATTTTTTTAACCATTAGTAAACCTCCAATTAGTTTTATATTAATAAATTAAAATCCCAAATCTTTTTTATCAGAATGCAAGATAAAAGTCAGAACTAGATTTTTAATCAATCTTCTGAAAAAGTTATTTTTAATAATAAAAAAAAGAGAACTAATTTACTTTGTTAAAAATCATCTTGATAATTTTTTATACTTTACTTAGTTTCTTTCTGAATATTTCCCTTTTCTTTTACATTTGATCAAATACCTTTTTTAATTATACTGATTACAAAACAATGATTGGAATTAACCATTATGAAACGTTTCTATTTGCAGGGATATTATTAAACCTGACTCCCGGCAATGATACTATTTATATATTAAGCAGAAGCATTGCACATGGCAGAAACGCAGGAATATTATCGGCACTTGGAATTGGCTCCGGTTCTGTCGTTCATACCCTGTTTGCTGCACTGGGTTTATCAATAATTATTTCAAAATCAATTTTAGTATTCAGCATCATAAAATATCTTGGTGCAGCGTACTTGATTTATATTGGAATTAAAATGATTATTGATAAGTCTAAATTGTCCTTAAACTCAAGCGAAAAATCATTTCAAAAAAAATCTAAACATATTTATAGAGATGCTGCTTTAACAAATATTTTAAATCCTAAAGTTGCAATGTTTTTTATAGCATTTCTACCGCAGTTCATAGAGCCGACATATAAAGGGAATATAATCCCCTTTTTAACTTTAGGGTTAACTTTTACTTTCACCGGAACGATCTGGTGTATAATGCTTGCACTCTTTTCATCACAGATTTTTTTAAGACTTAGGAATAATCAGAGATTATCATCCTATTTAAATAAAACCTGCGGGGCAATTTTAATCGGTTTAGGAATAAAACTTGCTTTGATTGATAGGAAGTGAAAACTAATAATAAAAACAGATTTGTTTTTTGTTATTTATAATTTTAGGGTGAAATTATCATTCTTCAGCGACAGGATTGAATAAATTATTTTCCGGGCGATATTGTTAATCGCCCGGCAATCATCAATTTATCTTTTTAAAGATCTTATTTAAGCAGTATTAATTTTTTTGTTGCGGTATAACCATTAGTTTTTAATTGATAGAAATATATTCCACTCGAAAGATTTGAGCCATCAAATTTAATTTCATAGCTGCCCGTATTCATTGTTTCATTTACTAATGTTCCTACTTCGTTTCCTAAAATATCATATACCTTAAGTGAGACAAAGGTGCTATTCGGAATTTGATATTTAATAACTGTTGATGGGTTAAACGGATTCGGATAATTCTGTGATAGAGAATAATTCTTTGGAACATTTAAATCAGTCTGCCTAACATCTGTCAGAGTTAATAAATTCAGATTGGCAGTTGTGTCACCGGCATGAACTACTATACTATCATTAATATATCCCTGAGGAATTTGACCGGCATATATGGCATAATTACTAATTTTATCAGTAACCTTAAATTCGAAATATCCGCTATTGTCAGTCATAGTTCGGATATAACCGGTATCTGAACAAGAAGCAAAGATATCAGTCATTCCGGGGGCATTTCCATTTAATGTTAATGTTCCCCGTATTGCAGAATTAATTTTAAATAAAAATATATTATGAATTACGCTATCTCCAAGATTTATTGAAGGAAGATTATAATTAAATTGTACTACATTCACTTTATTGGAATCCTGCCACGAACCAATATTTAGGTTATTTTGAGGTAAATCATCTGAAGATAAACCTATAAAATATTTTCCCTCAAAATCGGAATTGACATAACGTTCAAAACTTCCAATATAACTGTTCACATTAACATTAGCATTAACAACAGGGTTACCGTCCTCATCTGTTACATTACCACTAATTGAAGCCGAGGCTGCCGTAATGGTAAAATCATTATTTGCATACTGCTTAGACACACTGGAATCGAGAGTTAGCTCTATTTTCTGAGGAGATATAGTTGCTGATTTAAATATGAAAGCATTATTTATATTCAACTGCCATGGATTTCCGGTTGTATCTGAATCCATACTAATAATATAATCACCATTCGAATTAGTTAAAGAGTTCCAGAATGTGCCCCCATTGGATTTTGATTCAATCCCGACTACAATATTTTCTTTGTTAAAACCTGAAGGTACAGTTATATGTCCCGAAATTGTAAATGTAACTGAATTAAGAACAGTAACTGTTCCCGGTATAGTAACCGACGAATTATTATTCTTGAAACTAAGTACATAATGTCCGGGCGCTAAACCAACTTTTTGCTGGAAAGTAACTTGACTATTTACAGAACCATCCATATCAGGTGGTCCGTTTTGTCCATGGTTATCACCATCAATTTGATCAAAATAAGCCCATAGAACATCATCCGAATCAAGTTCTCCATTATTATTGGTATCTATCCAAAAGTCAAGTAATGTTGTATCTCCCGGATTTGGTACATCATAGCTCCAGCTTACAATATCACCCGAAGCCATTGTAAAATTTGTAGAGTTTCCATTCACTTTCAAATTTGTTACCTGGCTAAAAGAATCTAATGCAAAAAGGAAACAAAAGATTAAAGACAATATTAAAAGTTTTTTCATAATTTCCCTTTGAATAATTGATAATTAAATAACTAAAGAAACTTATTAGGTCAAATCAAATGCCAATTAATATTGATAGTGAAAATGGAAAAAGTACATTATTATATTATTACCGTTATAATGCTGTCGATTTTTACCTGTATTTAAAACATAATTGGATAATATTATCAAATAAGCCGAATACAGACATCAGGTAAGTTTTGTAAGAAAGGAATACTTTTACATAACGCTTTGCGGGTCCATATCAAAATATAACCTCACATCTCTATATCTTGATTTTCTGTTAAACTCAACAAAAGAATTTAAAACTGCTTTCCTTAATATTTTTCCGCCGGGATCAGTTTCTTTTCTGCTTTTTACAATTAAATGAAATCTGTAAAAACTTTTTAACCTTGCTATTATTGCGGCAGAGGGTTTGGAAATAGTCAGCCATTTTTTATACGCAAATATTTCCGTGTAAAAATCCGTAAGTGCGTCTTTTGCTTTTACTTCATCGAGATCTTTTGTCTCAATAAGACAAATATGAGTAAACGGCGGATAACCGGTCTTTTCCCTAGTCTCAATTTCTCTTTTATAAAAACCGGTATAATCATTTTGCAGAACTCTTTGCAGTGTAAAGTTATGTTCATTTTGAGTTTGGATTATCACTTCTCCTTCTACTTTACTTCTCCCGGCTCTACCAGCAACTTGCGTAAGGAGCTGAAATGTTCTTTCATCTGCCCGGAAATCCGGAAGCCATAAAGTTGTTTCTGCAGAAATCACCCCGACTAAAGTTAAACGCGGAAAATCCAAACCTTTTGAAACCATTTGTGTTCCCACAAGAATATCAATATCACCTTTCCCGAATTCATTTAGGATTTTACTTAAAGAGGCTTTCTTTGATATCGAATCCGAATCAATTCGTCTGATCTTTGTGTTTGGGAAATAAAATTCGATCTCATCTTCAACTCTCTCGGTTCCGGTTCCGAAATACTTTAATTTTAATGAACCGCAGTTTGAACAGACTTTAGGTACTTCCTTAATAAAACCACAATAATGACACTGTAAAAAATTTTTATTAATATGATAAACCAGCGGGACGGAACAATTGATACAAGTCTCAATAGCGCTGCAGTCTTCACAATATACCTGGGTTGAAAAACCACGCCTGTTTTGAAGAATTATTGTCCCTTCTTTTTTCTTTAACCTGTCTTCAATTTTATCTAGAAGTTTTTTCGAAAAAATATTTTCCATTCTTTTATTTTTTCGTTCAATAGTAATATTAACAAGTTCAATTTTGGGCAGCTTTGCATTATCGATCCTTTCGGGGAGATTCAACAATTTATACTTCCCGTTTAGAGCATTATACATGCTTTCAATAGAAGGTGTAGCTGAGCCAAGAATAACAGGTACTTTATTTAAGTTTCCCAAAACAATTGCCGAATCTCTTGCATTATATTTGGGAACCATATCGAATTGTTTAAAGCTTGCATCATGCTCTTCATCTACTACAATTATTCCTAAATTTTTTAAAGGTGAAAAAAGAGCAGAACGAGCACCTATTACAACTTTGGATTTTCCATTTAATACTCTTCTCCATGAATCATATCTTTCCCCCAGAGACATACGACTATGAATTACAGTAACAAGTTCACCAAAATTATTTCTTAAACGGGATGTAATCTGCGGAGTTAATGAAATTTCCGGAACAAGTATTAGTGCAGTTTTATTTAATTCCAGGGATTTTCTTATCAGTTCAATATAAACCTGGGTTTTCCCGCTTCCTGTAACACCATATAAGAGAGATGTTTTAAATTCTCCATTCTCAATCTCCGGAGATATCTCTTCGATAACATTTTTCTGCTGATCTGTCAATTCAAACTCTACTAATCTCTCCGAATAATCTTCAGTATATTTTCTATCTATTTCTTTTTCAAAAATATTTACAAGACCTTTTTGCTTAAGAGAATTAACGGAGGCTCTTGAAGCTTTAGTTTTTTTTAACAATTTGGATAAAGGTATTGATTTGTCTTTTTGAGATATTAACTCGAGAAGGATGCCGACCTGCTTGTTTGAACGTTGTTCAATTCCGGGTATTTCTTCATATACTTCGATTGCAGGTTTTTTGAGTTTGACGTAATTTATCTTCTTGGGTTTAACCTTAGCATCGGAAATATCATTCAATATGGTGAGCGCATCTTTATTTTCTAATGTTTTAAGAACTGAATAAATATTTTTTTTCCCGGTAAGCTTTTGAAGATAAGATAGATTTATCTCTTCTCTTTCAGATAAAATTTGTAAAATTTTCCCTTTAATAGTGCTTTTGTTTTTTTCTTCTTTTAAGAGATTAAAACATACATTCTGATCTATAATGATTTTTCTTCTGCTTTCTATTTCAGTTCCATAGGGAACCCCTAGCTTTAACGCTTCTCCAAGCGAGCATAAATAATAATTGGAAATCCATTGATAAAATTTGAAATCGGTAGATGAAAAAATCGGTTTATCATCCAGTATATCAGAAATAGTCTTCAGTTTTTCTGTAACTTCAGTTTTTTCGATAATATTTATTATAAACCCGGTTAGAATTCTTTTACCGAATGGAGCAACTGCCCTAACTCCCGGTTTGGCAAACTCCTTAAATTCTCCGGGGATTATATAGGTAAATGGCTTTCGAAAAGGGAGCGGGAATACTATTTCAGCAAACATAATCCACCCAGGAAACTAATGTTAGTATTAATATATGGCTGCATGTTGGATATATAGCATGGTTGCATGAGTTTACTTGAACTTGAACCAGGCTTCTCCCGATAAATCACGATAAATCAGGATTCGCCTGGCAGGCTTACTCTTGAACTCCTAATCGCTGATTTCGAATGCACTTATTTATATGAATCGTAAAAAGGAGCCAATTTCCTATAAGGATTGTTATCGAATGAAAAACTAAACATCTCAAATTTCAAAGGATTTATGTTACTGTCCCATAAAATTCTTTTATAATCTTTAGATTTGATAATCTCTCCATTAGTCGATACCACACTGTCATCAACACCAAGAGTAAGAAAATAAAATCCTCCTTCATATTCTATCCCTTCAATTCCTTTTATATTATCAAATTTATATACTGCTCTGCCATTCAGGGTATCGCCGTCTAAATACAGATCCCTTTTAACAATATTTTTGCGGTTCTTTTTCATTGATTCTATGAATTCATCACTTTTTAACATGTAACTAAACAGATTATTTTTATCTTCTTCAAAATCCTGATCAGTTTTTGCATTAGAACGAATATCGGTAACAGAAACAGTGGTGGTGCCGCTTTCATCAGGATTTAATTTTATTTCGTATGCTACTTTATGAAAGATTAAACAACCGCTTGCAGAAAATAATAATAAAATTATTGAAGCCGGTAAAATTATTTTTTTTAAAAAAAACATTTTATTTTTCACACTATCTCCTTTTTATTAAACTACAAGTTCAGACAAAAGTTATTATCAGGTGGAAGGAATTTAATTCGGCTTTAATTCCATAAGTAAAGTTAATTCATCGTATATAAGATGTTCAAATGTTTCCCTGCTCCTGATTAGTTTATATTGACTGCCATCGACTAGAACTTCAGGCGGTCTTCTTCTTCCGTTGTAATTTGATGACATTACAATTCCGTATGCACCGGCGGACATTACAGCCAGATATTCATCTCTTTCACTTTCGGTAATTTCCCTCTCTTTTGCAAAATAATCGCCAGATTCACAAATCGGTCCGGCAATATCGGCTGTTATATTTTTTCTATTGTTAAACAGCTCAACCGGCTGAATATGATGATAAGCTTTATAAATACTGGGGCGCAGCAAATCATTCATTGCAGCATCAATAATAATAAAATTCTTCAAATTGTTATTTTTAGTATATATTACCTTAGTTATTAACGTGCCGCCATTTGCAACAAGAAATCTTCCCGGTTCAAAAAAGATATCACAATTCAATTGCTTTAATATAGGAACTATTTTATCTGCAATATCTTTTTCGGAAAAAATTTTTTCATTTAAATATTTTACACCTATTCCGCCGCCGACATCAAAATGCTTCAGATTTACTCCAGCAGATCTGACTTCGAAAAAAAGCTCCGATAATTTTTCAATTGCCTCAACATAAGGTTCCATTTTAGTTATTTGCGAACCTAAGTGCATATCAATACCGGTATATTTTATATTTTTTAATTTCTTCTCTTCTTTAAATAATTCTAATGCTCTTGAAGAATGGATACCAAATTTATTTTCTGCCAGAGAAGTTGATATATATGGATGAGTTTCAGCATCAACATCAGGATTAACCCTAATTGCAACAGGTGCTGTTACATTCAACTTAGATGCAATTTCATTAATTAAATATATTTCCTGGTCTGATTCTGCTTTAATCATTAAAAGATTATTCTTTAAAGCCAGTTCAATTTCATGTGCAGTTTTACCAACCCCTGATAAAATAATTTTTTCCGGTTTTACCCCGGCTTTTAACGCCCTGAATAACTCGCCTTCCGAATTAACATCTATCCCGCTTCCTAAATCACTAAAAGTCTTAATTACATTTAAATTAAAATTTGATTTTGATGCATAAAAAATTGCATGAGGAATTACATTAAATGCTGCATTAAACTCATTATATCGGTCAGTAAAAAAATTTTTGCTGTAAATGTAAACCGGCGAACCGTATTCTTCAACTATTTTTTTTATTGGAACTTCATCACAAAAAAGCTGATTGTTCTTATAAGTAAAGTAATTTGAATCAAAATAATTCATAAAAGCATCTGTGTTTTTTATTTCGGCAAATGAGAAAAAATAAATTGATTGACGTAATATTAAATTCTTAAGTTCTAATGAAACAAACTTTCAACAAACAAAAATGAAAAAAATAATAATATTTTTTCTATTTCTCTCTTTTATAACAGAGGCTCAAATTTACAATTGGGAAGACTTACCGAATTAAAATGAAGCAGGCAGATATGATGATATTCATTTCTTAACAACATATTTAGGCTGGGCTGTAAATAGTCAAGGTGAAATATTAAAAACAACCGACGGCGGTAATTCATGGGAATTAAAATTTAATAATCTATCTTATTTTAGATCAGTTAAATTTACTGATTCTCTGCATGGTTTTGTAGGGACAATAAATACTGCAGATACGGGAGTTGTTTTATATAAAACTAATGACGGCGGGGAAACATGGAATCCTGTAAATAATATTCCTAATCCAAAGCCAACGGGAATCTGTGGTTTATCCGTGGTAGGTAATATAATTTATGGTAGTGGCGCTTATTATGGTCCTGCAATTGTAATTAAGAGCACCGATAATGGCAACACCTGGACTTCAATAAATATGAGTAGCTATGCTTCAACATTAGTAGATTGTTATTTCTTTTCAGCCGATTCAGGTTTTGTAGTAGGCGGTTCACCGAACTCTGTATTTAATAGTCGAAACGGAACTATAAAAGCCGTAGTTCTTTTTACTAATAATGGAGGTAATACCTGGCAGATAAAATATACAGGAACGGTTGCACCGGAATGGGGATGGAAAATTGTATTTCCAACTAAAAAAACCGGGTATGTTTCAATTGAGAATTTCTCTTCAGCCAGCATATTAAAAACAATCAACGGAGGAAATAATTGGACAAAAATCAATATTCCCGGTCTGAATGATCTTGAGGGGATTGGCTTTATTAATGAATTGACCGGCTGGATTGCCGGCAGAGATATCGAAGCATTTACGATCGACGGCGGATCAACCTGGTTCACACAGGATATTGATATTGGACAAAGTATAAATCGATTCCAATTTTTTGGTGATTCTGTCGGTTATGCTTCAGGAAGAAGAATTTACAAATACACAAAATTGAATAGTGTGAATGTTCAAAATAAAAAATATATAGAGAAAAAATCGTTCTTATTATCTCAAAATTATCCCAATCCTTTTAATCCTTCTACAACAATTGAATATACACTACCAGGGCAATCAAATGTATTAATAAGAATTTATGACGGTTTGGGAAAAGAATTATTGACTTAATTGAATTCTTATCAGATTGCGGGGAAACATTCGGTTAAATGGAATGGCAAAGACAGTAAAGGAAATACTGTAAGTTCAGGACCTTATATATACAGAATTGATGCCGGGAAACATTCCGAAAGTAAAATGATACTGATGATAAAATGAATCTTCCCTCGTTTATCTGCTAATCCCTTTCATTTGAATTACCATTCATTTTAGGTAAATTTGCCATTAAATTTTTTTAAGAAATCTTGAATTTTTATGCGCTATCCATTTGCAGAAATAGAGAATAAATGGCAAAAATACTGGGAAGAGAATAAAATTTATGAGACCGATTTATCAAAAACAGATGAAAAGCTTTATTCTCTTGTTATGTTCATCTATCCGTCCGGTGCAAAACTTCACATTGGCCACTGGTATAATTACGGACCAACCGATTCGTGGGCTCGTTATAAAAAATTAAAAGGATACAATGTTTTTGAACCGATGGGTTATGATGCATTTGGTCTCCCGGCTGAGAATTATGCAATAAAAACCGGGATTCATCCTCAAGACAGCACTTTAAAGAATATTGCTGATATTCGTGTACAGTTGAAAAAGATGGGATGTATGTATGATTGGAATGCGGAATTATTAACATGTGATCCAAAATATTATAAATGGAATCAATGGCTCTTCTTGCAGCTTTATAAAAAAGGACTGGCATATAGAAAAAATGCGCCCGTAAACTGGTGTCCGAAAGATCAAACCGTTCTCGCAAATGAACAGGTATTATCTGACGGGACATGCGAAAGATGCGGTACAGTTGTGATTCAAAAAAATCTTACCCAGTGGTTCTTTAAGATAACTGATTATGCTGAAGAACTTTTGGAAGGATTAAATGAAATCAACTGGCCGGAAAAAACAAAGTTAATGCAGAGGAACTGGATTGGAAAAAGCGAAGGAGCTGAGGTTAAATTTAAAATAGAAAACTATGATAAAGAGATCAATATTTTCACAACGCGACCTGATACATTATTCGGCGCTACTTATATGGTGCTTGCACCGGAACATGAATTAGTCGATATAATTACTACGGAAGAGTTTAAATCACTAGTTGAGCAATATAAAGATTCAATAAAATCTTTATCTGAAATAGACAGAACTTCAACTGTTAAAGAGAAAACAGGTGTTTTTACCGGTGCCTATGCAATTAACCCGGTTAGCAACAAAAAAATTCCTATATGGATTGCTGATTATGTATTGATGACTTATGGAACCGGAGCTATTATGGCTGTACCGGGCGAGGATGAACGTGATTGGGAATTTGCAGAAAAATTTAATTTACCTATTATCAGAACAGTAAAAACTCCGGATGATTTTGAAGGTAACGCTTATACAGGTGATGGTCCGGCAATAAATAGTGATTTTCTTGACGGACTTTATGTTAGTGATGCAAAGACGAAAATTATTGATTGGCTTGAAGAAAAAGGTATAGGTACAAGAAAGATTAATTACAGGCTTAGAGATTGGCTGATCTCGCGGCAGCGTTATTGGGGTACGCCTATTCCGATTATTCATTGCTCAAAATGCGGCGAAATACCGGTTGATGAAAAAGATCTTCCAGTTCAACTTCCATATGAAGTCGAGTTTAATCCGTCTGGAGAATCTCCATTAGCTACAAATAAAGATTTTATTAATGTTAAATGTCCGAAATGTAATGAGGATGCCAAAAGAGATGCCGATACAATGGATACCTTTGTCGATTCATCCTGGTATTATTTCCGTTATTTAAATCCTGATATAGATTCGAAAATATTTGATAGGGAAAAAACAGATAAATGGGTTCCGGTTGATCAGTATGTCGGCGGTGCGGAACATGCAACAATGCATCTTCTTTATGCAAGATTCATTCATAAATTTTTGCGGGATATTGGTTTAACAGAATCAAACGAACCGTTTCTTAATCTTCTTCATCAGGGCACAATTACCAACCAGGGAACAAAGATGTCTAAATCCCGTGGTAATGTTGTAAACCCTGATGTTTTTACACATGATCTTGGAAGCGACGTATTCAGACTTTATTTGATGTTTATGAGTCCTTATGAGCTTGGCGGCGACTGGAGTGATAAAGGGATTGCAGGTAGCGAAAGATTTGTATTAAGAACTTATGAACTCTTTAAGAACAATAAAGATATTGCGAAAGAAAATAAATCTAAAGAGAAATATAATATCCAGCAGCTCTCAGATGATGAAAAAACTGTTTACAAAAAGGTAAATCAGACAATTAAAAAATATGATGAAGAAATAAGTAATTTCCGTTTCAATACCGCTATCGCTGCTTTAATGGAATTATTAAATGAATTGAAAAACCTGGATAAATGCTCAAAAGAAATCCAGAACTATGTGCTCGAAAGGTTCGCTATTCTTCTCGGACCTGTTGCCCCACATCTAGCAGAAGAATGCTGGCAGATCCTGGGAAAAGAAAGGTCAATATTCGAAAAACCTCTCTGGTTTGAACCGGATAAAGATGCATTGATTGAAGAAAGTGTGAATATCGCTGTTCAGATTAATGGCAAATTAAGAGCGGCAATAGAGATGCCCGTTAATAGTGAGCAGGATACAGTGAAAAGTGTTTTAATGAAAGATGAAAAAGTTACAAAACACCTGGAAGGTAAAAAAATAATTAAAGAAATTTTTGTGAAAAACAAAATCTATAATATTGTAGCAAAGTAAAAGATTTAATAGAACACGGATTTTCATGATCGATTATGATCATAAAGAATCATAATAAATCATAAGGATCTGCGTTCCATTAAAGGTAGTTGAATAGGAGAAAAGAAAAAGTTTATGCTCGATTTAAAATTTATCCGTGAAAATCCTGGTTTGATTAAGGAAGGGATTAAAAATAAAAATGAAAAAGATAGAGTTGATGAGATTCTAAAATTAGATGAAGAAAGACGAAATCTTATAATTCAGACAGATGAGCTGAAACATAAACGGAACCAGGTATCTTCTCAAATCCCGCAAATGAAAAAAGCCGGACAGGATGTTTCACCTATTTTAGCAGAAATGAAAAATGTATCAGATAAAATTACTGATCTGGATTCACAGCTCAAAAATGTTGAAAGTGATTTGAATGATATCCTGATGTTCATTCCGAATATGCCGCATACATCTGTCCCGGTAGGAAAATCATCTGAAGAAAATGTTGAAATTAGACAATGGCTGCCTGATAATTTTTCATTTAAAGCGGAAGAAAAGGTTCTGGATCACATTGAATTAGGAAAAAAATTAAAAATTTTAGATTTTGAAAGAGGAGCAAAAATTTCAGGTTCGGGATTCCCTCTTTATATTGGGAAAGGAGCTACACTGGAAAGAGCATTGTTAAATTTTATGCTCGATTATCATTTGCAGAATCATGGATTCAGCGAAGTATTTCCGCCGTTTCTTGTTAACCGGGATTCAATGAAAGGAACCGGGCAGCTGCCCAAAATGGAAGATGATATGTACTTTATAGATAAGGATGATCTGTTCCCTATTCCAACTGCAGAAGTTCCGATTACGAATATTTATAGAGGAGATATTTTAAATGAGAATGTTTTACCTGTAAAATATGTCGGTTATTCCGCATGTTTTAGAAGAGAAGCCGGTTCATACGGAAAGGAATCAAAAGGATTTTTAAGGGTTCACCAGTTTAATAAAGTTGAAATGGTAAAATTTGTTAAACCGGAAAGCTCATATGATGAACTTGAAAAACTGGTAAATGATGCCGAAGATATATTAAAGGAATTAAAGATCCCTTATAGAATATTAATGCTGTGCACCGGGGATTTAAGTTTTGCTGCAGCTAAATGCTATGATATTGAAACCTGGTCACCTGCAGAGAATAAATGGCTGGAAGCTTCATCATGCAGCAACTTTGAAAATTTCCAGGCGCGCCGTGCAAATATTAGATTCAGAAATGAAATTACAAAAAAGCCCGAATTTGTTCATACATTAAATGGCTCAGGATTAGCAACAAGCAGGCTTATGGTTTCTTTAATGGAAAATTACCAGACTCCTGAAGGTAAAATTATTGTGCCTAAAGTACTTCAAAAGTATACAGGATTCGAAATTATAGATTGAATAATATTAACATTATTCTAAATTCATGTCCTGACTTTATTCCTTTTTATACTTAAATATCGTTACTTTTTTTAAAATTTAATTTTTATGGAAAATCTTTTCACTTTAAAAAAATATTTTATCCGATATAAAAAGAAGCTCTTTTGGGGTTTTCTTTTTATTCTCTTTTCCAATGCAGGTTCTGTTTACGTTCCGCTTTTAATGAAAGATGCGATTAATGATCTGCAGGCTAGCATCAAATCTCAAGTTCTTTTGAATTATGCATTGCTTATTGTTGGTGCATCTCTTTTTGCAGGTATTTTCCGCTTTTTGATTCGTCAGACAATAATAGTCGTATCCCGTGAAATTGAATATGATCTCCGTTATGATTTCTGGAATCATATACAGCAATTACCGTTAAGATACTTTCAAAATAATTCTACCGGTAATATAATGGCACATGCAACAAATGATATTAATGCTGTTAGAATGTTTCTCGGTCCGGCTGTTATGTATTCGGTTGATACTTCGGTAAGACTCTTAATTGTGATTTCTATTATGTTTTCTTTGAATACAACTTTAACTATTTATTCTCTTGTGCCGCTGCCGATTTTATCTTTTTTGGTTTATAAGGTTGGAAAAATTATTCATGCTAAGTTTACTTTAATCCAGGAAAAGTTTGCAGATTTAACAACAAAAGCCCAGGAAAATTTTTCGGGCATTCGAGTTATTAAATCTTATGTGAGGGAAGAAAATGAAATAAGCAGTTTTAAGAAACTAAGCATGGAATATCTTACCCGAAATATGGATATGATCAGGATACAGGCTTTTTTCCAGCCAATACTTTTTCTTATAACCGGTTTTTCAATAATAATTGTTATCTATCTTGGTGGTATTCAGGTAATCAATGGTCAGACTAATTTAGGTGATATAGCTGCATTCATAATTTATCTCGGCATTTTAATCTGGCCGATGATTGCTTTCGGATGGGTTATTAATATAATCCAGCAGGAGAAGCAAGCATGAAACGCTTAAACAAGATTTTTCATGAACCGTTTGAAATTAATGAGAATGGAAATACGGATTATACAATAAGAGATATTAAAGGAGATATTGAATTTAGAAATGTTTCTTTTCAGTATAATGAGAACCTCCCATATATTTTAAAAGATATAAATTTGAAAATCCCCAGGGGTTCTACTTATGCAATAATGGGATATACAGGCGCGGGAAAAACTTCATTTATAAATTTGATACCCAGGCTTTATGATACAACTGAAGGCGATATTTTAATAGATGGCAAAAATGTTAAATCATTTCCTTTAAACATATTAAGAACAAATATTGGTTTAGTTCAGCAGGAATCATTTCTTTTTTCCGATACTATAACTAATAATATATCTTATGGATTAAGAGAGATAAGTAAAGACAGGGTAGTTGAAGTTGCAAAAATCGCGCATTTCAATAAAGATGTCGAATCTTTTCCTAAAGAATATGAAACAATAATGGGTGAACGCGGAATTACATTATCCGGAGGTCAGAAGCAGAGAGCAAGCCTGTCAAGAGCTCTTGCTATAGATCCAAAAATACTAATACTCGATGATTCATTTTCCGCAGTTGATACGCATACGGAAGAAGAAATTCTGCAGAGCTTAAAACAATTTATGAAAAACAGAACCAGCATAATTATTAGTCATAGGATTTCTACTGTTAAAGATGCTGATAAAATAATTGTACTCTCAAATGCAAAGATAGCAGAGCAAGGAACCCATGAAGAATTAGTCTCCCTTGGTGGTATTTATGCTGATATTCATTACAAGCAGCTCCTTGAAAAGGAATTGGAAGAGTTAAATTAAGATTGAACTTTAAAAAATATGATTAAAGATAGAGGTATACAGGTATAAGGTATAAGGTATATAGGTTACCACTCTTATACTCTATACCCATATACAATTATATCTTTACTTAAAAACATCTTAAAAGTCGAATTATAAATAGTCTAAGCAAATGAAAACAATCGCATTTTTTGAAGTTACACCGAAAGAGAAAAAATATCTAAAGAAGAAATTTAAAAAGGAATATGAAATTCTTTTCTATAAAGAAGAATTAAATCCTGGTACAGCGGACTTAATAAAAAATGTTGATGTTATTTCACCATTTATATATTCAAAAATAGATTCTGAAGTTTTATCAAAAGCAAATAAATTGAAATTGATTGCAACAAGAAGTACTGGTTTTAATCATATTGATATAAAGACGGCAGAAAAGAGAAATATATCTGTTGCGAATGTTCCTTATTATGGTGAGAATACAGTTGCAGAACATACTTTTGCATTAATACTTGCTCTTTCAAGGAATCTCCACAAAGCTTATGTAAGAACAATTAAAAATGATTTTACATTGCAGGGACTGCAGGGCTTTGACCTGAAAGGAAAAACGCTTGGTGTTATAGGAGCAGGAAGCATCGGCGTACACGTAATAAAAATAGCCAAAGGTTTCGGAATGAAGGTTATTGCAAGTGATGCAAAACCAAATCATATTCTAGAAGAACTATTAGATTTTAAATATGTATCGCTGGAAGAGCTGCTGCAGAATTCAAATATTATTACTCTGCATTGTCCATATAATACATATACCCATCATTTAATTAATACGGGAAATATTAATAAAATTAAAAAAGGTACATTATTTATTAATACTGCCAGGAGCGGAATAATAGAACCGCAGGCATTATATTATGCTGTTGAGAAAGGAATTTTTTCCGGGGCAGGACTCGATGTTTTTGAAGGTGAAGAACTGCTAAAAGAAGAAAATCAAATGCTTACTAAAAATGTTGCGGTAGAGCATCTCGAAGCGCTCTTAAAGAGAAATATTTTATTGAGAAATGAAAATGTAATAATTACACCGCATATGGCTTTTGATTCAGCAGAAGCAGTTGAAAGAATTTTAGATACAACTGTGGAAAATATTATCTCGTTTTTCGAAGAAAAAAAATATCATAAGGTTATATAAACACCCATTCATTAATAAACAATGAATGATTACTTAGCAGCAATTGAATAACAAAAAATGACTTTAGTTTGACTAATCACAAACAACCTAATGGCAAAGTAAAATATGGCGCAAGATTATAAAGCTGAAGAAGAAATATTAGGAAAAGCATACGATTCACGTTTAATGAAACGGCTGCTGGGATACATTAAACCTTACAAGAAATATGTAATCTTTGCAATTTTTCTGAATATTGTAGTAGCCGCATTAGGTCCTCTAAGACCTTATCTAACTAAAATTGCAATTGATGACTATATAGCTAATAAAGATTATCATGGCCTGCTGATTATCGCTTTACTCCTATTAGGCTCATTATTGATGCAGGCTGTTATTCAATATCTTTTAACGTATTATACCCAGTATTTAGGTCAAAAAACGATCTATGATTTAAGGACACAAATCTTTCAGCATACGCAAAAATTAGCCTTGAAATTTTTCGATAAAACTCCAATCGGCAGAATTGTAACCAGAACAACCAATGATGTTGAAGCACTTAGCGATCTTTTTTCTTCAGGAATTGTTATGGTATTCAGTGATGTTTTTATAATTGTCTGGATCCTGGTTTTTATGTTTTTCATGGATGTAAAATTATCGCTTGTCACTCTTTCTGTCCTTCCTATTTTAATATACGGCACTTTTTTGTTTAGAAAAAAAGTCAGGGAATCTTATAGAGATGTCCGGCTTCACTTAGCACGCCTAAATTCTTATATGCAGGAACACGTTACCGGGATGAATGTAGTTCAGATCTTTAATAAAGAAAAAGATGAACTTAAAAGGTTTTCCAGCATAAATAATGATTACAGGGAGGCTAATATTAAATCAATATTTTATTATGCTATTTTTTATCCAAGCGTAGAATTGCTGAGTTCAATTGCCCTTGGTCTAATAATATGGTACGGCGGCGGTGAAATTATCAGAAGCAGTTTAACAATAGGTGTTCTTTTTGCTTTCATTCAATTTACTGAAATGTTTTTCAGACCAATACGTGATTTATCTGAAAAATATAATATTATGCAGACTGCAATGGCATCCTCTGAGAGAATTTTCAAATTGCTTGATAACCAAACATTTGTTAAAAATCCTGAACAGCCCGTCGAACTAAAAGAAGTAAAAGGAGAAATAGAATTTAAAGATGTCTGCTTTGCATATAATAATGATGATTATGTCCTTAAAAATATTTCCTTCAAAATAAATCCCGGGGAAACAGTCGCTATAGTTGGGGCAACCGGAGCAGGAAAAACCAGTATTATAAATATCCTCACCCGGTTTTATGATATAAATAAAGGTACCATTCTGGTTGATGGAACTGATATCAGTAAATTAGATAAAAAGGAATTGAGAAACTACATATCTATAGTTCTGCAGGATGTATTTTTATTTTCCGGAACTATAAGATCAAACATTAGCATGGACAATGATCAGATCCCTTTAAATAAAATAGTCGAAGCAGCAAAAATTGTCGGAGCAGATAAATTTATTGAATCATTACCGAATAAGTATGATGAAATCGTTAAAGAACGCGGCGCAACTTTAAGTGTCGGTCAAAAACAATTAATTTCATTTGCCAGGGCACTTGCTTATGATCCCCAGATTTTAGTCCTTGATGAAGCGACTTCAAGCGTAGATACCGAAACTGAGATATTAATTCAAAAAGCAATAGAAAAACTTTTAATCGGGAGAACCGCAATAGTCATTGCTCATAGGTTATCTACAATTCAAAGTGCCGATAAAATCATAGTGATGCACAAAGGTGAAATCAGGGAAACCGGCAATCATCAGGAGCTTCTTGCTAAACGCGGAATCTATTACAGGCTGTATCAGTTACAGTATAAAGACCAGGAAATTACTAAAGCGGTCTGATTCTATTTTTAAAATAGTGAAAGGGAATGAAAATGCCTGGAAGAAAATTTATGACACTGGCAAGGCATATTATTGAAACCGAAAAGCTTCACCCTGAAGCGACCGGTGAACTTTCAAAGCTGCTTTCCGATTTTTCCCTGGCTGCAAAAGTTATTTCCCTCGAGGTTAACAAAGCCGGTCTAGTTGATATTCTAGGTTTTACCGGACACAGTAACGTTTATGGTGAAGAAGTAAAAAAACTTGATATGTTTGCGCACGATACACTATTAAGAGCTACAGAACATAGCGGCCAGCTTTGTGTAATGGCTTCTGAAGAGAATGAAGATATTATCCAAATACCGGACCAGAGGCAGATAGGTAAGTATGTACTTCTTTTTGATCCGCTGGATGGATCTTCCAACATTGATGCGAATGTCAGTGTAGGTACAATATTCTCAATTTTTAGAAGAATATCACCCAGCGGAAAGCCGGGTACTTTGGAGGATTGCCTGCAGCAGGGATTAAAACAAGTTGCCGCAGGTTATGTACTCTATGGTTCGAGTACTGTAATTGTTTATACTGCAGGGCATGGAGTTCATGGATTTACTCTGGATCCTTCTTTTGGCGAGTTTCTTTTATCTACAGAGAATATTAAAATTCCAAAGAGATCAAATATTTACAGCATAAATGACGGCAACTATAAATATTGGCATCCCGGTTTAAAAAAATATATTAAGTATTTGCAGGACGAGGACGAAGAAACGGGTCGTCCTTATTCATTAAGATATGTAGGTTCAATGGCAGCCGATATTCACCGGAATTTACTATATGGCGGGATATTTATATATCCTGCAGATTCAAAGCATAAGGATGGGAAGTTGAGGTTAATGATTGAATGCAATCCTATGGCTTTTATTGTTGAAGCAGCAGGAGGCAGAGCTACAAATGGCAAAAAAAGGATTTTGGAAATACAACCTCAAAATCTTCATGAAAGAACTCCTATTTTCATTGGAAGTGAAAATGATGTAAAAATGGTAGAAGAATTTATGGCAAGAGAAGAGGCTACTAATGAAATTTATATGAACAGAAGTAAATCAATAACATGAACCTTTCAGGGTGATCATCTGCTAATATTTGCTAAATACTAAAAAAGGTATTAACTATTAGCATCCGGGAAAAAGTACTCCTGACTTACGCACTGGGACACCCAAAAGGGATGTTAAAGAGCCCAAGCAATTCTGCTTGTTCTTCATTTTTAATCAATAATCTAGTATAGCTTGTTTTGGAATACGGTGTAGTAATTGTTATTGCATAGATGGTTTTTAATACGTCTATTGCTTTTTCAGGACTTAGTCGAGATTTTTTATCTTTTAACTGTCTCTCCAACTCTTTGTAAATAACACATGCTGCAAATGATATACAAATATGAGCTTCTATTCTCTTTTTAAATAATGAAAGATTGGGCGTATACGTAAATCTGTTTTAGATATCCGGAATGTTTTCTCAATATACCATAACTGTTTGTATTGTGCTATTACTTCTTCCTTTGATAATTCAGTGTTTGTTAAATAACCTTTGAGCCCATTCCATTTAGCATCGTCATTATATTTATCATAATCTATAGCCACAGTAACTTTTCCATCCAATTTTAGATATTTATTATAGCCTCTGTTTGTTATTTGTTTCTTTGTAAGATTACCTATTGATACTGATTTTTCAAGTTTCTGTAATCCACGTTTTCTATTATACTCATCTTTTTTTGCTCTTTGCCCGGAATAACTGACAATCATTCTTTCTTCTTGCCTCTTGAAAACTGCACTTTGACCATCACTTATTTTTAACGATAATATTTTCTTTTTTATCGCTTCAGATTCGTTCTTTATTCTTGCTCCGATTATAAATTTGTATTTCTTCTTTACAAGTTCTTTTATGTTTTCTTTGGACATCAATCCTGCATCTGCTACTATTACTAATTGTTTTAATTTATATTTCTTCTTGAATGCTTCAATTACCGGAAGCATTGTATGCCCTTCAAATTTCTTCCCATCAAATATTTCATAGCCTAAGGGAAAGCCAGTTGCATTTACCAATAATCCAAGTACTATCTGAGGATTCTGATGCTTGCCATCTTTGCTAAAGCCACTCTTGCGTAAATCATCTTCATCTTCTGCTTCGAAATACAATGTAGTAACATCATAAAAAACTATCGAGACTTCTGCTTGCATTTCTTTGATTGCATGGCGATAACTTATCTGCTCTACTAAGTTGATTTGTTCTTTATGAAGTCTGTCTAAATATCGGTAAACTTTATCTACATTTATACTGATTCCTTTATACTTATATAAATAATCAATCGTTTTTAATTTACTTACTGGATATACTAAACGTGTTATTACCAAATGACGAAATAGTTCCTCCTTTATTTTAGTAAAACCGACCTCGTCAAATATTTTTCCCAACAAAAGTTCAGGTCCCAATAATTTAAAATCTTCAATTGAATTATAGAACGTATCTACTAACTGTCTTTCCTTGTCTATCTCAAAATTAAATTGCTCTTGAACATTAAGATTTTTTATCTCCTGGTTTGCTTTTATAAAAAGCTCTTCAATTATTTTTTTATCTGAAGAACTGCCGATTGTCTTAAATACCTTGTACTTGTCAGAACTCTTATCTATAATCTGAATACTAATGATTCCGCTTTTATTTTTCTTCTTTCTGACAAACATACTTCCAATATTACTTCTGGGACACCCAAATTCAAGTTAATAATGCTCTTTATGATTGCTATTCAAAGGATTTTGCTATAACTTTAAAAAAGTGCGGAAGTCAGGAAAGAACTCCTATTTTCATTGGAAGTGAAAATGATGTAAAAATGGTAGAAGAATTTATGGCAAGAGAAGAGGCTACTAATGAAATTTATATGAACAGAAGTAAATCAATAACATGAACCTTTCAGGGTGATCATCTGCTAATATTTGCTAAATACTAAAAAAGGTATTAACTATTAGCATCCGGGAAAAAGTACTGTAAACAGGAAAGGAATAACAAGCCGGGTTACTTGTTCAATTTTTCAATCTCGTTGCTGATTTTGTCTGCAAGAGTTTTTTCGTCAATCCCCTCAATTTTTATTTTTGTACTTTTTATTAAAGTTTGAGGATTGTCTCCCTCCCCTTTTACATATTTATATAGTGAAAATCCCAGCCTATTCCTATCATTCATAATCGGGATATATTCGGTGAATTTTTCAACGATATTATATACTTGCTTCTCCAATGAATTATCAGGAAAATTATTTGTTTTTGGTGGTGGTAATGTTCCCATAAAATTATTTACATTTTTATTTCTAAATTCAATTATTAATACAAATATAAAAAGTTTGAATTTTAAAAGAAAAAAAAAGCAAAAAATAAATCAGATGTAAAAATTCTGAACCGGAGATTGAGCAGAATATGACTGAAAAACTCAAGAATTGATTATTTTAAATTTCCGACTTTTTCTGCAGAAGGCTGGTCAATTTTATCCTAAGTTATTGACTTTCGACTTCCTGTAAGTGGAAATATTAATTCAAATCCGTAAATTAGTCCTCTAAAATTTGAAAATTTCAATTGATCCTTAACAAACTTAAAAAAGTATTAATTATAAGACTTAGTTCTTTAGGCGATATTCTTTTGTCTACTCCCCTAATTAGAACTTTAAAAGAAAAATACCCTCAACTTGAAATTGATTTTCTGTTAAAAAAAGAATATAAAGATACTTTGAATTATAATCCCTATTTGAAGGATGTATTTGTCTACTCTAGTGAGAAAAACGAATTAGAACAATTGATAGAATATCTAAGAAGGAAAAATTATGAACTTATAATAGACCTGCAGAATAATTTAAGGAGCAAAAAAATAAATTCCCTGCTCAGAGCACCAAAATTAAAATTTGATAAGGGAGACCTGGAAAAATTATTACTCGTATATCTTAAAATTAATAGATTAAAAGATGCCCCTCCTATCCCGGTAAGGTATTCAAATATATTGAAAGAATTTAATCTTGATAATAAGGGGCTTGATTTATTCACCAATAGAACGCCTTCACCAATATTTGAAGACAATCAAAAATATATAGGATTCTGCCCTGGTTCACGGCACTTCACAAAAATGTGGCCTAAAGAATATTACATTCAATTAGGAAATATTTTGAAAAATGAAAATTTTAATGTTGTTTTATTTGGAGGGAAAGATGATAAAGAAATTTGTGATGAAATTGCATCGCAGGTTCAAGGTGCATATGATTTAAGCAATAATGATGATATTCTTCAGACGGCAGCTGATATGAAAATTTGTAAGGCTATTGCCTGTAATGATTCAGGATTAATGCACGCTGCTTGTGCTGTGAGAGTACCTGTTTTAGTTTTTTTTGGCTCAACAGTCAGAGAATTTGGATTTACTCCCTATATGAATAGAAATATAATTTTGGAAAATAATTCGTTAACTTGCAGACCATGTACTCATATTGGTAAATCTTATTGCCCTAAAAGTCATTTTAAATGTATGTTTGAGATAAATCCGAATATTGCATTTAACGAACTAAATTTACTTCTTAACCCATAATGAAAAGTCTCTGGTTTATTTTCTATAATTTAATAATTATCCCTGCATTATATGCCGGTTCCCGTATTGTAGGAATTTTTAATGAGAAAATGAGAAGAGGAATTATAGGGAGAAAAAGAATTTTTGAGAATCTCATCCTGGATGCACTATCAATAAATAAATCAAAAAAACTGCTTTGGTTTCATTCTTCTTCATTAGGCGAATTTGAACAAGCTAAACCGATAATTGAAGAATTAAAGAAAAAACAAAATTTAAATATTCTGATAACCTTTTTTTCTCCTTCCGGTTACGAAAATTCAAAAAAGTATCCCTATGCAGACCTGGTAGCGTATATACCTTTTGATACGAGTTCCAATGCGGAAAGATTCATCAAACTAATCCGGCCTGATCTTGCAATAATGATGAGATACGATATTTGGCCGAACCACATCTGGGCAATGAGAAAGGCCGGGATAACTTCGTATTTAGTTGATGCAACAATGAAGAGTAATTCTTTAAGAAAAATACCTTTGATTAAAAATTTTCACAAAGTTCTCTTTAAAGATATAACCAGGATACTAACCGTGTCGGAAAAAGATGCAAATGAATTTAAAGATTTCGGAATAAACGGGGATAAAATAAAAGCTATAGGTGATACAAGATTTGACAGGGTTTATCAACGAAGTTTATTTGCTCGTTCACGGAATTTAATTAAGGATAACATCCTAAACAATAAAAAAATTTTTGTAGCAGGAAGCACCTGGGAACTTGATGAAGAGGTCATTCTCCCGGCGTTCAAAAAGCTTGCCGAATATGATAAAGATGTAATCCTAATTATCGCGCCCCACGAACCAACATTAATTCATATTGAAAAAATAGAAAATGATTTCGCTAACGATATTGATACTATAAGATTCTCATTTTTAAATAATTATAAAAATGAAAGGGTTATAATTGTAGATTCAATAGGTATACTTTTAACGCTGTATACTTATGCACAAGCTGCATTTATCGGGGGAAGCTTTAAACAAAATATCCATAATGTCCTGGAAGCGGCAGTTTACGGCATACCTGTTATGTTCGGGCCTAAAATAGAAAAATCTGCCGAAGCATTGGAATTAATGAAAAGAGGCGGCGGTATAATGATTAAAAATAAAAAAGAGGCATACCGTCAGATTAGAACTTTGTTTAGTAATGAAAAGTTAAGAAAAGAAAAGGGTGAGATTTCTTATAAATTTGTTCAGGAAAATCTTGGCGCAACTGAAAGAATGCTTGAAGAAATATACAAAGTCATCTAAAGAATTTCGGATTTGCGAATTACGGAATTAAAATCCCGTTTTCAAAATCCTTAATTCTTACAAGTATTTCTCCTTTAAAATTTTCAAATGATGCATTTCATGCCCGGCAATAATATAAAGTAATGCAAGTACAGTTACCTCTTTATCATTTGCCATACCTCTTTGGTTATACATATTTTCCGTGAAATTCTTAAATAAATTTATCGTAGATTTTCTAACCGTCCTGTAATCTTCGAGAAGACTTGTTATAGTTCTTTCTTTAAAATTCGCTTCTCTTACATAATCATCCTGTTCAAAACCTGGAAGAGATTGTTTCTCCTTTCTTGAAATACATAATGCTCTATATCCCATGATTCGTTCAGTATCGATCATATGACCTAAAACCTCTTTTACTGCCCATTTTCCTTCGGAATAAGCATAATTAGCTTCCACTTCAGGAAGAGATTGAAGAAGGCTTTGTATTTCCTGGTACTGGTTTTCCAGATTACTAAAAGGATCATTACCGATTACCTTTTTTATATAACCCTCATAAAACGGGGCATATTCGTTTGTTTCAGGACGGCGCATCTTATCTCCTAAAAATATTTATTTCCAAATTTTAACATCGAAAATTCCATCTGAATTTGCAACACCTCTGAACATTCCTTCGGTATTAAAAGCTGTTACATAATTTCCGTTTTTATCCACGGCTATTAAACCGCCGTCGCCCGGTTTAAGTATTTTATTGATTATTTCATCTGCAGCATCTCTAAGAGAATAATTTTTATACTCCATTAAAGCAGAAACATTAAATGCAACTGTATTTTTTATAAATAATTCACCGGTTCCGGTGCAAGAAACAGCGCATGTTTTGTTATTAGCGTAAGTTCCTGCATTTATCAATGGAGAATCTCCAACCCGGCCTGGCATTTTATTTGTTAAACCTCCAGTTGAAGTTGCAGCTGCTAAATCGCCGTTTTCATCTAAAGCTACACAACCAACTGTACCATGTTCGACCTCACTCCGTTTTTTATACTTCTTCCATTGTTCATATCTTATATTAGTATCAAAATAACTATTAGAAACTGTTTCCAAATTAAATTCTTTAGCTAATTTGTCCGCACCTTCACCGGCGAATAAAATATGAGGAGTTTTTTCCATGACCTCCCTTGCCAGTACAATTGGATTTTTAACATGTTTTACAACTGTAACCGCACCTGATGAAAGATCCTTGCCGTTCATGATTGAAGCATCAAGTTCATGTGTTCCTTCGGACGTAAAAACGGCACCTTTACCTGCATTAAATTTTTCATTGTTTTCCAAATACTTTACTACAGATTCAACAGCATCAATGCTAGTCCCTCCTTTTTCAAGAATACCTTTCCCAGTTTGCAAAGCTTTTTTTAATGATTCAATATATCCTTCCTTAATTGTATCCGGAAGTGATTTACTAATTGTCCCGGCACCTCCATGTATAACAATAGCATATTTTTTAGTCTGTTTTGAAACAGCAGGTTGAAGAGGAAATACCTGAATTAATAATATTAAACCAGCAGCGATTAAAAGTAATAAGAATTTTTTCATATTTTTTATTTATCAAATTTTATAAAAATTTTTTCTGCATTAAATATGTAGATATTCTTTAAGCCTGCTTATAAATTCAATTTGTGCAGGATTAATTTTCTTCATTGCATTCTCAATACTAAAGAATTCACCCTTATCTACTTCCGGGAAATTCTGCTTCCTGCCCGAATGCGGCGGCCATTCCATTTCAAATGTATTACAGGTAATTTCGATTGGTGAGTCATCTTTTACCTCATAAGCCCATGCATAAACTTTTTTACCGCTTTTCTGAATTATAAAATCTAAAGGAATGAATTTGCCATCAGGGATTATACCGGTTTCCTCTTCAAATTCCCTTTTAGCAGCATCAAATAAGTCTTCATCTTTTTCAGGCAATCCTTTCGGAATTCCCCAATATCCTTCATCCTTTTTAACAAAAAATGGTCCGCCGGGATGAACTAAAAATACTTTCAGTTCTTTTTCTGTGAAAGTATACATCATTAGGCCTGCACTTATTAGTTCCGCCATAATCTTTTTTTTCATTTAAAACAGGAAAAGATCATTTTGTAAAAAATCTCAATCCTATTAAACCGACTATTATTAAGAAAATAAAAAATATTCGTATAAAATCTTTTGATTCATTAAACAAATAAATTCCAAGAATTGCAGTACCGACCGCGCCAATTCCAGTCCAAACAGTATAGGCAGAACCTACAGGTAAAATTTTTAATGCATAAGCTAATAATCCCATGCTGATCAAAGCAAAAATAACAGTTAAAAAGCTGGGTAAAATTTTAGTAAAGCCTTGGGAATATTTCATACTGATAGCCCAGGCAGTCTCAAAAATACCTGCAATAAAAAGTATAAACCAAGCTGTCTTGTTCAAAATTTAATAGTCTGATTATTTCTTAATTTATATTTGAATAAGCTATTACTCTATAGAGTACCATAATATTATTCAGTATCATACTCAAATTTTATTTTCCCGTCTATTTCATTTTTCTGAAAAATTCTTTCCAATTCATTAATCATCGGTTTATATTTGGGATTACCCCGCATAGGTGCATATGACGATGAGAGCAGTCTCCCTTTTAATCCTTCAAAATTAAATGCCTGGCAGTTCGGGAATATTTTCAATTTATATTCTGCAAAAAATTCATTTAATATTTTTTCATTTACATTTTTATGATCAACTAATTTGTAATCAACAGAATTGTTAAGTAGTAAATCTTCATACTCTCGAAGAAAATCGGATGACTTTGTGTTCCTCTTATTCCAGATTAATGAAACAAATCCGTTTTCTCTTAATATTCGCTTAAATTCATTTTTTGATTTTTCAATATCGAACCAATGAAATGCTTGGCCTGCAGTGACTAAATCAACGCTCGCGTTTTCAATCCTGGTTTCTTCTGAACTGCCTTCTATGCTGCGGAATAGTGAGTAATCCTTTAATTGCTGTTCACCTGCTTTTCTCATTTCCTCATTTGGTTCAACACCAAGAACAAAATTTCCATTGCCAAGGAAAAGCTTTGATAAAATTCCGGTACCGGAACCGATATCAGCTATTATCCATGAAGATGTGAGTTTAATTTCCTTTGCAAAAAATTTAATTATTTCTTCAGGATAAGATGGTCTATACTTAATGTAATTTTCTACCCGGTTTGAAAATCTTTCTTTTGAATCAGGAGATGGATTCATATACTTTAGTTTTATAATTAAAGAAATATAATTAAAGATGTACGCAAAAAGAAAGATACAAAAAACTAATTATTATGTATATTTTTTAGATCAAAGATAAGTTTAACTTAATTGATATACTTATAAATTTTAGTTAAAATTGAATTAGTACAAAATAAAAGAAAATTTTATATGACCCCGAAGCAAATTAAAATAACAGATAGAACAAAACTATTTATTAAATGGAATGATGAATCCGAAAGCAGCATAAATCTAAAATATTTAAGGGACGAATGCCCATGTGCCAACTGCAAAGGGGAAACAATTCTATTCAAAACATTTAGACCCGAAAAGAAAGTGGAAGAAAACTCCTGAAATGTATAAAATAAAAAATATTGAAACCGTCGGCGGATATGCAATTCAAATTACGTGGAAAGACGGGCATGATACAGGTATTTATTCTTGGGATTACATAAAAAAATTAGCTGAATATCAAGATAACGGGACATCACAAGATTACACTGATCTTTTATGATTTCAAAAAACGAATTAAAATATTTTTCAAATCTGCTGAAAAAAAAATTCCGTGAAAAAGAAAAGAAATTTATTGCAGAAGGTGAAAAAATTGTTGAAGAAGGATTAAAAAGTAATTTTAAATGTGAGAAAATAATTACAACCCATGAATTTTTTGAAAAAAAACAAAAATATTTAGATAGTCTGGTTTCTGAAAAAAACTTATTGGAAATTATTAAAAATCAAGATTTTAAAAAAATAAGTGATACTGTAAATTCCCAGGGAATAGCTGCATTTTTTCAAGTTCCTCAAAAAGACGACCGCTTAACAGAAATAAGAACAAACTTTATTGTCTGCCTCAATAACATTTCTGATCCCGGTAATGTTGGAACAATATTAAGAAATTGTGATTGGTTCGGAATTAGTGAAATAATCTTAATAGAAGGATGTGCCGAATTATATAATCCCAAAACGGTCAGGGCAAGTATGGGCTCTATTTTTCATTTAAATATTTTCAATGAAACAGACCTTGATACTCTTTCCAAACTTAAAATAAAAAATTATAAATTTTTAACAGCCGATATAAAAGGTGAAAATATATACGACTTCAATTTTCCCCCGGAATCCATAATTATCTTTTCAAGTGAAGCTACTGGTCCTTCGTCCGAAATACTCAAAATAACAGACCATTTAATTACTATACCCAAGTACGGCCATGCAGAATCGCTGAATGTTGCAAGCGCTTCTGCAGTTATATTAAGCAGAATAAAAAAACTATAATTATAATTTTATAGAACCGTCATTCTGGATAAGGAATTCATTTACAAAATATTTCCAGAACTCCAAAATTTCAATGTTCCTAAAACGTTTTATAATTAGTTTATATCGTTAAAAGTTGGTTTGCCGGCGTTAATCCAGGCAGTATATAAAAGTGAAGCCAGATCTTCTTCAGCGGTATTAAACTGCATTTCTGTTACATATCTTGTTCTAAACCATAAAATTCTGTAATAATCATCATTTTCAGTCGAACCTGTTTCTTGATGCGCTAATTTATCTGCATCCAGGAGAACGGTATTAACACTATTTGCATTGGCAATATAATTAAAAATAAAATTAAGAGGATTTTTAACATAGTCTATATTTGTTGAATCAGTTACCTGTGCAAGAGTATCAATATTATCATCAACCATAGTTACTTCGTATCTAAAATGAACACCTTTCTGATCCGTAAGCTGTCCATTATAATTAACAGTTGTATGCATAGGCTGGTGTCCGTCTGCAACATAATGCCCAAGATCCGCGGCATAAATTAAAATTTTATCTCTATTTTTCTCCTTAAACGCTTCAGTTAAATTATTTAATGTTTGCTCTGTAGCCCACGGTAAAATACCCTTTTCTGTAACGGTGCTGTCACCGTATTTTGAAATTAATTCATTTTCATTTTCAATCATTTTGCCATTTAAGAATTCTGTATAGAAGTCAATATCTATATAATGACGGGGAGCTTCCGCTTTATCGGTTTTTCTTCTTATATCCGCATCTGATGCATGCTGTGCTAAGTAATCCTTCCATACTTTAAAGGAATCCATTTCCTTTGGAAGCAGTTCAACTGCATTATTATTAATTACCGCATGGCCTTTTTCGCCCCATGAATAAATAAAGCCAAAAGGCAAAAATACAACAATAAAAAATATCTTAAATTTGGAGTAATGCTTCATTTTATTTTTTCCCAGTAATTTGAACAATAATTTTTCTACTACGTAAACGGTTATCAAAATCTACCAATATAATTTGCTGCCATGTACCTAGCAATAAGTTTCCTTTTACAAAAGGAACCGTAAATGAGGCTCCTTGTAAAGCAGCACGTACATGGGAATGCCCATTACCATCATGCCATGTATTATCATGCTGGTAAGATATATCTGAAGGAGTAATTCTTTCGAAAAAATTAGGATAGTCTTTTAATAAACCAGGCTCATATTCAATCGTTGTAATCCCGGCAGTTGATCCGCCGACAAAAACCAGCACATTTCCTTCTGTAAATCCTGCTTCCCTTATTTGAGACTGTACATTATCTGTTATATCAATTATATCAGTATTCCCTCTAGTATTTATATTGAAGGAACGGGTTTCAATTTCCATAATTGTCTTACAATAAAAATAAATCGAAAATTACTTAACGAAATTCCAAGTATCAAGTGAAAACAATGAAGTAACAATTTTATAATACCGGGCTTTTTCAAATCCTTGATCCCATCTAAAAATCGTATCCTTGAATTTCTAACTGTCCCGGTCTTTTATTAATTTAACGATTTAAAAAATTAGTAAAAAGGAAACTTTATGCAGACCAAGGATTATATCGAAATTGAAGAAAAATATGGTGCTCATAATTATCACCCGCTTGATGTAGTAATTCAAAGAGCAGAAGGAGTTTGGGTTTATGACGTTGATGGGAAAAAATATCTTGATTGCCTTGCTGCATATTCGGCAGTTAACCAGGGGCATTGTCATCCCAGAATTGTTAAAGCACTAAAAGAACAAGTTGAAAAAGTTACTCTTACTTCAAGAGCATTTAGAAATGATCAGCTCCCCTTACTATATAAAGAATTATGTGAATTAACAGGATTCGAAATGGTTCTCCCAATGAATTCGGGTGCCGAAGCAGTTGAAACTGCGTTAAAAGCTGCTCGAAAGTGGGGCTATAAGAAAAAAGGTGTTGATGAGAATTCTGCAGAAATAATTACGTGCAATAACAATTTTGCCGGCAGAACCATTACAATTGTGAGCTTTTCAACTGAAAAACAATACAAAGACGGATTCGGACCTTTTACCCCGGGATTTAAAATTATACAATTTGGAAATACCACTGATTTAGAAAAAGCAATAACAAAAAATACAGTTGCCTTTCTGGTTGAACCGATACAAGGTGAAGGCGGTGTTGTAGTGCCGCCAGACGGATTTTTGAAAAAAGCTTATGATATTTGTAAGAAAAATAATGTCTTAATGATAGCTGATGAAATTCAATCCGGTTTGGGCAGAAGCGGTAAACTCTTCGCTTTCGAATATGATGAGATAAAGCCTGATGCTGTTATAATCGGGAAAGCTTTGTCCGGCGGCTGCTATCCTGTTTCAGCTGTTTTATCAGGTAAAGAGATATTAGGTGTTTTTAACCCGGGAGATCATGGTTCAACATTCGGGGGAAATCCATTGGGTGCTGCCGTTGCAAGAGAAAGTATTAAAGTTCTTGTGGAGGAAAAACTTGTTGAAAAATCTTTTAACTTGGGAAATTATTTCAGAGGTAAACTGAAGGATATCAGTTCACCTCATGTTAAAGAAATTAGGGGTAAAGGTCTTTTCATCGGTGTAGAATTAAAACCTGAAGCAAAAGGCGCCAGAAGATTTTGTGAAGCCTTAAAGGAAGAAGGCATACTCTGTAAAGAAACTCATGAAAATGTAATTCGTTTTGCACCGCCTTTAGTAATTAAGCAAGAAGAGATTGACTGGGCAATTGACAGAATTAAAAAAGTGTTATTAAGTGATTGATTAAAATTTGTTCTTGAACTTGCTCTTGTTTATCCACCGAAACTTTAGTGAAGGTGGGAACTTGAACTATAATTTTAAACAATGGATGTATTTATTTATAATGAAGTTTTGTTTTCAATGCTGATGAGTATCTTCTGCTTACAATTAAAGGCTCTTGAAATCCCTAATATAAATTGCAAATGAATTGTTGAACCATTTCTCAACTTTTAAAATGTGGTTTAGATTTATAATAGTTGATCTGCGGATTCGGATAAAGATGTTTCCGGGCAGAATTTCTTCCCATTTTTTTAATAATCTTCTAATAATTATTTTTTCACTGCTGCCCAGGTATACATAAGTATATTCGCTAAATGCAGTAATACAGGAAATACTATTTATCTGAATTAATTTAGGCCGTTTATTAACTTCAACAATAACATGTCCGTTATCGGGAACTTTTTGTAAATCAGAATTTTCTTCTTCATAAACAACATTTTTATGAGTTAGCCCGGCTAATAATTCTTGTTTTTTAAAACGTATTTTTACTGCATTTATTACTTCATCTATTTTAAAAGGTTTTGTCAGATAATCATCGGCACCAAGCTCCATACCCTGCCTGATATCTTTTTTTTAACAAGAGCCGATAAAAAGATAAAAGGTATTAATGCGGTTGACGCATTCTCCGCGAGGGAAGTTTTTACCCCGTACCCATCAATCCCGGGCATCAAAATATCGCAGATGATTAAATCAGGTAAGATTTCTTTTGCCAATTGCAGCCCCGATTTTCCATTATGGGCACAAAAGACTTTATATCCCTCGTTTTCCAGGATATCTATAACTAATTCCTGAAGAGTATGATCATCTTAAATTACAAGAATTTTCTTCATAATTATTACACACTAATTACAATTCACTTTTCATATAGACAATTCAAATAAGAAAAACTAAAAGCTCTCAACCTTTCCGTTTTTTCTTACCGTATATGTACTTTTATCATAATTAACTTTTTTACTATCAAATTTAAATTGATTTATCAGTGATTCAAGCCTTTGATTGATTGTGTTCAATGAATCGGCGGACTTGGAAATTTGTTCGATGCCAATAGCACTTTGTTGTGCAACATTACTTATATCAACAATATTTTTACTTATCACTTCGGCAGATATTGACTGTTGTTCACTTGCGGATGCCACCTGTGCAGCAATATCATTTACCTTTTCAGCCTCTTTGATAATTTCATTGAGTACAAGGCCGGCCTGATCAGCTAATACTTTCCCATTTTCAACCTCTTCAGTTCCTTTTTTCATCGATTCTACTGCATTATTGGTATCACTTTGAATCTGGTTAATCATTACGGCAATTTCTTTTGTAGCTTTTGATGTTCTTTCAGCCAATTTTCGAACTTCATCGGCGACAACTGAAAAACCTCTTCCTTGTTCACCCGCTCTAGCTGCTTCTATTGCGGCATTCAATGCAAGTAGATTAGTTTGATCGGCAATTTCATTAATTACTTCTACAATTTGTCCTATCTCGTTGCTGCTCCTACCCAAAGCTTCAACAGTGTTAGCCGACTGCTTAACAATTTCCGAAATTCTCATCATGCCGGTTATTGTACCTTCAACAACCTTTCCACCTTCTTTTGCTTTATTTCCAGCTTTCTTGGCTGTCTCAGAAGCTAAGTTTGCATTTTTAGTGTTTTCAAGAATAGTCTGGGTCATTTCTTCTACAGAAGCTGCAACTTCCGATGTTTTTACTGTCTGCTCCTTTGAACCTGCTGCCATTTCTTCAGAACTGGATGATATCTGGGAACTAGTTGAAGCAGCAGACATGATTGCTTCATTAACTTCCGAAATTGCTTTGTTTAAGGATTCAGAAACAGTATTGATATTTTTTTTAATCAATTGATGATCCCCTTTATAGTTTCCTTGAACACCAATTGTTAAATTTCCTCCAGCCAGTTCGGTTAGTACTTCAGCAGATTCCTTAATTGGAGCTAATGCAGCATCTTGAATAGAATTAATTCCATCAATTAATTGTTTCCAGCTTCCGGAATATTTATGTGAATTAGCCCTGAAATTTAAATTTCCTTCATTGTTTTGAGAAATTAGTTCATTCGCTTCTTCTAAGAGTTCCTCTATTATGCTTATCTCCTTGTTGAATGCGATTGCGAGAGCATCTTTCTCTGAAGCTAAGCTGACTTTTTCAATTTTTCCCTCGGCAATTTGTTCTGCAGCCAAAACCTTTTCCTTTTGTGCCTGCTGTAGTTTTACAAATAGTTCAGCAAGTTCACCTACTTCATCTTTTGAATCAGATTCAACATTTAAATCATAATTCCCTAGGGAAAATTCTCTTACAATTTCTTTCAACCTGTTAATTGGCTTTGTAATTGCCGGAGCTATATAAAATGCACTAAGGAAAAATACGATCGTACCTGCTATAGCTCCACCAATTGCATAATAGATTGCAGAATCAACGCTATTATCAAAAGTCGCATTTAGATGATTCGAAATTTTTTTAAGATTCTTTGTTACTAAATCAAATTTTAGTTTTAACTTTTCACCAACTTCTTCGCCCGATGAAGTGGCTATATCGGAAGCCATATCATAGCTTTGTGTTACTGATGCACTTAAAATCGCATCAATTACATAACTTTTATAATCTCCCCAAATTTTAGAAACCTCAGTAATTTCATTTTTGGTTTGATTATTAAATTGTGATGTTAATAAATATTTCAGAGAGGAATCAATATCTGTTTTAAGCTTATTCAGCTTTGCATTGTTCGCTTTAAACTTACTAGCAAAGGCGGGCATTGAAAATTGCATCATTAAAGACTGGATGGTTTGGTAATTTGTATATGTCTCATCAATCACCTGCTGCGGCTTTACATACTCGGAAAACAAATCCGATTTAATTTTAGACATCTTATTCAGCTGGTAATAATTTATTGTGATAAGTATGCTAGAAATTACTGCAAGCAATAAAAAACCTGCTTGAATTTTACGAACGAATTTTATTTCCTTAAGCCATTGCATCTTCAATTTCCTGTTTTTTATAATTTAATATACTTTTCAGTAATTCATCCAAATAACAAAATTCTATTAAATTTAAATCCATATTTTGTTTCGTTTGGATTATAACACCCTGTTAAAACAGGATGGTTTCTAATTGAATAATCGAAAAAAAATCAAAAAATTATAGTCTTTTAAGATTTTTTCTTTTAATCTTTTTACATTCATCCTGTTTTAAGAGATTAATCGAACAAGAAATTATATCTTATTTATTTTTGAATTGTTTAGCCTCACTTTTTAAATGTTTAATTTAAATGCGATATTTTATCTATTTTCATTTTTGGAAGATGTATAAATAAATTAAGATAAATGAAATAAGCGGAAGGAAATCAAAGTTGAGTTACATGCGGTTTTAATTTTGCAGAATTCAGAACAGAATATTAAAATGAGTAATCCTTCCTCTCAGATCACATTAAGTCTAAGGTTGTGCAGATAAAATATCTAAAAGAAAACTATTTTTCCCCGAATCTATTCTTATGAAGTTAATTTAAAAGTTATCGGTAGAGATAATTTGATTTTTATTGCCACTCCATTATCTTTCCCGGGGCTGAATTTTGTTCCTTTAACAGCTTCAACAGCAGCCTCATCACACCCGGCACCTATTCCTTTTAATATTTTAACATCATCAACATCGCCATTTTCATTAATATATATTAACAAATAGACTTTCCCCTGTACCCCTGCTTTTTGAGCAGGTTCCGGATACTTAATTTTACTATAAATGCCTTCTATGCCGTCTTCGGGTTCGGGCATAACCTGTGCGAAAGGTTTATATAATTCATCCTTTCCACTTGACAAAATATTGTTCAATGGTATTAATAATAAAAAGAAAACAGAAAGTCGGATTAGATTTTTCATAAAAAACCTTTGATAAAATATATGTTTAATGTTATTATCGAACATTATTCATTTTTTTTTAATTTGTTTTTTTACTTCCTAATAGCATGAAAATGCTAGAGCTTACAAACTGGCATGCTTTTAGTTGTAATTTTGAATAGTCAAATTACTGTTTTTGGGGGGAAATTCTGCATTTTTAACAAATCGTAAATTACCTGATAAAAATATTTTATTAGTAAATTAGAATTATTATTTTATTTTTTAAATATTAATTAAATTGAAATCCTTTAAGAGTTTCTATTACCTGCCCGATGAATTTTAATTTTATCCAATCCAATAAAAATTTCTGATTTAGTATGAAAATCTTGATAGTTGAAGATGAAATAATAATTGCTAGAGATATTGAAAATACGCTTCTAAAAGATGGTTTTGAGGTAGTCGGCCTAGTGTCTTCCGGGAAAAGAACTATTGAAGAAATAAAAAAAACTAATCCTGATCTTATTCTGATGGATATAAAATTAAAAGGGGAAATGGATGGTATAGAAACAGCTGAAATAATAAAGGACCAATTTGATTTACCGGTAATTTATCTAACATCATACAAAGATGAAGCAACTCTGTTGAGAGCCCGTATTACCGAACCTTATGGATATATTATTAAACCGTTCGATCCAAAAGAATTGAAAATATTGATTGACGTCTCATATTATAAACACAAGACAAAGGAAAAGTTAAAAGAAGGGAAAGAATGGCTTTCAACCACTCTGAAAAGTATTGGAGAAGCTGTGATTGCAGCTAATTCAAACGGTACTATTCAATTTATGAATCCGATAGCTGAAAAATTAACAGGATGGTTAGAAGAAGAAACAAGCAGCAAGTTAATAAATGATGTACTAAGAATTTATGATGAAAAGGAAAAGAATATTTTTATTGATTTCCTTGCCAGCATTAATCCTAATATTTTTTCCAGGGAAAAACAATTTAACCTGGTTTTATTAAACAGAAATCCAATATAAATAATCCCGATTGATTTCTGTGGTTCTCCAATCATAAATAATAAGAATAAAATTTTAGGAGCTGTTTTTACTTTTCGAGATATTACTGAAAGCAGGAAAGCTTCGGAAAAAATCAGGGAAAGTGAAGAAAGATTTAGACAACTTGCCGAAAACATTAGGGATGTATTTTATGTAACAAATAATGATTTTAGTGAAATGTTTTATGTCAGTCCGGCTTTTGAGGAAATCTGGGGCAGGTCGTCTCAAGAGCTTTATTCATTAAATGATGTTTGGAAAAATTCCATTTTTCTTGAGGATAGAGACTTCGTTTTCGATAAAATATCTAAACTGGGAAATAACAAAGGATTTGAAATAGAATACAGGATAATCAGGCCCGACAGGAGAATAAGATGGATTCGTGATAGGGTTTTCCCGATAAAAGATAAGCATGGTATTGCATTTCGGTATACTGGAATTGTTGAAGACATTACAGAACAAAAAATTGCAGAAGAAGAATTAAGAAAATTATCATATGCTGTTCAGCAAAACCCGGCACTAATTGTAATAACAGATCCTAAAGGAAATATCGAGTACGTAAATTCTAAATTTACAAATGTTACAGGGTATTCTTTAACTGAAGTTAAAGGGAAAAATCCCAAAATATTGAAATCCGGCTTTACAAAACCGGAAGAATATAAAATACTATGGAAAACAATTACTGCAGGAGGGGAATGGAGAGGGGATTTTTACAATAAAAAAAAGAACGGTGAATTTTATTGGGAATCTGCATTAATCTCTCCAATAAAAAATAGGAATGACGAAATTACTCATTTCGTTGCTGTCAAAGAGGATATTACCGAAAGAAAGAAACAAGAAGAGCAGCTCGTAATTGCAAAGGAAGAAGCAGAAAAATCGGATAGATTAAAGTCCGAGTTTTTAGCCCAAATGTCGCATGAAATAAGAACCCCGCTGAATAATATTTTAACCTATGCATCCCTTCTAAAAGAAGAAATGGAAAGTAAACTTCCTCCTGAATTGGAGCCTTCTTTCAGAGTAATTAATAGTAGCGCCCTTAGGCTTATTAGAACAATAGATTTAATTTTAAATTTATCCAAGATTCAAACCGGAAACTTCGAAACATACTTTGAAAAGATTGATCTTGATCAAGATATTCTCTATGAAATAATACTCGAATTTTATACAAGAGCAAGTGAAAAAAATGTTAAGCTTAATTATAAGGTTACTGCAAAGTCCAAAAATATTTTCGGAGATAATTATTCTATTGGTCAAATATTTGTTAACCTAATAGATAATGCCATAAAATACACAAATAAAGGAGAGATACGAGTGATTCTTTATAATAATATCCACGATGAGGTTTGTGTTGATATTGTTGACTCCGGTATAGGTATTTCGAGAGAATTTTTACCGGTCCTATTTAATCCATTTACCCAGGAAGATAATAATGATCGAAAAAATTATGAAGGTACAGGCTTGGGATTAGCGCTGGTTAAGAAATATGTTGAATTAAATAATGCAAGAATTGAAGTGAAAAGTAAAAAAGACGAGGGGACAACATTTACAATTATTTTTAAACCAACAAGGAACTGATGTTACTGCACATTCTTAGTTACTTCGATACCGAGCTGTTCCATTCGATATCTTAATTTAGATCTTGATAAACCAAGAATTTTGGCTGCCTTAACCTGGTTTCCGTTTGTAATTTTAAGAGTTTTTAATATCAAAGTTTTTAAAACAAGCTCAATTTTAATCCCTTTGGGTGGGATTTTCAATACAAAGCTATCATCTTCTTTTTCATTAATTGTGGTGTTAATCAGGCTGCTTAAATGATGCTCTTTTATTTCGTTTTCCTCATTTAGTAAAACGACCCTTTCCATTACGTTTCTTAACTCCCTTATGTTTCCTTTCCATCTATAAGATTCCAAAACTGTTAAAGCATCACTGCTAATGCCTAATATTTCTTTATCAAATTTTTGGGAAAATTCCTTTAAAAAAGAGTAGCTTAAAATCGGAATATCTTCAACCCTTTCCCTAAGCGGAGGCACTACCACTTTAGCAACATTCAGTCTATAAAAAAGGTCTTCTCTAAAATTTCCTTTTTGAACTTCCTCTTCCAAGTTTTTATTAGTTGCAGCTAAAACCCTGACATTAACCGAAACTTCTTTTTCCCCGCCTATCCTATAAAACCTTTTCTCTTGCAAAACACGCAGAAGTTTTACCTGCAGGTCTAAGGAAAGTTCAGCAATTTCATCAAGTAAAATAGTTCCACCTTCGGCAAGTTCAAACTTCCCCAGTTTTGTCTTGGGAGCAGCCCCGGTAAATGCACCTTTCTCATGTCCAAATAATTCACTTTCAGCAAGTTCTTTCGGAATGGCTGCACAGTTAATTTCTATAAACGGGAAATCCCTTCGGAGACTATTTTGATGAATAAATTTTGCCAATCCTTCTTTCCCGGTTCCGCTTTCTCCTTCAATTAAAATTGTCGTATCGGAACTCTTGGCTAATTTTTCAACCGAATTCAGAATTCTTTGAATCTTTTTACTCTTCCCGAAAAATTCCCGTGTTAATTCTGTTCCCTGCATCAGGATATGAAGCTTATCAACTTCTGATTTTAGTGCAATTTTATCGCTGGCTTTGCTTAAAACCAGCTTAAGCTGATCAAGATCTATCGGTTTTAAAAGGAAATCAAATGCTCCGGATTTAATTGCCGTTACGGCCATTTTTACATCGGAATACCCGGTAATCATGATTACAGGGATATGAGGGTAAGCTTTCGCGAAAGATTTTAAAAGATCAAGGCCATTATGAGTTGTTAGGTAGATATCCAGGAGAATAATATCAGGATCAAATTCTCTAATGCTATCAAAAACTTCATCCCCTTTCATGCAGATTTCAACATCGTACCCGAATTTTACCAAGATTTTTTTAAGTGAAACACAGACTAAATTATCATCATCAATAAGTAGAATTTTGAAGTTCATATTTCTCCGCCTGGAGGTTAAATTTTACAAAAAATTTTGTTCCCTTCCCCAACTCAGATTCAAAGTCTACGCAAGCATTAATTTCAGATAAAATTTCTTTGCAAATACCCAAACCTAATCCTGTACCATTTTTCTTTTGCGTAAAAAAATCGCTGAAAATTTTTTCTTTATCTTCATCTTTGATACCGGAACCGAAATCTTCAACTTCCCAGAATACATTTTTATCTTTTTCGAAAGTTCTTATAACAACGGGCTGATTTTCAGGGCTGGCTTCAATTGCATTTATAAGTAAATTTAAGAAAACCTGCAGGAGCTTGTTTTTATTGAAATAAATTTGACGAATATTTTCATCCATTTCTTTGATTATATCACATTTAATTTTACCAGCATATCCGCTAACCAATTCGATAGCTTCTTTAGTGATTTCATTTAATGAACAATAGTGAAATTCATCTTTAGGTTTGCGAGAAAAGTTAAGAATGTTCTCAACCAAATAGTGAATTCTATCTACTGCTTCAATGCATGAATCTACAGAATCTATCACATCCTTGGGAAGATTCTCAACCATATTTAAATAGTCAAGATTTAATTTGAGGGCAAAAAGCGGATTTCGTATTTCATGAACAAAACTGGCATTTAATTTACCGAGAAGCTGCAGCTTGTTACTTTGAGAGTTGTCTTCGTACATCAACAAAAATTAAATGAGTTCGATATCATCTTAAGAAAATTATGCTGAAAAGTACGAATTTAAATACTATTAAACAAGTATGAATGAACTATTTTTGGGGTCGGCAAACCAACGGACTACTATTATTGTGCCTTTATATCCTTAAAAATTTCCTGGGCAACTTTTTTGGTTACTTCATCAGAATTATAAAAATTACTATCTATTCTGTCTCTAATAACGGCTAATTTCTTAGATTGAAGGTTTTCTTTATTCATTACCTTTGCTTGTTCAGAAATTTCGACTTTATCTTCAATCTTTGACTCGTTGGCAGATTCTTTACTTTTTTTGCCCTCTAACTCTTTATTGTTATACGAGTAATTATTTGAGATAGGTTTTATATTCATATTTCACCTATTATAATTTGCAAGCTTCCTTGAATTTTGTAAATTTCCTATTTTCATAGCTATTTCAGCCAAATCATTCCTTTTTTTCTCAATTATATCATCGAACTTTTCCTGGATTTGTTTAGCGAATTTGTTTAATTCAGGCTCCATTTTTTTAAAATCTTCTCCATTTGGGCCAGTTATTAAGTCATTTTTAATAGATTGAATTTCAGAAATTTCAGTTTTAATGGTATTTAGTTCAATAAAAAAATTATTTACATCGGTTAATTTATCAATTTTCGAAACTAATTCAACATAAAGAAATTTGAGCCGATAATATTTACTTCTGAAATCATCCATATATTCAATAAAATTCAATTACAAAATGCTAATCATATTCTGCATAGCTATCATATCTGCCAGCTGAGACTGCAACTTCTCATATTGACTTCTTAGGCTATCGGCACTTTTATTTATTCTATCCTGGGCTGCGGTAATTTTATCACTTAAAGAGGTAATATTATTGTTATAGCTGTTTTGCTTTAATGTTAAATATCCATTTACACCTAAATAAGGATTAATTTGATTATATAATGTATTACCTAATCCGCTTGTTGAATTAAACAATGCAGCTACCTGATCGGCATTTTCGTTAACTTTTTGTTCAAATGTTGAAGTATCCGAAATTGATAGGCCTGTGCTTGTATCAAATGTAATACCTATTTGAGACAGGCTATTCATATCTCCTGCGGGGATCCCTGAAATTCTTGTATAGGCAACGCTTCTCAAAACATTTAATAAAGAGGAAGCATTTGAATCATAAGAAAGAACTCCCTTGCTTGAAGTTGAACCTGCTGAGTTTGTTTTTAAATATTGATAGATATCATTAAACTGAGTAATAAAATCTTGAACTTTTGATTCAATTGTTTTAACATCATTTGCAACTGAAATGCTTACATCTGAATCTGAGGATTGCATCGAAGCTTTCAAATTAAAAGTGACTCCTGTAACCAAATCATCAATAATATTTGAATTTCTTGAAATACTAAGCCCGTTAAAAGTCAATTTGGCATTCAGCAGTGAATTACTTGTAATATCTGAATATAAAAAACCGGCAGTATCTGGACTAGTAGATTGATCAAATGCAGGACGGCCTGTTCCTAAATTTAAACCAACTGAAGATAATGCTGTAGAGCTTCCTGAATCGCTTAATTCTTTTATTCTATAATCTACACCGGTTACTTTAGAAGTAAGGGATAACTGAGCATACCCGCTTGCCGGGCTAAAAGACGAAGCAGTAACCACCCCTGAAGCACCCTTTTCTTTCACAACCCCAATACCAAGATCACTTACGACATCGAATCCGCTAGAACTAGTGATTGAAATATAATTTTTAGGATTATTTACCGTTAACTTTAAAGAAACATCTCCGGGATTGGGAGAATCCTGAACTTTTTCGGCAGATACTCCCGAAATATCAGAATTAATTTTTGCTGCAATTTCATCAATTAAGTCTTCGTAGGTTCCTCCGCCATTTACAGAAATGCTGGTTTCAGTACCATTCAAATTTATTGTAAATGTACTTGCTCCTCCTGTATATGATGTCGAAGCACTTTTAGTGCTGGATTCAACAACAGCTTTATCTGAATTTATTGCATCTCTGATTTTCTCCATAACAGTTTGATTGGTCTCACTTCCAGAAAAAGTGACTTCGACATTACTCGTAAAATCCGGATTACTTCCATCCCCGGTTTTTATTGCAAAAGTATGAGTCCCGGTCAGAGCATTTGAAGTAGATGAGGCAACATCTTGAGATAATAAAACATCATTTTTTGCTAACTGGTCTACTCTCATATTGTAGGCACCTATAGAAGCTGAGTTTTCAACAGATGTAGTTATAAATGTAGTATCTGATGATGTAGCAGCTTTATTACTAAACAAGGAGGTGCTGTCGGTTATTTTGAAATCTGATAGTAGGGTTTTTAAAGCACTTAATTTTGAGCTGAAAGTAGAATAAGCAGACGATAAATTTTGATAACGGGTTTGTCTTGTAGTAATTGGTGATACAATTTTATTTGTTTGATCAGTTATATATGAATTAACTAATGCAGTTATATTTGACGTAGTTAAAATAGTATCTAAAGTACTTGAAGACATGAATGCCTCTATTTATTAAAAGCTGCTATCCAGGATTCCTTGAGTTCTGAAAGTATGTTATAGACAATATCATAGCTTTTATTTCTCATTTCTTCCTGACAGTATTGATAAAGTCTTAATAAACCGGTGGATATTTCACTAACTTCTTTATTTTCAAAACTTAAAGAACTAATGAGAACCTGAAGAGCTTCATTTGTTTTTGCCAGATTTTGTTTTTTACAATTTACAATTGCAAAATCATAAATTTTTATTAAAAGTTGTTTTGGTGTCGCCTGAGTTATTTCGTTTACCAAATATTGATTCAATCTATTCCGGTTTTTAGCTGTTAAGGTTGAACTGTACATTTAATAAATTTTCCTGGATAATTTTCACTATATAAAATTTCCCGGGGAAAGATTTCCCCGGGGTTCGAATATTAACTATTTTTATCTAAAGAGTGATAAAAGATTTTGCGGTTGAGCATTAAGTTGAGACAACATTGAAGTTGCAACTTGTTGCATTATTTGGCCTTTGGTAGCATTCAATTGTTCTTTAGCTACGTCAGCATCAAATAATCTCGAAACAGAAGCTGAAGAGTTTGCTATTGCTGCTGTTAAGAAGTCATTTTTAATAGTCAATCTTTGTTCATAGTTACCAATTTTTGATATCGATTCATCAACAGTGTTTTCAAAAGTTGCTATGAAAGCAGATAAACTACCGATAGATTCGGCTGTTGTACCAGCAGTTGCTAATTGAGTTAATGCGGCATAACCAGCTGTACCAACAGCATTTACTGTAAAGGCAGATGTTGACAGTGTAGCAGCGCCTGACAATGAACCGGAAGCATTATTGAAATAATCTAATGATAACTTGTCTGTAGAATCGGCACCAGTTTGGAAATTAAATTGTGTAGAAGATAATGATGTTAAGAGCTTGGTATCATTAAACTTGGTATTTGAAAAAATACTGGCAATTTCTGTAGCAAGAGCCTTAATATCGCCAGATATTTTATTACTATCAGTTGCAGGATTTGAAGAATCGGCAATTTTAGCTTTGATAGATGTAATCAAATCTTTCACACTTGTTAACTGTGATTCTGCAGTAGAAAGCATATCCTGTGCGGATCCAACGTTTCTCTGAGCAGATTGCATCAACTGAACTTTTTGGTCAAGAGATTTTCCAACTGCATAACCAGAAGTATCATCAGCTACAGAATTGATTCTTTTACCTGTTGCTAATCTTAATTGAGCTTTTGTAGTAGTGGCATTAACTGTTGCTAATGCATTATATGCACGTAGTGCATCGATATTTGAGTTTATTCCGAAACCCATAATAAACCTCCATGTTTATTTTGTTTGTATTGGTATAACAGACTTCCATGTCTGACTTTTAATTAAGAATTTTCAATTCTTAAGTATATTATCGGAAGGGGATTTTATTTGTTTAGTCCCAGCCCTAAATAATTATCCTGACCGGGATTATTCTTATTTTAGCAAAAAAACCTTGATGTTTTGAAATGGTAATTAAGTTATATGTATAGTTAGTGCATTTACAGAATGAAATTTATAGATTTTGATTTACTCGATTCTTCTTCTCTGCTATTTACCATGGTGTTAATTTTTATATTCATTTTATTCTCTATTTCATAACTGCTTTTACTATATATTGAAAGTGCTTGGATTCCCCATCCAGAGAATCAACATTTAGATTGGATTCCTTCATAACTGATAATAGTTGGGGTGAGAGAGTTTCCATTTCAGCTACAACATATAATATATTTGTTATTGTGAAACCTGCCTTTTCAAACATATTATACAATGATTTACGTGTAAAAAATCTTAAATGAGTATTATCCATGATCCCAAAATTCTGATATTCCCATTCCCCTTCCAATAATTTTTTTACTACTGACCAATGCCTGACATTTGGGATGCTGGCTACAATTTCCCCATGATCTGACAATTTTGTTTTTATTTTTTGTAAAACATAATACGGATCAACTAAATGTTCCAGGACATCTGCAAAAATAATTGTATCAAAATATTTATCAGGTAGTTGAAGAATAGCATCTTCAATAGGACCGCTAATTACTTTATCCAACCTTTCTGCTGCCAAAAAGGCAATATCATTTATATATTCTACACCCCACACTTCGGCACCTAGCTTATCTTTTAGAGCTTTACCTAGCCTCCCCTTACCACAGCCAACATCCAATATCTTCTTGGCATGGAGATTTATTAATTTTTGGACATCTTCTCTTTCATTTTCATAATAACTCTCATCTTCTTTCGCTGTTGTTTTAGCTTTTCCATTACCATTGCCATTTTCTTTTTTAAAAATTTGGTCGGTTTTCTTTATATCGGAATTATTTTTAACCGGAATTTTATAATCCGGATTAATAGCTGATAATTTATTAAATATATTTAATGCATCTTCCAATTTATTTTCTTCATAAAGGAGTAATCCGAATTTTGCAAGCACTTCTTCATATTCCGGGAATTCTTCTAATATTTGGTTATATATTTGAACAGATTTTTCTTTTTCATTCTGCTGTATAAATATATCTGCTTGGTTCAGCAATAAATTTGCCCACTTACTTAGTAAAATACTTTTTCTTTCAGGAATATTTTTGACCAATTCATTCCATTTATTTAAAAATAAAGTTCTGTTCCTATTTAAAATATCCCCGGCTGTCTCTTCTTTATCCAATATACTTAATAATTCTTAAAGCACGAATTGAACCGCTCCATTCATGGTTGTATCCGGTTGTTGGAACAACATAAGATTTTAATCCGGCTAATTTAATTTGAAGTCCCATATCCCATTCTTCAAAATAACATGGAGTATACTGGTTATCAAATTTTAAAATACCTTTATTGAATAATTCAGTTTTTACTGCGAATAAAAATCCGGAAACGGCATCCACTTCGATGGGAGTATTAAAAGTATTTTTATTGAAATAAGCCAAATCTTTTGCCTTATAAAAATTAAAGAAAGAACCTTGCGGACCTACAATTGCGGCATCAGGCAGTTTAAGTAAATGATCTTCCAACCTTTCAATAGTCTCTCTACTTATATTTAAATCAGAATTAAGGATAAAGGTAACCGGTGTCTGCGACATATTTAAACCAATATTCCAGGCTCTTGAAACCCCGACATTTTTTTTCATCGATGCATAGTAATTTATGCGGGGGTGATCTTTTAATTTTTCTGTCATTTCAAGTGAATTAAATATAACAATCACATCTCCCTGGATATGCTTTAAATCGTCCAGCAGCTTATTAATATTGTAAGGGCTTGCAGGAGACATATCCAAGTACCGGTATTACAAAACTTCTTATGCTGTTAGAATTTTTTTCTTGATCTAATCCCATATTGACAGGTAAAGAGAGTTTTACCCAATGATTTATTCCGCCATTCATCTGCTGATGGAGTATTATTTCTTTCACCAAAGCAGACATTCAATAACTCTTCAACTCTATGTGAATAAGTATGAGCATTATGTATCGTTTGTTGACCGTGTCTTAGCTATTTTTTCTCTCTCATTTTCATTCGTTAAAAAATATTTTACTTTATCAATAATATTGTAATCATTATAAATTCCTAAATCATCTCCATCTCTGAACATTTCCTCCTGACCACTGTTCCTAGTAAGATCAGTTAAAAGAAAAGAGCCTGTTGACATAGCTTCAAATAACCGCATATTTAGATCATTGCGAATAGCATTGTTAAAAACAATTTTAGAGGCAGAAAAGAATTCTGCCATTTCATCCCACCAGCACCTATTGTAACTAACTTTAGCAACCGAATTTATTTTATTTAAAAGACTAATTCTCCTCTGGTATGAATCAGCACTAACAGAACCGACAAAACCTACATCGTATATTTTCGCCACGTTCTTTTTTGAATGTATTTCCGGATCTGCACCGAGCGGTAACCAAAAAACATTTTCTATCCCGACTTTCTTAAATTCAGGTATATACTCTCTCTGGGCAATAAACGTATAATCGAAATGTTTAGCCCAATTTAAATGAGATTTAAGGTTTAAATGAGAATCTATTAAATAGCAGGCAGTAGGGAAACCTTTTCCCTGAACATTAACAGGGATAAAACCTGATACGGATTCAATCCATAAAAATAAATCAGGTATCATATTTTGAGGAATTGATTTTAATACCTGTGAAAAATCCAATTCTCCAAAACGGGTTGATACATCATGCTCCTTTATTGGCAATTTCAAATTTTCCAGTTGCCATTGTTTTATTAGATGCTCCGGTAGCTTCGGTCCGCAGGTTATTACATTATACTTCTTCCTTAATGCTCTTTCAAAATAAACAGCAGTTGTAATAGGGTATGATACATATGACAGCCAAATTAAAGGGTCTTTCATCATTCTCATAATTTTATTATTTCCTTTTTCCGTTTTTAAACGATATAGTCCAACGCTTATTTATTAATCAAATTATGATCATTTTCTTTTTCATTGTAATATTTGATCATAATTTTTTTAACCCATCCCTCGCGGGTTATATTCTGCTAATAATTTCCAATAATGAATCAGCAGATTTTTTCCACGTATAATTTCTCATGTCTTCGCCGGCTTTTTGTCCAATCTGTTTTATAGAGTTCCTATTGTAATATGCATATTCAAGTTTATAAATTATTTCATCAATATCAGGTTCTTCCCAGTCTGCAATTAAATTTTTATTATCATCAAATAACTTAAATTCATGCATATTTTTTAAAATCAGAGAATTATTATCCGTAAGTATATCTTTGTGGCCACTGTTAAAAGAAGCAACTACGGGTTTGCCGCAGGCCATATATTCCATCAGTACCAGGTTTGTTCCTCCCTCGCATCTATTGGGAAATAATCCCATATCGGAGCTGAGGTATACATCTCTAAGCTTATTCCCAGGTGTAAGTGGCAGTGAAAATACTTTACTACCGTCAATATTATTTATTTTACATAGATTAACCATAAAGTTTTTCCAAGTCTGGCCTTTATATTCATAATTTATATGTTTAGATATTCCCATCGAATGCATTGTATGCGGCCAGAGGTTATACCAAGCATTTATAAGTATAATATCAGAGAATTTTTGCTGTAATACTCGGATTGCTTTTAAAACAAAATCTTGACCTTTACGAAGTTCAAATTTTCCACCGGAAAAAATTATAAATAGATCATTATTCTTTTCTTTTTCACCTGGATAGAATAGTTCTTGGTCTACTCCCTGAATTAAAACACCCGTATTTTCAATTCCTTTCTCTTTCAATTTCTGCTCATTCCATGAAGATCCGCCTAAAATAATATCATAATTAGAAGCATTTCTCACAGCAGCATGATTCAATTCATCTTCAAAGAATGTATAACCGATATTTTTTGTTCCCCTAACAGGGTGCAGCCCGCTAAAATTATGATTATTTAATGCATGAAATACTGTACCGTTAATCTTCCCGGTTTTTACTAATTCATCATGTTCATCTAAATTTATAATGTTAACCTTTTTAGATAATTCTTTCTTTAAATATTTACTGCAAACTCCCCAACCGAAATTTTCACCGGAAGTTAAACCTAGGTACAGATTATCTAAAGAAATAAAAGATTTATCAATATTTACATTCTTGTTTTCATTTTTATTTTTATTTTTAACAAATTCAACCAAATCTTTTTTTAATTCTATAAAAACAGAATTCCAATCATTCACTGAAGGTTGGCGGTATAATTTAACTGTAGGGTACCACATAGATTTATTCCCTTCTAACAACCACCTCCAATCAGGTAAATATGAGAGTAAAACCCAAGTTTTTTTACCCAATGCTCCGGCAAGATGTGCAGCTGAGGTATCAACAGTAATAATAAGATCGAGATTTTCAACAACAGCTGCCAAATCCGTAAAAGATTCCATATAATCATCCATATTGGTTAAGAATAATTGATAATCTTTCACTTGTGTTGCTGTAAATCCTCTTTGAATACTATAAAAATGAGTCCCTTCTATGGATAACAAAGGCAGAAATTGCTGTAATTTTACTGAACGATGTCTATCGTTCGGATGAATAGGACTACCAGCCCAAACGATTCCAATTTTAATTTTTTCATTATCATATATAATTTTCGACCATTTTTCTGTTAAATCATTGTTCACCTTTAAATAAGGAACTGTAGCAGGAATATTCTTAATATTAGTATCAAAGTATGAAGGTAGACTTAACAAAGGTACTTCATAATCAAATTCTATTTCAGGAGTTTTAATTAGATTTCTTTCTATTATTTCATCATAATAATTAGGGTATAGTATTTCACGCAATTCTTTTCCGCATTCGACAATTAAATAACATCCTTTTTCTTTTAGCATTGGTAAATATCTTACGAATTGTATTGCGTCCCCCAAGCCCTGTTCCGCATATACTAAAACTTTTTTCCCTTTAAGATCATATTCAGGTTTTAAAGACTTATTAAATTTTCTTTTACCGAAATCTTTCCTTCCCTGTCTCCATTCATACTCTTTCCATCCTTCTTCAAACCGCCCTAACATCAAAAGTGCTTCGGCTTTATTATAATGTGCCAGTACACTTCCAGAGTCTAAATCAATTCCTATATTAAAATATTTAATAGCTTCATCGAGGTTTTTTCTTCTTAAATGTACAAAACCAATATTACTATATGCTACTGATTTACCAGCATCATTTTTTTCATCAATTGAAATTGCTAAAGCTTTATTGAAATAATCCAACGCACCATCAAAATCATCTTTATGCAGCCTTATTGTCCCTAAATTAATTATTGAATTGAAATATGTTGAATTATATTTAAGAGCTGAATTAAAACATTTTTCTGCTTCGTCATAATTTTTTAAAGAAGAATATAATAGTCCAAGATTATTAAATGCATCAATATATTCGGGATTTAATTCAATTGCTTTTTTATACTGCTTTAATGCAAGATCATTATTATCCAAATTCTGATAACATACACCCAGACTGTACTGTGCTTCGGCATTTTTATCATTTAATTCTATTATCTTTTCATAACACTCTGCTGATTTTTCGAAATTGTTCAGGTTGAAATGAATGATCCCGAGTGAGGTTAAAAGATGTACATTATCGGGGGCTTTTTTAAGAAGATTTATTATAATATCTCTTGCTGCAGGAAATTCCTTCTTCTCGAATAGCTCAAATGCTTCACGGTATTCTTCAGATTTATCCTTATCAATGGAAAGATTTGAAAGATTGCTCATTGCATTAGAATTATCCGGCTTGACTTTAACAGCCATTCTGAATGCTTCTTCCGCTTCATCATATTTGTTCATGCTTTTATAAATAATTGCAATATTATTATGAGCTTCAGATTGAAACGGATTCAATTCAATTACTTTTTGATAATTCTTTAAAGCTTCTTCATTTTTATTTTGATTCTGCAGGCATAAGGCCAGGTTATAATAAGCCTCGACATGTTCCTTTTTTATCCTTATTACTTCCTCAAACAATGGAATAGCCGATTCATAATTACCAAGCTTTGACTTTACAACAGCCAGGAAATATAAAACGTCTGCATTATTTTCATCTTCCTCTTTTAATTTTAGTAAGATATCTTCGGAAGATTTGTAATTTTTTTCTTCAAAATGTCTAACTGCATGTTGATAATTATCTGTCATAAATTTTCCTGTTATTTTTGAAATATTTAATTAATAAATATGGTACTAAGTTTTTGTTTTAAGATTTCAAATTTGGAACTAAACTCCGGAATGTTAGCAAATTCTTTCTCAGCCATTATTAGTAGAGCAGGAATTTTCTCAGGCCGATTTTCCTGCAGGTAAATTGAGATTAAATAAAATAACGATGCAGGATCCTTCTCTTTCAACACTAAAGATTCCTCGAACAAATCTGCAGCCTCGTGTAAAAAGTTATTTTCAAAATATAACAGACCTACTGTTTTTAGAAATTTTGAATTATCTTTGAATGAACTATACACCTTTTTTAATAATTCAAGAGCTAATTCTTTTTCATTATACTTTTCAAATAATAATAAAAACATATCTAGATTATCATCAGAAATTATTCGAGTAATTTCATCTTCTTCAAATTCAAGAATTTTATTATTATCAATTAATTTCTGTACTATTCCAGATAATTTTATATTTTCCTTCTGTAATTCATTTAAGAAATATTTCAATTCCGTCTTATTCGAAGATATTATTGAAAAATATATCCCCTTTGATATTATTGTTTCAGTCTTCAATCCTAAGTTTTAAAGCCGAAATATTTTTTCCGGACAAAACCTTTTTATTTTCGTGCAAAGCAGTCTTACAGTGTTTAAATGATTCATCAATTTTATTTATCCTGAAAAAAATTTCAGAGGCCAATAAGTTTAGTAAAGGATTGGAGGAATCATTTTTAAGACCTTTCTGCAGGTATTCCATCGCCTCATTTAAATTATGCTTTTTATATTCATAACCGGCAAGGTTCATGTAAGCGAAAGCTTTATATTCCCTATTTAGATTATTTAAATTAAGGGAAAGCTTATAATATTTATTAGCTTCAATGTAATTTTCTAAAGCTGCATAAGTGTTGGCGAGCTGGTATGCATAATATGAAGATTTGTTTTTTTTAAATTCCCCTTCAAGTATTTTTAAATTTCTCTCTGCTTTATTCTTTAGTTCTCCATTTCCAACGTTATACCCAATATGAAGTATTTCTATATCCGAATCCAATATTTTATAACCGCTTTCATGAAGGGAATTATCTATCTGTTCATGTACTCTGCCTGAAAATTTAATACTCTGACCATTGCGAAATAAACGTGTATATCTCATAAAATTAGGCTTACCTTTAATTTCATCTACACTATTCACTACACATCTAAAACCTAACAAATCATCTTTTGTTATTATCTTTTTCAATTCATTAATTGATTTATAAGAAAGTCTTTCATCGGCATCCATATAAAAGACCCAATTACCGGTTGATTTAGTTAATGCATAATTTCTTGCTGCAGAAAAATCATTTGTCCATTTGTAGTTATATATTACTGCTCCAAAATTTTTAGCGATATCTATAGTATTATCAGTGGAACCCGTATCAACTAATACTATTTCATCAACAACGTCTTTTACTGATTCAAGACATTCACTTAAATATTTTTCTTCGTTCTTAACAATTAAACAAAGAGTTATATTGGGCAATTTCTTCATTGTTCTTGCATAAGTGAATTATGATTTTCCGATAAATTTAATATTTTGTTTATTTCTTCAAGCCCTGTAACAGCAAATTGATTATCAGGATTATTTTTAACAGCAAATTCATACATCAATTTTGCTTCCTTGTCTTTTCCTTCCAGGTAGAATAATTCGCCTAAGCCTGCACAGGCTTGCGATGAATCATGATTTATATTTAATGCTGTTTCGAAACTCTCCCTTGCTTTATCCTTTTCATTCAAACCCAGGTAATTAAACCCTTTCATATTTTCTAATGCTGCAATTAAGTCTCTATTATTCTGTGAATAGAATAGTTCTTCAGATTTATTTAGCGAGTCAATGGCTTCATCAAAATGCTTCAAGCTAAATAATTCATAAGAAGCTGCCAGGATTTCCTCCAGCACAGATTGTAATTTCTGATTATCCACTTCATTCTGATGCAAATTCTTTTCATCTGTTTTAACTTCTATTTCCGGAAAGTCATCACCAGGTTTAATAAAATACCAGCTTTTCATTGTTCTTTCTTCCGTTAAATATAAATCGACATCTTTATTACTAATAAATTTATTTACAGCACTTTTGACTCTAAAGCTTCCACCTTTCATTTCTCCATCAACATAATCATGACCCGCAAATACACCTCCTTTTTTTAACTTAGGAAACCATACTTCCAGGTCATTCGAACAACCTTCATAAGAATGGTCTGCATCTAAATAAATCCAATCAAAATATTCGTCTGGAAATTGTTCCGAAGCTTTTAGGGAATCTTTTCTTATTATGTGAACACTATAATCATCTTCAAATTTTTTAATAACTGATAAATAAAACTCTCTTTGTTTTTCATCAGAAACATTAGCAATATCTTTATAATCATGGATATGCTTCCACCAATCAATTAAATACAATTCCTCCCCTTTCCATGTATTTCGTAATGTTTGAGAGAAATTACCTGCTTGAACACCTATCTCAACTCCTTTACCATAAAATCCTAATTGATTAAATAGTTTGCCGAAGTCATCTCGATGATAAATTTTTAATTTATCATCTTGTTGTTTTGGGGATCCAGGGAATGAAGAATTATTACTTAGCAACTTGTTTATTTTTTCTAAACCATTAACCGCAAATAAGTTGTTAGGATTATTTTGAACTGCCTTTTCAAACATAAGTTTTGCTTGTTCATCATATTTATTCAAAAATAATATTTCACCCAAACCTGCGTATGCTTGAGAAGAATCCGGATTAATTTCCAGCGCTTTTTGAAAACATTCTTTTGCATTATTTATATCATTTAATCCTAGGTAATTAAAACCTTTCATATTGTAAAATGAGGCTGCAAAATCAATATTTGAAGGATTACTAATCTGGCCATTGAAGATATTTTCTGCTTGCGAAAGTTTAGTCAACGCAAAATCAAATTTCTTCTCACCGAACAATTTGTAAGCTTCACTAATCAGCTTATCTGCTTCTGTACTAACACTTTCATATAAATTTCCGGGAATATTTGTTTCTTCATTTAGCTTGAGCAAGGAATTATCATTTTCAGGAAGGTTTAGAATTTCATTGACTTTTGCCAGTCCTTCAACAGCGACTTTATTTCCTGGATTATTTTTTACGCCCCATTCATACATTGTTTTTGCAGCTTCATAATTCTCTGCAGCTAAAAGGACTTCACCTAATCCGCCACATGCGTGAGATGAATTGTTATCTTCATTCAAAGCATTCTCAAAATATTTTTGCGCTGTTTCCAGGTTACCATTAATTAAGGAGACATTACCGGCAAGATTGAGAAGATTTGCCAGCTCCGGGTCATGCTCTTCATGATCAAAATTATTATACAGCGCTACAGAATTTTTAAGATAATCCAGGGCAACATCATAATCCTGTTCTTCTATTAAAGACAGAGCTCTTTCCAAATTTTCCATAAATTCATTTTTATTTAAAGTAAACATGATTCTTCTTCCTTTTATTTGTTTTCCTTTTAACCAAATTTCTTCCGGGGTTGCGCCCCATTTATCAACAAAAATTTTTTGATTTGTTTCTAACCTAGTTTTATATTTTTCCAGTCCCTCAGCTGTAAAACTTTTGGAACCGTAATGATGAATAAAAACATCTTTTGCAATTACAGTATTGAAACCTGCTATTTGGGCTCTTAAGCAAAAATCATCATCCTCAAAATTTCCTGGTGAGAAGCGTTCATCCAATCCGCCGATTTTTTCTATAACTTCCTTTTTAATTAAAGTGCATAGAAAAGCAACTCGCGGGAATTCGGAGATTTCGTCTTTATTTTTTTGTTTTACTTTTGCAGCATAATTATGCATCTGTTCATTCGTATTATACTTCGCTTCTTTATCAAGCTGCAAACCGCTTACTAAATTGCTGATTGGTCCGACTAATCCTATTCCCGGATCACTTTCAGCAACTTCAATCATCCTTTCCAGCCATCCTTCGGTAACAACTATATCGTTATTAGCGATAATAATGTATTTCCCTTTTGCTTCTTTTAATGCTTGATTTACACCTTTAGGGAACCCAACATTATTTGTATTAAGAATCAACTTTATATTAGTTTCGTTTTTTGATAATGCTGTTAGAAACTCAATTGTACCATCTTTGCTACTGTTGTCAACTATTAACAATTCATATTTATTTCTAGTAAAAGTGTGGATGGAATCTACGAACTGTTTCGTATATTCCAGTCCGTTGTATGTTAAAGCAATAATTGATACGGCAATAGTTTCCGTGTCCTTTTCATTTTTCGCTGAATTTTGGTTCTGCTTCTCCGTAAGAATATAATCCCTTATTTTATCTGCAGCCGTTTCAACAACACTACCGTTTTTTTCCAGAATATAGTCGGGTTTAATTTTACCTATCCACTTATTATGCAGACGTTCAATATTATGAGAAACCTTTGAAAATCTTTCAGAACCGCTTTGGGATTCATGGTGGATAACAATACTTTCCGGTTGGTAAACCAGTTTATAACCCAGCTCACCGAGCTTGAAACATAGATCAATATCCTCGTATCCATTCCAATATACCTCATCAAATCCTCCAGCTTGAACAAATGCACTCTTTTTAATCAGTAAACATGCAGCGGTTAATGCTTGATAAGTACTTAATTGATTTGCCTCTTTCAGATCCTCAGGCGATTTCCAATATATATGACGGGCTACCAGCGGATCCGGCAGTTGTTTATCTTCTATTATAACAACACCGGCATGCTGCAAACTTCTATCGGGGAATAATAATTTACTACCTACTGCAGCAATGGAATTATCATTCTCAATCACTCTTAGCAATGCCTCGAGCCAATCTTTTTGAACCTCCGTATCATTATTAAGAAGAACCAAATAATCACCCGATGACTTTGAAACCGCAATATTATTAGCTTTTGCAAAACCATTATTTTGTTCATTAATTATTACTTTTAAATTTTCACAATGCCTTTGCTGTTCCTCGAGAAATTCCTTTGTACCGTCCACTGATGCATTGTCAACGACTATAATTTCATATTTAATTTTATCATAGTCTGTATTCTTTAGTATACTTTTTAAACAATTTCTGGTAAAACTCAATTTGTTAAAAACAGGGATAATTATAGAGACCAATATTTTTTCTTTGTTTTCTTTTAGTATTGAGTTTAAATAGACAAAATCTTCTTTTTGTTTAATTGTTTGATTTTTTATGTAAGCGATATTCTTTTTACCATCTTCTATAATAAATGAAGATTTATAATATAAGCTGCGTTTTTTTCTAATTAGATCAGATATATTTTTTTTATATATTCCATTTTCATTTATATTTTTTTTCCGCTGTTCATCTTTCCAGCGCCGGTATTGCTTGTATTGTTTTTCTTCTTCAATATCGGTAGCTACATATATAGCTGGATCAATAACAGCCGCTTTTCCGCCTGGGAGATGAATACCAATATTCTCGTCAAGCATATAGATATTTAACAAGTTGCTTAAACTTATTCGTAACCCGTATTCCGTATCTTCTTCTCCATAAAGTCCATAATCTTCACACCAGAATCCAAGAAACTCATTAGTCCTTTTCGGTATTAAAATACAAGCGCCACCTAAATTACCTTCTGATTTAACCCTAATCTCATTTCGTTAATAAAACTACTTGGATAGCTAAAAGACTCAAAATTATATGCAACAGCACCTGCTTGAGTAATTTTCTCAATTACATTAACCATATTTGTAAGCCAGTTATGCTTTTGAATAACAATATCATTATCAATTTTCAAATAATAGCGGGCTTCCGGTTCCTGCAGCCACCCCAAGTTGGATGCTTTAGCAACACCAATATTTTCATCTAAAATTATTAAATTTTTTACCACTCCCTTTTCTTTCAAATGTATTAAATATTCTTTTGTACCATCATTACTATTGTTATCAATTATTGTTAGGACATGAGGATACGAAGTATATTTTTTTATTGATTCAATTGACTGCTGGGTATATTCCAGTCTATTGTAAGTTATCATACAAATGTTTACAAAGTTGAAATATTTATTTCCTTGCTGACTTTGATGATCCTCTTGCCGACTCTTTTGATAGGCTGAAAGCTTTTTATAATACTCGGGATAATTGTACTTGAGTATATTATTCTGCAGCAATGTTTTTAATACTTCAAGCTTTGAAGGATTAGAACCAAAATTCATACTTTTGAATAAAATATTCGATCCCGCTTGCGATATCTTTCCATTGGAAAAAGCGAGTTGCTAAATTGAAAAATGCTTTTTCATATGAATTTCTTCTATCATCAATCCAATTTAATGCCGGGAAGAGCTTTTCTACTCCTACTTTTTCAAGAACAGAGTTAAGAATTGAAGATTCATAACTGAAATCAGTTGAAGAATTTATTTCCCCTGAAATATTTGAACTATGAATACGATAATAATAAATTATTTTAGGTAAATATTTACATTTAAATTTTTCCGCAACTGCTATACGAGACCAGAACTGATAATCATGAGCTCTTTTGAATGATGTATCATATTTCCCAATTTCTTCATATACTTTTTTTCGAATCAATGTGCCGCCGTGTGGAATGGGTGAACCGATAAAAAGAAATTCAATCATTCCCGAATCATTGTTATACCAATCCTGGTATTTATAATGAAAATCACTCTCTCCGAAATGATTTTAACTCTCCATAGATTATATCAGAATCAGGGTAATTATTCAAAAGCTTTATATATTCACCAAGTGAATTCTCCACAAGAAGATCATCATCATCCAGCCAGAGAATAAAATCTCCTCTTGCCACATCAATACATTGATTTCTTGTATCCGGTGCCCCGGTATTTTCTTTACGAACATATTTAATCTTTTCCGATTTTAAACTTTCAACAACTGATTTTGTATTATCTGTTGAGCCATCATCAACTATAACTATTTCATAATTATTGCAATTTTGTTTTAGAGCACTAGTTATTGCATTTCCTAAATATTCAGCTCGATTGAATGTTGGTATACAAATAGTTATTAGAGTATTTTCTTCTTTTCTTTCGTTTAACTTATTTTCCGGTCGAACGAGTAATATATTATTATTTGGTATTCTAAATTGTTCAATATCAGCATACTTCCAACGAAGGTAATCATTCATCCGAACATGTCTATCTAATTTTGTCTTTAATTTCTCCTCATTTTCAGCATAATCGTGATAGATAATTACGTACGGAGTATAAATCAATTTCCATATCCATATTTTTATTTATCTTATAGCTTAATTCAAATCCTTCTGCACCAAAAAGTAAGGGATTCATACCACCGAATTTCAGGTATTCCTTCTTTTAGAGAAAGCAGAATTTCCTTCCGTATCGATATACTTAATATTAAGTAGATCGTCACCTAAATTATAATGAGAAGCAATGTTATTGTTTTTGTTGTTTTGTTTGGGAAGAATCTTTCCTACGATTCCGATCGGCTTGATGTATTTCTAAAACATTTAATAATCTCATCAAGTAATTAGGATGAACTATAGCATCATCATCAAGGAAAGCAACTATTTTGGCATTGCGAAAAATGTATTCCAATATTTCTTCCTTCTGATAATATAAAATTATGTGGAGTGCTGATATAGAGAATAGGATAGCTTGAATAATTTTTCAAAAACTATTTTCATGTTTTACCATTATCTACAACAATTATTTCGAAATTTTTATTGTTCTGATTTTCAAGAGATTCGATACAATCAATCAATAATTGATTTGTATTGAATGCAACAATTATTATTGATAATGAAGGATTTTTACAAAGCCCTTGAATCGAAGCCGGTAAAATTTTTCATAATTAATATTATCCTGGTAAAAATTCATTGCCTGCTCAGCATTCAATCAAACTTTTGTTCATACAGATAGGTTAGTTGCATTCAAAAAGGCTTTTATGGCAGCTTTTATTTCATACTATGAAGTTTCAAACCATTAATGTAATGTTTTCTTTGATTATTTGAATGATATAATTCGAGAATCATTCTTTCATAATTTTTAACTTTTTCTTTCCACGACCATCCATTTTCAATTGCCTTTCGAGCATTTCTACTTAATATATTTTAAATTGCACTTTTTTAATTTCTCTATTGCTTCAACTATTCCGATTCAATTGATTTTTACTACTAAATAACCATTTAACCATCTACTATAATTTCCGGCATATTACCTACTCTGGTAGTAATAACCGGAAGCCCGCAAGCTAAAGCTTCTAAGAGCAGGATTTGGAGTTCCTTCCATATCTGATGCACAGATATAAAATGAAGCTTTATAATAAACTTCATCCCTTAATTCTTCTTGAGTTAAAATTTTCCCTTTATATACATTTTCAGATTGATCGAGTGCAAGTAGTTTAATTCCTGATATTTTACATGCTTGCTGAATTAGATCAAGACCTTTATTATTCATCGATTGCTATTGCCGACCCAGCATGCAGTAATTTCTTCTTTCTTGTGAACGGGGGGAGTAAATAATTCTTCATCAACACCATTTTCACAACAAAAAGATATTTGGTAAGTACAGATATTTGTTTATATGACTCAATGATTGTTTGCTAAAAAACCTGCATAGCTATGTTCTATATAAATTTCTACTGCCGAAGGAAGGCTTTTTAATGTGCTTGAACCACAATTATTTTTTCTGCCGGAACATCATGAAAGTTTGTAAAGTACGCTTCAAATAAAATTATAAAATCATATTTATTGTGGTCGAATGCATGTCCTTTCTTTAAAATATCTATATCAAAATTTTCTGATGCATTCATCTTAATATTATTTGCTCTGTGCCACCATGCCCAACCGATATTCATCGTAAAATATTAAAATTTTTATTTTTTTTAGTTCCTTTGTCTTGAATATCTGAAGGTTTTTGCAGAACTCCCATAAAGAATCTTTTAAATGAATTATTTCTTCTAGTTATATTTTTTTCAGAAATAAATTTTTCTACCCCTTTCATTGAAGCATCAATCCAATCAAATTTATTTCGAAAAGAAGGTGAGAAATCAGTAACATGATTGTCAATTACAAAAAGGACATTCCTTTTAGAGTCATTAATACCACGAACAAATTCAATTTTTATCGTTTTAGTTTTTACATCGCTTATAGTTAAGTTTAATATATCCTGAAACTGTTTAATATCAAGGATATGCTCTTTACCTATCCAATCAGCGGAATTTTTGTTGTGTTCCAGTAATAAAACACGCTTACTATTTTTAACTGCATAATAAAGAGAAGCAATTACCTGTTCGAATGTACAACCTTCTCCATATAAAATATGAAGTATTGTTGTATCACATGGAACGCCTTTTTTTATAATATAATCATCAATAAGAATGTTTTGCCGTTTAAACTCATTAAATCCCCAAGGTATTTTGTGTGTAACTTCAACTAAATTTTCTCCAAAGATATGTTTATTGATAGTTCTATATGCATAATGATGCGGGTCCGGTTGAAAATTAATAATTCCATTTACACTGGAAATTAAAGTCAATGATTTATTTTCATTAATTACTTTTTCTCGCCATTCAATAATTTTTAATTTGTGCTGTTCAGGAAACCAGTCATCAATATTTGAATAATGGAGGACACAATTATTGTAATTCTCAAATAATATATCAGTACTGCTTTTAAGTAAATCAATATTTAGATAAACAACATTAGCTTTTTTTAATCTGGTTTTAATGCAATTAAAGCTAATGTTTGAAGAAAGCCAACCATAACCATAAAAAAAGGTATTAGTATTTGGTTCCCGAATACCATTTTCATTATATCCGGTATCTTCACCACCTCCGACTGGAACTCTTTTATTTATAGGCCAGCAGGGTAAAAGACGGCGGCAATTTCTTTTTCCCTCCAAAATTCTTCCACTTAGGAATGGTTCAATATATTCTTTAAATGTTTTTTTTGCATCAATTGATAGTTTTTTTACTGTGTCTTCAAGAATGTTTATATCATAGGGAACTTCTAAATATTGATCTTGATTCTCCACACATAATGATTTAAAACCATTTTTATTTAAGAATTCATCTACTGAACGAGAAAAAATTCGGGAGATAAATTCTTCGGGAGAAGAGGAAATTTGAATTATTTCTAAAATTAATTCAGAATATACAACAGCAAATTTATTTAAATCGAAGAGAACAATCTCATCAGGTTCTAATTCCAAAAGGTAATTCAAACCCGAAAATCCACCTATTACTGTCAAATATCTTTCAATCTTAGAATTTTCACATCGTTCAAGCTTCTTAATGTTTTCTAAAGTTTTATCCATTCTATCTGCATTAGCAAGATAAATTTCTGAAGGACTTGAAAATTGGGGTAAATTAAAGGTTGAAAAAATATTCTTGTTTTTTCTCTCTGATTTCCTTAATGCAATCTGATATTCCAGATGATTATTAAAAGCCTCTAACCTTTTGGATTGAGTATGGAGATCCATGATAAGTTTTTTACCATTTTCCCTTATTTTCAAATACATATAAGGATTTTCAAGGTAGGTTTTAACTAATAATAAGAAGTTAGTCCTATCAAAAATTAAGCAGTTTTCCTGATGTTTAAATCCAAGTCTTGATAAATCATCTGTTTTTTGCGCAAATAAAAGTGCTCCGACAGACAAAACCTCAAAATATTTTGGAAGAGTCAGACGATATTTTCGCTCAAGAGATCCTGCTGCTACTGCGGCATCTATTTGAGATAACCAAATAAAATAATCTTCATCTGTCATTATTTTGTTTTCAACCCCAGAATTTTCAAAAGTTTCCACAAAAGGAAAACTCATACACCATTTCCTATCGATATAGGCTTCTGAATTTACTGCGCCAAAGCATTTTACTTTACTATCATTATGAAATATGACTTTATTTTTTGGTATCCATTCATCAGGAATTGACCAGGGGAAATGTATTATCTTTTCAATTGGAATATTTTTAAAGTGATATATAAACGGTGTATAATAATAAGTTAATACAAAATTAATATCATTTTTTATTAAATATTCTTCTCTCCATTTCTTATTATGGGGATCACTTAAAATAATATATGTTGGTATAGAAGAGAATTTATCCGAAATTTTTGAATTTCTGTGAAAGTCAATCATGGGGGAAGACCAACCTGGTTCATAAGATATTAAAAAGTCCAAATCTCCTATTGTTTTTTCATAATCACTTTGACTTTCAATCCAATAAGTATCATATTTTTGAAATAGTTTCTCAATAAACTTTGGTGTAATTGCGCTTACCCAATTTTTACTGTAATGAAAATTCTTAAAGAGAATTAAACCTAGTTTTAACTTAATTTTGGGACTATCCATTTAAATTCTATATTATTATTTTCATAAGAAAATTTCCATCTATAAAATCAATTTTGGTTGAAATCTATCCCTAATTCCACTTTTACAGTAATTAAAATTAATAATTATTATTTTTTCTCTTCTCTTTAAACGTCAGAAAGCATGGATATCCAATAATTCTTTCCAGACTATCCCAAAATCATTCCAGATTAAAAAGTTTATTTATTACAAATTTTTGAAAGAAAAGAGGAGAAAAATATCAACTTGGCTAATATTAGCCAGCCATTATATGTATTGTATGCGGGGATATAGAATTGTATTACGTATCGCTATTGGGGTTTTCTTCGTCCAATATGAAGGAATAAGGTTTGCATTCATTTTCGATTAATTTATCAGCATCGGCTTTTAATGTCGATTCCTGGGAATTTCTTTCTTTAATTAATTGCTCAATTTTTTCTTTGTTTTCGTTAATCGGAACTTCAAAATTTTTAACCAGGATTTCTTCTTTATTTGCCATTTCTTTTTTGTATAAATTAATTTGATACTCTTTTCCATTTTTTAACACACTGATATTCTGAATGAGCTGCTGCCTTCGGTTAAATCTTTCCACTAAAGTAAGAACTGCAGACATACCGGATAAAATAATTCCAATTAGGAAAGTTATAACTCCCCATTTAATCCCGGTAACAAGAGAAACGGATATTAAATCTTTTAATTCAGAGACACTGTGGACGAAATTGTTAGAGTAGCCTGCACAACCACCCATTAAAAAAACCATAAAAGAAAGTATAATATTATAAGTCATAGCGTGTTTGAATGAAGTTTGAGGATTTAATTTAGGTTTAAAAGGGAGGTTTTTGATTTCTTCCTCAAGATTCTGGATTTCCTGGGTAATCTTATTTTCTATTTTCGCGATACCTGCAGATAGTTTACTTTTTAATTCATTTTTCCTGTTTTCTAATTCTTGTTTTAATACTTCTATATTTGCAGCCTTTCCTTTTATTTCTTCATTAATAGCTGAAACTTTTTCATTTATTGTACGATAGTATTTTCCTTTTATATCCTCCTTTATGTTTACAACCGTTTCTGTAAATTTATTTTTGAGTTTTTCCCCTGCATTTAAATAGAGTATGTTATTAGAATCATTGAATTTTTTCAACACTTTATCGATGAAATTGATATTCCTGACAATTTCATCAGGAAAGGATTTTTCTTCTATTATTATTTTAAAGACTTCAAATTTATTCATAAGAACTTTAATGATCTGCTCATTAGAAATTCTGATCAATGAAAATAAACTTTCTATTTTCTCATTAACTAGTGAAAAATCCAGGTAGTAAAAAATATTATTAATAACTGCATTCTCAATAAAATAACCGAATAAATTGAAACTTAAATTTTCTAGTGCAAAATTTATCCTTTCCGTGTCGAAATGGATAATTTCTTTTATGTAGTTTTCCGCAGCCTCAATATCTTGAAGTTTCATATCCATAAGAGCAAGGTGGAACTTGGCAGTTATACCGGAAGATTTCAGTTTAACCGCATCTTCAAATTTATTTTTTGCCATTTCATTTTCTTGCTGAAATATATATGTATACCCGGAAAACAGCATCAACATATACTCAAGCTCTTCTTTAATATTATCACTTAATTTAATCTTACTTATAATATCTTTTGATTTAACAAACAGCTCTATTGATCTTTGAGGATTAAAAAGCGATTTCTCGTACGATAATATTATTCCGCCGAAAATATTACTTAAGAAATTACTTCTTGAATTGTAGTTATCAAGAAAATTAATAATTGATAATGCAAAATATTTCTTTTCGGCATCCTGTTTGTTTACCAGCCACTTATTATAAAGCTCTGTTATTGTTTTATATTGATCTACACCGTTTTGTATGGGAAAATGATGCCTATAAAAGTCCTTTAAATATTTATTTAACGGTGATTCACAAATCCATATTAGAGGAGCTACCTCGAAACGAAAGAAGTGTTCGCTTATATTGACCGGTATTGTATATCTGAAAAATCTATAACTTTCTCTAAGGATATTATCGGGCTCCTTCATTGCTAAAGGATCAAATTCCAAATAATGCTTGCAAATCATAAAATACTTCTGTAAAGTAGAATCTAGATTCGATTTAGCATCATCATCAATTCCATAAATAATTTTTGGAGAATTATCCATTTCGATAATTTTTTTTCATAAAAAACATTTCTCTTCAACTTCATTATCGAATGGTGATAATAAATATTGAATAAAAGCTGGAGAATTCTCAATTAGTTACATAGATTTATTAATTCGAGAATTTATTTTAAGAAATGACTACGAGTGGCTTTAAAAAAACTTAATTCTTTTATCAGTTAATTTCTGAGTTTAAATGTCTAACTTTAAATTTACATCCTTTATTAACCCTTAAAAACATCATCCTTAGCGGTTTCCAGAGTATTATAACAAGAATTTCTTTGTCTCGATTTATCAAAGTACGTTGTGTGAAGTATTTCATGTGCAATATGTGAATTAGGCTCTATAAGGAACTCATTATACAAAATCTTAATTGATTCGTTATCATGTGAAAATCTTCTTTGCATTTCACTGTCTATTTCATAAAGCGCTTTAATTCTTTTCTGAATTTTTTCAGGTTTGTTATGAATAGGCTGTCCTCCGCCGTTAATACATCCCCCAGGGCAAGTCATAACTTCTATAAAATGATATTTTGAAATTCCTTGTTCAATTTCATTAATTATTTCTTTTATATTCCCTATACCATTTACAACAGCAACATTAATTATAAGATTGTTTATTTCAATTGCCGCTGTCTTTATTCCGTTATTTCCCCGAATTTCTTCAAATTCAACTTTATCCAGGTTTTTACCGGTGAGCTTAAAATACGCAGTTCGCAAGGCAGCTTCCATTACACCGCCTGAAGTTCCAAATATTACCGCTGCGCCTGTTGACTCACCTAGCGGGCTATCAAATTTTTCTTCAGCCAGATCATTAAATTTGATTCCGGCTATATTTATAAGCCGTACCAATTCCCGGGTTGTAAGAACTGCATCTACATCCAGTAAAGCATTTTCTGAAAGTTCGCTTCTTAATGCTTCATATTTTTTTACGGTACACGGCATAATTGATACAACAAAAATATCTTCAGGATTTATTCCCATCTTCTTTGCGTAATAAGTTTTTAGCACAGCCCCCTCCATTTCATGAGGCGATTTACATGTTGATAAATTTTTCAAAATTGAAGGGTTGTTAAACTCTGCATATTTAACCCACCCCGGGCAGCAGCTTGTAAACATAGGCAGAGGTTTGTTATTTTTTATCCTGTCTACCAGTTCAGAGGCTTCTTCTATTATAGTAAGATCAGCGGCGAAATTTGTATCAAAAACTTTTCTGAATCCAAGGCGGCGCAAAGAAGCTACAAGCTTTCCCGTTACATCCGTACCTAAAGGTAAATTATATTCTTCGCCAATTGTTGCTCTAACAGCAGGTGCAACCTGTACAATTGTAAATTTATTTTTATTATTCAATGCATTTGTAACTTCCTTAAGAGAACTCTTCTCCCGTAAAGCTGCTGTTGGACAAACTAGTATACATTGACCGCATAAAATACATTCACTAATATTTATTCCTTTATTGTATGGTGTAGTTACAATACTGGAAAACCCTCGATTAGTAAAATCAATTGCCCCGATTTTCTGCACTTCATGACAAACACGTACACACCTTCCGCACAGTAAACACTTAGCAGAATCTCTTTCGATAGATGCACTTGAAATATCAATAGCATGCGTTTTAGTTTCACCGGAATATCTATGTTCCCTTACACCATATCTTTCCGCCATATCCTGGAGTTCACAGTTCTTATTTCTTACGCAAACCAAACGATCCTGCGGATGATTTTCAACTAATAATTCTATAATAGTTTTTCGTGCCCTCCTAACCCTTGATGAATTAGTATCAACTACCATTCCTTCATAAACAGGAAAAGCACAAGAAGGTAATAGACTTTTTTGTCCTTCAACTTCCACTACACAAAATCTGCAGGCTCCGGTTGGTGTTAGATCCTTTAGGTGACATAGCGTTGGAATTGATATCCCTATTGATTGAGCAGCTTCAAGGATAGTCATACCATCTTCTGCATTTACTTTAATATTATTGATTGTTAAATGAACCATCTCAGTGTCTATATTTTATTTCGGTTAAAAAACATTTAATTCACAACTATTGCATCAAACCTGCAGGATTCAAAACACATACCGCATTTTATACATTTATCATCAAGTATATAATGAGCATGACCTTTCTCACCTACAATTGCTTCGACAGCACATTTTTTCAAGCATACACCGCAGCCGTTGCATACCTGGTTGTCAATTGAGTAAGTAAGCAAATCTTTACATACCCCTGCGGAACATTTCCTTTCATAAAGGTGTTCCTTATACTCATCCTTGAAATATTTTAACCCGGACAAAACAGGATTTGGAGCAGACTGACCGAGCCCGCATAATGAAGTATCTCTTATAACATCTGCTAACCTTTGAAGATGAATAACACCTTTAAATCTTTGAAGCTGTTCAACTTTATTATTTACACTTTTATAACTCTTAGGAATCCTCTCGAGAATCTCCAGCATCCTTTTAGTTCCTTCACGGCAAGGGACACATTTACCGCAGGATTCGCTTTGAATAAATGTTAAGAAGAACTTTGCCACATCAACCATACAGATATCTTCATCCATCACAACAAATCCCCCTGATCCCATCATTGCACCGACTTTTTTTAAAGATTCATAGTCAACCTGGGTATCAATTACACTTTCCGGTAAACATCCACCTGAAGGTCCGCCAATTTGTATGGCTTTAAATTTTTTATTATTAGGAATTCCGCCGCCGATAGAAAAAACTATATCTCTAAGTGTAACTCCCATCGGAACTTCCACTAAACCGGAATTGGCAATTTTTCCGCTTAAGGCAAAAACTTTCGTTCCTTTACTTAAAGAAGTACCGATGGAAGCAAACCAGTCGGAACCTCTATTTATTATTTCAGATATATTAGCAAACGTTTCGACATTATTAATAACAGTTGGTTTCCCCCACAATCCGGAAACGCTCGGGTATGGCGGGCGGGGTTTTGGCATTCCTCTTTCACCTTCAATAGAAGCAATTAAAGCAGTTTCTTCACCACAAACAAAAGCCCCTGCACCTTTTTTAATTTTTAAGTTAAAGGTAAAACCACTATTGAGAATATTTTCACCCAGTAAGCCATACTCTTTACATTGATGAATACTATTTTCCAACCTTTTAATTGCAAGCGGATATTCAGCACGGCAATAAATGTAGCTTTCGGAAGCTCCAATTGCATAAGCACCTATCAGCATTCCCTCAATAACTTTAAATGGATCACTCTCCAAGACGGAACGATCCATGAATGCACCGGGGTCACCCTCGTCAGCATTACATATTAAATACTTTGTGCCGGCATGCTGCTTTAGTGCTAAATCCCATTTTGCACCTGTTGGAAAACCGGCACCACCCCTTCCGCGTAACCCGCTATCAACAATTTCTTTTACAACTTCACCCGGCTTCAATAACCTTAAGACTTTATCCAATGCTTTAAATCCGCCGAAAGAAATATAGGTATCAATAGAACCAGGATTTATTACACCGCAATTTTTCAATACAACTTTTAATTGTTTTTTGAAAAATGGAACCTGGTAAATCGATTGGATTTCATTATTATTAGAATATGCACCAAGTAGCTTTTCAGTAAAGATATCTTTTTCAATAAGTGTCTTTTGCAGCAGCCTTGGAACCAATTTCGGCGTTATCTCACAATATGAGATTCTTTCACCTCCCGGAAGTTTAATATCAACTATAACTTCTTTAGTACAGTAGCCTACACATCCGGTAGATTCAATTTTAGCATCAATATTAAGCTTTTTCAACTCTGCCTTAATTGCTTCTTCAACTTTCTGAGCGCCTGCAGCCAGACCGCAGGTCCCCATTCCTATAAAAATTACTGGTTTATCATGTTCAACATATTTCAGTTCTTTATTAAACCTTTCATATTTTGCTTTGCAATTTTCATCATGATGACATAAGGGGCCATCTGTACAGCATTGTATGAACAATTCGCATTGAGTCTGATTAGTATGCCAGCACTTGTCACAGCATTTTTCAAGAAAAGTATTCATGCCGGACTCACCTCCGGTTCACCTTGAATAGTATTAGGCTTTTCTTGCCCGGAATATTTTTTCAAGACTTTAGGAACATCCTTTGTGGCTATTCTTCCGTGAAAATCTTCATTGACTGTTATGACAGGTGCGATACTGCAGGCACCTATACAATTAACTACTTCGATTGTAAATTTTTTATCCCTGGTAGTTTCCCCGGCTTTTGCATTTAAAGCTGTCTCGATAGCATATAAAATATTTGCAGAATTTTTAACATGACAAGCAGTTCCACGGCAGACTTTAATTATATTTTTACCAACAGGATTTAGTCTGAATTGATTATAAAATGTTGCGACACCATAAACTCTGCTCAAAGGAATGTTTAAAAAATCAGCAACATCTTGAAGCGCATTTTCAGGTAAATATTTATAAACATTCTGAACCTCTTGCAGCAACGGGATTAAACAACTATGGTCTTTAGGTCTATATTTTTCAAATATTCTTTGATGCATTTTCTACCCCTAATTATTTAGGTTTATATAAATAGGCATATTAAATGCCACTTCAATGTTAATAAAAAGCTTTCAATTTAATAAGATTTCGATTCCACTTGATAATTTTAGCCGGAAATTTTTCCTAAAAGTGAAACTTAATTTTTAATTTAAGAGAATCACATGAAGAAGAATGGATAAATTTATTCTGTATTCTAAAGTCCCGATTGCCAGTCTATTAAGACTGAATAATTAGATGTGATATTCATAGAAAATGGAAATTAGGTCCAAATGAATTTTTTGAAATTAAAAGTGTTTACTAAAATTGTTGATTCTTTCTACAATCAATTATGTTGAATTTTTCCACAAATTATGAATTTTTTGTAAGTTATTGAAATCACAAACAAAAAGTTATAAAAATGTTAGAATTTTATTATTCTTTCACAACTTTAGTGAGTTAACTTACCAATCAAAAAACTGCAAGTAATAACATGAAATTTTCTTTTTTAATTCTTTTAACGCTTATTTTGTTTATAAATCTTCCTGCGCAAAATAAAATTAATTTTACAATATCAACTATTAATAACAAAAAAGTAGAGCTCGATAAATTATATTCCAAAGGACCTCTACTTGTGAGTTTCTGGGCTCTATGGTGTGAACCCTGCAAAGAGGAGATGAGGCATTTAAATCAAATTTATGAAAAATATAAAGATAATGGATTTACAATTTTAGGAATCAACCAGGATTCACCTAAAAGCGTTTCAAAAGTAAGAGCTTATATTGCTTCACATAAAATAGTTTTCCCTGTCGCTCTTGATCCGGATTTTCAATACCTACAAAAATTGAACGGACAATCGATACCTTACTCACTATTATTTGATACAAATGGGAATATTGTATACAAAAATGTCGGCTACTTGCCAGGTGATGAAATAAAACTAGAAAATGAAATCCAGAAACTTATTCCTGGTGTTAAGTGAACTATAAAATTTTATCATTTTCTTTAGCAGCATTTTTTTGTTTAAATCAATTATTGTTTTCTCAAGATGTTGTTCCTTCTGTCTCTAATATTTTCAGATATGGAAATGGAGAAAGAATTTTGGGCAGTTTAAAAATACCCCAGACTTACTTTGAAAATTTAACCGACGTTAGGATTTCATTTCCCGAAAATTTTCTCATAGGCTTCAGGCTTCTTTATGATGAGCCGCCGGAAATCGGTGATTCTTTTAAAGGTATCAGCAGAAGATATCTTGAATACAACAAAGGAGGAATATATATACGTGCCGGCAATTCTTCAACTTTGTTCGGAAGAGGGCTTGCATTAAATCTTTTTGAAAATAGGGGGCTGGCGTATGATACATGGATGGACGGCATAAAATTTAAATACTCATCAGATTTTTTTAATGCTACCCTGCTTGGGGGAACAATTGATTTTAGGGATTCATTAATATTTGTCAGGCGTGAAAATTATAAAATAAGAGGGGGTAATCTTGAATTATTTCCATTCCCTGAATTATTAAATAGGCGGGAGTTATATTTATTCTCAAGGAATTATTCCCCAGGGCGAAGCAGGTTCGCCGATTCCTTCCCAAAATATAAAAGCTGAAATCCCCGAAGCATATTTATCACTAAATTTAAATAAATTTTCGTTATATGTGGACTGGTCGCATAAATGGACCAATGTAATAACGGATAATTATACTTCAACAGGAAGCGGTTTATATGGTGCGTTCTCTTATTTTGGAGACGGTTATGGAATTGCTCTGGATTATAAAAATTATGCATTCGATATATTGGATCCATATGATCGTACCAATGCTATCAGGCCTACAAGAATGCTCCCCTTTCAGAATCCTCCAATAGTGCAGAAGGAATATTCTTATACTTTATTAACAAGACCTCTGCATGAAGTTGATTTTAATGATGAAGTCGGTTTTCAGGTTGACGCTTTTTGTTCAATTTCAGACAACACAACTATCAACTTCAATTCCAGTTTATCAAGTAAACATGACAGCTACAGCTTAAACCAGGACGGATTTACATTTACAAAAATAAAAAGGTCTGCAAATTTCCTCCCTTCAACCCAAAAAGAATTATTCCCCTATTACGAAATATTTTTAGAAGGCGAACATTACTATGCTTCCTCATCTCTTATTAAAGCTGCATTTGCTTTAAGACAAGAAACTTTTTTTAATGAGTTCTCGCCTGACAAGAGTTCGATTATCACTACCTCTATAGTTGTCCCTGTACAGATTCAAAATACTTTTTCCGAAGATTTCTCATTAAAGGTTGAATCCGAACAAGAATGGGTAAGAGAAAATTTCAATAGTATAAATAATCATTATTTCAATCAATTAATAACTTTAATCGGGTCGTTCTATTCCAAACTTACAGCTACTATCCGTTATGAATATACCACAAGCAAAAGTGAAGTATCGGAAAAGAAAAACTGGCTGATAGGAGAATTAGGATATAGGTTAGAAGATTCGCACACGATAACTGTATCATATGGAAACGAGAGAGGCGGCCAGGTCTGTTCAAACGGAATATGCAAATATATCCAGCCTTTTGAAGGCTTAAGGATAACAATATTAAGTCAATTGTAACGGAGAAAGAAATGAAATTTTTAATTTTTATTTCCTGTGCTTTATTTTTAGCCACATCCTTATGTTTCGGACAATATCAAAGAAAGGTATTAGTAGAAGATTTTACAAATTCGCACTGCCCTTTATGCCCGCCTGCGTATTTTGCATTATATGCCTTTTTAGATAAAGACACAAATTCAGTCCATGCCAGCTTTATATTTTACCACATGCCGTTTCCTTACAGCGATGATCCGTTATACCAGGCAAATAAAACTGATCCGGCGGCAAGAAATAGTTATTACGGTCCCTTCTCAATTACTCCCGAGGCTTTTTTTGACGGCAAAATCCAGTCGGATGTTTACAGTAAGTGGGGTCCGGCACTTGATGGATTGGTAAAAAATACAAGCCCTTTGAAAATAACATTAACCGGTACTAAGGGAAGCGGGAAAATAAACCTTATGACCGAAGTGACAAGAAGCGGAGATATAAGCCAGACAGATTTGGTTTTACATTTTGTTGTTGTTGAAAATATTCACTACCAGGGCAGAAATGGTGTTTCAAGGCACTATAATGTTATGAGAAAAATGCTTCCTACTCCGGCCGGTGAACCATTTTCAATCAATGACAATGATACAAAAGAAATTGATACAACTATTGATCTTGATAGCACTTGGAACACCGACAGTTTAAAAGTTGTTGTTTTTGTTCAAAGCACAGGTACAAAAGAAGTCTATCAATCGGAAACAATTAAATATTCCGATTTAAGCCCTGCAACCGGTGTTGTTGAAAACAATGCAGGTACTCCTTCAAAATTTTATTTGGAGCAGAATTATCCGAATCCTTTTAATCCTTCCACCAAGATTAATTATTATATTCCGGAACAAAGCAGGGTTCGAATAAACGTTTATAATATATTAGGTAAGCAAACTGCAGAGCTTACAAATAATATTAAACCTGCCGGTAATTATAATTTAACATGGAATGCAGCTGATTTATCCTCAGGATTGTATTTCTTAACTGTTGAAGCAGTTTCACTTCGGTCAGGAAATAAATTTACTAAGACCATAAAAATGATTTTGCTGAAATAAAAATTTATTTCGAGTTGCTTACTTCAGATTACGTACTTAAGATATTAAAAGTTGAGAATATTTTATCGATTGCATTTCAGCAGCAATTGAAAGTGCAATTTCTTCAGCAGTATTCCCGCCAATTTTTAGTCCAATCGGCATATGGAGATTTGAAAGGTCAATATCATTACTCAGAATCTTCTTTCAAATCATGAATCATTGCGGAAGCTTTTGATTTGGATGCAATCACCCCGACATTTTAAAATCTAATTGTCGTTCATAAATAGATTTTAGAATTTCATAATCAGATTTATGTCCGTGTGTTAGTATTACTGCAAATGATTTTGGAGGAGGAGTAAATTCATTCACAAATCCTGCATATTCTTTATGAATATGCTCATTCGCCGAGGGATTTTTTTCGAGTGAAGCAAATTCTTCCCTGTTATCAACTAATATAGTATGAAAACCTAGAGGTGTTAAATAATAAAGTAAAGCATGTCCAACGTGCCCACCGCCAAAGATATAAATTGTTGTTAGACTTCCATGAACCTCATAAAATACAGCAGCCTGCCCGCTACACTTCATTGGAATAACGGCTGCATTGCTGTTCTCCAGCGATTCATTATCAGATAATAGATATTCTTTGGTTGCTGATTCGCCGGTTGATAATCTTTTCACGGCTTCTTTTATTACTTCAGCTTCTATAGCTCCGCCGCCTACAGTTCCCATAGTTGTTCGGTCATTTTTTATCAGCATCTTAAATCCGACTTTCCCGGGAACCGAGCCGCTTGTACTAACGACAGTTGCAATAACGAATGGCTGATTATTCTTTTCTAATTCTAATATTTCTTTATAAAGATTCATATTAATTTATATCCCTTATTAATTCTTTGTAATCTTCAGGTGTATCAATATCATATAGGATTTCTTTATAATTACAATCCCAGATTATTTTATGTGCATTGCTAACACGAATCAATTTTTTTAATGAAGAATTCTCATCGGCTTTAATTATACTCTCGAACAAAGTTTTTTTTATTAAAATTGGATGACCTTTTTTATCTTTATAAGCTGGTTGAATCCAATCAAATTTTTCATCTGTTTGAGAAACAAATTCAGAATAAAAATTTTGCGGAAGCTGCGGCTGATCTACAAAATGATATAAAAGCCAATCACAATCTATTCCCTTTTTCAATCCTTTTTGAAGAGAAGTAAACATCCCTTTTTTAAAGCCGGGATTTGAAACAAAAACAATTTTATTATCTGAGCCTGATTTTTGAAAATATTCTTCAATTGTTGTAATTATTTCTTTTTCTTTAAAGCCTGTAACAATGAAAATCTTATTGCTTATCGGCAATAATTTATTAATAATTGATATTATTATCGGTTCATTTTTTAATAGAAGTAACGGCTTAAATTTCCCCATCCTTGTTGATAAACCCGCAGCAACAAGAAGTGAATTTAGAATCAACCGGCTTTTCTGATCAGGCATTCCATTTTCCATTTTAACTGCCATAACTTTAGTTAAGGTAGTTTAACATCTTCCATTTTCCAGGGGTGCTAAGATGTTAACTTACGAATCATATTCCTTGTTATATTTCTGGCGAGAGGAATTTTATACTCATTTTGTTCTAAAGGATCAGCATCTTTAAGAACTTGTGATACTGCTTTCTCAATTGAATCATCATCCAACGGTAATCCCTTAAGTGAGCTGTTTATATTTTTATCCAGCCAAGGGGCCGGGGCTACTCCGCCATAAGCAATTCTTCCATTTTTTAAGGAATTGCCGTTTTTGGTTAAAACCGCAGCTACACTTACCACAGCGAAATCCCAGACATCCCTTTCCATAAACTTATAATAACCGCTCTTAGTATAACTTGGAAGTTCGGGAACAATAACTTCAGTCACTATTTCGCCCGGTTCTAATATATTTTCCTTTAAATAATTTACACCAGGTAAAACAAAAAATTCGCTTATAGGGATAGTCCTTGATTTTTTGCCTGAAAAGATATGAACCGAAGCATCTAAAGCTAATAGTGCAACAGCCATATCAGAAGGATGAACAATATAGCATGGGCCGCCGCCGATTATGCAATGATATTTATTTTCGCCGTCAACAGCATAACAAATACTGCCCCCTTTTCTTATGCAGTCAAATTCTTTTCTAAAATACCAGCAACGCGGTCTTTTGGTTTAAATTTCCACCCAATGTTCCGACATTTCTTAATTGCGGAGAAGCAATTTTATTTGCTGCTTCCGAAAGCACGGTATATTTTTCACCAATTATTTCATTTTCTGCTATGTCGGTAATTGTAACCAGTCCACCTATTTTTAATCCCTTTCCATTTTCATAGCTAACAGCATTCATATTCGGAATATTTTTTAGATTAATTACTTCCTCCGGTGAAATTACATCTTCCTTTAAAAGACTGAGTGCATCTGTCCCGCCACTGTATGGGATTGCTTTCCCATTGGCTTTTTGAAGCAGGCTGCTGGCTTCTTCTAACGTCTTCGGCTGTATATAATCAAAATCTATCATATTAATTCTCTCATTTTATTTTTAGAGGATTATTTAATCTTCTCAAAGTTCAGCTTTTTAAATAAAGTGCCTTTAAAACTTTATCAGGTGTAATCGGTAAAGATTTTATTCGAACTCCAAGGGCATTATATACGGCATTGGCAATAGCACCGGCAGTTGGAATGATTGCCGGCTCACCAATTCCTTTAACACCCGTATTGCTTAATAATGAATCCCCTTCACTGACAATGTGCACCTCAATTTCCGGAACATCTGCAATTGTCGGCATTTTGTAATTATGCAAATCGGTGGTTAATACTTTACCTGTATTTCTGTCAATTATCCTGTCTTCCATCAGCGCATAACCTAATCCCTGAATGATACCGCCGTGAAATTGATTTTCCAGGGTTTTCTTATTTAGAACTCTGCCGATATCATGGGCGGCAACAACTTTCAAGACTCTCACCTTCCCCGTATCCGAATCAACTTCCACTTCGGTAAATTGAGCACCGAAAGTGCATGTTATATAGCCTTTGGGATTTTCTTCCCTTGCACCTTCTGTAATTAATGTCTGCTCTCTCATTTTATCAATTATTCCGGGGATATCAATTTCCTTATTTTTATCTTCATTATTAATAACTTTTCCATTTGAATAAACAAGCTTCTCCTGGGGAACTTCCCATATTGCTGCGGCTGCGGATAAAAGTTTCTCTTTCATTTTTTCAGCAGAATCCCTAACTGCAGGCGAGACCGACGATGCGGTAGTGCTTCCGCCACTACCTCCACAAAATGGGGCTATTCCAGTATCTCCCAGTGTAACCGAAATTTTTTCAACCGGTATTTCCAAAATTTCAGCAGCAATCATTGCAATAAAAGTATATGTGCCTGTGCCAAGGTCCTGAGTACCTGCAATAACCCTGGCGGAGCCGTCATTATTGAGTTTTAATATAGCGCCTGCCGGAGGTCCGCCGCCGCCCCACCATATTTGAGACGACATACCAATTCCTCTTTTTACAAAACCTTTATCGGAACCAGCTGGTTTTCTTTTTTTGTACCAGTCAATAGCTTCTGCTCCCTTTAAATATGCTTCCTTCAGCAGTTTAGAAGTATAAGGAACATTATAGACCTGGTCAATTTCAGCAATATTCTTTAATCTAAAATCAAGGGGATCCATTCCTATCTTTTCAGCCAATTCATCAATTAAAGAATCCAAGGCAAAAAATCCTTGGGGATGTCCCGGAGCTCTAAAAGGTCTTGCTCTCCCGGCATTAATAAAAACATTATATTCTTCAGTCTTAACATTCGGACATTTATACATAACCTTTAAAGGCCAGCTGCAGCCTGCACCTTGTGGATATGCTCCAACGGGACCATAAGAATAATGGCTTAATCCTGTTAACGTACCGTCTTTTTTTGCCCCGGCTTTTAATTTTTGAAATGAACCTGGACGATTGCCTGCAGCCAGGTTCATTTCTTTTCTGTCTAATGTTAATTTTACCGGTCTTCCGATCTTTTTTGATAGAAGAGCCGCCATAAGAGTATACTTACCCGCTTCCAATTTACTGCCAAATCCTCCACCCATATATTTCTTAATTACTCTTACATCGCTTTTATCCATATTTAATGCATTAGCAATTTCATCTCTAACATCAAATACTGCCTGAGTTGAATCATATATTGTTAATTTCCCGTCTTTCCAATCCGATACACTGCAATGGAATTCGGTGGGATTGTGAACAACGACCTGAGTAGTAAAAGTATCTTCTACAATTGCATCTGCTTCTTTAAAACCTTTTTCAATATCACCTCTTTCGTATGTTGAAGGTTTTCCTTGTATATTTCCTGATTCATAAACTTTAGGTGCATCAGCTTTCATTGCTTCCCCGGGGTCTACAACAAAAGGAAGTTCATCATAATCAACTTTTATTAGTTTAAGAGCTTTCAAAGCATTATCTTCAGAATCTGCAGCAACACAAGCAACTTCATCTCCTTCAAAACGAAGGTGAGGATCAAATAAGGTTGTTGCAGCATGAAACCACTCTATTTTAGGTACATTTTGATAAGTCAGAATATGATAAACTCCATCTAACTCTTCGGCTTTTGAAATATCTATATTTTTAATTATTGCATTGGGAAAAGGTGAACGAAGTATCTTCGCATGAACCATACGCGGTAAATCAATATCGAAAGTATAGCCTGATGCTCCACTGACCTTATCAAAACCATCTAATCTTGAAATTTCTTTCCCGATATATTTTAATTTATTATTCGGCGGAAGCGGTTTATATTTTTCAGTTGGAACTTCAGCTATTGTTTCGATTAAATTATTTTCAAAATGATATTTTGATTTGACTATTTTCCGGGGCATAATTCCCTCGCTACTTCATAAAAATTATTTTGATTGTGCTGCAGCTAAAACAGAATCTACAATATTAGGATATGCAGAGCATCTGCAGATATTTCCATACATACCTTTAATTGCTTCTTCTCTTGTTGGATTAGGAATTTTCTTTAATAAAGCATAAGCAGCCATTATTTGTCCTGGTGTACAGAAACCGCATTGCAGTCCGTCTTTTTCAATAAAAGATTTTTGAATATGGTTTAATTCTCCATCATTCAACAATCCTTCAATTGTTGTAACTTCTTTCCCCTCAACATCTAATGCAAGCATCTGGCATGAATAAACGGCTTTCCCATCGAGTACCACCGTACATCCACCGCATTCACCTTGATTACAGACAATTTTTGTTCCTGTCAATTGAAAATCTTCTCTTAAAAGTTTAGCAAGTGTTGTTGACGGTTTAACCATAACACTAACCTTTTTACCGTTCAGCATAAAGGATAATTCATACTTTCCTTCTTTTATATCCTTTGCTTTTTTAGAGATTTTTTTTGTAATGCTTTCAACTTGAGGTGAAATTAAATAAGCACCGGCAACCGTAGAGCCGACACCTTTTATAAATTTTCTTCGTGAAAATGAACCATTCTTTGAGGCAGGCAAACCCGCACCTTGATCTTTTTTCATATATTCCCCGATGAAATAAAAGATTTATATTTTCTTGAATTAAGATAAATAACTGAACTTTCATTTGCAATATATAATAGGTTCAAAATCATATCCGCTTTATCATACTTTATATATCTTTGCTAATATTATTAATGTCAAAAAAATGAGCGCTAAAAAGATATTTTTTTTTATCATTATTTCTCTTAATATTTTTATCTATTCACAGGATAACCGCACTATTAATAAAGACACTATATATACTTTAGAACCGGTGGTTGTCTTAGCAAGAGCTGGAAATTCAATACTGAATATTCCATATGCAATTGACCATGTGGACAGCTCTCAAATACAGGATAAAATTAAAGGATTATCCCTCCATGAAGTACTAGACCAGGTGCCCGGCTTAATCGTAAGCAACAGGAATAATCCTTCTATGGGAGATAAAATATCCATAAGAGGAATCGGCAGCAGAGCATCATTCGGCGTAAGGGGAATTAAAATTATCTATGACGGAATCCCTTTAACTTTTGCAGACGGCCAGTCGGAATTGAACAATTTAGATTTTTCTTCAATTGGAAGTATAGAAGTCTTACACGGTCCGGCTTCATCACTATATGGTAATGCGGCAGGGGGTGTAATTAACATTAAATCACAAAATCCTTCAAGCAGGCTTATTCTAATCGCTCCTTCCTTTACTGCCGGATCTTTCGGATTAAAAAATTACAATATTAAAGCTTCGGGAACATTAGACAGATTTTCTTATCTGTTAAGCTTAAATAAGCTGCTATATAACGGGTTTAGAGAACACTCATCGTCAAACACAACTTCTGTGAATTCAATTTTGTCTTATGATATTTCAGATAAATTTAAAGTTAAAGGAATAATAAATTACTTCAACTCCCCGTACTTATTAAACCCGAGTTCACTAACAAAAGAAGATGCATTAAATTTCCCTGAATATGCAAGATCTTATATTATACAACAAGGAGCCGGTGAAAAAGTATCAGAGGGGAATTACGGAATAACCTTGACTTCGACATTTAATGAAAATCTTAAAAATATTACAACAATTTATTTTATTAAGCGTTCACTTTTAAATCCTATCCCGGGAACAATAATCGATTTAAATAGAAATGCAGGCGGACTCAGAACTTTTTTTGAAAAAAAATTTACGGGGATATTTTCAAAGGCAGATTTAAATTTGAATGGAGGATTTGATTTTGAATTTCAAAATGACCTAAGGAAAGAATTTGTAAATAACGGATTGGTAAATACCGATATAAAAGCTGAGGATATATTTAATAACCTGCAATACGGAACTTCGCTTTTAAATCAAAAGGAAATTGTAACCGGCGCTGCGCCATTTATTTCTGCGGAATTAAAATTGAATAAGAGGATAGAATTTCAATTAGGTATGCGTTCTGATAATTACCAATTTAAAGTAAACGATAATTTATTAACCGATGGAGATAATTCCGGGAAAAGAAGAATAAGCAATCTAAGCCCGATGGCGGGGATAATATTCTTACCTTTACCTTATCTAAAGATATATGCAAACTTCGCCACTTCTTTTCAAACGCCGACAACAAACGAATTGAGCAACAATCCTTCAGGCAGCGGAGGATTTAATCCTTCCTTAGAGCCGGAAAAAATTAAAAGTTATGAGTTAGGAGCCTGGGGTATTCTTCAGCCGTATAATTTAAATTTTGAAACAGCATTTTTTATAATGAATTTTAACAACATGCTTATATCGTACCAATCCCAAGCTGCCGGCAGTGAAGAAATATTCTATAAGAATGCAGGTAAAGCAGAAAATATCGGAGCGGAAATGAAGTTAACATGGAATCCCCTGAATGAAACAACTGTTACCGCTTCGTATACAAAAATGCACTTTATCTTTAAAGACTACTTAATCGGCTTTACCGATAATTCTGAAATTTATAAATACAAGCAATTGGATGAGAATCATATTCCAGGCATTCCGGAAAATTATTTTACAGCGGGAATGAATTATAATTCTCCATTTGGCATGTCCATCAACTTAAAAGCAGAATGGTTTGATAAATATTTTACAAATGACTTTAACGGACCGGCACCCGGCTCTAATTTTCCAACGGGTGATTTTGTCAATAATAGTTATTTAAAAGCTGATATAATTTTAGGTTATGATTTAAAACTGAAAGACTGCGGATTAAATATCTTTGTAGGGATAAATAATATTTTTAACAAAAGATATAATGCTTCTATTGTACAGAATGCAGCTGGAAACAGGTTTTTTGAACCTTCTGCAGGGAGAAATTTTTATGTTAAGGCAGGGGTAAATCTATAATAGTACAAAAAGTAGTTTTACTTTAAAGTCTCCCTCTGATAGTTTAATAATACTAAAACTATATAATAAGTTTTTCGCAATTAAAACTCCCAACCTTCATTCAACATGAATTCTTCAAGCGTCATATGCTTTACATTATGTTCTCTGCAAATATTAGGTATTTTATGAGCATTTTCTCTAAAAACTTCCTGGGTAACAACTATTAGACTATTAATTTCAGCTTTGGCAATTATAAAAGGATCAGCTACAGGAGTTCCGCCGGTAAAATTAACCAGCCTGATAAGCTCTTTATGTTTTGACAGTATATCTTTTACAATTTCAAATTCTTCGATAGATGGCTCTTCAAAAATATCCGGAATTATGATTAGCCCAATAGGAAATAATATCGCTTCCTTTCAGAATTTCATTATAAACTTCCTTAACTGAAATTATATCTTTACTTTCTGCAAACTGATTTAATTTATTCCAATATGATTTAAAAATATTTGGGTAATAATATCTGCAGTCAATAAATGGTCCGGAATCGAAGACGTATTTCATTATGCATATACCTCTGCTTCAATCTTCGAAAGATTTGTGAATTTCATTCCGAGATAATTTGAAACCTGAACATCGTTTATTGAACCTTGTTTGTATGAATCGATAACTGTATTAATATACTGCTTTCCAAGGGCACTAATTTTATTAACATAATAGCTTCCCCCTTTCCTCTTTTTCTTACTCTCCTTATATTCATCATCCCACTTTTCTTTTAACCTTCTATAATCTGATTGATGAGCTAATCCCATTGCAATAATTTTTAATAGTATTACTTCTTTGCTTACAGTATATTCTTTTGCAATATTAGAAATTAAATCTTCATCCCAAAACCTTAAGTTGTCTGCATATCTTACTGTTAATTCGCTTAAGGGAACGAGTATTTCGGAAGAAGTAAGATTACAAAATATTTCATTATCGTTTCAGGATATGGTGATGGTTCAAACTCCTTATATATATCATCTGATTCGATAAGTATATGTACTAATTCATGAAATAGTGTAAAAATTTTGGAATTAATTGAATCGCTGCTGTTTACAACAATTATCGGAAATTCATTATCTAACAAGCAATAACCTCTATCACCTTCCAGCTGAAGTTGAAAGAGATATACTCCTTTTGTTTCTAGAGTCTCCCTGTAATAATTGAATGCTTCATATCCATTCCGAAATTTCCTCTGAAGTTCTAAACTTATTCCGAATTCATCACGTAATTGCTGTGCAGTTTCAAGTGGATTTTGATTTACAGATAATCTCATCTTTCTAAAGATTAGCTCAGATGAAGGATTGGTTCCAAACAATTCATACAATACCGACTTATAAAAATCTGTTAGCTTAATTGCAATTCTTGTTTTATAGCTTGTTAAGTTAAGAAGATATTCCGGAAGAGTTCTGAATTTTCTTTTTATGGTTAAGTTCTCAGGTGGTTCTGCTAAAAAGAAAGCTGCAAGAGGAAGTTTTAATATTTTATATGAAATATCTTCTAATTGCTTATAAGTAGGGTTTGATTCACCTGCTAACCATTTATTTATTTTTTCCGGTTTTACTTTAACTTTTTGAGCAAATTCTTCTACACTTAAATTCAAGTCATTAAGTGCCCAGGTTAAAATAGCAGGATTAATTGGTGCTCTTATTATTTTGCTCATAAAAATTTTTGACAGTCTATTATAATTCAGCTAAAGGAATTGGTTCTAGGATACTTTTAAAGTTATATTATTTGTATCAATTTTTAAAGAATACAACAATTTAATTGACTCCAATGGTTTAATTATTCCCCCTTTAACAACTTTAGCGAATAATCCTTCTTTCGGCATAATACAATCACCGGTAATATTTTTTATTGTGCATGCGGTATGGCATTCTTTACCAATTTGAGTAATTTCCAGGATTACTTCCTCGTTAAGAATTTAATTCGTCACCAATATTAAGGGTTAAAAGATTTATCCCGCGGGTAATTATATTTTCTGCGAAGGCACCCTGTGAAAGAGCAGGAATTTTTTCTTTCATTCTGTCAATACTCTCCCCTGCAAGCAAGGAAATTTGCCTATGCCACTTGCCGGCGTGAGCATCGCCTTCAATTCCCCAGTCTTCAATAAATATTGAATTTGAAACCGGCTTTTTAACTATACCTTTTTTCCTGCTTATACAAACAGCTTCAATGTATCCCATTACCACCTTCCGGGAAATAAAAATATTTCAACTAAAGAATCTTTTTGAATAACCTGCTTTTCTTCCACAATTATATAACCGTCGGCTTCGGAAATAGATGTTAGCATATAGGAGTCCTGTCTGCCGAGTACTTTAAACTTTAATGAATTCTCCTCATTCACTAATTTAACTCTCAGCAATTGTGCTCTATCTTTATTATTAATTATTTTTTTCGAAGAAGGGGCATATATTTTCTTATGTAATAATTCCGAACAATTCAGCCTGTAAACAGCCTGGGCTACATAATGGAAAAAGCAGACATAAGCAGAAACCGGGTTTCCCGGCAAGCCGAAAAATAATTTAGTTCGACGGCTCGCGGGTTTCACCGCAAAAAATAACGGTTTCCCGGGTTTTTGTTTTACACCCCAGAACAACTCTTTAAAACCGCATTCCTTTGCAGCATTCTTAACATAATCATGTTCACCTACAGAAACACCACCGGTAAATAAAATTATATCGGAAATTTCTTCAGCCCGTCTAAGTATTTCAATAATTGAAGAGAAGTCATCTTCAACAAGAGCAGACGATACAAGGTTGCCCTGGCATTCCTTAACTGCTGATGACAGCATAGTACTGTTTGAATCAAAAATTTTACCTTCTTCCAGATCGCCGGAACCCCGATTTAATTCTGTACCGGTTGCAATAATTGAAACAGCCGGACTTTTGTATACCTTAACTTTTAATCTTCCAATCGAAGCAAGCAAACCAACCTGAGCTGAGCTTAAGTAAGTATCTTTCTGAATAAGAAGAGCGTTATTTTTATATTCTTCCCCGATAAGCCTGATATTTTGGAATTTTTTATCAGCCTTTTTTACCCGGATTTCATTTTCACTTTTTTCAATTTCCTCAATAGGAATAACCGTATCAGCACCTTCAGGAATTATCGCACCGGTGCTTATGGCTACAGCATCCCCCTTATTGACCACACCGTTAAAAGTAACTCCCGCCTGACTTTTCCCAATTATCTTCAGTGGTCTTTCTGTTTGACAATCTTCCCATTTTACTGCATAACCATCCATTACACTATTATTAAATTGCGGTGACGGGAAAGGTGAATAGATATCTTCTGCTAGTTTTTTACCGAGAGCATCAATAAGCCGGAGCTCTTCAAATTCCGGGGAAGGGACATTTTCAAGTACAATATTTAAAGCTTCTTGAATTGATATCATCTTTTATTCTCCCTTTTTAATAGGCTTTAAGCTATCATCATGTCCGCCCCCATGCATCATTGAATAAGCATGGAGCAGACCGGGAAATAATGCTTGAAGACTTTCTTCAACTCCCCTAGCACTGCCTGGAAGATTAATTATTAATGATTGTTTCCGAATACCGCTGACTTCCCTTGACAGCATGGCAAAAGGAGTTCTATCTTTGCCGAATTTTCTTATTGCCTCTGCAATCCCGGGGATCTCTTTTTCAATAACTTCTGTTGTTGCATCATGAGTTAAATCTTTCAGCCCCAGGCCTGTACCCCCTGCTGTGATTATTAAATCGAAGTTTTCTTTATCGGATAATTCTAAAAGACGGTTTTTTATTTTATCTTTATCATCCGGAAGCACTTCATAAAGTTCTACAGCAACAGAATTACCGGTTAAGAATTCTTTTATAATCTTTCCGGAATTGTCCTCCCTTTCTTTCTTGTAAGTTGAATCTGAAATTACAAGCACAGCCGCATTTATTTCATTGTTAGCTTCATTTATAAAATCACTTTTCCCTCCTTTTTTCTCAACAACCTTAATACCGGAGAATGAAAGCTCATTTGTAAGCGGTTTCAGCATATCATACATATTTAATAATGTAACCGATACAGCAGTAATTGCTTCCATTTCAACACCGGTTTTCCAAACAGCTTTTACTTCCGCAACAACTTTAATTTTACTTTCAAACATTTCATAAGATATTGAAATCCAATCAACCGGAACCTGGTGGCAAAAGATTATTATTTCACTTGTTTTTTTTGCGGCATTAATTCCCGCCGCACGGGAAATTTCAAGCACATCACCCTTGGGAATTGTCTTATTTTTTACTCTTTCAATAATATCCCTTTGCGCTAAAATATAACCTTCAGCCTTAGCATACCTAAGAGTCTTAAACTTTGGGCTCACATCAATCATTCTTAAACACTTTCAAAGGTAAAACTTTTTTATTAAAAAAATATCTATATCCATATTCGAAAATTATTCCTGCAGCCAATGCAATAGATAAGTTTTTAGTTGCAAACGAAATAATACCAACTAATAAAGCCGTAACAAGCTGAATATTATCTTTAACTTTTTTTACAAGAATTGACATCCGGTAACTATCGAACAGCAGCATAGCTGCTAAAAGCGGCACAGGGATAAAAAATAAAAACGACGAAAAACCAGCCAGGGCTAAAAATATAAGGATGCTTCCAATAATTACAGTTGCTTTCCCTGTTTTTGCACCAAACTGGGCATGTGCTGCCATACCTCCTGCTCCGTGGCAGATAGGAAAGCCTCCCAGCAGCCCGATTATAGTATCACTCAACCCAATCGAGAATCCCAGCTTTTGAGCAGATACTTTTCCCGCCCGGTCTTTCCATAATGTATGGCAAATATCATCTGCAGCATAAACTGCATTCCCGAGAGTCAACGGGAGCTGTGGAATAATCAGAAAGATAAATGCATCGAGCAATTTTGAAAAATCAGGCAATGTAAATGAAACAATGCTTTCATTAGCACTATTAACACCGGGTTGATAGCCTGATAAATTAAAAAAGATAATACTCAAAAAAATTAACACTAATGCAACCGGGAATTTTTTCTTAAACTGGAATAATGAAATAACTGCTGTGGCAGCTATCAATAGAATAATATTAATAGTTAATGATGAACCCGGAAAGTTTAACAATATACCTTTTTGAATTACTAATTCTATCGCTTTTTGAGCAAGTATCAAACCTATTCCAAGTTGAACCCCCCTTACAAGTCCTGGTGTGAAGACTTTTTGCAGGAATTTTATCAGACCGGTTAAAGATAAAAACAAAAGTAGGAGACCGTAAAAGAAAGCGGTAAAAGAAAGCATTTCAACGGAGAAACCTTTGGCGATCGCAATTACTGCCATCGCTTTCAGGGGTTGAACAGCAACGGGAACTTTGAAATATAAACCGGTAAAAACATAAACAATTCCAAACAGTAAGAATAATCTTGCAGGCGGAAACCCGTTTACAACAACAAGAGCAAAAGCCAGGGGAAGTAAAGTGCCTAAATCTCCGATCGCACCTGAAAACTCATTAAGATTCAGTTTATTTATAATTTTATGTTTCATTAGGTAATTTAATTTAAAAAGTAGATTTTAAACTAAGCCTTATTTTTGAACATCTTAAACTTACACTTGAACCTGATCTTGAACTCCAATCAGCTTTTTAGTCTATCCACCTATTGTTGCCATAGAATTTTTGACTGAATTACTTGAAGCATTTTCCGATTCAAAACCATTCCTTAATTTTTTATTAACACAATTAATTATTGCTTGGTTTATTTCAATATCCGAATAACCTGTTCTTATCATTTCACAAAGATCTAAAACTCCATTATCATAAAGACAGGTTTTTAATAAACCAGACGGTGTTATTCTAATTCTATTACAGTTATTACAAAAAGATCTTGAATAGCTCCCGATAATACCAATTTTTCCCTTGAAACCAGGGATACAGTATAAATCTGCAGTTGAATTATTATTATCTGATTTTATTATTCCCTGAAAGTTTCTTTGCAGTAAAGCTAATATTTCTTTTTCATTTGTAAATTTTATGGAATTATTTTTACCATTAAAGGGCATTTGTTCTATAAAGCGGACTTCAATATTTTCATATTTTGCTAAAGATGCAATCTCCTTTATTTCATCGATATTAAAATCCTTTGATACAACAGTATTTATTTTAACCGGTATTTGAAGCAGAATTAATTCGTTCAATGTCTTTAAAACATTTCTTAAAAGATCCCGTTTTGTAATCAATTTAAATTTAACTGGATTTAAAGTATCCAGGCTTAAGTTGATCCCGTTTATTCCAAGTTCTTTTAGTCTAAGTAAATAAGGGAAAGTTAAAATGCCGTTGGTAGTTATATAAAGTGAAAACTCAGGATTAGATCTTGCAACAGATTCAATGAAATTGATTAATCCTTTTCTGACAAAAGGTTCTCCCCCTGTTATCCGCAGCTTATTTATTCCCAAATTCGAAAAGATACTAATTAACCGGCCTGCTTCTTCATAAGTGAGAATTTCATTATGCGCAACCTGTTGAATCCCCTCTTGAGGCATGCAATAGAGGCAGCGAAGATTACACCTATCTGTAACTGCAAAACGCAAATAATTAATTATTCTGCCGAAATTATCTTTTAATAGTAAAGGGCCGGCTTTTGCTTGATTACCCATAAATTCATTCTTCCCATTTCAATTTGATCCCCCTCAAACTTTATCCAATAATTTTCTATTTATCTGCCGTTTTTTTATATATTAAAATAAGAAATATTTTTAATAATTGAATTACAAAATTACTGCCGAATTATGAATTGAGCTTAGGGACTGCCCGATAAGTAAAGCATTTGTCATTTCGAGGGAGTTTTCGACCAAGAAATCTTCTCCTAACGCAAGATTTCTCCCTTCGGTCGAAATGACAACCGCACTTTTTAGTCAGCTCCTACAGTGCATTCTATTTAAAATAAACATTTGCCTTGTTTAAATAAAAAAGGATAAAGCATGAAGCATATCATTTTAGGAGCAGGAGGCGCAATAAGTAAAGTGCTCGTAAAAGAACTCGTCGCAAATAATGAAAAGATAAAACTTGCTGCACGGAATTTGAAAACTATCGAAGGTATTGAATCTGTAAAAGCTGATCTTTTAAATTTTAACGAAGTAAACAATGTAATTGAAGAATTTTCCACCGTCTATCTCGTTGCCGGTTTATCTTATAATATAAAGGTTTGGCAAGAACAATGGCCGAAAATAATGAGGAATGTTGTTGAGGTTTGCGGTGCAAAGAATGCTAAATTAATATTTTTCGATAATGTGTATGCATATGGTAAAGTAGATGGAGCAATGACTGAAGATACACCTATAAATCCGGCGAGTAAAAAGGGTGAAGTAAGAGCAAAACTTCTTGAATATATAAATGGAGAAATAAAAAATAAAAATATAACGGCCTTGGTTGCAAGAGCGGCTGATTTCTATGGTCCTTATACAGAGGGGGTAAGTCTTATTTCTATTTCAGTTCTGGATAAATTATTAAAAGGGAAAAAAGCCCAATGGTTTTGTAATACAAAAGTAAAACATTCTTTTACATATACAGGTGATTGCGGAAAAGCTTTATACATGTTATCAAAAAATGAATCTAATTTTAACCAAACCTGGCACATGCCGACTGCAGACCCGGCTAAAACAGGAGAAGAATTAATCAAGATTGCTGCAGAAAAATTAAATGCAAAAGCTGACTGCACTGTTTTAAAAAAGTGGTTGTTTAAATTAATAGGTCCATTTAATCCTTTAATAAAAGAACTTACCGAAATGCTTTACCAATACGAGTATGAGTATGTATTTGATTCTTCAAAATTCGAAAAGAAGTTTAATTTCACTCCGACACCTTATGAACAGGGTATAGAGGAATCTATAAAAAGTATGAAGGAGATATCGAGATAGAAAATATGGAAAGTATCATCGTAGGGGATGCAAAATTTGCATCCCCTACATTGCGCTGCTCAACTACCAGGCGTACGCTTCCGGGGCTTGATTGCCTGGTCCCGGCCAAATTTCATCCAGCTTTTTCAAGGTTTCTTCAGATAGTTTAATATCAATTGATGAAACATTTTCTTCCAGTTGTTCTATGGTTCTCGGCCCGACAATCGGAGAAGCGACATCTTTATTATTCAGCACCCAGGCTAAAGCAACATTGGCAGGTTTTTCATTTAATTCACCACATAGTTTTTCATAGGCTTCAATTTGAGGACGGAGCTTTTCAACAGATTTTTGCAACGGTTCCCTGCTTCTTCTGCCTGATTTAGGTTTACCGAGAATTCCGCAGAGCAGCCCGCCAGCCATCGGACTCCAGGGAATTACACCTACACCCATAGCACGGCAAGCTGGAATAACTTCCAGTTCAATATGCCTGTTTCTTAAGCTGTAAATGCTCTGCTCGGAAACTAGTCCTAAAAAATTTCTTTCTTTTGCTTTATAATTTGCTTCAACAATATTCCATGCAGCAAAATTACTGCTGCCGACGTAAATAACTTTCCCTTCTTTAACTAACTGTTCCATTGCCTGCCATATTTCTTCCCAAGGAGTATCTCGATCTACATGATGCATTTGGTATAGATCAATATGATCTGTTTTCAATCTTCTCAAACTATCTTCGCAGGCTTTGCGTATATTATAAGCAGATAATTTTTGATCATTAACTCCCTCTCCCATTTTCCCATAAACTTTTGTTGCAAGGACAATGTTTTCTCTTCTTCCATTTCCCTGCTCAAGCCATTTACCTATTATTTTCTCTGTAAGTCCAACACCTTTATCCCATCCATAAACATTAGCGGTATCAAAAAAATTAATCCCAAGCTCTAAAGCCTCATCCATAATTTTAAAGCTGTCTTCTTCAGATGTATACGGTCCAAAATTCATTGTACCGAGACAAATCTTACTTACTTTTAATCCGGTTCTTCCAAGGAATGTATATTCCATTGTTTCTCCTTAAAATTTTTCTTTAAATTAGTTATAAATATTTATAAAAATAATAAATCATTAAATAAAACTTTATGTGATTAGTCAATGAAGTTTTTATATTCAAAAACCTAGGAAGTTTTGAAAAATTTAAAAGGTTTTGGTTTCTATTGAATTGATGAAATTAAATAAAATGGAAACTTTATTTTGAAAAAAGAATTGCCAGGACTTCTAATTAATTACTGAAGTTACGCAATTGAATGTTTTTGTCATATTGAGTGAAGCGAAATATCTCAAGACAGTGCAAATTATAAACTTTGGGATTCTTCATTTCATTCAGAATGACAATTATGCGTAACTTCAGTTAATTAGACTGATGTAATTTGATTTTGAAGAAATTTATTATAATTTTCTTTGATTATTAAACGGGGTTATGACCGCCAAGTCCAAGAATCGGGTAGAGTCTTCGTACCGAGGCGTCAGGACTTGCCTTGAAGGCAGTAATTCTGTTTACAGAAGCGCCCTGAACTCATTGCTGGCATAACCCCAATTTTATATTTAATTTAACTTCTTTTAGTCTTATCTTCTCTCCTGGGTGTTTATACTATTTAATCTAATCCATTTAATTTCAAAAATCGGATTTCGGATTGCTGATTTGCAAATCATAACCAAAGACTACAAACAAATGTCAACAATTCTTCATCCGGGATTAGTTATAAAACAATACGATTATTATTAATTAAATGAACTTTCCCAGCGGAAATTCTTTCGAATAGGGTTTAGACCAGATATATTTCAGACTTCCGCCTACAAATCTTGATGCTGAAAAATAAATAACCAGGTTATTATATTTTGAAGCCTTTTTTAGTAATGTTGAATCCAAGTCAATTATAATTTCTGTGAGATCCTCAGTTAAATTATTGTCCTCTTCTCTATAATCGAGAAAAAAGAATTTTTCTTTTTTATTTACCGGCTGGTAAAACATAAATACGAATACCAAATCATACTCATGGTTATAAATAGTTTCGTCTCCAATTATAATTAACGGGAGCTTTATTTTCTTTTCCTTTGTAGAAAAAAGTAAATTATTAAAAGGAAAGTCTAATAAGTTTTTTGTACAGCCAGCAGGTGTAATTATGTTATTTACAGCCGGTGATTTATCATTAACATTTTTAATGTTGAATTTTACTAACCGGTTAAACGAAGTAGTCCCCTTTATTCTTGCTTCTTTCCAAATATTTGATAGAACCGGGATAGAATTTACATATTTTGCAAACTCAATGGTAACAGCAAATTTTGATCTTTGAAAAACAGCAGCTTTACTTTTACTTGCGTTATATTTCAGGGGCCTATTAGAGGCAAAAGTCTGTTCATTCATTACCCTGTAAACAACATTTTTCATCCTACCGGAAGGTTTACCTAATATAGAAGTATCTTTTATTCTAACCATTACTTCCCCCTTTCAAATTATTTGTGTATGATAAATATAAGGTAGAAGACCGGCTAAATGCCGGGTACACCGGAATATATGAGCAATCAGAGTGGATTCAGAGTATATTCAGAGTGCATTCAGAATATAATGAAAAGGAGGTTTAGAGGGAAGTAAAATTCAAATTTATGAAATAGAATATAGCAACAAATTGACATTTAGATTCGATAATAAATAATTTTAAATTTTTAATAATATGAAACAAATGCAACAGAAAAGTAAGAATCGCAACTTGTAATTACAACATCCCGTTTTTAAAAGTTTCCAACAACTTCCATTCCGTTTTGTAGATTTAAAATTTGAATTGTATGTGAAACGGCAATGCAGCTCTATACGAAATACAATATTTATAATTCAGTTATTTTTATTGATTTTTAAACTAAAAAAAGCTACACTTATATATATCATTCCTAAAACAATATAAAATTATCCCTCCCTTGATATATTGTTTTAATGCTGTGGTTCGTTAATTAATCCGGGGGTTTTATGATCGGGGAAAATATTTCTCGTTACAGGATTCTTGATGAACTCGGCGAAGTCTGTATGGGACTGACTAAAAAGAACATTTGTCATTTCGACCAAAGGGAGAAATCTTGCGTTTTGAAAAGACTTCTCGGTCGAAGACTTCCTCGAAATGACACTTCCTACTTTTGGGACAACCCCATCAAAACCATATTTTGTATTCTGTATTTAATTCGCACTTCCATTTTTCAACCAGCTTTAAATAATATCTATGACAAGAAAAATATTTATCTTGTTGCTATTATATCTTCTTTCCCTTTCAAATTGGATTTTCGCGCAGGAGATTACTGGAAAGATTGAAGGGAGAATTGTTGATTCGACCGGAATCCCTTTAAATGGAGTAAATGTTTCTTTACAGAGTGAAAGTTTGCAGGGTACTCAAGGAACTTCCACAAATGATGAAGGTCTCTTTCAGATATTTGGATTACCTATCGGCTATTACAAAGTAAAGATCAGTCTTATTGGATACAGGAAAATAATTTTTGAAAATGTGCAAATCAGTCTGGGGAAAACAACTAACCTCGGTGAAATAGAATTAAAAACTCAGACCTATAATTTACCTGAAGTTATAGTTTCCGGAGAAAAATTTATTATTGATCCGAACTCAACAACCTACGGAGGCAACCTTAATTCAAAAGGTTTTGAAAATCTCCCGGTAGATAGAAACTATCAGAGCATGATCTCCCTGCTGCCCCAGGCAAATACAAGCTACTATGGAGATGCAGTAAACATTGGGGGTTCTACCGGATTTGAAAATAAATATTTCGTAGACGGTGTTGAGGTTACCGATCCATTAATGGGAAACGCAGGCACAAACTTACCATACAATTTTATAAAAGAGATAGAAGTAAAGACCGGGGGATATGAAGCGGAATTCCGAAGTTCACTGGGTGGACTAATCAACGTTGTCACTTATTCCGGTACAAATGAATTTCACGGATCGGCATTTGGTTTTTATACAAATAACCGGTTCAGCAGCAAGCGTTATATTGGCTCAATGGATCCAACACAAGGAGATTTTTCCGATTACGATGTCGGAGTTAGCTTTGGCGGACCAATCATTCTCGATAAGCTTTGGTTTTTTGCAGCTTACAATCCCACATTTAATAGAAGAGATGTTCAAATTCCTAGTTTCAATATCGCAGAAGATAAAACAACAAGACATTCCTTTGCCTCAAAACTCACCTGGAGTGCTTCAGAGAAACTGAAATTGATCTTAACTGTTACCGGTGATCCCGCCGAACGAAAATCAGTCGGGGATGTTGGGGTTGCTGTTTATGCCTTATTAAATCCAGATCCTTATCTTCAGAATTTAAAACAAGGAGGTTTTAATATTGCACTTAACGGAACATATTCTATCGGCCAAAATATTTTATTAAAAGGTTCTTTTTCCCGGGTAATGAGGTATGATTCCGGCGATCCATCTACAGTAACAGGAAGAGATGAAATTCTATTATATGATTATCAAAACAATATCTGGGGAGGCGGCACGTTCAATAAGTGGGATCATTATCGTTATAGTAATGTTGCTAAATTAGGAGGAATTATTTCACTTGGAGAACATATTATAAATGCCGGTATTGAATACAAAATAGATGGTTCACAAAACCCGGAACATAATGATGTTATCATCAAGTGGGATCCAACCAATTGGGAGGAAGAAATTGGAATAGGGGGAAATATATATCAACGAAGCCCCTCCATTTTCCTTCAAGATAGCTGGCAGATTATACGAAGCTTAAGCATTCACGGCGGGATTAGATGGGATGCGCAATTTTTATACGGCACACTGGGGATTTTAAGACAAAAAGTTAAAGTTCCGCTTCAACCAAGGGCGGGATTCACATTTGTGCCCGATGAAGACGGCTCACAAAAAATATCCGGCTCTTATGGTCGTTTTGCTCAAGAACTTTCCCTGCAAGAACCGGCATGGACCATGACCGATGAAGGCGGTTATTATATAATTACATACGATCATGACCCGCGCATTTCCAAAGCCGGCGGTGATACTGTTTTTGGCGGGCCGCACCTGCTCTACAATCCAAGAGAAGATATTCTTTATGATCAGTATTTTGATGAATTCAGTCTTGGATATGAACGATCAATAAGTGAGAATTTTCTTGTTAGCGTACAGGGTGTTTACAGAACACTTCGGGAAGCAATTAGCAGCATCTATAACCCGGGAAAAGGAATTCAAGCCAGCTTACCAAGACCGAAACGAAATTACGAAGCCTTAGCAATCACTATTGAACACCGGAAGGGAGAGCACTTTAATTTCCTTACCTCCTATGTCCTATCAAGAGATTACGGAAATTATGGAGGACTCTTTGACGCTATCGGTCATTTTATGTATCCAAATACTAGCAATTTACCAAGCGATTTAGAACAAGTGCAGAAGTGTACGGGACCTCTTCCAAACGACCGGACGCATGTATTCAAATTTTCCGGTTCATATAAATTTTCATTCGGACTGACTGCAGGTCTTACATTTTTAGCAGAGAGCGGTACACCATTGAGTGAGTTAGCAAGTGGCGTTGAGTATTATATTTTCATGGCTAATCGCGGTTCTGCCGGAAGAACTCCCACAATCTGGGATTTAAATGCCCGTTTAATTTATGAATTGGCTTTTATAAATAATTGGAACACAAGGTTGATATTAGATATCTTCCATGTAGCAAGCCAGCGAAAGCCGGTTGATGTTGATCAGAACCGTTACTTAATTTCTTTGGACGGTACCTTTTACCCATCACCAACTTACGGGCAAGTATACAGGTATCAGCCTGCAATGTCGGTAAGATTGGGAATGGAGGTGAATTTTTAAGCCCTACCCCGAAAAAGTTAAATGAAAGTTAGAAAGCATGTTAAGCAAATATAAATTATTGAGTTTTCATTCAATCCCGCCTTCTCAAAACCTATGGCGGGCAGGCATACAATCATACGATCATGCAACCATACATCCATGCATTCATACAAGGGTCCTAATGTGTATACTCAAAAATTTAATTTTACTTTTTTTGATTCTTTCTTTCTTACCTCCGTGCACTTTTTCCCAGACTGTTGACCTCCCTTTCGAACATTTCTCAGTTGATGAAGGTATGCCGACAGTAGTTAATTACATTTATCAAGATAAAACAGGTTTTTTGTGGTTCGCTACTAACAGCGGTCTTTATAAATTTGACGGATACAGCTTTACATCTTATAAGCATGATATCGATGATTCTACCAGCCTAATAGATAATACTATTAATATTATATATGAAGATAAGGAAGGAATTATATGGATAGGTACCTGGCTTGGGTTTGATAAGCTTGACTGTAAAAAGAATATTTTCAAACATTATAAACCAAGTTTGCTTAACGATGGAAACGGTGAAAGTGATCCTGTCTGGGCTATTTGCGAAGATAAATTTGGTAAATTATGGATTGGTACAGGTGAAGGTTTATTTACATTAAATAAAAAAACCCAGGAATTTATTTTTTTAAAAGATTTCAGCACAGGTAAAACCGGTTTATCCCCTAATACAATAGGTTCAATTCATGAAGATAAAGAAGGTGCGATCTGGATTGGAAGTAATGTTGGACTCGATAAATTTGATTTTAAAACCGGGAAATTCAAACATTACTTAAATGATCCGGGTGAAAAAGATCAAGCATGGTATTATAGCAAATCAATATACAAGATTAATAAATTTTTAGAGGATGATAATGGTACATTCTGGCTTGCAACAATGGGAGGATTGGTTGAATTAAATCCTAAAACCGGAAAATTCAATAGATACCTCTTTAACCCGGAGAATCAAACCAATGTCATAGCCAAAATCAGTCAGGATGTTGTTACAGGTAATATTTGGCTTGCAACATGGGGTGGTCTTTTTTCTTTTAATAAAAGATCAAAAGAGTTTATCCATTATAATACGGAAGCAAACTGTGTACTTAGTGAGAGATCAGGAACGTTATGGATAGGAACAAATACAGATATAAAAAAACTTAACCGGATGAAACAGCCTTTTAGAAAATACACAAGTAAATATATAATTTGTGCTATCTGTAATTGGAACGAAAAGATTTTATGGATGTATACAGCTAATAATGGATGGCAAAAATTTGATACAAAAAAAGAACAATTTATTCCTTATTCATATGGTAAAGGGAATGAAGTATATTACTTTTATCCGGGAGAATTAATTATTAAAACAGAAAAAGGCGGCTGTTTCAGTGAGGATACTCTTGGCAATATTAAACCTTTTTTACCTGATTCATTGAAAGATTATACTAATAATCTTTCATGGGGCTGGAAAACCAAAAAAGGATATTGGCATGGAACTCATTCCGGCGGTTTCTATTTGCATAATCCTGAACCATTCAGTTTAAAGGAAATCAGAAATTTTAAACTCGAGATAAATTTTATTTATGAAGATAAATTTGGTTTGCTCTGGATTTCTACTACTATGGGGAAATTGTTTTGTTACAGTCCGGAAAGGGATTCGGTAATTGAGTTTATTTCCGGGTTCAAAAATTCATCCAGACTAAGCGGGAGAATAATTAAACAAATTTTTGAAGATAAAAAAGGAAGATTGTGGTTTGCTACAATGAGCGGCTTGAACCGTTTTGAGCGATTAACAAACAGACTTCCAACCGGCAAAGAAAACTTTGTTCACTATACAGAAAAAGACGGATTGCCAAGCAACAGCGTATTAGGAATTACTGAAGATGATCATGGTTATTTGTGGCTTAACACAGGCAAAGGTATTTCAAGATTTGATCCTGAAAAAAAATATTTTAAAAACTACGACCCTTCTTATGGCCTGGATTTAACGACTGATATTTTTTATGGATTCGGTTGCAAAACTAGAAATGGCGAAATGTACCTCCCAAGTTCTTACGGATTTACTCGTTTTCATCCGGACAGTGTGAAAGATAATCCTTTCATACCTACTATTGTAATAACATCCTTTAAAATGTTTGATAAACCTTATCCTTTTTCAAATGAGATCCATTTACCCTATGATGAAAATTTTATTTCATTTGAATTTGCTGCAGTAAGCTATATAAGTCCTGAAAGAAACCAGTATGCATATAAGATGGAAGGATTAGATAGGGATTGGGTTTATTCAGGCACACGTCGATATGCTTCATATCCAAATTTAGATCCGGGAGAATATATTTTCAGAGTTAAAGGCTCAAATAATGACGGAGTATGGAATGAAGTGGGATACGTCGGTTTTAATCATTATTTCTCCCCCCTGGTGGAAAACTACTTATGCTTATATCTTCTATTCATTATTAATTCTAAGCTTAATTTATTTTACCTGGAAGATGCAGTTAAAGAGAATAAGGATAGGTCATGAATTTGAGATGAGCAGGTTTGAAGCAGAAAAGCTGCACGAAGTTGATGAGATGAAATCTAGGTTCTTTGCTAATATATCTCATGAATTTAGAACACCTCTAACTTTAATACTTGGACCTGTTAAACAGATTATTGAAAGAATAAAAGATGAAAAGATCAAGAATGATTTAAAAGTTGTACATAAAAATGCGAGCAAACTGCTGGGGCTTGTAAACCAATTGCTTGATATTTCCAAGCTTGAATCGGGTAATATGAAGCTGCAGACTTCTCCTCAAAATATTATTCCTTTATTAAAAGCTCTGCTGCAGTCATTTTGTTCTTATGCTGAAAGGAAAAGAATTACCTTGAAATTCAATTCGATTATAAATGAAATAATTGTATATATGGATAAGGATAAAATTGAAAAGATAATTACCAATGTACTTTCGAATGCATTTAAGTTTACTCCGGAAGGTGGAGAATTGAGGTTGCAGTTAAACCGTACTGTCATTCCGGGCTTGACCCGGAAACTCAAAACTCAAATATGTCAAAGGACCAGATTCTGAATCAAGTTCAGAATGACAAATCTTCTACTCTCAAATACATTAAGGTAGATATGTGGAAATATCAATCCTGATACCGGAATTGGTATTCCTAAAGAAAAGATTATCAAAAATATTTGATCGGTTTTACCAGGTTGATGGAAGCCATACAAGAGATCAGGAAGGAACAGGGATCGGACTTTCATTAACAAAAGAATTAGTTGAACTGCATAAAGGGAAAATTGAAGTGGAAAGTGAAGAAGGAAAAGGAACAACTTTTACAATAAGCATCCCTCTCGGAAAAGACATTTGAAACCGGAAGAGATTTGTGAAGCAGAACAGGATGAAAGCTGAAAAGTCTTTTAAATCCTGAAGAGATAATTACTATAGATAATGCAAAAACAGTTAAGCCGATATAGATTTATACAAAGAAATGATAAACCCTGCCTTCTGATAGTGGAAGATAATTCCGATGTTAGAAATTACATAAAAAGTAATTTAGAAAAGGATTATAGAATTCTTGAAGCCGTTGATGGGGAAGATGGATTGAAAAAATCCATAGATGAAATGCCTGATTTAATTGTAAGCGATGTAATGATGCCGAAGATGGATGGATTTAAGATTTTGCGACAAACTTAAAACAGATGAAAGAACAAGTCACATACCTGTAATACTGCTTACGCAAAGGCATCAGCCAGGATAAGATAGAAGGATTTGAAACAGGTGCAGATGACTATATAATGAAACCGTTTGATACTGAAGAATTTAAAGCAAGAATAAAAAATCTTATTGAACAAAGAAAAAGGATTCATGAGCATTTTAGAAAGCATGGATTATTTGAAATAGAAGAAAAGAATATCACTCCTGTTGATCAAAAATTCTTAAAAAAAGTTTTTGAAATCATTAACGAGCATCTTTCGGATACATCGTTGGAGTGGAAGTACTGGCTGAAAAAATGTCTGTAAGCCGTTCATTACTTCTTAAAAAGAGC
>CAVUCR010000011.1:0-206188 GCA_963739895.1 uncultured Ignavibacteria bacterium | reverse complement strand
ATAAAATATACACGGTTTATGCATGCAGCCTGATGATCACTGCACTTTTTTTCTCCTTTTTAAATAAATCAGCCGTGATAAACAGGTTTTACATTACATTTCTGATTATAATTATTCCTTTCTTGCTGGTGAATGGAATATTAACCGGTAGTTTTATAAATAAGGAAGTGGTATGGTATAATAATCATGAGAACCTGGGAATACGAATTTTTACTATTCCGGTCGAAGATTTCGGCTATGCCTTCAGCTTGATTTTAATTAACTTGTTATTGATATCGAAACTTAAGAGTTTTTTTATAAAAACAAAACCTATTTCTTGCCAGGAATTGATAAGTATGTTGAAACCTGAATATATTACCGATAAATCGAAAGAAATAAAAATATTTTTACTCGTATTTTATGCGGTGGGAATTATTGGCGTAATAGTACCCTTTACTTCTGTATTTTTTTCGAAATTAATTCCTTACGCACTATTTATAAGTTTTGTACTTCTGGCAATTTTTCATTCACCAAAAGCAGACGGGAAGACACTAATCATTTTTTTGGGAATCTTCCTGTTAAGCTATACAATCGAAGTGGTGGGTGTAAATACAGGATTCATTTTCGTTCGGTGAATGGCATTATACTGACGGTGTATTAAATATGGCATTAGTTGATTTGTCAAATTTCCTGGGAGATAAGAAATACTCTGATTACGCTGCTGCTCAAATTGCTTTTGGAATGGATAATTACAAATATTTTCAAAATCGGTACAACCAGGAAAAGACGGCCCGCATTATCTTTTTCCTTTCGGGCAGCTATGGACAATGGATGAGCTAGATGATTTCGGAGCTATGGGCGCAAGCATGATCGATGTTTACAATTCAGTTAATCGTGATGATTACAAGGCATATATTGAAAAAGCTGCAAAACATATCACCGAAGAACGTTCTCGTTTGACAGATGGAACATTAGTAAGAAAATTTCCTCATGAAATGACATTATGGGCTGATGATTTATATATGAGTGTTCCTTTTCTGGCAAGGGTAGGCAAATTAACCGGTGATAAAAAATATTGGGATGATGCAATACTGCAAATCAAAAACTTTTCAAAATATCTCTGGGATGAAAATAAAGAACTTATACTGGCATTGTTACTATACCGATGTTAAACGAAATGGTGTGGCACATTGGGGAGATGCAACGGCTGGGTTATGATGGCAAAGGTACATTTATTAAACTATTTTACCTGAGGATTATCCCGGAAGAGAAGATATAATAAAGGATTTGGAGAGACAAATTTTAGGTATAGCAAAATATCAAAGTGCTGAAGGTTTATGGCACCAGGTACTTGATAAAACAGATTCTTATTTAGAATCTTCCTGTTCTGCTATGTTTACTTATTGCATCGCGCGAGCAGTAAACCAGAAATGGATTGATGAACGATATGGTTCTATTGCTCTAAATGGATGGGAAGGATTAAAAGAAAATAAAATAAAACTTGATGGACAGGTAAAAGATATTTGTGTGGGTACAGGAATTGAAGACAACCTGGTATTCTATTATAATCGTCCGGCGAGATTGAATGAAAAACATGGGCTTGGTGCGGTGTTAGATGCAGGTATAGAAGTAATCAAATTAAAAAGGGAAATTACCCAAATGCAGTAAAATGTATTTCTTACTATTAATTGGTAAACTTAACTAATATAGATCTTAATAAAGAACTAATATGACACATTTTAAAATTCTCAGTCATTTTACCTCATGGATTATTTTGTTTGTTTTAGTGAATGCCACTTTACTGAAAGCTCAGAATTCACTGAACAAAGCAGATGTTTTGGAAAAGATGACTTTGGCAAATGATTATTTTATGAATAAATGGCCTGATCCTACGGTGAACATTGTAACAGATAAAAGCCGGCCCAGCAATATCTGGACCCGTGCAACGTATTATGAAGGTTTAATGGCCATGTACCGAATTGACCCAAATGAAATTTACTACAATTATGCTGTCCGATGGGCTGAAGGGCATAATTGGGAGCCAGCCTATGGCGGGACCACTACACGTATTGCAGATAACCAGGCATGCGGACAAACATATATCGAGCTTTACCAGATCGATCAACAGCCGCAACGTATAGAAAAAATAAAAATGGTAATGGATAACATGGTAAACAGCAGTGAGATTGATGATTGGTGGTGGATTGATGCCTTGCAGATGGCTATGCCCGTTTTTGCAAAACTGGGAGCTGTTTATCAGGACACAACCTATTATAGTAGAATGTATGATATGTATATGCATACTAAAACCGTGGAAGGTGATAGTCGGACTCTATGATAGCGTAGACCACCTGTGGTGGCGCGATAAAGATTTTAATCCACCGCATATTTCACCAAACGGTGAAGATACTTATTGGTCAAGAGGCAATGGTTGGGTGCTTGCCGCCCTTGCCCGCGTTCTGGATGTAATGCCGGAAGATGCGCCGCACAGAGACGAGTATATTACAACGTTTAAAAGAAATGGCTGAAGCATTAATTGTTGTTCAGCGGGAAGATGGATTCTGGAATGTAAGCCTGCATGATTCAACTGAATATGGAGGAAAGGAAACTTCGGGTACGGCTTTTTTTACATTCGGTCTTGCCTGGGGAGTCAATAACGGACTACTCGCAGATTCTGTATATAAAAATGCTGCTGTAAAAGGCTGGGAAGGTATGGTTAATGACGCCCTGCACGAAAATGGTTTTCTGGGCTACGTTCAAAGTACCGGAAAGCAGCCGTCTGACGGACAGCCTTTTACCTATGACAAAGCTACCGAACTTTGAAGATTATGGCCTCGGTGCATTCCTGCTGGCCGGCAGCGAAATATATAAAATAGCAGGTGGAACTACCGGCATTTCATCAGAAAATACAACCAGTAGCCTTTCAATGCCAACTATAGCCACATTACATCCGGCATTCCCAAATCCATTCAATCCGCAGACAACCATTAGGTATTCATTGAACAGAAATGGGTATGTTGTTCTCTCAGTATTTGATCTAATTGGCCGTGAAATAAAAACGCTGGTTAATCAGTATCAAAATCGCGGAGACCACAGCGTTTTGTTTAACACTTACAAATTAGCTAGTGGAACCTATATCGTAAGGCTAAAGGTTGACGCATTTATACAAAGCCGGAAAATAATACTCTTAAAATAAAGATATCCCCTTAGAAGAAAGTCAATGAAAATTCTTTTAAGATTATTTACAATTCAAGGCTAATTTCGGTAATAAGTAAAATTGTTTTTATTGGCGGGGGTTATTTACCATGCAGTTATACTGTAACTGAAAGTAGTAGAAGATTAGTGAAAATATTGAAAAGACTAACTTATTACTTAATAATTATATTTTTATTCGGATGCGGCTCTAATGAAAAAGATATTTATATTTTTTCATACTTTAAAGACAATGGCAAAGATGGACTTCATTTAGCTTACAGCTACAATGGTCTTAAATGGACTGCATTGAATAATGATAAATCGTTTCTAAAGCCTCAAGTTGGTAAAGATAAACTACTGCGTGATCCATGTATTATTTCAGGACCAGACGGTATGTTTCATATGGTATGGACAGTAAGCTGGAAAGAAAAGGGTATTGGATATGCCAGTTCAAAAGATCTAATACATTGGTCAAAGCAAAGGTACATACCAGTTATGGAACATGAACCTGATGCAAAAAATTGCTGGGCTCCTGAATTATTCTTTGATGAACTAAAACAACAATATTTGATTTTTTGGGCAACCACAATTCCCGGGAGATTTCCGGAAACTGATGATCAAGATAATGGAGGAATAGTAGGAAAAGGTTATAATCATAGGATTTATTATGTAACAACAAAAGATTTTAACAAATTTTCTGATACTAAAATATTATTTGATCAAGGGTTTCAATGTAATCGATGCAACAATAATAAAGGCAGGGACAGAATATTTAATGTTTCTAAAAGATGAAACCAACAAACCATTCATAACACAAAAGAATATTAAAATTGCAAGAAGTCAAAATGCTGTTATATGAATTTTATAAACCTGGAACATTTATCGGAACATATTAAAATAACGACCAGCAAGTTTAACAACCAGCTTTTATATTTTACTTCTACAAGCCTGTTAAACGATGACAGACATATAGTTTTTTTAAGTGAACGTTTTGGCAATCCAAATATTTTCATACTGGATATCAATACCGGTTCAGAGAAACAGCTTACATATAATAATGAAGGTGTTCTTAAATCCTATGTCTACTTTGATGGAACTCCCTATAAGGGGTTTGGAAAGGCTAGTATAAGTGTTCATGCGGCATCCGGGAAAATTTATTTCATTCAAGGAAGAAACATTCGTGTTGTAGATACATTGGGGAATGTAAAGGAGCTTGCAGAATATCCGAAAGGACAAATGACTGCTTTTAGTCATGTTTCATCCGATGGCAAGCTTTTGTGTGTACCTACTGTCGATGAACGTGCCTTAGATGGTGAAATACGGCTACACGGCAAACCGGACTACGATATTGACAAACGCGTACGCTCTGAAAAACTCTCTTCATATCTGCGTATTTATGACACTGAAACCGGTAAGGAAATCATTTGTGAAAAAGTACCTGGAGCTTGGATTACACATGTTCAATTCTCACCGATAGACAATAACCAAATATTATATAATAATGAATGGCCTTCTGATTGCGGGATTAGAAGGATCTGGCTTTGGAATGGTAAACGGCACAATGCATTACGTACAATTGGAGAAGGTCGATCTAAAGAAGATTGGACTTGTCATGAGATGTGGGAACGGGATGGATCCGCGATAATTTATCATGGTGCTTATAAAAACGGGCTCGCTTATGTTGGACGCTTGAAACCGGATGGAAGTAAAATAATTGAGATTGCATTTCCTAAAGGATGGAACCGGTACGGGCATTTCACCGAAGGAAAGTCAGGAATGTTAATTACCGATGGTTATTATGATGATAAAATTAAAAATGGAAATGGTGATCTTCAGGGCTAAAGATCCGTCTATCGATACCGGATTGAAAAAATCGGAAATATCCGGTGAGTGGATATGTTTGTTAAAAATAAATTGGAGCAAAAAAATTATTAAATGGATCCCTCTTTGCCGTCACGGTTCTACTTGGGAGTCGCAGGACTGCCACCCTCATCCCATATTTAACCATAGTGCTGATAAGGTTTTTTTTACTTCGGATAAAGATGGAGTGCGTTCAATTTTTTCTGTTGATGTACCAAATGTTTAAGACACCGCCCATCTCGCCCCGACTTACATATATACTGGAAGAGAAATAAATTGCGGTGTTATATGTGGTTTTTGAGGAAGGAAAGAGACAAAATGAGGGGAAAAAACAATCGCTACGAAATTGTTACACGAAAGAATAATTATACATAATGGTATACAACTATAAGACTGTTTTTACCGGACACCCACATATCTGGAAATAAAACCTTCCATCAAAAAAATATTATATTAGTTAGAATTAATAAAAATTTTCATTTAATTTTATTTTGATCTTCACTAAAAAATTGGATTTCCAATTTTGCATGTTAGAATTCTTCATTCCTTTAAACATAAATTAGCTATTAGTATGAAAAAAACGATAATGTCTCTATTCGCTTTTGTACTTTTGATTTCCACAGTTAATCTGGCAGCAAAGGATAAATCTCAGCCTGAACCTGATTCACTTAAGAATATTCCATTTGGCGGATTATCATTCAGAAGTATTGGACCGGCGGTTACCGGGGGAAGAGTTGTTGCACTGGCTGTTAATCCGTTTGATCATAGTGAATACTTTGTTGGGGCAGGTCATGGTTCTTTATGGAAAACTACAAACAACGGGACTACATTTTCTCCTGTATTCGACAACCAGAATTCCTACGCAATCGGGGCAATATCAATTGATCCCACAAATCCCAATGTAGTTTGGGTTGGAACAGGAGAAAACAATAATCAGAATAATGTAATTTACGGTGATGGAGTATACAAGAGTGAAGACGGCGGCAGCAGCTGGAAAAATATGGGATTAAAAGAATCCAGGCAAATTGGAGGAATCGTTATAGACCCGAAAAATCCCAATACGGTTTATGTTGCAGCGTATGGTCCTTCAAGGGTTGCCGGCGGGGACAGAGGAATATTTAAAACAACTGACGGCGGTAAAACATGGAACAATGTTTTATTCATCAGTAAGTTCACCGGATGTTTTGAAGTTCATATGGATCCTAGATATAAAAATATTATATATGCTGCCGCACACCAAAGGATGAGAAATTTTTATACCGGTGTAAGCGGAGGACCTGAGAGCGGGATCTATCGCACTACAGACAGCGGTGCAGCCTGGGATAAAATGAACAAGGGATTGCCTGATGCTGATCTTGGAAGAATAGGATTGGCTGTCTCACCTGTAAATCCCGATGCTCTTTATGCAATTGTTGAATCAGCAAAGGATGGCGGTTTTTATAAAAGTACTGACCGCGGCGTCAGCTGGGTTCCAGTGATGGATTAATTTATCATACAACTAATGGAGGAAAAAACTGGATTAAATCTTCTACTCCAGGTTTGCCGGAATACGCAGGGATTTCACAAATAGTGGCATCCCATTTTGATAAAAATTCAGCGTACGCTGCTTGTGAAAATTTTGTTGCCGGTGATTTCAAGCCTTATCTTTTCAAAACAACCGATGGAGGAAGCTCCTGGTTTTTATTTAACGGCAATTTACCGGATGAAGGATCCACCTTTACTCTTGCTGAAGATAATTTGAATAAAGATTTGCTTTTTCTGGGAACACAGTTCGGGGTTTATTTTACAGTTGACGGCGGAAAAGAGTGGATAAAATTCAAAAATGGGATTCCTACAGATATGGTTATGAACCTATGTATCCAGAGAAGAGAAAACGATCTTGTTGTTTCTACTTTTGGAAGAGGAATTTATATACTTGATGATTATTCTCCTCTCCGCTATATGACCAGCGAAACTTTAAATAAAGATGCATATATATTCCCCGTCAAAGACGCACTTATGTTTATTGAATCTTCCCCATTTGGTTTCCCGGGTGTAGCTTTTCAGGGCGCAAATTTTTATACAGCACCCAATCCGAAAGTCGGCGCAGTATTTACATATTATTTAAATGATGAACAGGGAAATGTAATAAGAAAGATAAAATCAGAACCCAAAAAAGGAGTTAACAGGCTTACATGGGATTTCAGGTACAATCCGTTCACTCCAGTTTCATTAAAACCTTTTGATAGTTCAATTCCGTGGAATCAGCCGGATCTTGGATACATGATTGTACCGGGAAAATACAAAGTAGCTCTTTCAAAATTTCAGGATGGAATATTTACTGAATTAGTTCCTTCTCAGGAATTTATATGCAAATCATTGAACAATACGAGCCTTCCGGCAGAAGATAGGCTTGAACTGGATAAATTTAATAAAATGGTTGCTGAGCTCACCAGGGCAATTTCCGGTGCCGATGAGTATAGGAAATCACTGGACGAAAAAATTAAATACTTTAAAAAAGCAGTTGTTGATGGAGCCGAAGTTCCTGATGAATCATACAAAACTGTAATTAAAATTGAAAAAGAGCTCGATGATTTTAACCGCAGACTTAACGGTGATCCACTGATAGTTCAATATGAAGGCGGTTCTCCTACATCGGTTAAACAGCGTGTTGATTTAATAACTTCTTCTTTATGGACTACTACATCTGCCCCGACTACAACCTATATTCAATCATATGATGCGGCAGCTAGTCAATTCGACGGTTTATTGTCGGAATTAAAATCAATTGACGGAGAAGTAAAGAGTCTTGAATCAGCGCTGGAAAAGTATGGTGCTCCATACACTCCGGGAAGATTTCCCGTATGGAATAAAAACATCAGGTAAACAATTAAATTTTTGAATTCCGCATGATCCAGGAAATAAAAAGATGGATTTGATAAAGTGTTTATCCAAAAATTTTTATATTAATTCAAAGCTACTTCCAACATATTAATGACTATAAGAGATGAACTTATTTCAATAGTATGAATTTCTTTGTACCAATAAATGAACCAGCCTGCAGCCTGTAGAAATAAACACCGCTTGCCAGCTGTTTATTATTAGTGGTGAATTGGATACTGTAATCTCCTGCCTGCTTTTCTTCATTTATCAAAGTTGCTATTTCTTTACCTAAAACATTATAAACTTTTAGACTAACTAAACCGGGTTTAGGAATAGAATATTTTATTCTTGTAGATGGATTAAACGGATTAGGATAATTTTGTTCTAACGAAAATTGTAAAGAATTTTTATTGGTTTCGCCAGCCGAAGTTGCTTTTGAAGGGAGTGAAACTTCCCAGATATTTGAACCGTTTCCTGTTTCAATTACGTAAATTTTATTTTCAATTAAGATTGCATCAACCGGACCTGTAAATCCTTGAGCAATTCGTGTGACACTAACCTCATATCTATCTTCAGCATCTATTTTATTAAGCTCTATATGAAGTAAATCCTCACCAGGCTCGTTGAAGGGAGCAGACTTTTTTGCGCTGTGAGCGCTATATCCCATTAAAAATCCATCGCCGGAAAATTCGCTGCTTAAAGCAAATGATGTGTCAAAAACAATTGCAAGAGGGGAGCTATGCGGTGTAAATGTTCCGAGTTTTAAACCAAGATCACTTGCATCTTTTACAACTCTATCGGTATCCCTAAATTTATCATCATCAGGGCCTACATTTAAAATCGGATCTGTAAAAACAATACTATCGGGTTTGGGAGGAAAATCAGGATCGTTGTGAAATGTACTTTCAATATTTGAAGACCCTAGGAGCGGATCTTCTGCAGGATCATAATCAAGAAATTGCTGAGCATTATCAAGAATTCCAATTCTCCAGGGAAAACCATAATGACGTCCTTCTCTAATCCAATTTAATTCTTCAGTGTCGTCACGAGTATCACCGTTTTCGGTTGCGATCAGGTCTCCGGATGCAGTGAACGCCATATCAAAACTATTACGCACTCCGTCAACAAAAAGATATTGTCTTAGACTGTCTTCATTATTGTAAAGTATAAGGTTTTTTGAATCAATCGGAATCTTGAACATTGCGGATGTAATTGGATATTCCCGCCCTCCGTTCACGGGCTCTTCACCATGATCGGTTCTAGACCCGCTATTTACAATTAAATATTTCTGATCTAAGGTTACAATAATTCCATTAAACCGGTGATCTCTTCCCCCGGGAATTAAATATGGTTCCGTAACCACAACGGTATCCCAAATCCTACTACTGTCTTTCATTTTTCCCCTGATAATTACTCCGTGATCATAAAGCAAATCCCGAGGATCTGAAACGATAAAAAATGTACCGTCATTAGCAATCGTAAATCCGCCTCCCCCTTCAAATGATAATGCATGAGTTGTCAACCCGGAATAAACCAGTTTGGTAGTTTTATTTGCAATGTCGACTTCATTAATATTTCCATTAGCTCTTATATAATATACTTTACCAGTGGACGGATCTCTCGCTATCCGTCTGCAGTCATTTTCAACACTCACTATTTTTTGGATTGAAATATCAGACCGGAGAGATTGGGGAGTTTGAGGAATTATATACTCATTACATAATAATAAAACGGCTGAAAAAAATAGTAGCAATTTTTTCATAATATTTATCCTCATTAATTACCAAGTGTTTCCATTAACCCCTTTCTAGTATATAAAAAGTAAAATTTGTAAACTAATTTGATATCGAGCTTGGTCTGGATGATTTCAAAATGCCCCAGTTTATATCAGGCTGATTGGTCATTTGAAATTCGATGATTCCACCGTTCATAAAATCGAAATGACTGAAATAATTTTTATCATAAATTTTGCCATTAAGTAGTATCTTCTTAATATATTTTTTCCCATTAGAAATTCCGGGCGCATTAATAATAAGAGATTTTTTATTAGGAAGCATAATTGTAATTTTATCAAAATGAGGTCCCGAAATTACATATTCCGGTCTTGAAGGACATACAGGATAAAATCCTAAAGCAGCGAATACATACCATGCGGACATCTGTCCTCCATCATCATTCCCGCTTAATCCACCCGGTCCAAGTCCATATTCCTGTTCCATTATTTCAGATACTTTTTTCTGGGTCTTCCAGGGCTGACCTGAAAAATTATATAAGAATGGAATTTGGTGCCCTGGTTCATTGCCATGCCAGTATTGATCTGCCGCAAAAAAATTATCTAGATTACTATTGAATTTTTCCTCTCCTCCCATAAGATTTATTAATCCGTCAATGTCGTGAGGAACATACCAAGTATATTGCCATGGAGTGCCTTCGGTTATGTATGACACTCTATTTAATTTATTGAAGTCCTGGATCCAGCTGCCGTCTTTATATTTTCCGCGTACGCAGTTATCCAGTTTATCAAAAACATTTTCATAACTCATTGCTCTTTTAGCAAGTGCTTTAAAATCCGAATAACTTCCGATTTTTAAGGCAATGCTGCTTAATGCAAAATCATCGTATGCATATTCAAGAGTCCGGGATACTTGTTCATTTTTATGAAACGATTCCTTTACACTATCTTCAAGAGGGATGTATCCATATTTTAAATACGAATTCAACGCCCTTCTTCCTTTACCCTGAACATAATCAGAATAATTTTTTGGCGATACCATTGCATTTTTAAGAAGGAGCTTATAATCACTTTGAGATAAATCAATAACGTTTTTGCAGTATGCATCTGCAATTGCAGCAATTGCATGGTCACCTATCATAGCTGAAGTATAGCTGTTCCAGCATGGAAAAATAGGGAGCCAGCCCCCTTCTTCGCCCTTTATGAGAAGTGATTTCATCATATCTTTATTGATATCGGGAATAAGCAGATTAAATAACGGATGAAGTGCACGGTATGTATCCCACATTGAAAAATCGCAATAATAATTTTCACTTTGTGAATTAAATATTGAATCTCCGCCGGAAAATTTCACATAAGAACCGTCAAAATCATTATAAACTCTTGGCTGTAAAAAACAATGATACAGTGCGGTATAAAACTTTATTTTATCTTCTTCATTATTTCCCTCCACCTTCACGAGTGAAAGCATATTTTCCCATTTATTGAACAACTGTTTCCTGATTGAATCAAAATTAAAATTCTGTATCTCAGCATCAAGATTGGCTCTTGCTTCATTAATACTTGTAAATGAAGTTCCAACGGCAACAAGAATATTGTCATTCTTAATGAGATTAAAGGAAACAAATGCTCCAATATTTTTAAGGTTAGAAATTTCGGTTTTGCCACTATCAATTTTTTCCCCGTTATATATACCAAATTGGTTAAATGATCGACTGAATCTTGCAACAAAATATCCTTTAAATCCGGCATAATCCCCCCATCCCTGGTATATTCTATGAACCGGGTTATAACCGACTATTTCATTATTCCCCGGTAGAATTTTAACAAAGCCTTCTCCATAACTACTATTCGGTTCCATTATTATATGACCGGTTCCTTTGTTTTGAAAAGTAAACTTAAATAGACCTACTCTTTTTGTTGCAGTCATTTCAGTAATAATGTTATAGTCTTTTAAAAATATTTTATAATAGTATGGAGTTGAAACTTCTTCAAAATGAGAGAACTTTGAACCTCTTTGAGCCGGTAAGCATTTTATTTTGCCTGAGACAGGCATAACTGTAAAACTTCCGTAATCCTGTACGCAAGATCCGTTTAGCCAATGACTTCCTCTAAAGCCATTAATAACGCTATCCTTAAAATAATATGGAGCAATACATTTTTCTTCTGTTGCTCTTGTTTGCGGCGTCCAGTTGGTCATTCCAAATGGAACTGTTACAAACGGAACAACTTGTGCATTATTCTCACTCCCTTTACCATGTTTTAATGCACTTAAAGTATTGGCTGGTGCTGTTCCGATTAAAGGATTAACATAGTCGACCAGCCAAGGTATTTCTGAATTCGTTTCACTATTCCTAGTATCACAAGAAAGGAATGAAGTAATTATCAATAAAAAAAGAATAGATCGAAATCTCATCTTAATGTTAATGTGATTAGTCTTCCTTAAATAAAATTTTAATAAACATATTTTATATTTGGCAATCATAGATCGCTAAATTCATCTTAATTATCAATATAACAAATTAGTCAATTGTTTTTTTTCATCTCCATCGAAAATTTTCTTTATCCAGCTGGAATAAATTTTCTTATCAAATTTTATCTCTGCTAAAAGTAACAACGGGTAAATTGAATTAATATCAATTTTTTGAATCTGCTTATATTTCCATTTATCCATTTCTAATGCAAATGGAAGTATATAATCAAGTGCTTTCCTGATTGAACCGCCATTCGTGCTTTCATAATGCCATAAATCCAATCTGGCTTGATCACCTAAAAAAGCGAGATGAAAAAGTGCATTAAGATTAAATACACTATAGCTCCATGATTTTGTCCTTTCTAATTCCAATGGCTGTTTGCCGTCGGATTGAATTTGCAGACCTATCCTTTTAGTTTTTGCCCTATTAACAATTTGTTTTGCCAGATCATTTTTCCCGAGAAATAATGAAATTGAAGCGACCTGAACGTCGTACCATGAGCCATGATTATTTTTCCAATCCGATTCATCATTTCCGTACTTACTCGTTGTAAGCCAATCCAGATAATTTTCGAACCATTCATGAGTTTGTTCGTGATCTTTTGGGGACCAGTCATTCGAAGTCTCTAAGATTCCAACTGCATCAATAATATTATAGATTGATGACAATTCTATAATTCCAATTCCTCTACCTGTACATATTCCCGGGATACCTTGAGCAAAGTTTAAATTAGGATTCATTTTTGTCGAATCGTCAATAAACCAAACACGGAGAAGCTGAGAAGCTTTAATAGAATATTTTGAGTCTTTTGTTATAAAATACGCGAGAGAAAGAGTATGTGCAGCATTTGTCATTTTCCCTTCGTAAGCATGATCGGTAATTTTATAAATTTCAGGATTTCTCTCCCCATCTTTTCTTATGTATGGTAATCCATCTTTAGTATCAGGATTAGGCCACCAATAAGGCCCCATACTCATATAATCATGTTTATCTCCGCTTGGAGGTGTAACCGATTTATCCAATACCGAGACAGGTTTCATTTCCAGGAAATCATCTGCCTTATTAATAAGATTCTTCAAAAGCTTTATTTTTTTGTAATTTGTTTTTTAAGAACATATTATGAAGTTCGATTAATCGATCAGGATTAATTGAATAAGTTTTAACTTTATCTTTCTTCCCACAAAAAGAAATATTTGCAATAACCAAAACAATGAAGAAGAGTTTAAAAATATATTTCATTTGTTATCCAAGACATTATTAATTAATTTAATTAATGCTGCAGCATTTATATGATAATATGAGGTAATAAAAATTTTATTTATTCCTAGTTTCATATTTAAGCCTTCGAAGATTCGCTTCAAGTAAATAATAATCAGCATAAATAAGAGGAACATCGACTTCTGAATTTGCAGGTTTGCTTCCGACGGAATGCATTAAAATAAAATTTTCATTTTCACCCTTTTCACTCATGTAATTTGGTGAGGATAAACTAGTTAATATTTTATCGGCCGCAGATCTATATTTCTCTTTTTCATTACCATCATAAGAACTTAACTCATAAAATGCAGAACACATTATAGCAGCTGCAGAGGCATCCCTTTCTTCATTCGGAATATTTGGCGCATTGTAATCCCAATAAGGGATCATGTCTTGGGGAAGATTTTTATTAGTTAAAATATATTCGGCAATATGCTGTGCCTGTATTAAATAACTGCGATCTTTGGTTTCTCTATAGCACATTGTATATCCGTAAAGTGCCCATGCTTCCCCTCTTGACCAGCATGACTCATTGGAATACCCTTGATGTGTTTCCTTACTTATTACTTTGCCCGTTACAGAATCATAATTTACGACATGCCATGTGCTGTAATCGTCTCTAAAATGATTTTTCATGGTTGTGTTAGCATGCGTAACTGCTATTTTATAATAAGTTGAATCACCGCTTACTTTTGAAGCCCAAAAAAGTAATTCAAGATTCATCATGTTATCAATTATTACGGGATACTGCCAATTACTTTTATAGTGATCCCAGGAACGGATGCATCCTATTTTGGGGTTAAAACGTGTGCTTAAAGTTTTAGCGCTTTGAAGAAGGATATCCTTATACTTTTCATTGGCGGTTAATCGGTAACCATTTCCATAACTGCAAAACATTTTGAAACCCATATCGTGAGTCCCGCCGTTAAACTGTTCCTGTTCAACATTATGTGTAAAAAATTCAGCAGATTTTTTCCACTTGTCATCTTTTGTATATTCATATAAGTACCAAAGGCAGCCAGGAAAAAATCCGCTAGTCCAATCATGAGATTCAACAAGCTTCAGGCTTCCGTCTTTGTTTATGCTTCTCGGATTAAGTATGGAATCCCCAATTTTTTCAAGCATTAAAGATTCCTGCTCTTCTGCAAGTTGGAGATTCGTTTTTATCATGGTTTTATCATTATACACCATATAAGAAGTGATAAATAATGATAAAAAAATCAAGCTTAAAATTGTTATTATTTTCATAATAGTATTTGTTAGTTTTTATTTATTAAAAGAGCTGTTACGCAATATTTTAAAATTATTTTAATCACTAATGAAAAAGGCAAATAATATTTTATTAGCAAATAACCGGTTTAAATTATTTTTACTTTAGTAGCAATATTTTTTTTGATAAATGCCTATTACCAAAATCAAGCCTACATAAATAAACACCGCTGGCAAGTTTTGATGCATTAAGTTCAACTTCATAGTTACCCGGAGCCTGCTCCTCGTTTACGAGAGCTGCAACTTCATTACCAAGTATGTCGAAAATTTTCAATTGTACAATGGAGACAGCACTTTTCTTTCCTGAAAATGGAGGGATTGAGTATCTTATTTTTGTATTTGGATTAAATGGATTGGGATAATTCTGATAGAGTATAAACAATGCTGGAATATCAACAGCCGGATTTTTTATAGAAGTTACAGATTTAATAAACACAAGCTCAATACCATTTCCGGAATGAAGATTTCTCGAATACTCTTTATCAGTAGGATTATTCCAGTGTTCACAAACTCCCAAGCTGCCGAGGGCAGAACCATCATTCTCAGGATCATATTTTATATTTGGAGGCCAATAAGCTGAGTCAGCAGCCTGATTTAAATAATCATCTGCACCAGGCATCTGGGGATAATCTCCGTAAAAAGGAGTCCGTTCTGCAGTATATTCTGCTTTTAAAAAATCGAAACAAACAGATTCTAATGCTACTTGATCTTGTGACATAAATATTGATGAAGTCCAATCATTATTGAAAGGAGCCATCTGAAATTTCCGCGGCGGATCATTAGCTTCTGAGCCTCCCCATAGACCATCTACCAAAAACAAGATAGTGTTCCCTCCCAAATATTTATCGCCCATTAGATCAACCTGAACGCGGTACAGACCATAACCTGTACGCATAGGATCATTATTTTCTTCATTAGGGGCAACAAGTCCGCCGTGCAGATGAGCAGCACCGCCACGCAGATTTGAACCAAAATGTATTTTTGCATTCAGAGTTACTCCACCCCTTGCATGAGCTTTTAACGCCGGGATAACGACCATATAATTTGCTTGAGTAATCACAGTAGGAAAATAATCCGAGTAGACAGGGCTGCCAGAAGTGCCGTTTGTTTTTAATACTGTTCCACGATCTGAATAATAAATTGATGGTTGAACAGGTTTAACCGGGGCAGTCCGTCCCAACTTTGCATCCGAATCTATATAAATCACATTTGGAAATTCATTATGCCACATATCAAAAACATGCTTATACATGTGTTTCATTGGATCACCAATTGAAATATTTTCCTGTTTAATTCCGTAACCATTTAGTAATTGCCTTAATATTGCCAATGTAACTTGTGGGGAAGTCTCAGCCATTCCATAACGTTTTTGATTCAATATTTCAAATGTATTTTTATCATATGTTCCGCTGCTTGCACTTACTTGGTTTGTTCTAATAAAAATTTTTTCACCGTCTTTGTAGCTTACATCTCCTTTTCCATGTTCTCTATTGAAATATTTAAATAAAACATCCCAGGCTTCCTTGACTGAATTTTTTCCAGTTAGTTTTAGAATAGCATCCGAAACCATTGAATCGACAACATCAATATCTGTATTTTTATTCATAAACCAGCCGTCACCGAATGTATTAGTACAGTTTTCATTGGTTGCATTAGGATTCCATTCCCAAACAACTCTGCCGGGATAAATTCCCTTAGCAATACCTATCGGTTGATTTGGATCGAGCAAAACTTTTGAATTAGCATATACCGGGACTGAAGTAGTTGCTGAAGTATAAATTCCAGCAAGAAGAGCTGCTATGAAAAATAAAGCAGCAGCAATATATTTCGCATTAGCTAAGTTTCTCTTGAATTTTTTATACGCAAAAATGGTTACCGCCAATCCTAATAAATAAGTTACAAAACCGGACATAAGCGGATAGGCAACTTTCATACATGGATAAGCTGCCCGGCTTGGTCTAGGGATAACCCGCACTAAAAACCAGACAGTTGAAAGAAAACCGATAATCAAAAAAATTAATTTTGCAGGCACTCTTTTAATTGAAAGAGTTTCATTTAACCGGTAAATAAATTTAGGTAAACGTTTGTGCAAATGGTTATTTAATGATTTCATACCCCTGTTTCCTTTAACAAAATAAATAAAAAGCTCAGAAATTATTATTAACTAATTAAATCTTTGTTTTATAACACCCTCTCCAATAAATTAATTTACCGGCTTCAACCTGATCCATCGCAAAGTTAATCCCACATTTTCTTTTGTAATTATATTGCTGGGTTTTAAATCTAAAGTATATTTCCCAGGTTCTGAAATTATTATTTTACCTGCAGTACTTACTATATCAGTAAAATATGGGGAAGGTTTTTCAATATTATTCATCTTGGTTTCTGTCGTAAAATCCAAATGTTGTTCTCCAAGACTAAGAGACATTTTATGCCCCCCTTCATAAATTGATCTTCTGGTTCGGCCGCCTCCTCTTTTGACTTGAAATGATCCGAGAGCAACTTCAAAAGTGCCAGGTTTAGTTACAACAAAATTCCAGTTTACCCAATCTTTTGGATTCATCCAATCCAATATTCCGGTATCATCAATTTTAATTTGTGCACTATCCGAACTTTTATGAAGTTCGGCTTGAATTCCATTCAAAATTATTATCCCGTTAGGCTGCTGTTCAATCTGTTGATTAACATCTGCATTCCCATCGTAATCCAGTTCGATTACAGATACAATAGGATCTGGCGCTTGAGCTGGAACATTAATAATCAATACCTGATGATCAAGTATCTTATCTTCCTGTTGTTTAAAAGCCAATTCTTTATTCCCCGCAATTAATGAAGCTTTATTCACTTTATTTCGCAAACCATATAGCTCTAACTTTCCGTCTTTGGGCCAATCGAAAACATTTAAAAACATTTTCCCCGGCTTAACAGTAATCATTCCCCATTCAGGTTCTTCAATAAAAGGGCTCATTCTTGTTCCATAAACAGCTTCGCCGTTTTTCTTTAGCCAATTACCAATCTGTTGTAATCTGTCAATACTTGGCTGTGGAATCACTCCTTCCGATGTAGGCCCGACGTTCAGAAGATATGTGCCCCCTTTACTTGCTACTTCAACAACGGCTTTTATTAATTGCGCAATTGATTTCCAATTGTGATCATTCTTTTTATATCCCCATGTATCATTCATTGTTGCAGGAGTATCCCAATCTGAAGAAGTAGCTCCAGTAGGAATTTTATTATCACCTTTAGTTTGAAAGTCTCCCATTTTATTGCCGATTCGTCCATCAATTAGGCAATCAGGCTGTAATTTATGAACTAGATCTGCAAGTTCTTTACTTTGTTGTGAAGTCATAAAACGCGGAGTATCAAACCAAAGAACTGAAATGGGACCATAATTAGTAAGAAGCTCTTTAACCTGCGGAATTACTTTATCATTAAGATACTGCGTAAAGTTTGTTGGATTATCGCCATTAAAATCCCAGTCATTTCCAGCAGCATTCGGCTCATGCCAGTCTTGTGTTTGTGAATAATAAAAGCCGAATCTCAATCCGTATTTTTTACAAGCTTCGGATAGTTCCTTCATTGGATCGCGTTTAAACGGAGTTGCATCATATATATTATATGGACTTACCTTCGAATGATACATAGCGAATCCGTCATGGTGCTTGGAAGTGATAACGACATATTTCATTCCTGCGTCCTTAGCCATTTTAACCCATTTATCTGCATCGAATTTTACCGGATCAAAATTCTTGGCAAGTTGTTCATATTCCTTTACAGGTATTCTAGCATGGTTCATTATCCATTCACCAATACCCGGGTACTCTCTACCTTTCCATACACCGGCGGGAATGGAGTAGAGTCCCCAATGAATAAATAGACCGAACTTCGCATCTCCGAACCATTCCATTCTTTTATCATCAGGGGGCTTGTTATCATTTTTATAGAAAAATGAAAGCGCAAGCGAAGAGCTAAATAGGAGTAAATAAATTAGTACATTTTCTATTTGATGCTGCTTAAATTCAGTATTCATTGTTTTAATTATTAATAGTTAAGAAAAATATTGAAAATTAAAAACTCCTCTTTATAATTTTGTATCCTCTTTTTTACTTCAAAATGGCTTGCAGGAGGCGCCTATAATCAATTTAGGTTTTAAAATTTTTTTACCTGTTTTGATTTTTTAGTTTTTTTTATCTTATCTATTATAGCCATAAATAAATATTCTCCTAAAGACTTTATTGGCTGGATTATACAAGTTATTTGAATCCATAATTAAGTTTTTCTAGAATAGAATTCAAGTTTTTTATTAAAATAATTTGTTTTTAGAAATGAATTTTAACTGAAATATCTTTCGGGGAAAATTACTCTTTTAGGATTTGCGGGAGTCTATAAATTGTTCTCTAAGAATTTCTTAACCTCAGTAACCACAATTAATTCTTCATTGGTTGGGATTACTGCCACTTTTACTTTAGAATTACTGCGGGAGATTAATCCTTCTTTTGGATTTGACTTATTAATTTCATCGTCAATCAGTATATCCAAATTTTCCATATTAGATATAATTTCATTACGAAGAAGCCACGAATTCTGACCTGCACCTGCTGTAAATACAATACAATCGGCACTATTCAAAATAATCATATATTCACCGATATATCTTTTAACATAATAGGCAAAAGTTTTGAAAGCAAGTTCAGCTCTTTTATCCCCCTTCAGCATCTTCTCTTCAATATCTCTAAAGTCCCCGCTTGTCCCTGAAATTCCGGCTACCCCGCTTTTTGATATAAGCAGATCAGCTGCATCCTGAATCGAAAGGTTTTCCTTATCCATGAGATACAGAAGTGCAAATGAATCAAAATCTCCGACTCTTTTTGCATTAAGTAACCCGCTTTGCGGACTCATCCCCATTGAAGTGTCAATTGACCATCCATCTTTAATAGCACATACAGATGAACTTCCGCCAAGATGACATGAAATAATTTTGTCAGCATTGAATAATTCTTTTGCTCTTATTCCTATATATCTATGTGAAGCACCGTGAAATCCATACTTACGAATACCATATTTTTCATAATATTCATATGGAATTCCATACATAAATGCTTCCGGGGGAATGTTCTTATGAAAATGCGTTTCGAACAAACCTACCAAAGGGATCGAACTCAATAATTTTTTAAATATGGAAATTGCAGTTATATATACATCAGTATGAACAGGTGCAAGCAAACGGTATTCCTGCATAGCTTTTAGTACATCATCTGTAAGCTCAACACATCCGGTAATTCCTTTAACAAGTACGGTTTTGAATCCTACAGCACTCAAATCTTCAATGGAATATTGCTCACCTAAATTATCTAAAGTAAGTTTGACTGCAGTAAAGTAATCCGGAATGTTTTGTTTGAGTACTTTTTTAGTATTGCTACCGAAATTGTATGAATAAATCCCTTCATTATCCCCTATTCTTTCAACTGATGCCTGAAATAAAACATCCATATTTGATGCATCATATAACTTGCACTTATACGAAGTGCTGCCCGGATTTGCAATTAATATTTTCATAAAACTAATCCTTATAACCTTGTTAAGCGACCTACGATATGTTTTCAGCTTTGTTTGAGTCTAGCAAGTACTTTTTCGGTAATTTCCCTGATAGTTTTTTCTGAAACATTTTCTGAGGAATAGTTTTTCATTTCACCGGTTTCAATTATAGAATGATCATTACTAGGCATTGGTGTAGCATCGCATGTGGTTAATCTTCCCTGCAGACCATAATTATCCCGTAATGCTAATAATCGATCTCTTTCATACTCAGGAAGTACATTAACGTTCCCAAGTTGAATAGCTTTCCAAACAATAGTGGCGGTATGTTCAAGAGTTTCCATTTTATGATATGCATTAATTAAATCACTGCCCAATGTTAATGCACCATGATTTTCCAACAGAATGGCATCAGAATTTTTTATATATTCTCTTATCGAATCAGGAATTTCCATTGTTGACGGCAAACCATATTTAGCTATCGGGACAGCACCAATAACAATAATTGCTTCAGGTAATACACATTTGTTTAGCGGTATCCCCGCAACTGCAAAACTTGTTGCATAAGTAGGATGAGCGTGGACAACTGAATTAATATCCGGCCGTTCCTTATAAACTTCCATGTGCATTTTTAGTTCGCTTGACGGTTTATAATTAGCATTACCCGATATTACTTTTCCCTTTTCGTCAACTTTAATAATCATATCGGTAGTCATAAAACCTTTACTTACTCCTGTCGGAGTTGTTAAAATTTCACCACTATTCAGCCTGACAGATATATTTCCATCATTCGCACCAACATAACAGCGGGTCCAGATTCTTTTCCCCACATCAACCATCAGTTGTTTTATTTCCCATTCACTATTCATAATAAATTCTCCATTTAGATAAAACAAAAATATTTAAATTTATTTTTATAAAACAAAGACGGATTGAATAGTTGATTGACTGAATGAGCTACGAAAAATCGTATTTTTTTATTTATTCTATTTGTAATCATTCGGCTACCATAATTTTTAACATAATCTTGCCCTTCAATCATTCATCCATTCAACCGTTCTCTTAATTTATTTATTGTTCCTTTTTAATTTTCACTAATTTAATTTTTTCTGTATTATATTAAATCAATTCCTTTAATACTTCTTTATGAGGATTTTTAATTATAACATAACCGGCGAGCATGCCATCCTGTTTAATATATTCGATTGCCGGTTTAACGGCCGCTTCAAGTGCATCAATATCGCCGGTAATTACGACAAAACCTTTACCTCCGACAGCCATTCCAACATGGATCCTTAAAATATCAAGACTGGCTTCCTTTGCAGCAAAATCAGCAGCTTTTATCGCAGATACTACCGAAAATGTTTCGATAATAAGCATAGCATTTACATTGGTATTAAAATTATCTATTTGTATTGTTGTATTTCCTGCAATCGCCGGAAATATTCTTGGATCCAGATTTGGAATAGTTGTCAGATTTACAACTGAAAATCCGCCAACTTCTCTGGCAACAGTAATTGCCGTTTCTACATCAGCAACATTACCTCTGACCACCATAAAATATTTTCCGGAACAAATCGTTCTTGCAATTATTTTTTCAACATTTGCTGATTTTAATACCTGGTCCTGAACTTCAAATCCTTTATAAATACTTGCAAGCTCAATTATTCCAAGAGCATTTCTTTCCATTAATTCCTCTGGATTATAATTTCATTTTTATTTACCGATGCAATCTTTCCACTTATTGAAGCGTGAACATTGGAAGAAATTTTTCCGGCAGACTTCCCAATCAAATCATACTTATTGACAGTATCTCCTGGTTTTACAACCGGTCCAGCAGGGATACCAATATGTTGATTTAAAGGGATACGAACCACCGCAGGATTAAAGCTGAAATCTTTCATAGGTCCTTCATCACGAAACATCAAAACATCTAGTCTTTGCATTAATTTTTTTGTAGGTACTTTCCGGTAATCAAACATCGGATGGACGGTAATATCACTACCACTCCATTTTAATTGCTGTGCTATCGCCAGTCTCTTTTCTATTACAGTTGCTCCTTTCGGATCCAATCCTTCCGGGCATGCATACATAGTACAAAGATTACACTCACAGCATGAAAAATTACCGGGATCCAAAAGCGGAAATTCCTCCCTGGTAAACATACGGTTACGCATTGCGGTTTCAGGTCTAACCGGCTGGCCTAATAAATATCTTGGGCAAAATTCGGTACAAAAGCTGCATTGATCACACCCTGCTTTTGCAATTATATCCGTTGCATGTTCGGTTGAAAATCTTTTGTACATGGTAACACAATAGTGATCGGATGGTAATACTATTATTGCACCTGTTCGTTTTGAAACCACATTATTCAGATCATTTTCCAGAACGCCCATCATCAAACCGCCGGTTCTTACAACATACTCCGAAGCAGTAATTTTAAATTGAGATAAAATATCTTTATAAGATATCCCTACAGGAACTTTAATCGTTGAAGGTTCTTTAACAGCACCCGCAACAGATATAAATTTATCAGCTACAAATTTGTTTATCCCAATGTTATAAAGAGTCTCAACATTCTGGACAATACAGCCGACCGATATCGGCAAAGCTCCCGGCAGAACAAGCCTTTTTGTTGTCATATAGATTAAAGTAATTTCATCTCCGGCCGGATAAACATCATCAACTTCAATTACTTTAATATTGCTGCTTATTTTTGATCTAAGCAGCTTAATTTCTTCTTTATGTTTTTCCTTTATACCTATTATCCCCTGTTTGGCGCCTGTAAGCTGCATAACAATTTCTAATCCATATAAAACATCATCCGGATAATTAAGCAGCAACTGCATGTCTTTATGCAGCAGCGGTTCACATTCAGCGGCATTCATTATAACTGTATCAGGACTCGAATCCAGTTTGACATGTGTCGGAAATCCGGCACCGCCAGCACCAATGATTCCTAAATCTTTAATTTCGCTTAAGGTCATTTAAAATTTCTCTTATATATCACGATAATCTATTTTGTCGACGATAGCCATAATTAGTGTTTTTATCGGAGCTAATTCGAGATTAAAAACTGTTCTAGCTACTCCGGGTGCACCGCCGCAAACAACAATATCGCCTATACCAGCGCCAATATAGTCTACAGCTACCTGTTCTTTACCTTTAGCAGTCCCATCAGGAAAAACAGGTCGCACTACAAAAACCGTTTTACCATTGTAAGACTTATGCTTTATACTTGAAATTACTTTTTTCTCTACCCTAGCTAAAAACATGTACAATCTGATTTTAATTAATAATAAAATTCATTCGATCAATGCCGAAGTTTCCACCTTCACTTAAGTTTCGGTTGATAAACAAGAGTATGTGCTAGTTCAAGATGTTGGAAAAACATTTAACCTTACACTCATTCATCCATTCAATATATCATAAGGTTGATTAAAGTTTAGTTATCAACCGATTTCATCTACTAATGCTACTATACTTGCGTTAACCGGTGCAAAACCTGAATCAAAAGCCTGAGCAGCATCTGTACTCGTTACGTAAACTACACTATCTCCGCCTGAGGCTATATTTTGCGGATCAGCAGCAACTAATGGATTACCGGTTTTGTTCCCTTCTGTTGAAACAGGCTGAAGAATATACATTCTGCAGCATTCAATTTCTTTCACCTTTTTTGATGACCACACAACACCGATTACCTTTCCCAGCTTCATGATTATCCCTTGTTTTTACTAGTTATCTGAACATCATCAATAATTGCTAGAATAACAGCATCAATAGGAGCATCCCTGGTTGTTTCAGTCATCCTGGCAGATGAACCGTATGAAAGTAAAACAAAATTTCCCTCACCTGCCTGCACTGCATCAACAGCAACGTGATAAGAATTTAACGGATTACCATTATGATCTACTTCTTTACACAAAAGCAACTTTTTACCGTTAAGGTTTTTATCTTTTTGTGTAGATACAACTGTCCCGATCACTTTTGCAAAAATCATTATTAACTTTGATTAATTTATTTGTTAAAAGTTTTGTCAAGTTCTTCAATCGGACGAGGGATAATTAACTGTGAAACTACCTGTCCAACTTTAGAGGCAGAACTTGCACCTGCTTCAATTGCAGCTCTCACTGCAGCAACGTCTCCTTCGATGATAAAGGAAACATAACCGCTGCCAACCTGCCTCCATTCGATCATATCAACATTGGCAGCTTTCAATGCAGTATCAGCACCCTGAACCAGGGGAGCAAATCCTTTTGTTTCGAGAATCCCTATTGCGTTTTTTAATGCCATAACTCAGTTCCTTATTTTATTATTCTATATGTTTTTAATGTTTTTATTCTTCTTATTAAGTAAACCTATAAGCACCGTAAGTCATTATCCGGCGTTTTCGAACAAAATCCAACGGAGTGCAAATACCTTCTCCGGTTGGAGTGGCAATAGTATGAGAAAAATATCCTTCACCCAGATCCCCTCCATCGCCGCGTAATGTACCGCCGTTTATTGTATGAACATCGCAATTCAGAGTCCTGGTAAATTTAGTTGCCCGATTCATATCACGGGTAAATATACTTGCAGTATGTTTAAATCCATGCTCAGCTTTAAGAGAGGCCTGCAGTCCGTCTTCAAAATCTTTTACTTTAACAACTGGAATACAGGAAGTCATTTGTTCAGCCACAACCCATGGATGATCTCTATTGGTTTCTCCAAATAAAAGCGGAACTTTTTCAGAAATATCCAATCCGATTGCCTTTGCTAAAACATTTGCGTTACGACCTACATAATCCCTGCCTATAAGCCAATGCTTTCCTGAAAGTTCCAATGCTTTTTTAGCAAGTTGATCCATTTGAGTTGAGGATAATCTTACATTATCTGCTTTTTCCATTTCTTTCATGAAGGTTTCAAAAACAGCCTCAACAACAAAAATTTCTTTTTCTGCAATACAGAGAACATTATTATCATAGCTTGAACTTCTTGTAATTTCTGCTGCAGCTAATGTCAGATCTGCAGTTTCATCTACCAGCACAGGCGGATTTCCTGGACCGGCAGCAATAACTCTTTTCGGATATGTTAATGCCATATCAACCATTACAGGTCCACCCGTTACAGATAGGAGTTCCACCTTTTCATGACCAAATAATATCTTTGCAGTTTCAAGTGTCGGATCAGCAACACAAGTTACAAGATTTGGTGGTGCGCCAGCTTTTACCATATATTGATTCGCCAGCTGAATAACTTTAGCATTGACTTTTTTTGCCGAAGGATGCGGATTAAAAGCTATAGTATTACCTCCGGCAAGCTGAATGATGATATTATTAATCATAGTAGGACCCGGATGGGTGCTTGGTGTAATATTTCCGATTACACCAAAAGGTGAATATTCATCGAGAGCTAATCCATTTCGGCCAGACCATGCTTTTGGCTGTAAATATTCTACACCGGGACTATTTTTAGCAGCATTATCGAACTTAGCTATTTTATGTTCTACACGCCCCATTTTCGTTTCTTCTACAGTCATCCTGGCAAGAGTTTCTTTATGATCAAATGCCATCTGTTTGATTGCATCTATAAATTTTTTCCTGCATTGAATACTTCTTTCTTTATATAGTTGAAATGCTTCATAAGAAGCCTCAACAGCGTCATTCATATTGTCAAAGACTCCCCAATCTCCTGTGCCAGTTTTAACTTTAGATATATTTGTTCCGGTTGTCTGGGCAATCACCTTTCTTACAATATTCTGGACTAAATCCTCTACCTGAGCTTCATTAATATTCACGACTGACCTCTGTTATTTATTTAGCAGATTTCTTTGAATTTTTTATTGGCTCAATTGGAAACTTTGCAACTAATTTTTCAGAAGGACGTGGAATTATTACTTCTGATTTTACTCCTCCTAATTTAGATGCAGCCTGTACGCCGGCTTCGACTGCTGCTTTGACCGCAGCTATATCACCACGTAAAATAATGTTTACCAATCCTCCGCCAACTTTGATCCAATTACCAAGCTTTACATTGGCAGATTTTACAGCTGCGTCCGCAGCTTGAACAGCAGGGGTGAATCCGACTGTTTCTATTATTCCTAATGCTTCTATCATTTTTATTTCTCCTATTTTTCAATTCCGATTAATTCGAAAACCTCTGCATGTGCCGAAGGGATGATATTAGTACTAATTAATTCACCTACCTTCGCAGCAGCTTCTGCCCCGGCTTCTACAGAAGCTTTTACAGCGCCTACTTCTCCGCGGACCAAAGCTGTAACATAACCACCGCCAATCTCAATCCGCTTTACAAATTCAACATTGGCTGTCTTCAACATCGCATCTATAGCTTGTATAGTACCGGTATTGCCGCGTGTTTCCACAAATCCAAGTGCTACTCCCGACATTTTGTTCTCCTTTTTAATTTGTTAATTAATTATAACTGATAATAAATTTTCTCTTTTTAATTATATCTCTTGCTCCGGGTGTAAATACAGTTCCTTTGGGAATTATTATTTCATTTACATCCTGACCGATTGTTTCCAAAGTATACTCAGTAAGTATTGGTGTTTTATATCCGCTCATATCAATCTCTTGTTTTTTTCGATTTCCATAATTAGAATAATCACCCGTTTTCATTTCTTGTGAGAAATCCGGTTCAACTCCAATTTTTGAAAGTTCAGCTATAACTTCTTTTACGATTATCTCTACCAAATTCTCAATACTTATTTTCAAGATAGTTCCGAATATTTTAACAGATTTTTAATTATCTAATTTTTAAAGGGCCAGGCAATCATTTATTTCTTCTTTTATACTTATTAGGTATTTTTCACTTAAATCAGAAGTTCTGCAATTAGACGGATTTACCTTTTCAACTTTACATGAGCATGAATTATTTTTTTGTTTATTCTCCGGCATAATCAAAAAACCTTTTTTTGATAATTCCCTGACAACTTCTTCAACAATAACTTCGACCAATTTTTCAACCTTTATTTCCACAGTTATTCACCATCAGATCTTTTATAACTATATTTTCTTCCGCTGGATACCGAATCAACAATGCCGACTATAGCATTATCGGTTGCTGTTTTTTTTGTAACATCTGTTAACCTGGCTGATGAGGAAGAGCAAAGAAGAACAATATCGTCATTTCCTGCTCCAACAGTATCAATGCAGGCAGCCGACTTTTTTGTTTCGGATAATTTTTCATCAAGATAATTAACAACCAGGATTTTTAAACCATCAATATTTCCGGCCTTTTTAGTTGAGACTAATTGTCCTGTTACTTTTCCAAGCTTCATATTAATTACATCTTTCCAATAAATTCGACATAATTTTCAGAGCGGACGTTTGCTGCATTTGCATCGTCAGTATCAAGATGGATCTGCAGTCTCCAGTTATCATTTGTTCTTATAAGTACATTTTCAAAGATTGTACTTTTTTCACCTCCAATCCGTACCTTGCAAAAATCACCGCTTTTTAATCCGAATTTCTCTGCATCTTTATTAGTCATGTGAATATGCCTACTTGCAACAATGGCACACCTATCCAGATAAATTGAACTGTTCGGACCGACAAGAGTAAGCGGTGCGGCATTATCAAGACTGCCGGAATTCACAACTGGTGGATTTATACCAAGAAAGATTGCATCAGTTAATGAAACTTCAACCTGGTCATAATTTCTTAAAGGACCTAAAATCCGGACATTTGGTATGCTTCGCAGCTTTGGACCGACAATCGTAAGAGCATGTTTTGATGCAAATTCTCCAGGCTGATATAAAGGACGCAAAGTTTCAAATTCTGTTTGCTCCCCAAATAGGGTATGGAAAGTTTTGGGAGTTAAATGGATATGCCGATTAGAGATTCCTAAAGGTATCTTAGGAAACTGCAAGCCGATGTTTTCCGGGTGCAGATCTTTGTTAAGTACATTTTTAACTTCTTTAGTAATTATATCGATTAAATCTTGTTCTGATAATCTCTGACTTATATAGCTTTTACTTTGTTTAGTATTATACAAAGAATGACTCCTAAAATTATTCATATTTCGAATCTGCTATTAAAACTTCAGTACCTGCTTTGCGAAATTTTTCAACCTGCTCTGCAGGAGCAGACGAATCGGTAATTATTTTTGATATTTGCTCCACACCGGCATAAGAAGCAAGACCTGATTGATTAAATTTGCTGCCATCCAATAAAATAATAACTTCATTAACTTTATTCACAACAAATTTTTTTAATTCAATTTCCAGAAGATTGGTATCAGTTAATCCATTCTTATAAGATATACCCCATGCACCGAGGAAAGCTTTTTGAATAATAAGATCCTTTAGAAAATCATTTGTCGGCAATCCCATAATAGAACCTGATGTATGCCTTAAATATCCCCCGGGGAGAAGTACGTTTATATTTTGGCAACCCATTAATTCAATTGCAGTCCAAACTCCTGTGGGAATTACAGTAACTTCTTTTAACTCATTTCTTGATCTTAATGCATGTGCGAGGGCAAGTGCAGTTGTGCTAGCATCAAGCAAAATTGAATCTAAAGAATTGACAAATTGAGAGGCTACTTCACCGATTTTTTTCTTTTTATTAGAATTGAGACTCTTACGCGTCTGGAAAGTATATTCCTGTTTTAATCTTTCTTCTATCAAACGTGCTCCCCCATGAGTGCGGGTAATCTTTCCTTCTTTAACCAGGCTATTTAAGTCTGTTCTAATTGTTACCTCAGAAACATCAAGCAAATTGCTCAATTCACTAACTGATACATTTTCTTTCTCAGACAGAATTTTTAGTATTTCCTGATGTCTTGATGACATTTAAAACTTGCATTTAAATTTTACTAATACGAAGATAGAAAAACTTTCGTTTTCTTGCAAATTATTTTTGATAATTTATGATTTATTTTCATTTAATTGTTTTTATTCAAAAAAACTAATATTTAACAATAATTTAATGCTTTTTATATGGTGGTTTCAATAGGAACTGAAGTGAGAGTGTATTTTTTAAGATACTATCATATATTTTTCAATTTTGAGATATCTATATAAACAATATTTTGGGTAGTAATTGTGGAATGGAAATAAATAAAAGATTAACAATAAAACAGTAATTGTTAATGAAAAAAGATTGAGAAATAAAAAAGAAACTTTCATTCTAAATAAAAAATTTCCAAGTATTATCGAATTAACCCTTGCATTTTCAACCAATGTTTGCATGCATTGGGCCAATCCGATTCTGTACCTCCGTTTTTCGCCAAGCCAAAACCATGTCCTCCCTTTTCATAAATATGAAGTTCGGATGGAATATTGAACTTCTTTAAAGCTAGAAAATATCTTATACTGTTTTCAATAGGAACCGAATTATCATTTTCGGCACACAATATAAAAGCCGGGGGAGTATTTTCATCAACCTGCAGATCATTTGAAAAATGCTTAACAAGCTTTTGATCTGGATTTTCCCCCAAAAGACGGTCTCTTGAACCGGAATGAGTTGTTACTATTTCCATGGATATTACAGGATAAATAAGAATGGAGAAATCCGGCCGTGAACTTGTTGAATCCGAATCATAAACTTTTTCATTGTAATGTGTAGATAAACTTGATGCCAGGTGGCCTCCGGCAGAAAAACCCATAACTCCGATTTTATGCTGATTAATTCCCCATTTAGCCGCATTACGTCTTACAATTCTTATTGATTCCTGTGCATCTTGTAATGGCCCTATACTTTTATCTTTCATAATTAAATCATCCGGAAGTCGCGACTTTAAAACATAAGCAGTAACCCCAAATTGGTTTAGCCATTCAGATACATCTATTCCTTCATCTTTTAGAGCCAATCTTCTGTATCCGCCCCCCGGGCATATTATAATTCCTGTGCCGTTCGCGGTTCCTTCCAGTGGTTTAAAGACGGTCAGAGTCGGATCTGTAACATTTCTTACCCTGGGAACCCCTGCTTCATTATAAACTGTATCTTCTTTAACCGTATCATTTTTAATAGAACCCGGTACCTTACCGTTCCAAATATCTATGACCTCAGATTGAGCTAATGAAAATGTATTTATAGCAAAAAATAAAACGACAAAAAGAAACTTGTAAATTGAATTCATGCCGTACCTTCCTTTATATTAATTACAGTTTAATTAAGGAGCATTCTTAAAAATATCTTTATATTACAAGCAACATTCATCCTTTTATTTGATTCATTCATTCTTATTTTTTAATATAACATTATGTTAAATGTTTATCATTTGGCGCAAATATATGAAATAATCATTTAAAAGATGTTTTTTATTAAATAGTAAATTTTTTCATACAAGAGTCTTATGTTAATGAAATGTATGGTCAATCTAAAAATTTCAGTCTAATATATTTGCCGATGAAGTATTTAAAATTTAAAGTTATCCGACGGCTATGACATTAGAAGATGTTTGAGCTCTATGGATGAATTAGTTTATTAATGATTTTGCATTAAATAATATGATGCATAGAATAGATAGAATAAAACGAATTTCAAAAGTTGTTTGGATTCTTACATTATTATTTCCAGTATTCTTTTATGCCCAGGTAAAAATTGATGCTGTAAAAGAATTAATATTCAAACTGGATAAAGACAGAGTGGTAAAAGATGCCGATGAATATATGAAAGAAGCCCCCATAACAACTACATCATATAAAGCCGAAAGAAGTGCAGGGGGGATACATGATTTTTATTCCGAGGGTGATTACTGGTGGCCTGATCCCTGATAATCCCGATGGGCCATATATTAGAAAAGATGGCTTAACAAATCCGGGTAATTTTGTTGCTCACCGTATAGCTATGAGGAGATTAAGTATTCAGGTTCCTGCATTAGTTGCAGCATATAAGTTTACCGGTAATAAAAAATATGCGGAACATGCAGTTAAACATCTTCTTGCCTGGTTTGTAGATAAAAAGACTATGATGGAACCAAATCTTAAATATTCCCAAGCTATTAAAGGAAGATACACAGGTAGGGGAATAGGAATTATTGATGCTATCCATCTTGTTGAAGTTGTTCAAGCAACGATGTTGCTTGAAAAAGATAAATTAATTAAACCTGAAGATTTAAAAAAAATAAAAAAATGGTTCGGAGAATTTTCCGATTGGTTAATGAATGATCAATTTGGTATTGATGAACGTGATAATGGAAATAACCACAGCACGTGCTGGGATATGCAGGTTGCGGAGTACGCAAAATTTATTGGCGATGAAAAAAAACTAGCATTTTGCAGAAATTTTTTAAAATGAACTTCTCCCAAAGCAGATGGCAAAAGATGGAAGTTTTCCAAAAGAGCTGGCAAGAACTAAACCATATGGTTATTCTTTATTTAATCTTGATGCAATGGTTATGGCTGCTGAAATTTTATCTACTCCAACAAATAATCTTTGGAAATACAAAACTCCCGATAGTGTGAATCTAAGTTCTGCTGTAGAATTTATGTATCCGTATATAAATGATAAATCTTTATGGCCGTATCAAAAAGATGTAATGTATTTTGATGACTGGCCTGTTCGACAGCCTTCTTTACTGTTTGGAGGAATTGCATACAATAAAGAAAAATATATTTTACTTTGGAAGACGCTTAACCCGGCACCCACAAAGGATGAAATTTTAAGAAATTTTTTTATTAGGCAGCCAATTCTATGGCTTAACTAAGATGTTTTTATAGGAAAAATATTACTTCTACTTTTTTATACGGAAAACTTATGATTGCTCTTAAATCAATAATTCTTTTAATTCTCTTAGCACTACCCCTTTGCCCGCAAACAAGCAATTCAAAAAGTTATATTGTAGATAAACCGGAAAGGCAAATTTATAATATTGACCAGGATTGGCAGTATCTTGAGGATGATATAGTTGATATAAAGGATCTTAATAATTCATCTGTACCGTGGAAAAATATTAATCTGCCTCATACATGGAATCAATTTGATAATGTTGATGCTGAACCTGGTTACAGGCGGGATGCAAGCTGGTATCGAAAAAATATTTTTATTCCAACCTTAAATTACGGCCAGAAAATTATACTTTATTTTGAAGGCGCAAATATAACTACAGAAGTCTATGTAAATAATAACCTGGCAGGAAAACACATTGGCGGCTATGTTGGATTTGAATTTGATCTTACCCCATATTTGAAACAAGGAAATAATGATATAAAAGTTAGAGTTGATAATACATATAATCCGAATATAATTCCTTCACAAAAATCTGATTTCTGCATTTACGGTGGAATAGTAAGAAATGTATGGTTAAAAGTAGTCCCGCAAAATTATATTGAGAATTTTCATGTTAGAATTTCAAAAATAACCGGGGCTTCGGCTGAAACAGCTATTGAAGCAAAAATTAATTTTTACAATGCAACTGAAGCAGGGCTTCATGCAATACTGATTAATCCTGAAGGTAAAATAGTTGATGAAATTTCATCAGAAGAAAAAATAAAAAATGGTGAAAATTTAATTTCTGTAAAGCTCCACAGTCTTAGAAAGCCTGAGCTTTGGTCTCCTGATAATCCGAATCTTTACACCATCAAGTTAAATCTTAACGAGAATGGTAAAATAATTGATTCAGTAAAAAGTAAAATTGGTTATAGATGGTTCGAATTTAAGGATCACGGGGCATTTTATTTAAATGGGGAAAGGCTTCTTTTAAAGGGTACTCACCGCCATGAAGATTATGCCGGTTACGGTGAGGCAATGCCTGACAGCCTTCAGTGGAAAGACATGAAAATGATAAAAGACATGGGAGCAAATTTTGTAAGGTTAGCACATTACCCGCAAAGCCCTGTTGTTTATCAAGCATGTGATGAATTGGGACTGCTCGTTTGGGATGAGTTGCCATGGTGTCGCGGCGGAATGGGAAAGGACGAATGGAAGGCAAATACAAAAAGACTATTGATTGAACAAATCAATCAAAATTATAACCACCCCAGCATAATAATTTGGTCGTTAGGAAATGAACTTGATTGGCTTCCCGATTTCCCCGACGGAAGCATTCCGGATTCATTAAATGCATTCTTAAAAGTTTTAAATAATTCTGCACACTCACTAGATCCTTCGCGGTTAACAGCAGTTCGCAAATATACGGGCGCTGCAAAAATTGTAGATGTATTCTCACCTTCAATTTGGGCAGGGTGGTATTCAGGAGTTTACACTAATTATCAGAAAGCGATTGAAGATGCACAGCAAAAATATTCCCACATGGTCCATATGGAATATGGAGGTTCAAGTTTACCCGGTAGGCATACAGAGAATCCAATAACCGGAGAGGGCGTTCTCAATCCGAATGAGTGGGATGAAAAAGTTAATAAAGTTCAGGTTTCTAATATTGCCGGCATAGGAGATTGGAGTGAAAATTATATAGTAGATTTATTTGATTGGTACTTAAGATATACAATGCAGACAGCTACATTCTCCGGTAATGCTCAATGGGCATTTAAAGACTTCCCTACTCCTCTTCGGCCGGAAAATGCAATTCCATATATGAACTTAAAAGGATTAGTCGATAGAGTCGGCAACCCCAAAGATGCTTATTATGTTTTTAAAAGTTATTGGACAAAAAAGCCTGAGTTCTGTTATATCGAAAGTCATACATGGACAGAAAGGAGCGGCCCTCAAGATATTAAAAGAGAAATTCGTGTATACAGCAATTGTGAATCAGTAGAATTATTATTTAACGGCAAAAGTATGGGAATAAAAAATAAAGATATAAATAAATTTCCGGCATCGGGATTGACCTGGCAAATTATGTTTAATGAAGGCAGAAATAAATTAAAAGCAATTGTATACAATAATAATTCCACAGCGGCTGTTGATTCCTTAACAATAAATTACACATTTAAAAAAGCCGGCACACCCGACGATATAAAATTGTCCTCTGTTAAATTAGAGAATGGAAATTATCTTATCTCAGCAATAGTGGTTGACAAGGACGGACAAAGATGTCTTGACTATAGTAAACGAATTTATTTTTCAGCTGATGGTTCAGGAACATTATTAGAAAATTTAGGAACTCCCAAAGGCAGCTCAATTATTGAAGCAGCAAATGGATTAGCACAAATCGAATTTAAACCTGATGGTAACAACAAAGCAATAATTGAAGTCCGGAACCAGGATTTTAAAGGCAGCTATTTATTTGTTAACTAATACTGTTGAGTATTTTTAGGATTGAAGAATAGATAAAATGTTTTCGGTAAGTTCTTAAGAATATAATAAATTTATTTATCTATGATAGATCCCTATGTTCTGTTATAATATCACTTGAGGTAATAAGTATTTATATTTTGCCAATTTACAAAGTCAAAAAATGCTGATTTATATTCGAGTTGGATTTCTGATTAGCTTATTTTACGGTTTCAAGGTTATATTTTTTTACAAATACCTGGTTGTAATGTACAGTCCCATCTGATGAAACAATCAGCATCGGATAGTTGATATTTTTATCGCTTAACGCTTTCTTCCAGCCCAGAAGAAAAACATATGTTGCTGTCGCATCTGCTTCTTCCGCAGTTGGAGCAAGTATTGTAGAGCTCTCGGATAATTTTCCCGGGTAGCCGGTCGCCGGATTAAGAATATGATGGTAACGTACTCCATTAATTATTTTAAATCTCTCATAATCACCGCTTGTTGCAACGGCATAATCCTTTAGATTAAACTCTGCAACCAGGTCATTTGTATACCTCGGATGTTTTATACCGACTTTCCATAGAGTTTCTTTATCTTTAGTACCGGAGACATAAATATCTCCACCCGCATTAAGTATAAAATTTGTAATGCCCGTATTTATTAAAATAGCAGCACCCCTGTCAATGGCATATCCCTTAGCGATTCCTCCCAAATCGATTGACATCCCCTTATTCTTAAGAAAAACAGTCGTGTCTTTTTCATTAATATCAATATTATTATAGTTAACCAGCTTGGTTAAATTCTTTATTGTTTTATCTGCCGGCAGGACTATTTCTTTATCTTCGCTAAATCCCCATAAGTCGGATAAAGGACCGATAGTCACATCGAATACTCCGTTATATTTTTTACAGTAAGCCCTCGCACGTTTTAGCATATTCAGGGTTTCATAACTAACCTTCACCGGATGAATTCCCGAAGCCCGGTTGATTTCAGATATTTCGCTGCTGTCTTTTTGACAACTTAATAAATTTTCAATTCGCTGCATTTCGCTGTAAGAGGCTAATAAAGCTTCTTTACACAGATTTACATCGGTGCTTCTTGCAGTAGTTTCAACAGTAGTCCCCATTAAATATTTCATAACCGATATTTTGTACATCGTTGTATCGGTCTGAGCACTTATATTAATAGAGAATGATAATAGAAGTGAAATTAGAATAAAGCCGGCTGTCATAACCTTCATTTACTTTTACCTAAAATTAAAAAGTAATACTGTCAACTCCCAAAGGGCTTTTACCGGCAATAGAAATATTAATTTGATTTGGTATGCAGATTAAATTTTCACCAGGTTTTGAGATCGGTTCCATATTCATACATGTCTTATGTTTGCATGATGCTGAAGTAATATTTACAGATTTATTTTTTATCATGATAACAACTTGACCTTTTAATCCTTCAATCCTGTAATTACTTATATCTTTTTCTAATGGCAAATGATTGATTAAAGCATCTCCTCTGAAAATATTTACACCGCTTGGTGCAACAAGATTCTGTTCTGATGAAAACCGCAGGAATATAGGATTATCCATTATTCTCGGAAGAGAAAGAGAATTTGCACTCTCATCCAGAAGCAGTGAAAATTCATCTGTTTTTTTATGGTAGTCAATTAATGTCTGGGATTTTATATAAGCGATATCCCCCAGGTGTCTTCCTTTTAATTTATATTCGGCAAATTGTAAAGTGTTCCTTCCGTATTTAGAATCTTTTATTGCTTGTTCAATTGTATGAATAGTTTTTGACGGCTGATCTGTAATAACAGATAGTGAAAAAGGAGAACTTTTCTTTACGGCTGCAAGAACATTACTTGTAAACGGATTGAACATTCCCATTGCAGTAGTTGCGGGTAAAATTAAAGAACTATATTTAAGAAAATCCCGTCTTTTCATCTGTTTAATCCTTATAAATTTATTTTATTAAAATTAAAAATTCCGATTAAAAATTAACGTTTAAATTTTCAATAGCGGTACCTTATTCCTATGTTAATATCTGTTGCAAACAAATTAGTTGCATTATTAAACCAGTACGGTGAATTAGTATGGCGTGAATAAAAATTCAGATTAAAAATATATTGTACATGTTCATCTTCCAGGAACGGAAGATAGTCCTGGTCATGACCTCCGATTAATGTAAAATTTAATTGAAGCTCATTCGAATAACCGGCATCGAGTTTAATATCGGTTGTCATATACTGCTCTGGCACCAAATATTTTGGTTTAAAGAAAAACGCCTGTGTTTGAAAATTGCCCCGCCATCCAATACCCATAATTACATGTCTGGATAAATATCTTTCATAATTGGCAGAATAAGTATTAGCAGTTATATCCCATGTATCCCAGTAATACCTGTATCCTAATTGTAAAGATGATTTATCGGTTAGGCGGTATTTTAGAGAGAGCGCCGCTGCACGCCTAATCCGCAAATCAGGATGAATAGGATCAAATAAGCTGTCTACACCATTAATGGAAATGGGAACCAGCTTGTAGTTATCCGACAGAAGTCCGTTATTATCAGTATATGTAGATAGTAATTGGATTATTAGATTCTTACTGATCACTTGAGAAAAATTAGCATTGATTGTAGTAACGTTTTTATCTTTCTTCCAGTTTTTTGTTTTAGGGAAAACCTTATCCCAGCTTCTTACTATTCCAATTTGTACAGAAGCATTATTTTCCGCAAAATATTGGGTGAAATTTCCGATAAGAGTAGATGAAGTGTAATCACTTTCCGTGCTATAGATACCGTCAGCAGACAAAATCATTTTACCAAATATATGGGTAACACCAAGGTTAAATTCATGACGAACTTCATCAAAGGTAGGCGGCGAGTATCCGCCTCCGCTGGTTGTTCTTCCCGATGCTGAAGTTACTACATCTACTTTTTTAAGAGAGGTACTACTCGGGCTACTGCTTTTAATAGATGCTGCTGTTATCATATCAACCAGGTATCTTGCATTAATACTTGTTGATTCGGAAATCCTTTTAGTTAAAGAAATACTCGGGTACAGAACCGATACATTAAAGTTATCAAAATAGCCGCTGAAATTTACCTGTGTTTCATTAGCAGGTAAAAGCTGTGCAAAACCTATTGTACAGAGGTTAAAAAGGAACAGGAGGGACAATATGATTTTTTTATCCACACCCGCAACCACCGCTTTCTGCGCCGGTGGCACCTTCCACACCTTCCCGATAATCCAGGAAGTGCTCTTTAATTCCTGCGTTGATGGGATTTTCATCAATAATCATTATTGGATCTGAAAGTCCTTCCTTCTCCCACGGTTTAACTGTAGCACAACCGTAAAGGAAAAAAGAAGCGGCAAGAAGCAACAATATTCGAATTCTCAGTATCACTTTTAATTCTCTTTCAATAATTGAGTTAATTCTGAATTAAAATCATTTACGTAAGACATTTTGAAACCATCATGCCAATAACGTATTTTACCTTTTTTATCAATAAATATTGTGGTAGGCATAGCTTCAATATTAAATAATGAAGGAATTTTTTGTTGGTTATCTATTATTATTGGAAAGGTTGGTTCGGGAAATAGATCATCAAGAAAGTGCTGCATATTATCTTTGTCTTTATCAATATTAACCGCAATCAATTCAAACTTGGGATTCTTATGTCTATCGTAAAAATCTATTAACCTGGGCATTTCTTCCCGGCAGGGTGGACACCAGCTTGCCCAAAAATCTATCAGCACCACTTTACCTGCATAATCGGATAATTTTATTTCCTTGGAATGGAGTGTTTTACCCTGAAAATCAGGAGCCGCAGAACCCACTTTTTCCTGGCAGATTCCATTGCCTAAAAATGTTATGAAGAGCAAAATGAAAATATACTTTATTGAAATCGACATAAGTAAATTCTTTCAATAAATGAAAACGCCGAAAAAAATTTTGGGGAAAGTCAGTTAAATATTTTTCAATGTTAAATAATACCGATTCCAGATACAAGAGATAAAAACAGCCTGTATAAAAAAGGGACTAATCATTCTATTTCAACTGACAAATAATTTGATGCATTAATGCATTTTGAGTTTCTAATTTAAAATACCTTTAATATTAAGGATTGTCATAATAACCGCTCAGTACTTGATCTAAAACACAGCCATATCATTTATTTATCATCAATAACCAGATCTGCAGAGAAACTTTTAGTATATGGAAAAAGACAGCTCTGGTTATTACATGGTTGATATTGAATTTTCCCGCTAATAGTTAGTCTCTTCTTATGATAATTCTTATCTATAATTATCATAATCTTTATCATAGTTTCGTATTCATAAAGTGAAAGTTCATTTTCCGAAAAAGAAAGTTTTTTTAGAAGCGGTTCAGGATATTTAATTTTAATTACCTTAAAAGCTGAAGTATCTTTTAATGAAATAATTGTTGGAACCAGGTTGGGATCAAGCGGCTTTTTTGAATTAATATGCCAGCTGTCTTTTATATTTAACAATAATTCAAGATTAACTACGGAATCTTTTTTAATCGTCTTAGTTACTGATGATAATTTAACCTCAACAATTTTATCAGGTGTATCCTGTGAATATATACTTTCTCCCCAAAGGACGAAAAAAATTAATAAATTGAATAAATATATTTTCATAGCAAAATATTATCTTTTTCCGGTTTTATAAATATTTAGTTGACATCCATATAATGAGCCTGTAAAACCTCTTTGGTTTCGTTATCCTGAACCCAGACAACAACAGCAAGATTTTTTGTATCAATTTTATTTAAGTCGGCAATTTCCACTCTCCAGCCGTGAAAAGAAGGTGCTCTCCAGGAAGCATCCGATGTTGGATCAGTAAGATAATTTGTTATGTCTTCCTTAAGCTTGGAAATATTGATCTGCCTTGATAAAGTTTCATTTTTTGAAGAAATTTTTGACCCTGAAGCGCCATCAACCAGATCCCGGACAACAAAGATATGCTTGTCAATTCCATTTGCTCCAATATATTTTACAGACTTTTCAGCAAGGGCAATATGAAGCATAGGATTTTTACCTTTGAGGTTGCCGGATTTCAAAGAAATATTAATGTCTATGTTATGATTATTTAATTTAGCATCTCCGGATATTTGAATGCCGGGTTTTTTATTAAGGTATTTATTTATAATATAATCATATACATTAAATCGATTTGCCGTAATAAATTTTGGACCGCCGCCGGTGATTTTTTCTTTCCCTTCAAAAAAAACAGTCGGGGTTCCGAAGTTTCCACCATACCAGTTATACCTTTTAAAAGTATCAGGATTAGTTAATGGATCAGGGCCGGGAATATGAAGATGATATTCCAATATTACCATGGCAGTCCTGGGAAAAAATTCCGATAATTCATCGAAAGCACGATCGGCAGCTACACAAGGTCCGCATTCAGCCCCGGTAAATAATTCAGCCAGCACGACATTTCCATTCTTATTTTCAGATGATTTAAATTTACCTTTTTTAAGAGATGAAAGCTGATCCTTCATCTTTTCAATTTTATTCTGAATTTCCTTTTCAGAGGCAAACTTTTTTGCAGAGTTTACCAGCATTGGATTATCCGATGCAACAAGCCCGGAAATATAAGCATCAAGAGCTTCCGATTTTTTATTAAGCTTTTCATAAACCCTACCCAATGTAAGCCAATAATTACTGCTCCACGGTTCAACAAGACTTTTAACTTTCACAAGATCTTTTAAAGCTTCACTATATTTTCCATCGGCTGCTTTTATTATCGCTTCATTTTTTTTATAGGTGATATAATCTTCAACAAGGGTCTTTTTATTTATCGAGTTTATGGCTTCTTCCGACCATTTAATTGCTAGCTTTAAATTCACACCTGTTTCAGCCATAAAAGCAGCAGCATTTGACCTAATAGTTTTTTCATCAGCACCTTTTGCTTTATCTATAAAATTATGAACAATTTCCATAATTATAGAGTCTTTTAATGAAGGCTTTATGTTTTTTGCCCATTCATTAAATTTTACCAAGGAAGTTCCCTCATCCCCCTGTAAAACCGCCTGTGCACTAAATTTTAAAGCATCTTGTAGATTTCCTGCTGCTTCAGAAAATAAAGCTAAATGATAAAGATACACTGGATCATCTTCGTGTCCTATTACAGCTTCTTTTTGAATTTCAAGAGCAGCTTCCGCATCTCCTTTTTTATAAAGCACATATGCTTTTGTATCCCGGTACATGCTTAAATATCGCGGATTATTTTTTACTAAATCAACAGCTCTTGTAGAATAAATTAATGCTGAATCAAGTCCTGCATTTTTTTCAGCAAGAGTATAAGCTATATCATTATATATCTCTCCTTTTCTTTCTTCCGGTATAGTCTGAATAAACTTGTTAGCCTGGTATAAGGCGGAATCAACTTCGTTTAAATCAAGAAATGTATTAATTAACTCCTGAACAACACGGCCATTATAAGGGCTCCCCGGGTGATCCTTTTGAAATTTATATAAGGCATCAATTTTTCCCGGTGAAGATTTCATTGAAATAATACCGACTAATTTATCAGTATCTACCTGGGCAGTAACAAATGAAGTGTAAATAATACATATTAATAAAAATATTTTAAAAATCCGGGTTTTCATCATTAATCCTGTACAAATCTAAAAGATAAAATATGCAATATAATAGTAGAAGATACTGAAACAAAAATATCTGCTGCAGATTTTTTTATATATAAAGCTTAAAACTGAATTATTAATTTAATTTTTTGGTTCAAACAAATTGTTTTGTGCAGAGTTTCAAAATTATAAGAAAAATATCCCGGCAGAATCGGTATAAACTCAAATATTGATAATTATTATTAACTAATGAAATTATTAAGATCACGAGCAAAATCAAGATTCTTTTTGGTAAAAAAATTTTTAATCAAAAATTTGACTATTTCTATTATTTATTGACTATAACCCCATTATTTTGCCGGCTTGAATCAAAAAAATATAATTATCAACTGATTTTGTTCAATTTTATTAAAAATTAATTCAAAAAAAACTAAAAATATTCGATAATTAATCTGATAAATGAATTTTTTAATTATACTAATTATTTAAAAGATATTAATGAAAAATTTATTCTTAATTATCGTTTTAGCCCTATTAATAATTCCTTTCAGCAATTCATTCCCCGATGGAAAAGACGACTTGTATAAACCTTTTGCGCAGATTATGCCTGAGCCGAAAGATGGTATACAAAACATTTATTCCAGAATTAAATATCCTGTCGAAGCTCAAAAAGCAGGTGTGGAAGGAAAGGTATATTTACTAATATACATTAATGAAAACGGAGGAGTTGATGATGTCAAAGTTCTCAAAGGTATAGGTGCAGGCTGTGACGAGACTGCGGTAGCAGCAATAAAAGAAACAAAATTTATTCCGGGGAAAGATAACGGAGTGGCAATAAAAGTAAAGCTGTCTCTGCCTATTAATTTTAAACTTACTTCATAAATACTTAGTAATTCAGATTTAACTGCGGCCTGCCCACCGGGTCGCAGGAAAATTTCTCCCAAAAGCCGGAACTGCTAGCTATTAAACAATAAAAAGTTAACGTAACTTTCCCTTGGTTTTTAATATGCTCGTCTTAATAATTCATCTATTTAGGAGATTTTTAATGCCGGTAAAAATTCTGCTTCCCCTTCATTGTTAATTATTTTTTTCACTTTGCTGAGAGATAAAACCTAATTTATATTGCCAATTAATTCTCCTTTTACTTTTATAACGACTTTGCCCCTTGGGTACTCCTTTCCTTATAATATTTAAATCATCTTAAATTCATGATTTTTACTTAACTGACTTATTGGTTCAAATTTACATTGTTCTTTATTTCGGTTTTCTATAATTTTGCTACGATTAGTCAATAATTTGTAAAAAATGAAATCATTTATAGATTTTCTTAATATACTACTTCCTTTCCTTTATATAATTACTTTTAGTATTTATTCATATGATTTTACAAAAGGGGGAAAAAAATTCATTCATTCAAAAAGACTATTTCTCTTTTTAACACTGCTGGCCCATGCTATATACTTAATATTAAGAACTGTATATTTTGATCATCCTCCTATAACCAATGTTTTTGAAATATTTACTGTACTGGCTTTTTCTGTAAGCTTTGCTTACTTCATTTTAGAATTAGTTACGGATATACGCGGGACAGGCCCCTTCATAATAATTATATCTATATTATTCCAGGTTATATCAACCTTATTTATTCAGGATGTAGTAATAGTAAAAGAAGTTTTAAGAAACCATCTATTAGGCTTCCATGTTTTCAGCGCTTTACTCGGATATGCAGGAATTTCCATTTCAGCTGTATACGGCATTTTATATTTAATACTTTATAAAGAAATAAAATTAAATAAGTTTGGATTAATTTTTAACCGTCTGCCTAACCTTGAAATGCTGGAAACATTAAGCTTTTATTCTGCAGTAATTGGTTTTGTACTTTTGTCCGTTGCAATTATAATAGGGATTATCTGGCTTCCGAAAGCATTTCCAGATTTTTCTTACGCCGACCCGAAATTAATTGGAACGGCTTTGGTCTGGATATTATATGGTGCCGGCATTTTAAGCAAAATATTTGGCAAATGGAGAGGTAAAAAAGTTATTTTTTTGTCTATTATTGGTTTTGTATTAGCAATTTTATCTACAACAATAACTAACTTTTTATCTCAAAGCTTCCATTCTTTTTATTAAAGATATGCTTGTAAGTAGGATATGAATTTATTTGCAGTTTCAATAAGTCACAATACCGCACCAATTGAATTACGTGAAGCGCTTTTTTTCGGTGATGATGAGATAAGGCAATTTGTTGAGAAAACCAAGGGAAATCTTTTTAATGAAGGATTGGTTATTTCAACATGCAACAGGACAGAAATTTACGGGATTCCTGTAAAAAAAGAATTAGAATATTCCGAAATTCTTAATTCAATTCAGAATATCAAATCTGTAAATGATATTAAACCCGGACACTTTAAAAATCTTTTTTCGCGTGAAGCAATTACTCATTTATTTGAAGTAATCACCGGGATAGATTCACTTTTAATTGGTGACAATCAAATTTATCACCAGGTAAAAGATTCTTTTCAATTATCCGAAAACCTCCACTTTGCCGGCTTTTTGATGAAAAGGCTTTTTGATTTTGCTGTAAAAACAGGTAAGCGGGCTATCTCCGAAACGGAAATAAGTGAAGGGGCTGTTACTGTCAGCTATGCAGCCGTTCAATTAATCGAGAAAATATTTTCCAGCCTTGGAAAGAAATCAGCATTAGTAATCGGTACGGGTGAATCCGGTGAAATTGCTGCAAAGCATCTTATGGAAAGAGGAATAGGGAAGCTAGCGGTTACAAACAGAACAATCGAACGTGCTGAAAAAGTTGCTCAAAAGCTAAACGCTAAAATTATTCCCTTCTCTAATTTTAAGGAATATCTCCACGAGTACGATATAGTCATCAGTGCTACCAGATCGGAGAATTTAATTCTTACCAAAGATGATATAAAAACTGCTATGAAGAAAAGAAACTATGCAAATATGGTTTTAATGGATATTGCAATACCAAGAGATATCGATCCGGCTTCGAAAGAGATTGATTATGTATTTTATAACGATATTGATTCATTAAATATTATTGTTGAGCAGAACCTTGAGAAAAGAAAAAGTGAAATTCCAAAAGTAAATAAGATTATAAAAGAAGAAGTTGATAATTTTATAGAATGGTACAATTCTCTTGAGGTAGCACCAACAATTAAAGATTTGCGTGATTATTTTGAATCTATACGAGCGGAAGAAGTTGATAAAAATAAAAACCGTTTTTCGTCGGAAGACCAGGAAAAACTGGAAATTATAACTAAAAGGATAATAAATAAAATTCTACATCATCCGACACTTGAACTCAGGAAATTAAAGCAGTCAAACAATAATTTTGATGAAACAACAATAAAAATGAGCTTGCTCAGAGATTTATTCGGGATTGATAATAATAAAACCATTGACAAAGAAGGAAAAGATATTGAAAAATAAATTTATTATCGGATTGAGAGGAAGTGAACTTGCTTTGTGGCAGGCTAATTTTATTAAAGGTGAATTGGAAAAGAATAATGAAAATATCTCTGTTGAAATAAAAATAATTAAAACAAAAGGGGATAAAATCACCGATGTAGCACTTTCTAAAATCGGTGATAAAAGTTTATTTACTAAGGAACTTGAACATGAGCTTGAAAATAATAAAATAAATATTGCTGTCCATAGTTTAAAGGACCTCCAAACCCAGCTTCCTGAAGGTTTAAAATTAGGAGCGGTCACCAAAAGGCATCCTGTAGAGGACGTACTTATAGCAAAAGAAAAAGATGCTACATTAAAAACAATTAAAAAAAATGGAGTTGTCGCAACCGGTTCCTTAAGACGCAGAAGTCAGCTTCTTAATCTTCGGCCTGATATTAATGTTATCGAATTAAGAGGTAACGTTCCTACCCGGATTGAAAAATTTTTTAATTCCGATTGGGATGCAATTATTCTGGCTAGAGCCGGGGTTGAAAGGCTTGGTTTGGAAAAGAACATATCTTCCTTCATCAACAAAAATGAAATACTGCCTGCTGTTGGACAGGGTGCTCTTGGAATTGAGATCAAGGAATCGGATAAAGATACCGAAGAGATTTTAAAGCCGATCCATGACCGGGAAACTTATTTTGCCGTTCTGGCAGAACGTTCATTGTTAAGAACGCTTGAAGGAGGCTGCCAGGTTCCAATTGGCACTTATTCCGAAATAAAAGGAGATGAGTTGTTTCTTAAAGCATATGTCGGTTCTGTAAATGGGAAAACTGCGTTCAGGGATAATATTTCAGGCAATAAAAAAGAAGCGGAAAGTTTAGGAAAGGAATTGGCGAATAAACTGCTGTATGCAGGCGCAAAAGAAATTCTTGATGCAATATTTAAGACAGTTAGAATAAAGTAAAATTTAGGAAACAATTTCGTAATCTTATACTATATCTTAATCAAAAAGAGAGAAAAATTAAAAGACAAAGATAAGCTACTGGATTTAAGTTTACATGATTGCCGTTCAAAAAAAAGAAAATAAGAAAAAGCTAAAGCGTGAAAAAATTATTGATGCAGCTGCGGAACTCTTCTCACGTAAGAACTATCATGAAGTAATGATGGAGGATGTGGCTAAGCTTGTTTCTGTTGCAAAAGGTACAGTATACAACTACTTCAATTCGAAGGAAGACCTTTATTTCTCAATTATGCAGAGCCGGCTGGAAAAATTAACTTCATTACTTAAAGAAAGGATTAATTCCGAAGGAAGTACAATCGGGGCTCTTAGGGCTTTTGTAGTTAATATTTATTCCTTTATGATGGCCAACCGGAATTTCTTTTTGATATTCAGAAAAGAGACTTTAAAACGGGGATCAAAAGTTTTGTGATAATCTTATTACCTTAGAAAATGAAATCAAGAATATTTTTCGTTATATAATCTTTAATGGAGTTACAGAAGGTTTATTTAGAGAAATAAAAGATGATTTTGCCGTTGATTTAATTCTCGGAAGCATCTATGGTACTGTTTACAGGGCTATTGAGAATAATTATACTGAAGAGAAAATATTTAATGAAAAACAGAAATTATACGATTTTATACTTCATGGACTTATTTCTGATTTAAATGGAAATTCTAATTTGCCGTTAATCAATAAAACAATTGTTATCACTAGAACTGTAGAACAATCAAAAGAGTCCTCGGAAATATTTAAGGAACTCGGTGCAAATGTCATTACGTTCCCTACCCTCGATATTGTACCTCCATCCAGCTGGAAGGAATTTGATAAAATTATAAAAGGCCGGACCAAAATTGATTTTATAATATTTACTTCTGCATACTCAGTTAAAATGTTTGTTAAAAGGTGTTCGGAATTAAATTTAGCCCTGGATTTAGCAGGTTTAAAAGTTACTGCAATTGGTAATAAAACTTCCGCTGTATGCAGTAAATTAAATATCCCGGTTCATATCATTCCAAAAAAATTCAGTAGTAAAGGAGTGGTAGAAGAGCTGTCAAACTACAACCTAGAAGGTAAAGTGGTTTTTATTCCACGTTCTGAAATCGGAAGAGAAGAGCTTCCGGATGGTCTTGAAAAGCTCGGTGCAGTTATAAAGGCCGCACCGGTATACAACGTATCTATCCCGCCTGAAGATAAAATTGCAAAGTACCTGGATATACTTAAAAACAGTAAACCGGATCTATTTATTTTCACAAGTCCTTCCACTTTTGAAAATTTTTTAGAGATATTAAAAATAAATAACCCTGTTAAATATTTTAAAAATTATGATGTGGCGGCAATAGGCCCTACAACCCGCACGGCAATTGAAAACTATTATGTTAATGTTAATATAATGCCGAAGGAATATACTTTAAGCGGCCTGGCGAAGGCAATTGTGGAGTATTATAAGTAAGGCAAAAGCCTGAGTCAAAGGCCAAGGTAAGGAATAAAAATTTAATTGTACTATTCATTAACAAAATATGGGGGTGTAAATGAATTATCCGGATTTTATGAATATGTCTGTATATCAAAAAGCGTTTGATTTATTATTAAAAATGTATGAAATTATAAAAGCTTATCCGGCCGATGAAAGATTTTGTTTGACTAGCGATACGAAACGTTCAGTAAATTCTATTGCACATAATATTGCAGAAGGATTTGGCACATATGAAGCTAAAGATAAAACAAGATTTTATAAAATATCAAGAGGAAGCGGTTTTGAATTGATGAGTCAAGCTCTTGTAGCTTTTAGATTGGGTTATATTAAAGAAGAAAGTGTTTTTAAAGAAATAATTGATTTAGCTTCTGATATAGTAAAAGAACTTACAGCATTAATAAAATCTTTGGAAAATAAATAAAAAAGGTTTGGTATAGAGATACCTTAGCCTATGACTTCGCCTTTGCCTCTAAAATGGAGATAATGTGAGTTTAAAAAACGATTTATTTTTACGAGCTTGTAAACATTTACCGGTCGAAAGAACTCCGGTATGGATAATGAGACAGGCAGGGAGATATCTTCCGGAATACAGAGCAGTAAGAGAAAAAGCAGATTTTCTTACTCTTTGTAAAACGCCTGAACTTGCAGCCGAAGTTACATTACAGCCTGTTGATATTATCGAAGTTGATGCGGCAATAATTTTTTCAGATATTTTGGTAATCCCGGAAGCAATGGGAATGGATCTGGAATTAATTGAAAGTAAAGGACCCGTTTTTCATCATCCTATAAGAAATGAAGAGGATTTGAAATCTTTAAATCAAATTGATCCTTCAAAACATCTTAAATATGTATTGGATGCGGTTGCTTTAACAAAAAAAGAACTTGATAATAGAGTTCCTTTGATAGGTTTCAGCGGATCACCTTGGACTCTCATGACTTATATGGTTGAAGGAAAGGGTTCCAAAAATTTTTCTAATGTTAAAAAATTAATATATAATAATCCCTCACTTGCTCATAAACTACTGGGTAAATTAGCTGTTGCTGTTGCTGATTATCTTTCTGCAAAAATTCAGGCAGGTGCAGATGCCATTCAAATTTTTGATACCTGGGGAGGGATTCTTTCTCCGCATGATTTTAAGGAATTTTCTCTTGAATATATTTCAAAAGTAATCCAAAATATTAAAAGAGATAATGAACCGGTAATAGTCTTTTCAAAAGGGGTTCATTATAAATTAAATGAATTGGCAGAACGCGGGGCTGATGTAATAGGGTTAGATTGGACTATGGATATCGGAGAAGTCAGGAAGCAAATCGGTGATAAAGTTGCCCTCCAGGGAAATATGGATCCTACTGTTTTGTATGCTAATAATAATGCCATTAAAAATGAAGTTAATAGAATTTTGAATTCCTTCGGAGAAGGAAGCGGGCATATATTTAACCTTGGACATGGTATCCTTCCCGATATTGACCCTGAAAATGCAAAAGCTATGGTGCAATTTGTTAAGGAAGAAAGTAAAAAATTTCATAAGGAAAGTATTAATATTATTCCAAAAGAATTCGATAAATAGGAGAATAAACTCTTTTCAGTCAAAGGCTGATTTGTCTTTGGCGCATATTGCTTTCTTGATATATGGTTGATAGGCTTGAACAACAAACTAATAATTCAGGAATATAGTCGTTAAAATTTAGAATTAAGATAAAAACACTTTTTATGCCCACAAAAAAAATAGTAATACTTGGTGCCGGTATTTCAGGATTAGCAACTGCATACTTATTAAATAAAAATGGTTTTGATGTTTATATCCTTGAAAAGAAAAAAGAAGTTGGCGGCTCGATGGAGTCGGTTTATGATAACAATTTTCTTTTTGACCGGGGACCAAACAGCGGGTTAGAAACTACTCCTTTGATCGGTCAATTGGTTGAAGAACTCGATTTGAAGGGACAGATGGTTTATGCAAATAAAAAGGGGAATAAGAGATACATATTAAGAAATAACCGGCTACATCCGCTTCCAATGAGCCCCCCTGCTTTTTTGAAAACCAAATTATTTTCAACCTCCGCAAAATTAAGGTTAATGGCTGAACCTTTTATCGGCCGATCAAAAGATGGTTACTATCAAAGTATTGCGGATTTTGTAAAAAGAAGACTTGGAAAGGAATTTCTTGATTATGCGATTAATCCTTTTGTTGCAGGAGTTTACGCCGGGAATCCTGAAGATTTAAGTGTTAAATCTGCTTTCCCGAAGTTATATGAACTTGAAGAAAAATACGGCGGACTTATAGTAGGCACTATTAAAAGCATGAAGCAAAGAAAACAAAGAGCGGAGAAATCGAAGCAGAGTGCAAAAATGTTTTCATTTAAAGATGGTATGCAGGCGTTTCCTTCTGCTATTGCAAAATATTTGGAAAACAAGGTGATCACTTCTGCAGAAGTAAATTCAATTATTAAAAAAGAAAATGGTTATTTAGTTAATTATAAAATCGGAAATATAGATGAATCTTTAGAATGTGATGCTGTCCTTTCAACCATTCCTGCTTATACTGCTTCGGAAATATTTAAGCCCTTTGATGAAAAATTAGCGGAACACTTAAATAATATTTATTACCCGCCGGTTTTAGTTCTTTACTTGGGATATAATGAAACAGATATAAATCAACCTCTCGATGGTTTTGGATTTTTAATTCCGGCAAAAGAAAAAAAATCGTTTCTGGGTGCAATCTGGAGTTCGGTTTTATTTCCGAACCGTGCACCTCTCGGACAGGCATCTTTTACTTTATTCATTGGAGGTGCAAGAAATCCTGAAATCGGTAACATTGATAAGGAAATTCTATTTAAAAATGCGCGGAATGAATTTGAATCAATAATGAAAATAAACGGGGAACCTACTTATATTAATTACAGGTACTGGAATAAAGCGATTCCGCAGTATAATGTAGGTTATATCGAACATGAAAAATATTTTGCAGAATTTGAAAAAAATAATCCGGGTATATTTTTATCCGGAAATTACAGGGGAGGAATTTCCGTAGGGGATTGTATAAAGAATACAGAAGTGACTGCGGATAGGATAATAAAAAATTATAAATCATAAATTGAAACAGGAGTAAACAATGGCGAACTACCCAACGAAAAGGCTGAGAAGATTAAGATACAATCCTATTTTAAGAGATATGGTTCGTGAGACTGAATTATCTAAAAATGATTTTATATACCCTTTATTTGTAGTCCCGGGAGAAAAAATAAAAAAACCTATTAAATCAATGCCGGGAGTTTTTCAATTGTCTATTGATGAACTTGTGAAAGAGTGTAAAGAAGTTGAATCCCTGGGAATACCGGCGGTAATTTTATTCGGAATTCCCGAGCATAAAGATGAAAAAGGTTCGGAGGCATATAATCCGAATGGAATAATTCAAAAGGCTGTAAGAGCTATAAAATCAGAAGTAAAAAATTTATTGGTAATAACGGATGTTTGTCTTTGCGAATATACTTCTCATGGTCACTGCGGGCTGTTAAATGGTGAAGAAATATTGAACGATGAAACAGTTGAACTGCTTGTAAAAGAATCCCTATCCCATGTGGAGGCCGGCGCCGATATAGTTGCTCCAAGCGATATGATGGACGGCAGAATTGGGGCAATAAGAAAAGCATTAGATGAAAAGGGCTTTATAAAAACTCCAATTATTAGTTATGCTGCCAAATATTCATCGGGATATTATGGCCCATTTAGAGATGCTGCCGAATCAGCCCCTGCTTTCGGCGATAGGCGTTCGCATCAAATGGATATTGCAAATTCGCTTGAAGCTTTAAGAGAAGTTGAAGAGGATATTGAAGAAGGAGCCGACATAGTTATGGTCAAACCCGCAGGCCCGTATCTCGATATCATCAGGCAGGTCAAAGACAAATTTGGAATGCCTACTGCTGCATACCAGGTGAGCGGAGAATATGCAATGATAAAAGCCGCAGGTCAAAATGGCTGGATTGATGAAGAACGGGTTATGGTTGAGTCCTTAACCGCTATCAAACGTGCCGGGGCAGACATGTTTCTCACCTATTTTGCAAAAGACGCAGCAAGGTGGATCGATAAGAACAGAAAGTAAAGCATAAGTCTTTTTTGAATTTTGATTTTGATTTTTGACTTAAGCAAAACATGAAAGGTTGAATAATTGGATCTTGAAGCAATCAGGAATCACTGTTTAAAAAAGAAAGGAGTGACTGAAGAGCTTCCCTTCGGTGAGGATACCCCGGTTTATAAAGTGATGGGGAAAATGTTTCTACTAGCCAGTTTATCATACCCAATTACTATTAATATAAAATGTGATCCTGAAAAAGCAATGGACCTAAGAGAAAGATACTCATCTGTTACTCCCGGATATCATATGAATAAAACACACTGGAATACTGTCCTTTTGGACGGATCTGTAACGAACAGAGAGATCTTAAAATGGATAGATGAATCTTATGGTTTGGTTTTAGAGGGACTAAAGAAAAGTGATAAAGTAAAGCTTGATTTGAATAGTGATTAATCTGCATTTAATTCATACGTGCAAAATATTTTCACAAATTTCCACCAACCAGCAAATTAAATCAATCCGAATAAATATTCATTGGAATTAGGAATATATCCATAATCATAAAAAAATTTCAAAAATTTTTCCTCTAACACTTGACTTTTAAATTTGATATAAAAATATTGAAGTCATCATATTAATTCCTTTGAAGCAATCCCAACCGAAAAACGACCCCTTAAGCTTTTAAAGGTAAACAGGGAGACACCGATTATCACGCAAAGAAAAAGAGGAGACTCATACATAAGCAACTCTATGCACTGAAATACATATTTATTACAAAATATTAAGAGGGGCGAAATGAGGAGAGTAATAAATGCTATTTTTCTATTAACAATTTTTATTTCGAGTACATTATTTGCACAAGTAACAATTAAAGAAAGCGTGGGATTAAATCCTGATGAAATAGTTCTGACTGGCATAGTGCATAATGGTTGTACTTATGATGAATATACAGAAAGAGAAATCAATATAAAATTAACGTCTAGTCAAGTAAATCCTGGAGAATCAACAACATTTACTCTCTGGAATGGCGAAGATCAATATTTAGATGATCTGTGGTACATAATTGAAGTAAATACATATGTGGAACCAGATATTGGTGAAATAACTAAAATTGGGAATGGAGAATATCGTTTTACAGCAAATTCAGAGCTTCCTAAAGACAGCACTATCACAGCACATATTTTTTATGAAAATTATTCTGCACTTTGTATTTTATATAAGGGTCGAGTTACTGATACAGCTAGAATAAATAAAACTTCCGTGGATTGTATAGATTGTTCAGATTGGGGTGGGCCATCACTTTTAACAAGACGCTATGGTTGTGCTCAATTAACTATTAATGGTGATAGTATATTTGTGACAGTAACTCCTGAGGTAATAACACCAGGTGATTCGGCAAAAATCACAATTCAAAGAAAGTTAAAAGGAGGAGCCATAGTAGATTACCAACCAAATCAAACTTTTGAAATTGGAATGCTTGATGGATGTGCATTAGGGGGCCTTATATATTGTGATGAAACAGAAGACTGTTACTATAGCTCCTATTTCTATGGTATACCACAATCTAGCTCAATATATTTTGTAGCGGATTCATTGGCAGATACGGGAACAGTAAAGTTAAGGATTGGATTGATTGAAAATGGGTGTAGTACAAATTCAAATAATAAATTAGTTGTATTATCAGATGAATACTATATAGATATGAGTACCAAATCTGATAAAAAAGTTCTTAAAAAAGAACCCTTGACTATTAAGAAAGAGACACAAGCCAATTATTGTTTTCTCTCACCCATTGAAACGGAACGTTTTGTTAATGCAAATGTAAAGGTAGACAAGGAAGCATATCCAATATTGCTTGGTGAAACTAAATATTACCAGGCAAAATATAATGAATTAGAAAGAAAACTCGATATTGTTGAGATAAAAGATAAGTTAACAAGAGTTTCACAAAATGAAGGACTAGTTAATGGTGAGGAAGGATGGATATGGATAACAGAAGATATTTGGGGATCTAATCCAATCAGACCTATGATTGAAAGTAATTTATCAGCAATATATTGGGAGAAAAGATATCCTATTTATATTGATAATCCGGGCGGGACTAATCATAGAGATTATGTTAACTCCGAAAAACTTGATGGAGGGCTAATTAGAGTTATGGGAAGATTTTGGAAAGAAAAAGAAGCGAGTGAAAACGAAACTGATTATAAAAATAAATACAGTGTAAAATTAACTGCTGAGATGAATAATGGCACAACAAAAACTATCGTTTTAAGAGTTATTAAACCGAATCAACTTGGATTAATACATAATCAAGAAATAAATGTATCGGGCAATTTTTACAACTTGGATGAACAAATTATTAAGTTCGCTGGAGAATATGGCATACCACCACAATTTATAAAAGCTGATATTGAAGCTGAAGGAGATTTTAATCCAGCATTTAGATATGAGCCTTTCTATACAATAAAATATCTTTATAAAAAAGAGAATGATAAAGTAAAGTTTGGTCAACCACATGATTTATTAAAATCATCACCTTACCGCATTACTGTTGATGAAAAAATATATCTAGATGAGACAAACATTAATGGAACTGCTAAAATTGGCCCTACTGAAGGAGTTGAAGTTCACCAATATATAACAAATGGTACTTCTGTACCACTTAATAGTTATCCTGGCTATTCTGGTTCTATTTGGGATTATTTTTATGCTAGATGTAAAACTGTTAATCCTACCGCTGCATATGATATTTATCCGAAGTCAGAACCTCAATGGTACCAAAGCGCCATAGACGGTTGGGATAAGGCTTTTGAGGAAGGTTTGTTAAAGTGGACAAAGAAATATCTTATAATTAATAAAAATGGATCATTTTATTTCCCACATCTTTCATCTGATTTATTAAATCTGTTGGCAAGATTAGAAGCCAATAATTGGCTAAAAACCAAATACCGAGGGGGATTATTTGAAATAGGAATTGCACAGACACGTCTAGCTTCTTCTTATGGATTAATGCAGATAATATATCCAACTGCTAAAAGTTATTGGAAATATAATGACAAACCGGAATTTCTAAATGAAAATGATAAATGTTTAACAAATGCTTTAGCCTACTTAAAACAAAAAATAGCAAATATTCTAAGCATTTCATCCAAAAACTTAGATCAAAAGAGTAATTTTTCCTTAGGATTAGAAGAAACATATATTCCATCTTTTAACAACTATCATGGATCTAGTTTGAAGAATTATGGACCAAAAAAAAATATATACTATGGATTAAATGTAATGAATAGAAATAAAAAATATGATCCTATCAGATAATTTAAATGATTTTTAATAATATGGAGAAAACAATGGCACGAACTATATTCTTATCAATGTTCTTTTTATTACAAGGCAGGATGTATGGGCAAATAGCAAATGAAAGAATAGAGGCCGCTACAAATGAAATTAATTCACTTTTACAATCTTATGATAATGGCTCATTTCAACTAGTTACTATTGCAGATATTGATAGCGAATATACAGATGCTTTTGAAACATTGAAAAATTGTTTTGTGTTTGTTGCTGATTCTAAAGATTCTTTGGGGGGGAATGAAATGTTTATTAATGGAATATATAAGGATAACCAACTCTTATGGTTATCTAATCAAATTTTGAGCAAAGCTTCAGACGCATTTATAATTGATGCTAAAGATTTAAATGACGATGGGAGTCCTGAAATAATTATTGCTTTTTCTTGGGAACTTGGTGTAAGAACTTTCGAGGATTGGTGGATATATAGTTGGGATGGTATTACTGCAAATTTAATATCTCAAACAGATGAAAATGGTTATACTATGATAAAAATGCTGGGGGATAGTTACCACTTTACTGATGTGAATTCAGACAATATTCTAGAAATTGTTGGTTCAAATCCGGTAAATACTGATTCAATTTTAACATATAGTTGGAATGGCTCTTTATATGGTAGTTGGACCAATGGACTCCAAGCAATGGACATTTATTTTACAACTGCTAATCATTTTCAGCCAAGATTATTCTCTTCAGTGTTAAAAATATCAACTGATACACTTAAATATTTTTATAATGTTTATAATAATTTGTCAAGTGAGCAAAGCATTTTTAATATATATATAAAAATAGGTGTTGATTCTTTGTATGCAATAACACCTAACGGTTGGTTGTGTAGTAAAATAATTGATGAACCTTTAGTTTTATTCGATGAAAATTTTTTACCAGAAGGAACAACTTTGGAAAGACTTTTGTCTGGGAACATTAAATATATAAATACGAAAGGGATTGTTCCTGGTGATTCAATTAAAGGGTTATCCTTAGTGGCAAGATCATTACCTCGAATTTTGCCATATTATTTACAAAGTAAAAGTGAAATAGTTCAAGTTATTGATGATAGTGTACTTGAGCATCAGAGGGAAGTGCAAAACATTTATAAAAATTCCGTTTCGGGATTAACTGTAGGTCCGGTAGAAATAGGAAAAACAATAGAATCAAAAAGAATTCTCAGATTCATTAATTTCTCTTTCTAAAGAAATTTATTCTTTAGGTTGGATAAAAGGACAAGCAACTTCCACAAAGTACTCAAATTATTTCACCACTGCTAAAACCCAACTTCAGCAAAACAATATCCCTGCAGTGAAAAATACTTTAAACCAGGTGCTTCATGATGTTGATCAGGACAGCACTGCAAATTTGACAAGTGAGGCTTATGCGCTACTTCGATATAACACAGAATATTTATTAAATAATTTACCTGAGGTAACACCAGGCTTAAGAGTTAATCTTATAAACAGTGCGGGTAATCTTCTTTCCGGCGGTTCTTTAAAATATTATGAAGGCAGCTGGAAAGATGCTGCAGATAACGGCGATGGGACTTTTTCTATCACTACAGATAAGCAGGCATTAAGCTTAAGAATGAACTATGAGTACGGTTCTCAGACCGTATCTAATGTACCTTCACAAAATAACACTTATACTTTCCAGTCAGTGAATGCAACTGTTCAGCTGAAAAATAGCTCAGATAATTTGATAAACGAGGAAGGAGTTGTTAAGTATTATGCAGGCGGGTGGAGAGATTTTGGTACCACTGTCAATGGAACAGTATCAAAAGAGCTTCTTCCAAGTAACTACAGCTTTAGAATGACATATGCTTTTGCAAGCAATGACAAGCAGCAAGATATTGGTATTAATCCAAATGTTGAATTTCAAACAGTTAATTCTTTAGTCAAACTTCAAAACAGTCAAGGTCAATTAATAGATGGAGGAACTGTTAAATACTATGCAGGCGGATGGAGAGATTTCGGTACGACTATAAATGGAGTAGTATCAAAAGAACTTCTCCCAAACAATTACAGCTTTAGAATGACATATGCTTTTGCAGGCAATGACAAGCAGCAAAATATTGGTACTGATCCTAATGTTGTTTTTCAAACTGTTAATGTAAATGTTCAGCTGCAAAATAGTCAGGGTACTTTAATAGATAAAGGGATTGTAAAATATTATGCCGGTGGATGGAGAGATTTTGGTTCAACTGTAAACGGTACAACTTCAAAGGAACTGCTTCCAAATAATTACAGTTTTAGAATGACGTATGCTTATGCAAGCAACGATAAGCAGCAGAAAATAGTTGATAACTTAAATGTTATTTTCCAAACAGTTAGTGCTTCAGTTCAACTTAAAAATAGCCAGGTTCAGTTAATAGATGAAGGAACAGTCAAATATTATGCGGGGGGCTGGAGAGATTTCGGTTCAACTGTAAATGGAGTCACTGCAAAAGAATTGCTCCCAAATAATTATAGTTTCAGGATGACTTATGAATATATTTCAAATGACAAACAACAGGATATAGGTTCTAATAATGTAATCGACTTTTCGACTGTTTTATGTAGAGTTAAAGTAAACAATGCACAAAACCAGCCTGTTAATAATGCGGATGTAAAATATTATGCAGTGGGATGGCGGCAGTTCGGTACAGCAATAAATGGGGAAGCTTCCAAAGAATTGCTTCCATCAAATATTACTTTTAGGGGAAGTTTCAGCGGCGTAAGTCAGGATAAACAGCAGAACATCAGTGATAATCCTATTGTAAAAATTAATTTGCCGTAAAAATTATTCAAGACGCTGATTTTTATGATTTAAAATGATTTGGGGGATCATAAAAATCATAATTATCGGCGTCCTAATAAATAAAATAGATGAAAATAAATTTTTCAGCATTTTCATATTTACGATAAAGTAATTTATGATACAGCTCCAAAGAACTAAAATAAATTAAGTAAGTAATTTTTGAACCCGGAAATAGATAGAAAATTTCTATAGCTGAAATACTGAAATGGAAATTATAAGTTCATCAAATAAAAAAAATATCTCAGAAAACGAATAAATTTGCTTAAAAAATATTTGGAACGCTGATTTTTATGATCTGATATGATATGGGGGATCATAAAAATCATAATTATCGGCGTTCTATTAAAAAGGAGTATATAAATGAAAAAACTACTCTTATTATTTCTCTTAATTTTTGAAGGTTTGTCATACACTCAGACAGTTTATGATGTAATCCCGGGAACAAATGGAAACCGGATAATTATTACGTTGGAAAATGAATCAAAAATATCCGGCGCTAAAAATGTGGCGGTAAAGCTGGTGCATTCGTCCACAGCATTATTCTTTAAGAATAGTTCACAGGTTGTTAAAAATTTAAATGCTTCGGAAGAGAAAGATGTTATCTTTTCTTTCGATATAAAAAGGAATGTGGAATCAAATAAGAAAGATACAATATCATTTGCAATAATCGGAATCGGAATAAACATGAAGAAATCGTTTGTCATAAATTATACCGCACCGAAGGAATATGCACTTTCACAAAACTTTCCTAACCCGTTTAACCCGACAACAACAATCAGATATGATTTACCTTTCGATAGTAAAGTCAGTTTAAAGATTTATGATATTCTAGGAAACGAAGTAAAAACATTGGTAGAAAATGAACAGAGCGCAGGATATAAAGAAATAAAGTTCAATGGTTCATCATTGGCAAGCGGGATTTATATTTACAGGTTAATAGCAAACAGCCCTTCTAATCAGCAGGCAAATTTTGTTTCGATAAAAAAAATGATGATGATTAAGTAATAGTTAATCCCTGATTTTTTTTTAATTAAACGGCAACTCATTTATACTATATTATATTATAATTCTTGAATTCAAATATAGGGGAGACAAAATAAAAAGCCGTGAAAAAATATCACGGCTTTTTTAATTTAATTCGCTTTATGTATTAAAACCTGGTGTCTAAAGCATTGTTATTATAAATCCAGGTTATTTCTACCCATGCTGGATCTCCTGGTCCGGTTCCGCCGCCAGAATTTGTAATTTTTAATTTTGAGTAATGCGAATCATCATCATATAAAAACACATAATTTGTTTCCCGGTCGCTCATTGATTTCACTACACTCCAAAAGCTGCTATTAGTTGAACTTACTCCATCATTAAGGTTGGTTCCGTCGCCGACATGGAATAATGTTTCTCTAGTTAGGCCCTGGGTAGTATTAAGATCTGCACTTTGAACCAGGAAGCCGTTCGAAGTATAGTAAATATCAACCTTACCATTATCAGAACCTGAAACACCATATGCATTTCCTGATGATAAATCTAAACCGCTAGGCTGGGAAACAGTTGTACCTGTTGTTTCAAAAATCCTTACAGGTCCAAATGTTGTGATTGATTCAGTGGAGGTTAATTGAACAAACTTAGTTGATGTTAATCCTTGAACTACGTTTACTGTTAGTGTTGTATCCCGGTATCCATCAAGCTTAAGAGTTAAATTGTGATTTCCAGCAGATAATTTATCAGTGCTGTCAGGAGTGACTTTATTAGTATTTGTATTATCAACAAAAATTTGAGCTCCAGCCGGAGTTGAGTTGACAAATATTCTTCCTGTATTGTCGGGAGTAGTTGGTTCTGTTGTACTATTATCACATGATGCAAGCATTAAACTCAAGAATAAAAGTGTAACCATGTAAATATATTTTTTCATAAAATTATCCCTTTCAATAAATTATATTTTCTTTATTTTACTTCATCTTAAAATTAAATTTGTATGTCTTATTGTCGGCTCTTAAAATAAAAGTACCCGTTATTTCCTTGGCATTATTCAATAATTGGGCATTATATTGCCCGGAATATCGAGAGGCATTAAGATCTTCCATTTTGATTGTATTGGTTTTAGGATCGATTGTGCCGTTTACGGTTTTGTTCAAAGGCTGTCTATAATTAATGGTCATTATAGCACTGAATTCAGTACCGTTTTGTTTGATGACGCTCATTGTTGCGCTTCTCTGGTCAAAGATTCCTGTCCAGTTTCCAGTTAAATCCGGAATGGTGTCTTTTGGAGCTTCGGAAACTTTATTAGCTGTATCAGCTGCTGCTGATTCGGAAATATCCGGTTTTTGTACCTCCCCGTTTTCTTCTTTTTTTCCACAACCTGCTACCAAAAATATGAACAAGAACATTATAAAAATTACACTTAAAAATTTTTCCTGTTTTTTAATCATTATGATACTCTCCTTTAAATTTAATATTCGCTAATTATATAAAACGCAAAATTAGATATGGAAAGAAGCAAAAGACAATATAATATTAAATAAAAGCAATCTTATTATATAACTCAAGAAACTTTTCTGAAATGTGATAACAATCGGAAATAAGATTTATTTGTACTGTAAAAATAACTTTAAATAATGAGATAAAAAATGAAGGGGTAATAAAAATATTTAAATTACGAATTAGATATTGCTTCCCCTGCTGCCTGGTTTTCCGAAATATTCCCTGCATATTGGTTTACAACTGCTTTTGAAAAATTTATTAGAAATTCAAGCAGTTCTTCCGGCGTTTTGAAATTATTGGAAATAACAAGTTTCATTACATCTTTTTGCTGGTTAAACTTAATTTTATCTTTGTAATTATCCATAATGAATCTCATTAGTTCAATAAATTTGACCTTATAATAATCTTCTTTTTCTCCCCGGGGCAAGATTAGAAAGATATTTTTCCTCTGTATAATTGCTCTTTCGAATAAAGCATATGAAGCATAAAATTTCAGCAATGCCGAAGCAATTAGTCTTTTTACTAAAACAGGCATGGGACCGAACCTATCAATCATTTCCTCTTTTAATTCTTCCAATTCTGTGACATTTTTTATGGAATACAATGCAGTATAAAAATTTAACCTATCGGTTTGCTCGGGCATATAAGTTTCGGGGATCCCAATTTCAAAAAATGTATCGATGGTCGGTTCCGTTCTTTCTTCATGTTTTGGAAGATTTTTAAATACTTCTTTGAATTCCTGGTATTTGAGTTCTTCAACAGCTTCATTTATCAATTTTATATACAATTCAAAGCCAACATCATTAATGAAGCCGCTTTGTTCTGTTCCCAGTAAATTTCCTGCGCCTCTTATTTCGAGGTCGCGCATTGAAATGTTAAAACCTGCACCTACCTCGGTAAACTCTTCAATTGCCTGCAGCCTTCTCAAAGCTTTTTTATTAATTCCATTTAATGACGGGACAATAAAATAAGCAAAGGCCTGCCGGTTTGATCTGCCGACCCTCCCCCGCAATTGATGAAGTTCTGCCAAACCGAATCGATCCGCCCTGTTAACAACTATTGTATTTACATTAGGTATATCAATCCCGGATTCTATTATCTTTGTTGATAGAAGGAGATCAAATTTTTTATTTAAAAAACCATGAATTACTTTTTCAAGCTGCGACGGTTTCATTTGCCCATGGGCAATTGCCAACTTGATTTCCGGAATATGTTTAGTTAAATAAGCTGCTAATTTATCAATGGATTGAACTCTATCATGGACAAAATAAATTTGTCCATTTCTTCTTAGCTCAGTTAAAATCCATTCTCTTATTTTAAAGATATCAAAAACAGAAACATGGGTATATATTGGCTGTCTATTTGGTGGCGGCGTTGCTATTATTGAAAGATCTCGTGCGCCGAGTAACGATAAATTTAATGTTCTCGGGATTGGGGTTGCTGTTAAAGTGAGTGTATCCACATTAAGCTTCAATGAACGAAGCTTTTCCTTTGCCATTACTCCAAAACGATGCTCCTCATCAATAATTAGCAAACCTAATTCTTTAAATGAAACATCTTTCGAAATCAACCTATGTGTACCGATAACAACATCGATATTACCTTCATTTAAACCTTTAAGGATCTCCAGTTGTTTCTTTTTAGTTTGAAACCTAGAAAGAGCCTCAACTTTAACAGGAAATTGTTCCAGTCTATCTTTAAATGTATTATAATGCTGTTCGGCTAAAATTGTAGTAGGGACAAGAACGGCGGTTTGCTTTCCATCTTGAACTGCTTTAAACGCAGCACGTACAGCAACTTCTGTTTTCCCAAAACCGACATCACCGCACACCAGTCTATCCATAGGGTTTTCAGCTTCCATATCTTCTTTAACTTCTTCAGTTACTTTTTCCTGGTCAGGTGTATCTTCATAAAAGAAATGAAGCCTCCAATTCTTTCTGCCAAACAGTATCGGGATTGAATGAATATCCCTTTGTTGCTTTTCTTTTGGCATAAAGCTCAATTAACTCTCTTGCAGCTTCTTTTATCTTTTTCTTTGCATGATGTTTGGTATTTACCCAATCTGATGTCCCAAGAGTTGACAATGTAGGAGTTAATTCATTCCCGGAATCATTTGAAGAATATTTTTTTACGAGGACTAAATAATTTAAATTAACATAAACTATCCCCCCTTCATTATAAAGGATCTTCATTGATTCTTGTTTTGTATCCCCAATTTTTATCGTTTCAAGCCCGGCATATTTCCCTATTCCGAAGTCTTCATGTACTACAATGTCACCCCTTTTAATCGATGCAAATGCCTTGGATTTGGATTTTTTATACTTTCTGTTAGTCGATATTTTTGTTCTGTATGGTTTGTTAAAAATTTGGTAGTCGGTTAGCAGTAGTAGTTTTTGATCCAAATCGTTAGTCTTATGATTAATTGGTTTATAAAGGAAACCTTTTTTAACAGCCAAAGTTGCAATCTTAATTTTTCCTGATTCAATTAATTCACTTAATTCTACTTTCTCATTATAAGAAGAATTCTGATATTCGATTAAAAGATCTTTTAACCTGGAAGATTGAAGGTCATTTTCTGAAGTTATGATTATTTTAAAATTTTTATTTGAATATTCATTTAAAACTGAAAAGAGATATTCATAATTACCGTTGATTGAAGGAGGCTCTGTAAATCCTAAATCTATTCTATTTTCGGCGCTTAATTGTTCTTCAAGAATCCATCTGACAGAAATTTTAGATTTAAAATCAAATTTTTCAGAATTACTTTTTGCTTCACTTTGTTCTATTTCCTGAGGTAATTTTTCCGGGAATTCTTCATCATTTTTTACTCTTTCAACTATATCTTTAACAGATTTGTCAGGATTTTCTAAGAAAGGATTTATTATTTCATTTTTTAAGCTCTCTAAATCGTATGACGATGCTATAACCAGAGGATGGTTTAAATAATCAAAAATTGTAGAAGTGACATCTGCTGTATTACCAATATTAATTTGAGCTGCGAGAGTTGCATTATCAATTATTTCAATTGAACGCTGGCTTTCGGGGTCAAAATAACGGATTGACTCAAGAAAATCACCGTCAAATTCAAGTCTAACCGGATTTTGCTCACTGTAAGACCAGAAATCTATGATTGAACCGCGCTGGGAATAATCACCCGGAACTTCAACAAATTTATCCTTTTGATAATTAAGAAGATTTAGATACTCGATCAAATCGCTGTAAGTTAAATCTCCTCCTGCTTGAATTTTTGTAGTTTTTTGTTCTAATTTTTCTTTTGCAGGAATTATGCAGCGAAGTAAATCATATGTTGAAACTAAAATGAATTTTTCTCTTGAGGAAATTTCAGTTAATTTTTCCTGGACAATCTCAGCCCTAAATTCTGTTATGAGAAGAACATTTTTATTTAAATTCAGAACATTCAATTCAACATTAAATTCATTTGCGGACTGCACATCCGGCAATAGTACAACAACCTGGTTTACTTTTTTTTCAACAAGTGAAACAAAATAGCTTTTGGATGACCCAACCAATGGTGAAATAAGACTAAAATTATTTTCTGAGGAGATTATTTTTCCCGCTAATTCCTTAAATGAATTCAACTCGAATATTTTATCAAAAGAACCTTGCATTTATATATCTTCTTTTTTATTCATCTTTAAAATGTTTTAAAACTACGAAAGGGGTTCATATATAGAACCCCGGTTGTCAACAAAATTTCAAATTACATGGTGTAAATTTCAAAAGATATAAAATATTTTAATCCCGGCGAATGGGATTTGAAAAATCTTCTTAAATTTATTTCCTATTTGTAATTTTGTTCCCGGTTTTTAATTGTGTAAAACAAGCCCGCATTATTATTATAAATCAATTGCTTTCCTGACAAAACCATCAGCTTTTTCAAGTCTTTTTCTCGCTTCTTTAACATCAACATTTGCTTTAATCATCACTAACGCAGTTTTAACATGGCCTCCGGCCTTTTTCAAGAATTCGGCTGAATCCTCATATGACAGATCGGTTATTGTCATTATTATTCTTTTAGATCTTTCAACTAATTTTTGGTTTGTCATTTGAAGATCTATCATCATATTTTCATATACTTTTCCCAGCCTAATCATAGCTGCGGTAGTAAGCATATTTAGAACCAATTTTTGTGCTGTCCCGCTTTTCATTCTTGTTGATCCCATGATAACTTCGGGACCAACATCGGGACAAATTGCAACATCAACTTCTTTTAAATTAAAATGCTCCCTCGGATTAGTTGTAATAAATAAAGTTGCAGCCCCAAGCTCTTTTGCCTTTTTAATTGCTCCGATAACATACGGGGTTCTCCTACTAGCAGCTATACCGCACACAACATCTTTATTTGTAACTGCAGCTTTGACAACATCCTTTACACCATTTTCTTCGAAATCTTCAGCACCTTCTTGAGCGCGAAACATTGCCTCTTTTCCACCTGCAATATAACCACTAATCAGTTCAAATGAAGTTCCAAAAGTCGGCGGGCACTCGGAAGCGTCTATAACTCCAAGTCTTCCGCTAGTACCTGCACCAAAATATATTAACCTGCCCCCTTTTTTTATTGATTTAACAATCACTTCAACCGCTTTTTCAATATAAGGCAATTCATTTTTCACTGCAGAAGGAACCTTCTTATCTTCTTCATTAATTATTTTCAATATTCCGGAGGTAGAACGAGCGTCAATATCCATACTCTTGGGATTTCGCTGCTCTGTTGATAATCTACTTATTTCCGAAAATAATTTTTTACTTTCGGAAGAACTCATTTATGGAGCTCCAACACAACAAGCTTTTTACCTTTTTGATTTCTTACGTTAGATGGTTTATAGAAAAGATCGAAAGTAGTTGATTTCCTAATATATGCTTTATATTTCATTTCTGCCTTTTTATATTCATCTTCAAGATCTCCACCTTTTAATGCGATAAGATAGGCCTTATCTTTAATAAGCGGGATTGCATACCGGAATAAGATAATCAGAGGGACTGTTGCTCTGCTTACTACCAGGTCAAATGAATCTGCATAGCGAGCTATGAATTCTTCATTTTCAACTCTGTCATTCTCGGCAATTACATTTCCCAGTTTAAGTTTATCAATAAATTCTCTAACGGCATCAATTTTTTTCTTGGTTGAATCGATTAAAACACCCTTTAATTCCGGGCGTGTAATTGCCAATGGAATACCAGGGAAACCTCCTCCGGTTCCAATATCTAAAAAGTAATTGACCTTATCAGGAATAAATTTACCTATATAAGCGGATATAAAAATATGATTCTCTATGATTAAATCAATATCTTTCCTTGATATAAGATTTACCGATTCATTTTTTTCTGATACTAATTCGGCTAAATAAGCTAATCTTTCAAGTTTCATTGGATCAGGATTTAACCCGTTTTCCCAATAAAACATATTTAATTCTCTTAAATATTGTTCTTGAACGTCTACCATAAAAATCCTTAAAATTATTTTTTCAAATATACCAATAAAATAGAAATATCAGAAGGTGTAACCCCCGATATCCTTGATGCCTGACCGATAGAACGTGGTTTTACTTTATGCAGTTTTTCCCTTCCTTCAGTAGATAAAGATTTTAATATCAAATAATTAAATGTTAAAGGAATTTTTGTTTCCTCATATTTTTCAAATCTTTCTATATTTTCATATTGCCGTTTAATATAACCTTCATATTTCAATTGAATTTCTACTTGTTCTAAAGCTGAATCATTTTCAATTAAGTCCTTGATCAATGGATGCTTATCCTTATTAAATAATGTTAATATTTCTTTCAAAGTTAACTCAGGTCTTTTACATAATTTGGAAATGGATTCACTCGCTTCGATTCCTGAAGAATTTTTTATTTTTAGGTAGGGATTTACATCCCTTGCATGAAGCTTTAATGAATCAAATAATTCAACACTTTTATTAATTAATAATTCTTTTTTAATAACCTCTTTATTTTTATCTTCAGGATTTAAACCATAATAAAAACCATATTCGAATAATCTTCTATCGGCATTATCCTGTCTTAAAAGGAGTCTGTGTTCGGCACGAGAGGTAAACATCCTGTATGGTTCATAGGTTGATTTATTTATAAGATCATCTATAAGGACTCCTATATAGGCCTCGCTTCTTTTTAGTACAAATTCTTTCATCCCTTTAATTTTAGCTGCAGCATTAATACCAGCTACTATGCCCTGGGCAGCGGCTTCCTCATAACCGGACGTTCCATTGATTTGGCCGGCAAAGTAGAGTCCTTCAATTAATTTGGTTTCCAAAGTTAAATCAATCTGGTGAGGTGGAAAGAAGTCGTATTCGACTGCATATCCTGGACGAACCATTTCCACTTCCTCAAGTCCTTTTATTTTATGAATCGCTTCAAGCTGAATTTCTGCTGGTAAAGATGAAGAAAAGCCATTTAAATAAATTAAATCATTGTTCAAACCCTCCGGTTCTAAAAATAATTGATGTTGCTTTTTATCTGCAAATCTAACTATTTTATCTTCGATTGAAGGACAGTACCTCGGACCTACACCTCTAATAATCCCGGTAAACATTGGAGATTGCGAAAATCCTTTTTCCAGTATTTTATGAACAAACTCATCTGTATGAGTAATGTGACAACTTACTTGAGGCAAAACAGGGAATTTGGATTTATCTGTTCTAGATGAAAATGGTTTTGGAAATTCGTCACCAGGCTGTTCTTCCAAAATATTAAAGTTGATCGAATTTTTTGCTAATCTGGGAGGAGTACCGGTTTTTAATCTTCCTGATTCAAAACCAAGATTTAGTAATGATTGTGTAATTCCAATTGCCGGTTTTTCACCAAATCTTCCCCCTTTGATAGATTTTAAACCTGTATGCATTAAACCATTTAAAAATGTACCTGCAGATATAATTAACGCTTTACATTGAATTTCTTCTCCTTTTCCAGTTTTAATTCCGGATATCTTCCCTTTTTCAACCACAATATCAACAGCGGAATCTTCAACAATTTCAAGATTTTTTGTGGTCGATACAATTCTATATGCTTCTTCAGAGTATAACATTCTATCCGATTGACACCTGGAAGACCATACAGCGGGACCCTTGGATTTATTTAATATCCTGAATTGTATTCCGGTATTATCAGCAATTAATCCCATCATCCCGCCAAGGGCATCAATTTCATGAACCAGATGACCTTTTGCTGTTCCACCTATTGCAGGGTTACACGACATCCTTCCCATTGCATATCTATCCATGGTAACAAGTCCAACCATACAGCCCAAATTGGCGCCTGCACAAGCAGCTTCAATACCTGCATGTCCGCCGCCAATAACTAAAATATCAAAACTATTCATATTTATTTAATCATGTTTCATGTGGAACGAATATTTAATCCTGCTTGCTGAAGTTTTGCAACTTTGGGAGATATTTTAATATTTATACTTTTGGATCAACAAACATTTACCAATAAAACCGACATTTTTCAACAGCTGAGACATCCAAAATATTAAATTCAATTTAGTTTCACGTGGAACTTACTTTCCTATACAAAACGTCATAAATATATTATTGAGAATATCATCCGAAGTCACTTCACCAATAATTTCACTTAGTTTATGTTCAGCACTCCTTAAATCAACAGAGATAAATTCACCTGTTAGCCCACTAGTAATTGAATCTTCAGCATCCTTTAACGATTCTTTTGCTTTTCTTAAACATTGATAATGACGTACATTCGAAACAACTGCTGATTTCTCAGAATAATTATAACTACCGGTTGATTTCTCTTTTAATAATTTAAATAAATTTTCAATCCCTTCTCCTGTAAGTGCCGAAATATAAATGTCTGCATGTTCAAGTGTTTCATGTGGAACATCAATTTTATTTATGACAGAGATTATTTTATCCTGGGAATTCAACTGATTTATTTCCTCTAATAAATCATAGGATATATTTTGCTCAACATCATTTATAAAAAGAACAACATCGGCATTTTTAACAACTTCCCGGCTCCTTAATACACCTTCTTTCTCTACTTCATCTTCAGAAATTCTAATTCCTGCTGTATCAAATAATCTATATAAAATCCCATCAATACTAACATCTTCTCTTATTACATCTCTCGTTGTTCCTGGGATGTGACTGACAATTGCACGTGATTCCTTAAGAATATAATTTAAAAGGGACGATTTACCAACATTCGGGACCCCAACTATTGCTACGTTGACTCCATCTCTAATAATTTTTCCAAATGAGTAAGTGTTCAATAACTTATCAATTTCAGATTTAATCTTCTCTATCCTCTCTAAAAGCTCATTTTTCCCAATGAATTCAACATCTTCTTCCGCAAAATCTAATTCAAGCTCAATAAATGAAGAAGCGTGGACTAAAAGTTCACGAAGTTCACCTACTTTTTTTGATAAAATACCATCCAGTTGATTTCTTGCACCGCGTAAAGAAGCTTCTGTTCTTGAATTTATTATATCTACGACTGACTCGGCTTGTGCAAGATCTATTTTATTATTTAGAAATGCTCTTTTTGTAAATTCTCCAGGTTCTGCTATTCTTATTTCTTTTTTAATTAATAGTTCTATTATTTTCTGTGCAATAAAAGGGTTGCCGTGTATACTTATTTCAACCGAATCTTCACCGGTATATGAGTGGGGTTGTATAAATACCGAGACTAACACATCATCGATTAAATTTCCATTATCATCAACAATTTTTCCGTAACTAATAGTATGAGATTGGACATCAATTAATTTACATTTACCAACAAAAATTGAATCAACACTTTCGATCGCTTTAGAACCACTAACTCTGATAATTGAAATTGCGCCTATTCCCGGGGGAGTAGCGATTGCCGCTATGGTATCTTCAATAAAAAAGTTTTTTTTTATATGGTTTTTTTGCATGAAAAATATAAATCAAAGACTGCAAAAATAATTAATTAAATATGGATTCACAATGCACTAAAAACTCAATATTTTATAATTTATGAATATCTTTTATCATATTAGTTTGACATTAAATTGTTAATATAACTTCCGTATCTGTTATTTTGTCATATGTTTGACAAAATAATTATAATTATTAGCTTAAAGTCATTTTTTTAAGTCATTCTGTCAACTGCATAGCGGTTTATGATTTTCTTCATAACTTATTTTATTATAATAGTTTATAAGATTTTTTGCTTGCTGGCATACCTGTTGTTTTATTATTAAGGATTATAAAAATAGGATGAAATAAATAAACTTTAAGAAGGAGGAAAATAAAATGGCAATCGTAAGATGGAACCCGGCCAGAGAATTATTAAACATTGAACGTGAATTCGGCAGAATGTTTAATAATTTCGAAAAAAAATTTGGTTTCGGTAACGGCGGAGACGGAAAGGAAGAATATGAAAATGCTGTTTGGTCTCCTTTGACCGATATTTCTGAAAATAAAGATAATTATGTTTTAACAATGGATTTACCTGGAATTTCGAAAAAGGACGTTAAGATCTCTTATTCCGATGGGCAATTGATAATAAGCGGGGAACGCAAACAAGAAATGGAAGATAAGGATTCGAAATATCATCGGGTCGAAACATCATACGGCAAATATTATAGATCATTTACACTACCTGATAAGGTAAAAGAGAGTGCGATTGATGCTGAATTTAAAGATGGTCAATTATCCATTACTATTCCGAAATCTGAAGAGGCAAAACCTAGAGAACTCGAAATAAAAATTAAATAAAGGATATGGCGAACTTAATAAAAGAGGGTAGCTATTCAATTAGTTACCCTTTTTTACTATTATAGTTAATTGAAATTTTTCACGGTGGTAATTAGATGGAATTTAAAGATTATTATAAAATATTAGGTGTTGAAAAATCAGCAACAGATGCTGAGTTAAAGAAAGCATACAGGGATCTGGCAAAAAAATATCATCCAGATAAAAACCCCGGTAATAAACCCGCCGAAGAAAAATTTAAAGAAATAAGTGAAGCTTACGAAGTTTTAAAAGATCCTGAAAAAAGAAAAAAATATGATCAGTTGGGTTCTAATTGGAGACAATATCAGAATACTGGTCCCGGAAATGCAGATGACTGGTATAGACAATATGCCTCCGGTGGTCAACAAGGGGGTAGTTATCAATTCAGCGGAAATCTTGGAGATCTATTTGGTAATATCGGCGGTTTTTCAGATTTCTTTGAAAGCTTTTTCGGTGCAGGTACAAGAAGACAGTCAGGTGAGAGTGTGTTTAACCGGGCAAGAAAGGGCACAGACTATGAAGCTAATTTAAACTTAACTCTCGAAGAGGTATATAACGGCGGCGAAAGACAAATATCTGTAGACGGCAGGAAATTAAGGATAAAGATCAACCCGGGGACAAGGGAAGGAAAAGTATTGAGGCTGCAAAAGCAGGGAGCTCCCGGTGCTCACGGCGGAGAAAAAGGAGACCTCTATCTTACTATTCATATACTTGATCATCCATTCTATGAGGTAAAGGGGGACAACTTATATTACAACCTGGACGTTGATTTGTATACTGCTATCCTTGGTGGGAAAATTCAATTCCAGGTTTTAAATGGTAAAAAAATAAATTTGACTATACCAAAAGAATCGGAAAATGGAAAACTTTTGAAAATAAAAAATATGGGGATGTCAAAAGAAAATAATAAAAATGCATATGGCGATTTGTACATAAGGTTGAATGTTCAAATACCGAAAGATTTATCTTCGGAAGAAATAAAATTATTTGAGAAGTTAGCATTATTAAGGAAATAATTTTTTAAAGGAGAAAAAATGAGTGATAAACAAACAGCTGCAAAAAAATATCATTTTAAAGCGGAAGTAAAACAACTTTTAGATATACTTGTCCATTCGCTGTATACAAGTAGAGAGATATTTCTGCGCGAATTAATATCAAATTCATCAGATGCTCTAGATAAAATCCGCTTCGAATCAACTAAAGGAACTGAAATTAACGATAAAGAATTACCGCTTGAAATAAGAATAAGCTTTGATGAAAAGAAAAAACTGATAACTGTTTCAGATACCGGCATCGGAATGACAAGAGATGAATTAATCAGCAATATAGGAACGATTGCAAAATCAGGATCTGCTGAATTCCTAAAGCAGCTCAAAGAAAATAAATCCGATGCAAACAATATTATAGGGAAGTTTGGTGTTGGTTTCTATTCTGTATTCATGGTGGCTGAAGAAGTTGTTATTAGGACAAAATCATATTTGAATAATGAACCTGCAATTGAGTGGCATTCAGATGGTTTGGGCGATTATCAAATTTCAGAATATACTGATAAGTTAAAAAGGGGCACAACAATCGAGATCCATTTAAAGGAAGATGCCAAAGATTTTGCAGACAAATACCGGCTTGAAACTATAATTAAAAAACATTCCAACTTTATTTCATTCCCTATTTATTTGGAAAAGGAAAAAATAAATACAATTGCGGCAATTTGGCGTGAACCCAAGTCTATTTTAAAGAAAGAACAGTATGTAGAGTTTTACAAATTTTTAACTTATGATTCTGAAGATCCAATGGATATAATCCATAATTCCGTGGATGCACCAATTCAATTCAGCAGTCTTTTATTTATTCCCAAAAAGAATTTTGATTTCTTTGGAATGAACAGGGAAGATTATGGTCTCGATCTATATGTCCGCCGAGTATTAATTCAACATAAAAATAAAGATTTGCTTCCGGAATATTTAAGCTTTGTAAAAGGTGTTGTTGATTCTGAAGATCTACCTTTAAATATATCTAGGGAGACCTTGCAGGAAAATATTTTCTTTACAAAAATTTCCAATTCGGTAACGAGCCAGGTGCTTTCTTATTTAATGAAAAAAGCAAAAGACAATGCAGAAGAATATTCAAAGTTCTGGAAAGAGCACGGAAGAATTTTCAAATTAGGCTATACCGACTTTACAAATACCGAAAAGTTTATGCAGCTGCTTAGGTTTAATTCTTCAACTAGTCCTGATGCAGAGAGCTTAACGTCACTTGAAGAATATGTTTCGAGATTTAAAGAAAATCAAAAAGAAATTTACTATGCCTCCGGAACCAGCAGGTCTGCAATTGACCAGGATCCGCATCTGGAAATTTTCAAAAATAAAGGACTGGAAGTTCTATACCTTTATGATCCTATTGATGAATTTGTAGTAAGCTCAATAAGAAAATTTAAAGACTTTGATTTTAAATCTGTAGATACAGTTGAGTTGGATAAATTAAAAAAGTTGAAGGATATTGAAGACAAGAAAGAAAGTTTTGAAAAGCTCGGTAAAGATGATGAAAAACATTTTGACAGCCTGCTGTCAAAAATGAAAGAAATACTTGGAGAAAAAGTTGTTGAAGTCAAAGAGTCAAACAGGTTAAGCGGAAGCCCGGCAATACTTGTCAGCCAGGATGATAGTATGTCTGCTCAAATGCAGAAAATATTAAGAATGGCAAACCAGGATGTCGGACTCCAAAAGAAAATTTTAGAAATAAACAGGGATCATGAAATTAATTAGAAATCTGCTGAAAGTTTTTAAATCTAATTCCCAAGATGAATATATATCAAATGTAACGGAACAATTGTTTGAGTCGGCTTTACTGCTGGAAGGGAATTTGAATGATCCTCATAATCTTGTAAACAGGATAAATAAAATGCTTGAACAATCAAGCGAGTGGTATACAGAAGTAAAAAAAATAAATTGATAAGATGAAACAAACAGATGCCGGATTTCTGATACCGGATTTTTAATCTGGTATCCGGAATCGGGTATCAAGCTGGATTGGAATTACGAAAGAATTAGGTGAAGTAAAGTTTTTTTTGAAAGGAAAGGAAAAACATGGCATTTAATTTTAATAGGTTAACAGTGAAAGCTCAGGAAGTAGTACAAACTGCTCTTGAGATTGCACAAAACTACAATAATCAAATATTAGAGCCGGAACATATTTTAGCTGCATTAATACAGGAAAAAGGAAATATTGCAGATACAATAATGCAAAAAACCGGCGGAAATGTTAATAGCGTAAAACTTAAGGTTAACGATTTATTGGAAAAGCTGCCGAAAGTCAGTGGTGCCGGAATAGGAAACCAGCAGATGTCCAATAACATGGGAAAACTTTTTGATAACGCTTCGGAAGAAGCTAAAAATTTAAAAGATGAATTTGTTTCTACAGAACATCTATTATTAGCTCTTGCTAAAAGTGAAGGGAAAGCAGGTCAGCTGCTGCGTGATAATGGAATTTCTCATGTTGAAATATTGGCAGCTTTAAAAGACGTTAGAGGTTCCCAAAGGGTTACAACCCAAAACCCTGAAGATACGTACCAGGCTCTGGAGAAATACGGAAGGGATTTAAACGAATTAGCAAAAGCGGGTAAATTAGATCCTGTAATCGGCCGAGATGAAGAAATCCGCCGGGTTCTTCAGGTTCTTTCCAGAAGAACTAAAAACAATCCCGTTTTAATCGGTGAACCGGGAGTTGGAAAAACTGCAATAGCCGAAGGATTCGCTCATCGAATTGTTTCGGGAGATATTCCGGAGAATTTAAATCCAAAATAATTGTTGCACTTGATATGGGTGCTCTGGTTGCCGGTACACAATTTCGCGGGCAATTTGAGGAAAGAATGAAAGCCGTGTTGAAAGAAGTTCAAGAATCGGACGGAGAAATAATTTTATTTATAGATGAGCTTCATACTTTAGTTGGTGCAGGAGGCTGTTTCAGGTTCCATGGACGCTGCTAATATTTTAAAACCGGCATTGGCTCGCGGTGAACTTCATGCAATTGGAGCTACAACTTTAAATGAATATCAAAAACATATTGAAAAAGATGCCGCATTAGAAAGAAGATTTCAAACGGTTTTGATAACCGAACCAACAGTTGAAGATACCATTTCAATTTTAAGAGGATTAAGAGAGAGATATGAAGTCCATCACGGTGTAAGAATAAAAGATGGAGCCATTATTGCAGCAGCAGAGCTGTCCAATCGGTATATTACCGATAGATTTTTTCCGGATAAGGCTATTGATTTAATAGATGAAGCAGCCTCAAAACTAAGGATTGAAATTGACTCTATGCCTGAGGAGCTTGATTCGATTGAGAGAAAAATTCAGCAGCTTGAGATTGAAAGAGAAGCGCTCAAAAGAGAAAAAGATGAAGCTTCTGCAAAAAGACTCGAAGAATTAAAAAAAGAATTGAGTGGACTTGATGAAGAAAGAAATACTCTTCGCATGCACTGGAACCGTGAGAAAGAAAAGATCCAGCATATTAGAAGAATGAAAAGTGAAATGGATAATGCAAAAACTCTTGCAGACAGGTATGAACGTGAAGGTGATTTAGGCAAAGTTGCTGAACTTCGTTATGGTAAAATAGCTTCTCTCGAAAAACAATTGAAGCAGGAAACAAAAGAGCTTGCCGAGATTCAGAAAAATAAAAAGATTCTGAAAGAAGAAGTTGATGCTGAAGATATTGCTGAAATTGTCTCCAAATGGACAGGTATTCCTGTAAATAAAATGCTGGAAAGTGAAAGAAGCAAAATTTTAAAGCTGGAAGATGAATTGCACAAAAGAGTTGTGGGACAGCATGAAGCCGTTTCTGCAGTAGCGAATGCGATCAGAAGATCACGCACGGATTGCAGGATATAAATCGTCCGCTTGGTTCCTTTATATTTCTAGGAACTACCGGCGTAGGAAAAACTGAATTTGCAAAGGCATTAGCCAAATTTCTTTTTGACGATGAACATGCAATGATTAGAATTGACATGCAGAGTATATGGAAAAATTTTCTGTCTCAAGATTGATTGGCGCTCCTCCGGGATATGTTGGTTACGAAGAAGGAGGACAATTAACGGAAGCGGTTAGAAGAAGACCTTATTGTGTTGTTCTTTTGGATGAAATTGAAAAAGCGCATCCCGATGTCTTCAATATTTTACTGCAGGTCTTGGATGATGGAAGGCTAACAGATAACCAGGGCAGAACAGTTAATTTCAAAAATACAATTATTATAATGACCTCGAACCTTGGTTCTCATCTTATCCAGGAAAAACTGGAACATGTTGCTGAAGATGAGATGGAAAATGTTTTAGGTGAGCTTCGATCAACTTTGGTAGAGCTATTAAGAAAAACCATCAGGCCTGAATTCTTAAACAGGATTGATGAGGTGGTTCTCTTCAAACCTTTAACAAAATCCGAATTACGAGAAATAGTTGATATCCAGATTAAGAATGTTCAGCAAATGCTGAAGCAAAAAGATATTGTTCTCGATGTAAATGATGAAGCTAAAGACTGGCTTGCAAAACTCGGGTATGATGTTACATTTGGAGCAAGACCGTTAAAGAGAACAATCCAGAAATACCTGGTTAATCCTTTATCGCAGGAATTACTTGCAGGCAATTTTAATGACGGCGATCATATTGCCGTTATGCTTGGCAACCAGGGTCAATTGGAATTTCATAAAGAGCCTGTATTAGCTTAAAAAATCTCAGTAGAGACGTATCTAAATATGTCTCTACCCTAATAAATTGCACAAATACACCATAACCTATTTTATTCCAATTATTGACTCAACCTATCAAAGATAATATATTTATTCAATTCCTTAATATATTTCCTCTCTTCCTGTTACCAACATTTTAATAATGGAGATAGTCATGAAAATCAGCCATTATCTATTCATAATCCTTTTAATCCATCAACAAAAATTCAATACATAGTTCCCAAATTAGAGACAGGACCTTCTTCATCTCAACAAATTGTCTTGAAAGTATATGATATAGTGGGGAATGAAGTTGCAATTCTTGTAAACGAAAAAAAATCCGCAGGTAAATATGAAGCAACTTTTGATACGTCAAAGTTATCAAGCGGTGTTTATTTCTATAAACTGCAGGCAGGAGATTTTTCAGAAACAAAAAAAATGGTGCTGATTAGATAAAACATTTCGTTCATTTTGCCATGGATCACACCAAGAAAAATATCTACTTGCTTTTTTATATTTAAATAGTAACTTGATGATTAACTAATTCCTGTGCAGATTAGCCGCTGTTTCCCCTTTTTGTTTTTATTCCTTGATATTTACTAAATTTTTATTCCAATGCAAGGAAAATTCGGACTGTAATCTGATATTCTGCATATCAAAAAGAGCTAGAATAAATAGTCTTCTTTTCCTTTTAAACTGTTCAATTTATATACAAAAGAAATGAAACATTCTGGAGCAAAACCTACCGTTAGAAATTTATAAAAATTACATACACAAACATTTTAGGAGATTTGAGATGAAAAAATCAATAATTGTTTTTTGCAAACTGCTTATTATTCAATTTATATTTTTCATCTCTTCCTCATATTCCCAAAACACCGAGTGGGTCATTTACTATATATCAAATTCGGGTTTGCCTTCTAGTCGTATAAATTCAATCGCAATAGACGAAAGCGGAAAAAAGTGGGTTGGAACTAATGACGGATTAGCTGTCTTCGATGGAGAAATTTGGAATGTTTATAACACTTCAAACTCAGATATCCCTGATTTCATTATAAATTCAATTGCTATAGATGGAAACAATGTTGGTTGGATTGGAACGGAACTAGGCCTTGCAAGCTTTGATGGTAACACATGGAATGTTTATACTACGTCAAATTCGGAAATACCCAGTAATACAGTTAACGAAATAACGATAGATGGAAATGGGACTAAATGGATTGGAACTCAAGGCGGGCTGGTAAGTTTTGACGGGCAAACCTGGACCGTTTACAATTCTACAAACTCTGAATTACCTTTTAATAATGTTATTTCTGTTGCAGTAGATGGAAGCGGAACTAAATGGGCTGGAACTAACGGGGGGGCCTTGCAAGTTTTGATGGACAAACATGGAATGTATATAAAACTTCAAATTCAGACATACCCGACGGCACTATTAATTCTATAGCAGTTGATGGAAATGGGACTAAATGGATTGGAACTCAAAAAGGTTTAGCAAGTTTTGATGATGTAAATTGGACTACATACGATGAGTCAAACTCGGATTTGCCTGACAATTCTGTTAATTATCTAACAATAGATGGAAGCGAAGATAAATGGATTGGAACTGATAATGGTTTGGCAATATTTAATGGTTCAGGCTGGACTATTTTTGATGATACAAATTCTGATTTGCCGGATAAATATGTTTTTTCAATAGCAATTGATGTAGACGGAACTAAATGGATCGGTACCTGGTTTGGCGGACTGGCAGTTTATAACCCACAAGGAGTATCTTCGGCATGGATTACTTATTCTCAGTTTAACTCTGATCTCCCCACCAGCGCCGTCAGGTCATTAGCACTAGAAGGAAACGGAACTAAATGGATTGGTACCTTCTTCGGAGGTGTCGCTAGTTTTGACGGTGAAAACTGGATCGTTTATAATACTTCTAATTCAGATTTACCCGATAATATTACAACTACTATTGTAGTAGATGGAAATGGAACCAAATGGATAGGAAGCAACAGCGGCTTATCCGGCTTTGATGGAAACACATGGACTGTTTACACAACATCAAATTCAGATATTCCCAGCAGCCAAGCTAAACCGTTAAAAATCGATGGAAGTGGAACTTTATGGACGGGAGGGGGAGGTCTGGCTAACTTCGACGGTAATGCGTGGACTGTTTATAATACATCCAATTCTGAACTACCTCATAACACAGTCAATTCAATGGCTATAGATGAAAGCGGAATTAAATGGATAGGAACTAATGGCGGTTTGGCAAGTTTTGACGGAGGAATCTGGAATATTTACAACACTTCAAATTCGGATTTACCTAATAACACTGTAAATACAGTTGCAATTGATGGCGCCGGGATTAAATGGATAGGAACAAACGGAGGAGGTCTGGCTAGTTTTGATGGTGTAAACTGGACAACCTTTAACATTTCAAATTCGGATTTACCACACAATAATGTTAATATTATTGTGATTGATGGAAACGGAACTAAATGGATTGGGACCGACGGAGGGCTGGTAAATTTCGATGGTGAGAACTGGACTGTTTATACAACCCTTAACTCAAGCTTACCCGATAACGAAGTTAATTCGATAATAATTGAAGATAACGGGAACAGGTGGTTCGGAACCAGTTATGGAGGAGTTCTGGCTTATTTTGCAGGAAAAATAGTTTCCGTTGAAGAAGATCTTGCTGGCTATAGTAATAATATTCCAAATCAAATTTTACTATATCAAAATTATCCCAATCCTTTTAATCCGTCAACAAAAATCAGATTTCGGATTTCGGATTTCGGATTTGTTTCTATAAAGGTTTTTGATATCCTCGGACAAGAAATTGCTACACTAGTTAATGAAGAAAAACCCGCCGGTGATTATGAGGTCTCTTTTAATGCATCAAAATTATCCAGCGGTGTTTATTTCTATAAGCTGCGGACCGGAAACAGTATTCAAACAAAAAAAATGGTTCTACTCCGGTAAATTCGTTAAACAGACCGATCCCTCAATAAAGTCATTTTGATTTTTATCAAATCAAATCTTATCGATTATTTGAGGGATTCTTTTTATATATTGAACAAAATGCGGTATAAAATGAATTTCTCAAAAGGACTTTTTAATGAATTAAATCCATTTATTTTATCCACAAATCTGTAAAAATTTGTTATATTGTTTTGAAAAATCGAATTTTCATTATTCCTCAAGACCCCATACCAATGAATCTTACGGAAATAAATAAAAAATATTTTACATCCGGTACACGGGGCTATAAAATTATAAGTTGTTTTTATCATAAATATTCCGACCTTTTTAAAAAGACCATTTACAATAATCCGGGAGATTTCTCAAATCAGATATTTCTAAGTGTCTCAAAAATCGATTTTAAAAAGGAAATCAGAAATGAAGAAGCATATATAATCGGGACAATAAAAATTCAATGCAGGGTACTGTTGGATAAGGCAATAAAGTCGAAGAAAATTATTCCTGAAAGTCAATTAAGAAATTTGGATTATAAAGAAAATGAAGAATCCGTTATTAATAATTTTTCAACCGACAACAAGGAAAATTTATTTGAAGTTATGGAAGGAAATGAAATATTTAATCATATTAATATTTTTAAAATTCAATTAAAGCAGAATGAAGTTCAATTACTGAATTCTTTAATCGATGAAAAATCAAGATATGAAATGGCTGATGAAATCAATCTTAATCTTAATACATTGGATACACATATTAGAAGATTAAGAATTAAATTCTCCAGGTTTCTTAAGAAATCGGGTTATTCCGCAAGAATACTGGATAAATATAATTAATATTGAAAATACTTTGAAAGTATTTTGCTAAAGATTAAACTGTATATATAGTGAAAAAGATATTTTATGGAAAATTTTGTTAAAAAGTATTCAAAGCTGCTTGAAGATTCTGATCAACATTTAAATTATGAAACTATTGCTGCTTATATAAATTTATATAATGATTTAAGCAGTAAAGAAAAAGTTTTTGTGAAAGAACATTTAAACAGCTGCAAAGAATGTTGCGAAAAATATAATGAAGTATTTGATGAGGATTTTGAATTTGATGATAAAACAATTTCTTTTAATTTTCATCAGACGAGGGTTGATGAACATAAAAAATTTTACCAAAGCGATGATGGAAATATTGAAATATTTTTTAGTGAGGAAAATTTAAAAGTCAGCATAAAATTCATTCGATTGCCCGAAGATTTAAGAAATCAAAATTTCAGAATAAGTACGGACACGAAAGTTTTGAGGATTTTGTCAGCCCGGGAAAACGAATTTTATTTTTTTAATCAAAATATTAATCTTGAAGATATTCGGGAAATTAATGCCGATATTCTTAAAATATATAATACGGAAAAAACAATTTCCAAATCCGGTCCGGGTATATATTATCTTTTTGCCGCCGCCGCTGCAATTATAGCAATATTCATTATTGGTTATTTTTATTTTGCTCCTGTAGAGAAAAAAGTTATTAGCGCTAATGAAAACAGAGTAAAAGTTGATTCATCAAAAAAAGAGACATTAGAAAACAACTTAATTGCGGAAAGTCAAGTTAATGAAGAGGACTTCAAAACAAACCCTATCCTTGAAAATTTCATTAATAGAAATATTCGTTCGGAAAAAAGTGAAATTAATATCATCTCTCCACACCCCAATGACACACTGAAGGTACCTTTCGATTTTCACTGGAGATCAAAATTACAACCTGCACAAAAGAAAATTATCATAGTTAACAATAAAAATAAAACTGTATGGGAAAAAGTTACAGCGGGGGATAGTTTAATTTTTGATGGTAAACTAGATATTGGATTATATTACTGGAAACTTTTTAATAACAATAATTTAATAACGGTATCAAAATTTTTCATTAAAAAATAAAAACTCCTAACCTCCAATTAAAATAAACGGACTCCATTCCAGAGGGTAAGAATATTTTCCATCCTTTATTAATTTTAGCTTCGCATTTCTTAATGAAGAGGAATAGCTTTCTCCGTTTAAAATATTTTTATAAAATTCAATCATTAATTCGGAAGTTGATTTATCAGCGACCTGCCAGAGAGAAACGATAACGTTTTTTGCACCTGCAAATAGCAATCCCCTGGTTAAACCAATAATCCCTTCGCCCTTAATAATTTTACCAAGGCCGCTCTCACAGGCACTTAGCACTACAAGGTCAGCATTTAAATTTAGATTATAAATTTCGTTTGCATATAAAATACCATCTTCCCCTTTTCTTTCACTTGTAAAAAGTATACCGGATAAATTCGGCTTTTCCTCATTAATGAAACCATGTGTGGCTAAATGAATGAAACTGTATTGCTCAATTTTATCAGACTTCAGTAGATCCTCTTTGGCTTTATCACGAAGATAATACTCGGCGTGTTTATTCTTACTAAGGAATAAGTTTGTAATATCTTTTACTTCTTTTTCAGTCTCGGGCAAGGCCGAATATTTTTTCTTACCAACAATGATTGATCTCCTGTTGTTTTGAGTAATCAATACAGAATCGACTAAATTATTTATCCTGTTATTTTCCTTTCCGGTATTATCAAAAACAGGTGCTATGCCGATAAATCTTTTATCTTTGTTTTTCTGCTGATGGAGTTCCATTTTAGCAAGCAATGATGCTGAAAAATAATAGCTTATATCATACTTTTTTATCAAATAGGGTAATGAAGAAAAGTCGGGACTTTGTTGTTTAATTCTCCTGATCAGCAGTGCTTCAAACGGCAGATAATTAAGTATTCCATCAGGGATAATATAAATTTTCGATACATTTTCCAGATAATACCGGAACGGCCCAATCAAAATCTTATAAAGATTATACGAGGTCTTTTAAATATCCTTTATAATCAAGATTTAATAATGAATTTCGCAATGATTTAACCAGATCATTTACCGGGTATTTCAGTTTTATTTTTCTTAAATAGAAATTACTCTTCCTTACTGTAAAAACATATAATTTATCTTTGAAAATATAATATTCAAGCAAAGCATTGTTTTTTCTTAATTCCTTCTGAAGAGTGGAAACTTTAACAACATTTTTTGCATACTTTAAATCATGATATTCGGGATATTTCTTTTCGAAAGTATTTTTTAACCTGTCGTATTTTTCCTGTTCTTCAAAGATTTCATAGCTCATTTTCAGCTACTGAATTTGAATCATTATCTTCTTTCGCATTCTGAAGTTTTGTTGTATAGAAAACAATTCGGGATTTAATGTTTTTTTCAAGCATCAAAAGTGAATCCGGAATATTCGAATATTTTTCCGCTTCCGATTCGTTAATAGCTTCGAATAATATCCTTGCCTTATTTCTTTCTGCAAATTCAAAAGCAATTTTTTTATAATAATTATTTTCATGGTTGTTTTGTATAATTGGAAAGCTGTTTCCAGTCCTTTCCCGTTTATATCGGACAATTTTTTACTTAAAAGAAATTTTGATTCGTCGCGGAAATATTCACTTCGGGAATAATCGAAAGCCCGCGATGCTATTTGATAATTCAAAAGAGATTTAAGGAGATCATTTTTATTGTGCGAGAAATTTAAATACTTTTCGTAATATGCCCCGGCTTTTTCAGTTATTGAAGTAATAAATATATTGTCCCTCGGCATTTGCCTGTAATTAACTTCATCAGGTGAATTTACGGAAAGAATTTTTTTATATGTAAATGTAAGCGCCGAGTCATAATAATTAATCGATTTGGAATACAAGTTTTGCTTTAAAGATAACTCCGCCAGCTTGACATAATCAGTAGCAATCGTAAGATGATTTTTATATTTTGCAGCCTCAGAAGAGCTCTCGATTTATTTAAATAATAATGTGCGCTGTCAAACTGCTCCATATCTGTAAATATACTCCCGATAGTTGCTAAAGATTCTGCCAGGTCAAAATTTTCCTCACTATGATGTTTTCTTATCGCCAATGATTTCCTTGCAAGGTTTAATGCTTTATTGAGCTTACCTAAATATTGATATGAACTTGTCAGATTGTTATAGCTGTAAGCAACAAAAGGATGATTTTCACCCAGGCGTTCTTTCCAAATCTGTAGTGCCTTTTCATCATATTTTACTGCTTCTTCAACATTCCCTTTCATGTATAGAACATTTGCAATATTCGTATAACAATAAGCAATAAATTGATTTTTAGGACCAAGTGTTTTCAGCCAGATTGAAAGGGCTTTTTTAAAATACTCCATTGCTTTCCCGGCATCTCCCCATCGATAATAGATTAAGCCCACATTATGAAATCCTTTCCCGGTTAGAACATTTTCTTCACCGAATCTTTTCCGGCCTATTTCTAACGTTCTTTTATAAAACTGAAATGCATCCTCATAATTACCCAGGTTGTAAAATATAGTCCCCTTTGAATTATAGAGATTTAACAATACGGAATCCTTATCGGAAATTCTGTCATTTGTTATGTCAATTGCTGTATCTAAATAAAACAGAGAGGAATCAAATCTTTCAAGATAGGTGTTGTTAACTCCGATATTCCAATAACATGATACAAGCTTATTCCAATCGGCTTTTTTTCGAAAAATCGGTGTTGCCATTTTAAAATAGAAATTAGAACTATCATATTTAGCAACCCTCCAAAGACTATCGGCAATGTTATAATATTGCTCTTCTCTTGTCTCTCCCTTATCATTTTGATTATTATCCTGAGAATAGAGCTGGGCGCTTCCGGCAATAAAAAAAAGTATAAAGATAAATAGCCTGGATTTGAAGAATCTCATATCAGAATAAACTATCAATTAATAATTTCTATCAAAGCAATCAGAGGGGGATTACTTTTCTTAAAGTACTTTTTCATTCGCATAAATGCAACAAAAACAACACTTATTTAAAAAAGTGTGAAAGTTTTTTGCTTCCGATCAAACTATAGTGAAAACAGACCAATAAGATTTAGAATAATAATTAAACAAAAGAGGTAATATGTTAAAGAAAGAGAAACTATTAATAATTCTTACATGTTTAGGAACCAATTTATTTTCTCAATTTAGAGAATGTAAGCAACATGGCAAGCGGTTTATATTTTTACAGGCTGACCACGGACAAAACCCAAATAGCAAAAAAAATGATGTTTTTGAAATAAATAAAATTAAATTTTCTTGGTAATCACCGATATTTAATTAATCTCGTTTACCCGGCAGTCAGAAATTTTAATTAATAAGGAGAATGTAAAATGAAACGTTTTACCTGTCTATTTCTGTTTATTGTCTTTGCTTTAACTCAATTCATTTCAGCTCAGATTCCGCACACTATCAGCTACCAGGGGATACTTACAGATAATCAAGGAAATCCGGTTCCTGATGGCAGTGTATCTCTAACATTCAGGTTATACAATGCTTCCGAAGGAGGAGATACTCTCTGGCAGGAGAGCCAACAGGTAGCAGTATCAAAAGGGATATTCAATGTTGTACTTGGCAGCGTTGAAACATTAAACCTTCCATTTGATCAACAGTATTGGCTGGGCATTACAACGGATGGAAATGAGGAGCTCTCTCCACGGACTGCTTTAACAGCTTCTCCTTACAGTTTGAATAGCGCTAATTCAAATACTGATCCTGAACCGGGACAAAACTTCAGAGTTAGAAATATTAACGGTGAAGTAACACATAATTTAATTGCAGATGGAGACGCCACACATTCAGGTACAAGTACATTTGACGGCGGCATTCGGATTAAAACCGGTACTGACTCAGCATTTGTAATAAATTATAATAATAATTATTTAATGTTCGGACCCGATACACAAACCACTTCAGAACCAAACCAGGTTAATGGAAAGAAAAAGTCTGCATATTCAATAATTAAAAAAGTTCGCATTGGTGACAGATTTATCTATACACCGCTTTTACGCACAAGTATGATTCGGGCAGATGATGATCGTGTTACATCCGTAATCAGCGGTGTAAATGTTGGGAAGGGTCCTGCAATCTCCGGTTATTCTGTTTATTCTGTCGGAATTATTGGCACGGGAAATCCGGGTGTTTGGGCTCAGGGAAAGTTGAAGGTTGATGATATTCCAACTGCGCCCAACCAGGAGCGTTTCCTGGTGTGGGATTCAGATAGTCTGGTTAAATATCGTACACTACCGAAACTTGGAGATGCTGCCTGGAAAATCGATGCGTCCGGCAATCTTGTAGCTTCCGGTCATAATGTATTGATTAAGGATGCACATGGCAATACTACTACAAGCTTTGATACTAATGGTACGTCAATGCATACCGGGCTGGAAACTTTTAATGCAGGTATTAAAGTGGGCGGTTCAGGTATTACCATCTCGGATATTGAAGGACAGCCTGCAATTACAATCGGGGGAGAGACACCGGATATACATACTACCGGGAAGATCAAAAGCGGTAATTCAATTACCATAGATGGCATAAATCATATTATAAATTCAGATGTGAATTTAAGATTCGATTTATCGAATAATCAAACTGCATTAAGGTTAGAGCCGAATTCAACAAGTCCTAACTTGATCGGTGGATATGCAGATAACGATATAACAAGCGGAGTTATAGGTTCAGTTATCAGTGGAGGCGGTATTGCTAATGAAGCAAATTTAATAACTGATAATTATGGTACTATCAGCGGCGGGGTACATAATCAAGCCGGTGATAATGCAGGTACTGTAGACGACGCTCATTATGCTACGGTTGGCGGAGGAAGAAATAATAAGGCAATTAAAAATTTTGCTACTGTTGCAGGGGGAGAATTTAATGCTGCAAATGAAGAATCTTCTGCAATTCTAGGGGGTGACAATAATACTGTTAACGGTATAAGCTCTTCAATTGCAGGCGGTGATCAGAATACCGTAGACGGCACTAATTCATTTATAGGAGGCGGAAGCAGCAACAGTGCTGGCGGATTTTGGGCATCTATCGGTGGTGGAGAAAGCAACTCAATTAAAGCTCAGACCGAACATGCTGCAATCGGAGGCGGGAAAGGAAATTCAGCTCAAGGGAGTGAAACATTTATAGGGGGTGGGGAAAGCAACCAGGCTCTTGGTCCTCAAAGTACTGTCGGAGGCGGGTTTCAAAATAAAGCCAGCGGTCAATACAGCGTTGTTGCAGGGGGAAATAATAACCAGGCTACTGCGCAGTATAACGGAACTATTGCAGGCGGAAGCAGCAATACAGCAAGCGGCAACTGGGCAAATATAAACGGTGGCGTAGGGAATACGGCAAGTGCAGTCATGGGAACCATAAGCGGCGGACAGGGGAATACGGCAAGCGGCGATCGCGCTGCTATTGGGGGCGGATTGAATAATACAGCTAGCGGACTGCGGGCTACTGTACCCGGTGGCGAAGATAACGTAGCTGCCGGCGATTATAGTTTTGCCGCAGGCCAAAAAGCCAAAATTAATTCTAATCATAACGGTACTTTTCTGTTTGCAGATGCTAATCAGGTCGATTTCAATTCAGCATCTTCCAACGAGTTTGCTGTGCGTGCCATAGGAGGCGTTCGCTTTGTTACTGCCATTAGCGGAACCACCCCGACAGCAGGGGTTCAATTAGCTCCCGGCGGAAGCTCATGGCTTACTGTCAGTGATCGAAATGCTAAAACAAATTTTTCTCATGTAGATAAAAAATTAATCCTGGAAAGATTATCTGAAATTCCCATCGATACTTGGAGCTACAAAACTCAGGATAATTCCATAAGGCATATCGGGCCAATGGCGCAGGATTTTTATAAAGCCTTCAATGTCGGTGAAGATAATAAGCACATCAACACTGTTGATGCAGATGGAGTTTCACTGGCAGCTATACAGGGATTATATCAACTATTAAAAGAAAAAGATTCGAAAATCGAAGAGTTAGATTCATCCAATAAAAAACTTGAAAAGAGAATTGATGAACTGAATAAAAAATTAGAGAAGCTGGAAATATTATTCTCATCTAAATAAAAAGGATCACAAAAAAAAGAAGATCATAAAATAAAGTGAAAGTTTTTCCCATGTATGAATACTATAAGTATTACAAACCATTTATTACTATTATGGAGAAAACAGTGGCTATCAAAAATATTAATTCACAAAAGAAAGCATAAAAAGCCGTTATTATTTTATTCATGCATAATAACCTTTTTGTTGTTGTTCGTTTTAACAAGCCGGGCTGCCGGCCAGGGCAGCCCGGATGATTCTTACTGGGATAATACTTTTTCCCGACCGGAAAGAAGCGTTGCTGTCGATGCTAAAGATGCCAATTATGTTGTGTATGCCGGCGTGTTCATAATTCCACATTCCCCCTTAATTGGCGGGGATGAATCGAACATGTATCTTCTTTCTATATGGGATAAGAACCATTGGGTGTTAACAGGTCAGGTTAAACAAATCTATGATTACAGCGGAAATGCATATATAACCGATTTTGATGTAATAAGTACTGTCGCTGCCGATCAAAATAGTATATACATTGGCGGCAACTTTCAGATTATCACTATGGCCGGTGATACCTGCTACAATATTGCTCAATGGTATGGAAATCAATGGCATTCTGTGGAAAAAGGGATAGACGGAACGGTTGAAACCATTGCACCGACCGGCAATGGTGATATTTATGCCGGCGGCTTATTTTACAATCTAAGGAATGGTACACTTGTCAATAACATTGCTCATTGGAATGGAACAGCATGGTCCGCACTTGATGATCAAGGAGGTGCTGTGGGCGTCAACGACAGAGTATTTGATATTTCTGTGGGTAATGGATCTCTTTACGTTGGCGGGGAATTTACAACGGCAGGCGGACAAAATGTTAATTACATAGCCGGCTGGAATTGGGGAACACACGCCTGGAAAGCACTGGCAGGAGGCGTGAATAATTGGGTAAGGTCAGTAGCAACTTATGGGCGCGACGTTTATATCGGAGGAGATTTTACAGAAACGATCGGTAGTATTTCAATTCCTCACATAGCCAAATACAATGATACAAACAGCCCCACTGATGAATGGATGCCCGTTGGGCAGGGCAAGGCAGGGCGCGTATCTGAGGTTAAAATTTCACCTGCCGGAAACTTATACGCAGTCGGAGATTTTTCGGCTGAGGCAGGTATCAATGCTTCTGAATTTGCAATGTGGGATGGAATGCAGTGGAAGGCATTCCCTGAAGTGGATTATACCAATCAAAATAATAGTGCCGGGGAATCGCATATAGCTGCAGCAAGCACTGTAACTAATGATGTAGTTTATTTTGGATTTCTTGGAGGTTATCTGACTACCAGCAGCGGAAAATTGCTGCAGAACTACGGAATGTGGAACGGCAATCACCTGCATAGTTTGGGATACGCCATCGGACCATTCTTTGATGACAGCCATCCGGGTAAAATTGATAATAAAATAAACGGCCTCGCATGGGATGGTTCTTTTCTATATGCAGGCGGACGCTTCGAATATCTTGGAGATGATTCGGTCAATTACGTGGCAAAATGGGATCCGGTTAATATGGAATGGAGCCAATTGGGTACCTCGGGGCTTTCATCACCGGGAACTGTTAACGCATTATTATACCATAACAAAGCCGTGTATATCGCGGGCGATTTTGCCGCTGCCGATGGAATGACGGTCAACAATATCGTTAAATGGGATGGTCAATCATTTGTTGCTTTAGGTAACGGTTTGTCGCACCCAACATATAATGCAACAGTATACGATATAACTTTTGTAAACGATACACTGTTTGCCCTGGGTCAGCAATTCTTCAACACTGCAGACAACATCGCCTACTTTGACGGTACAATGTGGCATCCATTTACGAAAGTTCCGGTTTCTACCGACGGTGATGCAAGAGCCATTGTGTATTACAAAAACAACCTCTATGTTATGGCAAGTAACTTTGCGTACGTATATGAATATGACAAATCGCAGGATAAATGGATCCAGATAGCTAGTTCAGTCAGCTCAAACCCATCCTACAACTCACTTTATGCCGATAAAAATTACCTCTATTTGGGAGGACACTTTTCGCAAATAGACAACGTGACATGTAATGACATTGCACGATGGGATGAGCATAGCTGGTCGGCTTTGGGTCCCGGATTCAGCGGACCTGTTTATGATGTTTATACGAATGGAAACGACATTTATGCAGGCGGTAATTTTGTTTCCTCCGGAAATGACACATTATGGTCAATTGCAAAGTGGAATGGAACCAAATGGAGTGCTTTGGGAAGCGGAATGAGGCGCTATCCAATAGCTTTTAACCCTGCAACAGCTAACGTTACTACAATGATTGGAACACCTTATGGACTTTACGCAGGAGGCACCTTTAATTACGCCGGAAGCGGTTATTCCAACAACCTTGCTCTTTGGAAAAATTTCACACTTACGGGTGTTAATGATGAAACAGCCGACGAGGAACGCCCTTATCAAATGCACCTTTTCCAGAACTATCCGAATCCTTTCAATCCATCTACTAAAATCAGGTTCTCAATACCAAATTCAGGTATAGTCAAGTTAATAATTTATAATATGCTCGGCCAGAAAATTGAAACTCTTCTTAACGGATTTAGAAATGCTGGCAGCTATGAACTTAACTGGGATGCATCAAATTTTACAAGCGGGATCTATATCTGCAAATTGCAAACCGGATCTTTTGTAACATCAAAAAAAATGACTCTTTTAAAATGATTCTTCTAAAGTGTATTATCGTCACAGCATGAACAAATTACTATTTAATAAGGAGATGTAGAATGAAAAATTTTACATATGTTTTTCTATTTTTTATTTTTACAATAGCTCAATTTATCTCTGCTCAAATTCCACATACTGTTAGCTACCAGGGGATACTTACAGACAACAAAGGTAATCTTGTACCTGATGGTAATGTATCTCTGACATTCAGGTTGTACAATGCTACTGAAGGAGGAGATACTCTCTGGCAGGAAACCCAGCAGATCACAGTATCAAAGGGTATATTCAATGTTGTTCTTGGCAGCATTGAACCTTTAAATCTTCCATTTGATCAACAGTATTGGCTGGGAATTACAATAGATGGTAATGAGGAGCTCACTCCCCGTACTGCATTAACAGCCTCTCCTTACAGCCTTAACAGTCATTCAACTCTTACAGAGCCAGAACCGGGACAAGATTTACTAATAAAAAACTCAGGCGGAGAAATTACCCATGAAATTAGTGCAAACGGAGATGTTAAACATACAGGAACCGGAACTTTCCTGGGCGGTATCGTGGTGGGGGATACTACCATACTTCCTACTGATTCTTTGATGCGAATATTCGATACGAACATCAAATTCCATAAAAAAAATATAAAGTACAAAAACTTATTAAACCTGCCATCAATTGGGGTAAAAGGTTACGGAACCTTGAACGGTGTGCTTGGCGTGCTTAGTTCATCAAGTGGAGATGCAGGAGTTGAAGGTCACGCAGTCAATAAAATAGGTGTGTATGGATACTCTGCTGTTGGTAAAGGAGTATATGGATTTTCAGGTAATTATGGCGTTGTTGGTCAAGGTGATGAAGCAGGTGTTTGGGCGCAGGGTAAACTCAAAGTAGATAGCGTCCCCACTGCACCAAACCAGGAACGTTTCCTGGTTTGGGATAACGATAATTTTGTAAAATATCGCACCCTGACGGCTGGAGGCGGTTCATTCAATGGTACGCTAGATGACATGCCTTTGGTTCTTAGAGATGCGAAAGGTGATACAGTCTTTTCAGTTATGACCAATGGTGAATCGATACATAAAGGTGAAGAAACTTTTTTTGATGGTATTACTCTTACAGATACAAGTTATAGATCAGGCATATTAATCGACAAGAACTCAATCCAAATTTATGATGACAGCCCTGATATTTTGGGAATTAAAATTCCCATTGGAATTTTGGGCAGTAGAAGATTTGAGTATTTAAAATCCTGTCTACTTATATGATACTCTTGAATTGCGTGATATTTCAGGAAATATTATCACCATGTTTGCTCCAGACGGTACTTCTTTACACACGGGTGATGAAACCTTTGAGGGAGATGTTATTCTTAAAGGACCCCGTGGAAAAGGTATTAAGCTGGTTGATGATAACGGGACTACTCTCGCCGGTTTTGGCAGAAATGATCTTGATACAGGACAACGGCTTGGTGTTTACGGTAAAGCTCAGCAGCCCGGGGATCTTGCAGGCGCCTTCGATGGCGATGTTGATGTCAGGGGGGAAATTACTGCTACAAGTCTGCACATTGTTGATGCTGATAAAGATACACTGGTCGATTTCTTTGATGATGGAACTTCACTACATAAAGGACTCGAAACTTATCAAGCCGGGCTGAAGGTTACTAATACCGACGGTAGCAGTGCTATTGAACTAATCCCTAATACCAACCCGGTAACTGAATATGGGGTCAGGGTAAACGGGAATGTTATGGTCAGCGGGATTCTTAATGCAAGTGTTATTCAGGCTGAAACAAAACAATTCAGAATTGACGACCCCTTAGACCCTGAACATAAATATTTGAATCATACCAGTGTGGAAAGCTCAGAAATGAAAAATGTTTATGACGGGGATGTTGTACTTGATAAAAACGGGGAAGCTGCTGTTTCACTGCCTGATTGGTTCCAGGCGCTTAACAAAGACTTCAGGTACCAGCTCACATGCATTGGCGGTTATGCACCAGTCTATGTAAAAGAAAAAATTCACAATAACCGGTTTAAGATAGCAGGCGGACAGGAAGGATTGGAGGTCTGCTGGCAGGTAACAGGTGTCCGTAACGACAAATTTGCACGTGAGCACAGGATGAAAGTTATTACAGATAAATAAGATTGATGTAAAAATTATTCCCGTTATAAAAATAGGAGCAGCAAAATGAAAACACAAACTTTAATATTAGGCATCACACTTTGTTTGTTTTTTTTCCTAAATGAATCTTCTGCTCAATATAAAATTTCAAACAGTGTTTTTTCAAACGGCGGCAGTATTTCCGGCAGCAGCACAAATCAGATTATAAGCACAATTGGCGAACCTATTATCGGAACTTCCGGAAATTCAGTGAATCAAATTCAAAGCGGTTTCTGGTATTCTGAAGATGCAATTACCGGTGTGGAAAAGAATGACAAGAATTCCATCCCTACAGAATTTCAACTAATGCAGAATTATCCTAATCCGTTTAACCCGACAACTACAATTATTTTCGATCTTCCTAAGCAATCCCATGTAACAATGAAGATTTACAATATTCTTGGACAGGAAGTTAAAACATTAATAAATGAAACAAAAAAACCCGGGAGCTACCACCTGAATTTTAACGCTGCTTCATTAGCAAGCGGAGTTTACATATATAGGATACAAGCCGGTGAATTTACAAGCACAAAAAAAATGATGCTGATTAAATGAGTTTCTGAGACTTACTCTTCACAGCGCTAAGAAATTAATTATTTTAATAAGGAGAATGTAAAATGAAACATTTTACCTATCTATTTCTGTTTTTTGTTTTTGCTATAACTCAATTTATTTCTGCTCAAATTCCAAATACCATTAGCTACCAGGGAGTACTGACAGACAACAAAGGTAACCCTGTACCTGATGGTAATGTATCTCTGACATTCAGACTATACAATGCTTCTGAAGGAGGAGACACACTTTGGCAGGAAACCCAGCAGGTAGCTGTATCAAAGAGTATATTCAATGTAGTGCTCGGCAGTGTTGAACAAATAAATCTTCCCTTTGACGAGCAGTACTGGCTGGGTGTTACAATAGGTGACAATGAGGAACTCACTCCACGTAATGCATTAACAGCCTCTCCGTACAGTCTTAACAGCCATTCAACTATTGCAGAACCGGAACCAGGTCAGGATTTACTGATAAAGAATGCTGGGGGTGAAATAACTCACGAACTTAATTCAAACGGAGATGTCAAACATACCGGGACCGGAACTTTCGGGGGTGGTATCGTTATAGGTGATACCACAATATTACCTATTGACACTTTGATAAGTATATCTGATACAAGTAATGAATTCCTTAAAAGAAACACAAATTACAAAACAGCTGCAAATGTACCGCCATATGGTGTAAGAGGCAACGGAACTCTGATTGGTGTATTTGGTAGTTCTTATAATGGCGTTGGGGTATCCGGACAATCAAATTTCGGCGTTGGTATAAGCGGTCAATCTAAAGAAAGCTACGGTGTTCTGGGCACCTCAAAAGACGATAACGGTGTAGTGGGTTATTCTGAAGGTGAATTTACCGGAGTGTTGGGTATTTCAAACAAAAATGTTGGTGTTGTTGGTATTGGTCCGGTAGCAGGTGTCTATGCTAAGGGAAGGCTCAGGATAGACAGTGTTCCGCCGGCACCTAATCAGGGACGTTTCCTGGTTTGGGATAATGATAGGTATGTAAAATACCGCACCCTGCCAGATGGCAATGGGTCATTTAATGGTATTCTTGATGATAAACCTTTGATTCTCAGAAACATCTATGGAGACACGGTTTTCTCAGTGTATCCCGACGGTAAATCATTACACACAGGTGAAGAGGACTTCCTCGACGGTATTGCTCTTACTGATAAATATGATGACCCGGGTATATTTATTACCCAGCACTCAATAAAATTATATGATGAGGATGGCTACAGTATAGGAAATTTGAGTGATCAGGGATTTGAGTATTATAATCCTGTAGACTTATACGATACACTCGAATTGCGTAATGCATTTGGAAATATCGTTACTATGTTTGCTCCTGATGGTACTTCTTTACACAAGGGTGATGAAACCTTTGAAGGAGATGTTATCCTAAAAGGTAAGAACGGCAAAGGTATTAAGCTGGTCGATCCTAATGGTACTACTCTCGCAGGTTTCGGCAGAAAGGATCTTGATACTGGGCAACGGCTCAGTGTTTACGGTAGAGCCCAGCAGCCCGGGGACCTTGCCGGTGCTTTCCAGGGCAATGTTGAAGTTAGAGGGGAAATTGCTGCAACCAGTCTACATATTGTTAGTACCGATGGCGATACCTTAACTGATTTTTATTCTGATGGTACATCCAGGCATAAAGGTCTGGAAACTTATCAGGCTGGGCTTAAAGTTACTAATACTGATGGTAGCAGTGCTGTAGAACTGGTTCCTAATACCAACCCGGTAACTGAATATGGTGTTAGGGTAAAGGGTAATGTTATGGTCAGCGGGATTCTAAATGCAAGTGTTATTCAGGCCGAAACAAAACAATTCAGAATTGATGATCCGCTGGACCCCGAACATAAATATTTGAATCATACCAGTGTGGAAAGCTCAGAGATGAAAAATGTTTATGACGGTGAAGTTGTACTTGGCAGAAACGGGGAAGCTGTTGTTTCACTGCCTGAATGGTTCCAGGCGCTTAACATAGACTACAGATATCAGCTTACATGTATTGGTGGTTATGCTCCTGTTTACATCAAAGAAGAGATCCATAATAACCGGTTTAAGATAGCAGGAGGACAGGATGGATTAAAAGTCTGCTGGCTGGTCACGGGTGTCCGCAATGATAAGTTTGCACGTGAACACAGGATGAAGATTATTACAGATAAATAAGATTGACTAAAAAAAAATTTAGTTAGTAAAGAAAAATTAAGAATGAAATTTCGATAGTCCGGTTCAGAAGTGAAAAAAGTTTTAGTAAATGTAAAACAGGAGCAGCAAAATGAAAACAAGAGCTCTAATATTTAGCGTTACACTTTGTTCGTTTTTTTTCTTAAACGAAACATCTGCTCAGTATAAAATTTCAAACAGTGTCTTTTCGAACGGCGGAAGTATTTCCGGCAGCACTACAAACCAGATAGTAAGCACAATCGGCGAACCTATTATCGGAACTTCCGGAAATTCACTGAATCAAATCCAAAGCGGTTTCTGGTATTCCGAAGATGCAATTACCGGTGTCGATAAGAATGACGAGAATTCCATTCCCAAAGAATTTGAATTAATGCAGAATTATCCTAATCCGTTTAACCCGACAACTACAATTATTTTTGATCTACCAAAGCAATCTCATGTGATATTAAAGATTTACAATATTCTTGGACAGGAAGTTAAAACATTGGTAAATGATACTAAAAATCCCGGCAGCTACCACCTTAATTTTAACGCTGCTTCATTAGCAAGCGGAGTTTACATATACAGAATACGGGCCGGCGAATTTACAAGTACAAAAAAAATGATGCTGATTAAATGACCTTCTAGGATTTATCTAATCATCACTGCGCAAAGAAATTAATTACCCTAATTAGGAGGATGTAAAATGAAACATTTTACCTATCTGTTTCTTTTTTTTGTTTTTGCTTTAACTCAATTTATTTCTGCTCAAATTCCACATACTATCAGTTACCAGGGAGTACTTACAGACAATAAAGGTAATCTTGTACCTGATGGTAATGTGTCTTTGACATTCAGGCTGTACAATGCTTCCGAAGGGGGAGACACACTTTGGCAGGAAACCCGGCATGTAGCAGTATCAAAAGGTATATTCAATGTAGTTTTAGGCAGTGTTGAGCCATTAAATCTTCCATTTGATCAAGAGTATTGGCTGGGTATTACAATTGAAGGGAATAATGAGCTCACTCCCCGTAGTGCATTAACAGCCTCTCCTTACAGTCTTAACAGCCATTCCACTCTTGCGGAACCGGAACCGGGGCAGGGATTAACCATTCGCAGTTCGAATGGTGAAGCAACTCATCAATTTAATCCAAATGGTGATGCTGTACATACAGGAAATGCAATTTTTTTAGGCGGAATTGTAACAGGAGATACTGCTATCCATCCTGATACGTCTATTGTTGATACATTAGGCTGGAACAAAAATATTGTCTCTATTAAAAAGATCTCTGCCGTAAGAGAAGGGCAAGGTTTTCGTACTGATGAAGTTGGTATTGGTGGTTATGGTAAAGGTTTTAATGTAGGCCTTAAAGGGGAATCAGATCTCTATGGAGTTGAGGGAGTAAGTAGTTTTGTTGGGGTTGAGGGAGTATCTAAAGAGGGTGAAGGAGTTTCTGGTATTTCTTCTAGTGGCTCTGCAGTTTATGGATCTTCCAATTCTGGCACTGGAGTTTATGGAACTTCCTCTAAAAATAAGGGAGTTGCTGGATATTCCAGTTTTAGCACTGGAGTTTATGGATTTTCCTACGATGATGCAGGCGTTAGCGGTCATGGTAGCCTTGCAGGGCTTGAAGCAAAGGAAAGTAAATTAAAAGTTGATGATGTTCCTACGGCAGAATTAAATGAGTTTCTTGTTTGGGATCCGGTAGATCATATTGTTAAGCAGAGAAGCTTACCCCAGCCTCCTGAACCATTCAATGGTACACTTGATGATAAACCTTTAATTCTCAGAGACATATTTGGGGATACTGTATTCTCGGTATTGAAAGACGGTGAATCTTTTCATGCGGGTGACGAAACATTTGAAGGAGATGTTGTTCTCAAAGGCAAGCGTGGTGAAGGTATCAAGCTGGTTGATTCCAATGGTACTACTCTCGCAGGATTCGGCAGAAAGGATCTTGATACAGGGCAACGGCTCGGCGTATATGGCAGAGCCCAGAAGTCCGGTGATCTTGCAGGCGCTTTCCAGGGCGATGTTGAAGTTAGAGGGGAAATTGCTGCAGCCAGTCTACATATTGTTAGTACCGATGGCGATACCTTAACTGATTTTTATTCAGATGGTACTTCCAGGCATAAAGGCCTGGAGACTTATCAGGCAGGACTTAAAGTTACTAATACTGATGGCAGCAGTGCTGTGGAACTGGTTCCTAATACCAACCCGGTGACTGAATATGGGGTCAGGGTAAATGGTAATGTTATGGTCAGCGGGATTCTAAATGCAAGTGTTATTCAGGCCGAAACAAAACAATTCAGAATTGATGATCCGCTGGACCCCGAACATAAATATTTGAATCATACCAGTGTGGAAAGCTCAGAGATGAAAAATGTTTATGACGGTGAAGTTGTACTTGGCAGAAACGGGGAAGCTGTTGTTTCACTGCCTGAATGGTTCCAGGCGCTTAACATAGACTACAGATATCAGCTTACATGTATTGGTGGTTATGCTCCTGTTTATGTAAAAGAAGAGATTCACAATAACCGGTTTAAGATAGCAGGCGGACAGGAAGGATTAAAAGTCTGCTGGCAGGTAACAGGTATCCGTAACGATAAGTTTGCACGTGAACACAGGATGAAGGTGGTAACAGACAAATAATAGCTTTAAGAATAAAATATGAATGATTGCTAAACAAGGTAAATGAAATAAAAAATAGAAGGGTATTGTTTAATTATTTCTTTAAAATAAATATGAGAGGTATACAATGAGCTCATTATACAGAAACTTTTTGATAGTCCTTTTTTTTATTATATGTGCCGGAAATAATTTATTCTCACAATATAATAATTACCCAACTGTTTGGGACTGGGAACATCCACTGCCATCCGGGAATGATTATACAACTTCTATTAATTTCTCCGGTGGAGTTTTGACTGGCGGTTACGGAGGATCATTAGTTTATGCCGATAAAAAAATTAAGAAAATTATAGAGAAATATTTACATCAGGAGGTAATTGGTGCTGCCGCAGATACTCTTGAACACATAGCTTTTATCCGGATGGGATATAGAATTATTCAATCCAATCAGTATACTTCCCTCAATCTGCTCTGAACTTTTAACCTGTATTAAAAGTTTCACCTTGTCATGAATGGAAAGTTACCTTTATTTAGATTAAGAGATAAATAATTATTTTGTAACTTTTCACCTTCTAAAATGTCTATTTGTAAAGAATGAATTTATATATTCTGAAAGAGAAACAGGAAAATATCACTTTAGAGGAGCTCTATAAAAAATTCAGTTCCGATATATTTAAATATTCTTTCAGCATTTTAAAGGATTACGAGGAAGCCAAAAACACTGTACAGGAAGTTTTTATGAAATACGCCGAATCTGAAACTATCTTTAAAAGAAATTGCTCTCAAAAAACATGGTTATTAATTATTACAAGAAATTACTGCTACAATAAATTAAAAAGAAAAAATTTTAATCTTCTAAAAATAGAGGATCAAATTCTTTCGGATTATACAACTCCTAATTACGACGAAAAAATATCAATTGAGCACGCAATTAAAAAACTGCCTTCTGAATATAGCGAGCTAATTTTCTTAAAAGATTTCGAAGGCTATTCTTATAAAGAAATAGCTGAAATCGCAGAACTTTCATTAGAAAATGTAAAGATCAAATTATTCAGAGCCAGGCAGCAATTAAGAATATTTTTAAGAAACGAGATTTAAATTATGAAGCACTATGAATATGAGATCAACCGGTTTATCGATCATCAATTGAAAGAAGACGAACAAAAGGAATTATTCGCTCATTTAGCAAATTGCAGCGAATGTGCCGCTCTATTAAATGACTATATGGAAATAAAAGAAAAAGCAAATAATTTTTATAAAGGATTAAGATATGAACCGGGGGAAAGAAAACTTGCTTTTAGTTATGAAAAGAAAAGCAAATACAAATACGGTTTTTATTTCTCTGCAGCTGCTGCAATAATCTTAGGTTTTCTTTTTTTATTAGACCTCCATAATAAAAATAGCTATGAGCTAAAATATTCTCAACTCAATACAAAATTCATTTCTCTTGAAAAGAGCTATAAATCAATAGCTGAAAATCAAACCGGGAACAAAGCTTTAATAAAAGAAAATGAAATTAAAAAATCCCTTAAAAATAAGTTAAGGAATGAATCAGCTGTAATTAAAAAAAAGGGAAACGATATACGGCAGGAAATATCTCATAAAAATGATGAAGCCAAATACACTTCCCGTAAAAAAAGGAAAACCAGGTTTGACTATTTAAATTATATTGATTCTCTTCCGGCAAAGCACATAACCTCAGACGATTTTTTAACTGCTCAAATTATCGGGAATTAACTGATGAAAAAGTTAATCAAAATACTTTATTTTCTTTTTCTTTTTTCATTAACAACATTTCCCGAGAGTAAAAATATTAACCTGGTATTTAAAGCTGAGATGCTAAAAAATAACGGGAGCGATCGTTTAACTCTTATAAAAGATTCTCCCCTGGAGAATACAATTGAAGGATATTTCTATCTGCCTCAGCATGAATCGCAGATTAAGGGAGAAATGAAAAAAGGCGGCTTTTCTTTTTTGGACCCGAATGTTTTTGATGTAGCTTTCGGACTCAAAAAGCTAAGAAAAGAATGGGTGAAGAATGATTTCCCGGTTACTGATCTCGGGGGACTAACAAACGGAGTTAACCTGGAAAAAATATTTTCTTTTTACATAATCCCCGAAATGCGAAATCCCGGCGATAATTATATAACCCTCTTTTTTAAATATGCTGTTTTTAACAGACTTGATCCTGAAACTGATTTAGAGCGAAATCAAAATTATAATATCAGGCTCTTTTCCAAAAAATTAAAATTCCTGTTTGGAAAGGATACATCGTTCAGCTTTATTGACAGAGAATTTAAAGGTTATCATTTTACATTTTCAATACAGAAAGAGGAAAATTATGTACAGAATTTAAATCTAAAAAACACGGATAAGTTTTTCGAAGCAGTAAAAAAATCTTCCGACGGGTCGCTTCTACTGGAAGGCGTTAAAATAAATTTATCATCTGAATTCCTGCAGTTTAATAATGATGATAATGTAAATAAACGGGACCTGGTAGAATACTCCGGTTTAATATTAAGGGCCGGGCAATCTCCTCTTCTTAAAGTAAAAAGAATTGCTGATTTTAATACTAAAAAAGAACTGGATTTGGCTTCCCCGGTTTATGCCGGGAAATTATCATTTCCGTTCAGGATTTATAATCCCCAAAAGGAAAAAGAATATTCATCCTATAAAGAAAGTTCAAAACTATTTAAGTCCGTTTATAATATAGTAGCTGTCCCGATTTCATATCATTCGGATTCATTAACCGTTGATTTGTTTCTGGATTATTCAAAAATAAGCATTGATGATATTCCCCGGTGGACCCCCATTAAAAAAAGAATTATCCTGGTAAAAAATTATCCTGTCAGGATTGATTTGCCCAAAGAAAACTGGACAGCTAATTTTATACGCAACGGGGATAAATACGATATATATGGCTACTCTGATTTTGAAAGATATGTAAATGAGTTTTTGATCATCTCGTTTAATTCAATTGAAAAAGAATAATAAAAGGGATTGAAAATGAAAAAAATGCTTGTTTTTATTTTTTTAATTGCTCCCATAATTCTTGCACAAAGTAATAATAAAGGAAGTATCAGTTTTATTTTTAATAATAATAAAATCGATCTCCATATTTCTTCTATTATGCTTAGAAAAGATAATAATACTGTTTTAACTGCAAGAGCCGAGCAAAATACCGAGGAAAGTAAAAAGTTAATATCTATAGAAATGACTTTTGGAAATGATGCGTTCAGCGCAAAAAAAAATCCTAAAGAATTAAGGCTGGAAATATTATCAAGAAATAACTTTCAAACCGACGGGGAACAATTGTCAATTCATTATCCTCCGGGGAATGATAAAGGTGAACTGAGCTATACCGTTTTTAATAAAGGTGAAAGATTAAATTTGAATCTTCAGTCTTTTCAAATGATCTTTAACCTCGAGAATATTTCCTATAAGGACGGAGCTATCAAAATTAATGGTACCTTCAGCCTGAAATGCAACTATTCCTTAAAGCAAAACAGCAGCGGCAATAACTCTATTGAAGTTAAAGACGGAAAGTTTGAAATAATAATATAGCACTTTGATTTGTTTCACTCATCAATTCTATGTTTTTGACTAATTTTGTAGTAGTTATAAAAATATTTATATGTAATGAAACACCTTTCTGTTATTATTTTAATTACTTTTTCATTAGTTACCAATTCTGCATATGCTGATTATAACTCTGCAAAAGTAGTTCGTCATCTTGGAACAACGATACCTTTAAATCTGAAATTCACTAATTCAAAAGGAGAGACAGTACTTTTAAAAGATTTAATCGATAAACCAACCGTACTTGATTTTTGCTATTACAGGTGTGCGGGTATCTGTACTCCTTTAATGGTTGAAATAGCTGATGTAATCGGGAAAGTAAAATACGAACCTGGGATAGATTATAAAGTTATCAGCCTCAGCATCGATCAGAATGAAACCCCTGCAATGGCGGCACAGAAGAAACGTACCATGATGAAGCTGACAAATATTAAAGTTCCGGATTCCGCATGGACCTTTTTAACGGGCGACAGCACAAACATTTACAAATTAACAGGCGCTGCCGGTTTTGAATTTAAAAGAACTTACGGAGGTTTTCAGCACAAAGGAGTCCTGGTGTTCGTTGATAAAACAGGAAAAATTGTCCGCTACATGAATCCTAACTACACAAGGAAAGGGGATTTCCAGATTTTACCAACAGCTTTCGAATTGTCCATAGATGATGCTTCAAATGGGACAGTTAAGTCAACAATTGCAAATGTTTTGGCAACATGCTACAGCTTTATACCAAAAGGAAAGGATGCATATATATTGCTGCTTATACTGTTTGTTGGACTTTTAACAGCAGCTACTGTTATAGTTATTATTAAGAAGGCGAAAATAAAAACCAATTAAGGGAACATCTCCAAATACGATACGCATTAATCCAAAGATTAAATAATTTAAAGCAAATCAAATATTCTTATTATTCTTCCGCGATCCCTTTAAGCCCGAAGATTTTTACTTTTTCCAGCTTCCCTTTTAACTGATGTTCGCCTACAAATTCAGATTTGAGATGCTCGGGCAGATTAATATTTTTCAGCATATACTCGCTGATTAAAAAGACTTGATCGTATTTGTTGCATTCGTCCTGTATCCTCGCTGTTGTATTTAAGACATCACCATGATATACAACCTCTTTTTTTATAGTGCCTATCCAGGTAACGGAAACGCTCCCGGCATGCATTGCTGCTTTAAACTGGGGATAAACACCGAACTTTTCCAGGTATCTGTCTTTATTCAGCTCCATCGTATTTCTTATATCAAAAAAGCAATGAATACATTTTGCATCTTTAATACCTTCAGCAAAAGACCACGTAAGGACAACTTCATCTCCAATATATTGATATATCTCGGCTTTAGACATTAGTATTGCATCTGTCATATCACTATAGTAATCGATTAAAAATTCGCTGTACCTTAAGTTGCCGAGCTTTTCAGCAATTGAAGTAGATGATTTCAAATCAATGAAGAGAAATATCTTTTTGACTTCTTCCGGCCTGTGATACTTTCCTGTAATATATTTAATTAAATCACCCGGCTTGTGCAGCCTTCTTATCTGAAGAAGTGCAATTATTACTGAAGCAAAAATAATAGCTATTAATAAATCCCTGAAATAATGCTCTTCAAATAGTGAGGAATAAAGAGAATCCCGGAATGATTGATTTTTTGTTAAGAATTTTGTCGAAGAATTAACAAACAATATAAAGAAGGCGAAAACAAATGAGTAGACGAAAGTCCGGAATAATAAAAGGAACAAGTATGATTTAGTTCTGAACCTGACGAGGAAAAGGAACTCCTCGCAAAGCCCGATAACAATGCCGACAAAAAACCCTATGAACATTCCGTTAAAAGTAGGACGGAAATTATCAATTTTCTGAAGCAGAACTCCGATCACTGCCCCGGCAACAGTTCCTACTGCACAAAAGAAAGTAACGTTCTTTAATTTATAGTTTCTTGTTAAATACATATTCGTTTAGAAAATTAAACAAAATATTAAGATTAGTCTAATAGATTTTCTTTTTTCGACTGCAAGAATTTAAGTCAAATAGTGATTGGGCTTTTAGAAGCGAAGATAAAAATCTATTAAGCAACCCCCTCAATACGTTTATTTGCTGCTAAATTGATCGGCGTTATTAAATGCATCCAATGCATCATTCTGCATACCAAGAATAGCATATACTTTACCCAATAATTGCCAAACAGCCGGCTGATCAATTTTCATTTTAACAACACTTTTAAGATATGGAATGGACTTTCTATATATTATTTTAAAATCTTGAGAAGTATTATCCTTCACTTCTAGAGAATCTCTCATCTCAGTAGCCCACCTGACATAAGTAACTGCAAGATTGTAATTTGCATTTTCATAGTTTGTATCTATTTCAATAGCCTTCTTGAATTGCTCTTCAGCATTCTTATATTCTTTTGCTCCTAAATAAAGAACGCCTAAATTGTATCTATAATATTTATTGTTTGGATTCATTTCAATGCCAGCTTTAAAAACATTCATAGCAACTTCAACTTGATTTGCTCCTATATATGAATTTGAAAGAGTTAAAAGGATATTGGGATCATTTGGATATTCTTTTCTCCCTTTTTCAAGTACTGTAATTGCTTTGTTAAAATATTCAATAGCATTGATTTTATCTTGAGGTTCTTTATTTTCTTTATAATTAGTCATCAGTTTGTTCCCTTTGTCATAAAGTAGTTCACCAAGAAATTTATAACCGTCAAGTGAAGTTTGTTTTTGAAGAAAAGTTTCCAAAATAGGTATTGCTTTATCATAATTTTTTAAATTTATATAAGCTAAAGCAAGGTTTTTATAAGTATCAGAATATTCGGGGTCAATAAGTAGAGTGTCATTAAAAGCGGTGATTGACTTCTCTAATAAGTCATTTTTTTGTTTTTCAGCTTCTTGCTTTCCAGCTTCTTTATAAAATTCAACCCCACTATTAAATATTATACCCAAATAATATTTTTTAGAATTTTCAATTTCAGATTTATAATTATCATTTATACTTATAGACTCATCAAATGACTTAATCATATCGGTTATCTTTTTTTGTTCACCATAACAATATCCTAGTAAATAAAAAAATTCTGCAATGTTATTTTTTAAAAGATTAATCGCATCACTAAAACTATTCTGATTGATATAAATTCTGAAGTCTTGTGAAAAAGGGAGAGATGTGTGATTTGGTTTCACCATCTGATGGACTTCAATTTTTTTTATCAGTTTATCTTCAAATCCTTTTAATTCATCAATTGTAATAACCTTTTCTAACTTTTTATTAATACTTTCCAATAACGGATTTAGATTATATTTTTTTTCACACTTCTCAAACCAATCATCCCTTTTTTCTCGAATAAATTTTCTTTTTTGAGGATTTGAACCATAGGTATCATGACAGTTAGGGCAAAGAGGAGCTGCATTATCTTCCGAATCTGGCCCTCCTTCCTCTTGGGGAATTATATGATGTATTTCTACGTAAAAAGCCTCACATATGCAACATTGCCAATTTCCCTTCTTTTTAATTTTATGTTTTAACGATTCTGTAAATGACATAATAAAGAATACTCTTTTTTTATTAAAATAAATAATTTTTTTTACCCCCCCAACTCCTTCCCAAACTCCACCACAAACCTATTCTGCTCCTCACTAAATCTCCAATCCGGCAGCTTTGACTCCATAATATTAAAAATTTCCTTTGCTTTTTCCTTATCACCCTTATTCAAATAATAACGGGATAATTGAATGAATAAATGCCTGTAATTATTAAATAAATTATTTACAGTCCGGTCTGTATAAACATTTGGATTATTAAAATTTCTGTATCTATACTTTTTAAGGAGATTATCTTCTAATTGGTTTGGCAAAATTGAATCGCCTTTAACCGGTAACAATTGTTGGATCATTCCTGCCGTACTTAAATAGGAAGAAAATCCAACCATGCTGTTTGTATCGACCGTAGCTGCAAAGTATATTGACTTTTCCGCACTGTTTGTTTCAAGTAATGTAATTAAAGCTTTATCCTGCGGCAGCAGTCCCTGCATTTTTCCAAAATTCCGTCCATTGTATTTTACTTTAAGTGTATCCTCTTTCCTGTCAACTAACGAATCTCTAAATGTTATTCTTATAGATACAGCCGAATCAACACGCGAAGGCAGAAATTTTTCCGGGTTCAGTATATCTGAATTAACAGGGAATAAATTATATGTTCGTTGTAATTGGTCCACATAAAAACTTGTATTTAGGAGGCTTAAATTAATTAATGCAACATCAGGTCTGACTGCTTCAACACTTTGTAAATACCAGGGAGGGAATGTATCGTTATCCCCGTTAGTAAACAGCATGGCGTTCCTACCGCAGCCAATAAGTAAATTATATGCAAAGTCGGTAGGAAAGTAGTAGCCGCTTCTGTCACACTTAAACCAATTGGTTACGATAATGTTTAAAGGTAATATTAAAAGTCCTAACACTGATAACTTAATAAATGCAAGCTTTTTTGGAAACTTAATTTTCATCAGAAGATTATTAAACAGGTCCATCAAAAAATATAATCCAATTCCAATCCAGATAGTAAATACAAAAAACGAAGGGATAAAAAGACGATCAACTTCTCTTATAAATTCAAAACCCTCGCGGATATTAGCATACACAACCAGTCCGAAAGAAAAAAAGAAGAATGCAACAAAGATTAATATCCAGGTTTTAAACTTTTTAAATAAAGAATAGATGAAGCCGGTTATTCCTAATAATAATGGTATAAAAGAAAAATAAATTTGATTGAATATTGTTCCGCTTCCTTGGGTACCTAAAAAATTCCATCCGAAATAACGGAGATACATGTGATTTATCTGGTAGCTCCAAAACGGCGCTCTCCGGTTAAAAATGATTGAGAAATTCGATTCACCGTAACGTTTCATATCTATCCATGCAACGAGCTGGGAGAAATTTTGAATATCGTCCATTGAAAATGGGGGATGAGACTGGGATCGAATCAAGGGGAAAAGATTTAGAGAAAATCCTAACAAATACAGACCGGTAAGAATGAACCAGAAGCGGAACTGTTTTAATTCTTTCCTTAAAGAAAAAATCAATAAGATAAAAACAACAGAGATGAAAGGCGTATTCAGACAGTCATGTTATCTCCCTCTGGTTTGATAACTGAAACTTAATTTTTATCGAATAAAAATACAAACTAAACCTCTTCGAAAAATAGCCGGCAGACTGTTATGAACTTCTATGATTAAACAAGATCATAAATAATCATAATTATCATAAAAGATCTGCGTTCTATTAAAAAAATATTTGAAGATGATAATTCCATTGCTTTAAAAACTTTTTTTAAGAATTCCTGTTGTAACTATTCTTTTTTTACAATAGTTTAGAATAAATAAACCGGGACCGGGGTATGAAAATGAATTTACCTGCATTTAATAATTTCAATTTAACTCATATGAAATCTATTTTTATTTTATTAGCATTCCTTTCAATTAACCCTGTCTTTTCTCAAGGGCAGATCAAAATAAACCAGGATATTTTATACAAAACCTGGGACGCAAAATGGATAACATGCCCGGGCATTACCGGAAAAGAATACGGGGTTTACCTGTTCAGAAAAAGCTTTAATTTAAAACCGGGAGTCAAAGAATTTATTATCCACATTTCCGCCGATAACCGGTATAAGCTATTTGTTAACGGAAAATATATCTGCAACGGACCTTCGAGAGGGGATTTTTTAAAGTGGAAATTCGAAACTGTTGATATAATTCCATTCTTGAAAGAAGGGGAAAATGTTATATCCGCTGTCGTATGGAATTTTGCAGAATATAGACCCGTTGCCCAATTTTCAAATCGTACAGGATTTATTCTCCAGGGGGATTCCAAAACAGAAAGTATTATAAATACAGACAAAAGCTGGCGGGTGTTTAATGATTCCGCCTATAATCCCCTGGTTGTAAACTTAAATCAATATTATGTTGTAGGCCCGGGTGAAAAATTTGATATGAAATTTCACCCATGGAATTGGACAAAATTAAATTATGATGACTCAAAATGGTTGTCTGCAAAAGAGCTTGAGCCGGGAACTCCATTAAAAAGTTTCAGAGAATTCGGCAATCCTTCGAAGTACGTTCTGGTACCACGCAAGATCCCTTTTATGGAAGAGGAACCGCAAAAATTTGGACAAGTCAGGCGCTCAAACATAAAAGTGCCTGCTGATTTTGTAAGCGGAACAAACACATTAACAGTTCCTGCAAATACAAATGCTGTTATCCTCTTCGATCAGCAGCATCTGACTGATGCTTACCCGGTTCTATCTGTTTCCGGAGGAAATAATAGTGAAATAACTTTAACTTACGCTGAAAGCTTATTTAATGATAAAATGGAAAAGGGGAATAGAAATGATATAAAAGATAAAACGATCATCGGGAACCAGGACAAAATTATCACAGATGGCGGTAATAATAGAATCTTTCAAACACTGTGGTGGCACACATTCAGATACGTACAAATGGAAATTAAAACTAACAACGAACCTTTAACAATAAATGACTTTCATAGTATTTATACCGGTTACCCTTTTGAAGAAAAAGCATCCTTTAAGAGTAACGATTCTACTCTTACAGATATTTGGAATGTAGGATGGCGTACACAGCGATTATGTACCGGGGAAACTTTTTTCGACTGCCCTTATTACGAACAGCTTCAATATGAAGGCGATACTAAGATTCAATGTTTAACCTCCAGCTACGTATCCGGCGACACCATTATGATGCGTAAAGCTATTCAAACATTTTTTGATTCACGCTTGCTTTTCGGATTAACACAAAGCCGCTGTCCTAGTTATGATACACAGATTATCCCAACATTTTCATTAATATGGATTACAATGGTTCATGATTACTGGATGTTATATGATAAACCTGAGTTTATTAAATCAATGATCCCGGGAATCTTTGACGTTTTGAACTGGTATAAAAGCAGAATTGATTCAAGCGGTTTAATCGGACATATGGAGTGGTGGAACTTTGTTGACTGGGTTAATTATGAGGGCTGGCATAACGGTGTACCACCGGGAATAGACAAAGGCTACTCATCTATAGTTAACCTGCAGTATGTCTATACATTACAGAAAGCTGCTTCGATATTAAAAGCATTTGATTTCACCGAACAAGCAAATGACTACTTAAGACAGGCAGACAAAATAAAAACAATTGTATTTAACAAATGTTTTGCTGTTAAAGAAGGATTGCTAGCTGATACCCCGGAGAAGAAAAATTTCAGCCAGCACGCAAATATATTTGGTATCTTAACTAATACTTTTCCTGTCAATTCACAGGCTGATGTTTTAAATAAAATATCAATTAAAAATGATATTGCCCAGAGCTCTTATTATTTCAAATTTTATTTGGTTCAAGCCCTGGAAAAAGTCGGAATGCCGGATAAATTTTTAACTCTACTGGAACCATGGAAACATATGCTGGATTTGGGATTAACCACATTTGCAGAAAAACCTGAACCGACAAGATCCGACTGCCATGCATGGAGCGCTTCACCGGTTTATTACCTGTTATCCTTAGTCTGCGGTATTAAGCCGAATGAACCGGGTTTTAAATCGGTCAGAATTGAGCCGCATTTTGGGAATCTTGGGCGGATCAACGGTTCAATACCTCACGGTTCAGGAAATATAAATGTTAATTTAAAGAAGGATAATAATGGTTCCGTCACTGGGCAGGTGGTTTTACCAGGAAATCTAAAGGGTGTTTTCAGCTGGAAAAACCAAATTATTTCATTGAAAGGGGGAGTAAATCAAATTCGGGTTAAGAATTGAATTTGTACACCCTGGGGGACTCGAACCCCCGACCAATAGATTAAGAGTCTACTGCTCTACCAGCTGAGCTAAGGGTGCGGTGCAAAATTAAACATTTTTAGCAAGGTTTTCAAAGCAGGAAAAGGGGGGTGTCAAATAAAAATTAAATTTGATATACACACTTTTATATACAGTTAGTTTACTGTTATACTATTTGATTGCAGAGAGCTTGAAAGGAATTTGGTTATATTCCTTTTCAAGTGTAACGCCATTTATCAATTTTATTATTTTGATGAAGCGGAAAACAGGGGAAGAAGAATTTCTTCTAAATTCCGGATTAAAAAAGATGCGCTTAAATCCGCATTACAACCATGCAATTAAACCGTGCACAGAAAAAATGCTAAGACTAGAATCTTAAGGACAAACAACTAAGTCCTCCGTCTAATTTCCTGAATTCGGAAACATTAATTTCAATAATTGCATAACCGGCTTTTTCAATTTTTCTTTTTTGTTTTTGGAAACCCGTAAGGGACAAGAACTTTGTCATTTACCCACAAACTATTTGCTGCATAGCTTTCATCATCATCAACCGGAATTAAGTTAAACTTTTGAAATTCTTGTTTATTCCGAAAATTAGCTGCTGACAAGAGATTGTTATTCTCAAGATATGAAACTCCGGATTTAAGGTGCAGAAAATTCTCTACATTCAATGTCGAGCCCGCTAAACCATACTTTTCTAAAATACTTATCAATTGATTTACCCCACCCTGATTTGTTCTTTCTGATAAACCTATGTAAAAGTGTTTTCCTGCCATCATAACATCCCCGGCTTCAAGTGTTCCTGGTGCTTTAATGTACTCGATATTTGTATAGTGATTTTTTAGAACTTGGCCCATTTCAATTACTTCACCTTTACGGGATGGCGCACCCGGATTCGTTATTATAGCACAACTGGGAGTAAGTATTGCAGTATCTTCTACAAATGTAGAATCAGGATAATTTTCATTAGCGTCCAATATGGTAACATCAAGTCCACATTTTTTAAGTGCTTCAATATATTTTTTATGCTGGTTTAGAGCTATTTGATAATCAGGTTTACCAAGATTAGCACCCGTTAAACCATTCACAAAGTTTTTACATGGTCTTCTTACTATTGCTTTATTAAACATTTATCTCTAGCAGTTATAACAATTTAAGTAAATTTCTTAAGCAGCAGTTATTTTACTTTTATTAAAAATATTATAAAGCCAAGCTATTATAAAACCGCAAATAAATCCATCAACAAATCCCCATAATAAACCAATTATTCCGCCTATCCAGCTGAATGAATATCCAAAATAGAATCTACTAAGATTAGAAATTGTGAATCAGGACGAACCAGCGATTAGCAACCACCAGGTTGTAAGTAAAACGGTAAAACCCCATATAAATCCCAACGAAAAACCAAGAGCTTTTTTACTAAGATTCATTGAAACCTCCTATTGGATTTATTTGCAGTATATTTTCAATTTAGACAACAAAATAGTTATATGTCTCTAATAGATTAAATAGATTTATTAAAATAATTCTGGACTGAAAGCAGAAATATTTGTAGATTGACGTCGTCATAAAAAGTAAAGCGGGTTAATTAGAAAAAAGATAACAACCATTTTTAGCAAGATTATTTCACCGGAGTAACTATGGGAATACATTCTGAATATTATCCAGACAAATCTGTTATCACTATAGACAACAATCATTTTATCGGTGTCGAAAACAAAATATTTCAAAGCCTTGTACAGAATCGATTAATAAAGGAAGTAAAAATATCTCAATTAACTTATCTAAAGTAGTTTATATAGCAAGCTTGGGAATCGAAAGCCTTGTACACGCTTATACAACTTGTACTAATAGAAATATTCAGTTTAATATTGAGGGTGCTGGTGGAAACGTAATGAAGATATTGCACCAAGTAAAATTGGACACAATTTTCAATATTAGTTAATTGCTCCTCAAGTTACCATATAGCAAACTTTTTTTGCAACCTATTATAATTTAATGAGTTAACTTACTCTCTATTTTCATTAAGATTAAAGCCGGAAATAATATTTATCATGAGCGGGATAAATCTCCCTTAACAATTAAATTATTCGAATTTATCTTTAATCTTTGTTAATAAGTTATCCACGGAAAAGGGACCTGAACCGTAAAACAAAAAGAATAAAAGAATTAACAGGGCTATAACAGAATATGAAACCTGATAGTTAACTATTGAAAAAACCTTAGGGAAGTTAACAAAAAATACCTCGGCAACTAAAATCGGCAGTTCAAACATAATTACAATCCTGGTTATTAAGCCAAAAGTTATCAGCAATCCGCCTATTAAAAGCACCATAATTGAATATTCGGCACCGGCAAAAGACAGGAACTGGAGTTTTCCGTGCAAAACAGCGGCTTCAATTAAATCGCTGTTTCCTACAAGCGAAACGCCTTTTATAATTAAAAATAACCCTAGTAATATCCGTAAAAAATCAAGCCATCCCGAGTGATGATTATCAGCCCATTCTTCCATGCTTATCACAGCATTCATAAATTCTCCAAAGTTTTATTTCTATTTCACCATTGTAAAATTAATTTAAGTCTTTTTACAAAGAATGGGTGTTAGTATTATCAAACTAAAAGACAGCTTTCTTTAATAATATTTTTGTTTGCAACATTATAGTGTTATATATATTTTTTCGTTCTCATGAAAGAACTTTATAATGAATTTATTTTAGAAGATATCTCAGGGAGTATTTATGGACGGATTAACTAAAACAGGGACATATATCTTTGCAATACCTATCGGGATACTTGGAGTTATCCATTTTATAATGGGTTCTTCAATAGCCGGGGGATTACCATCATTTTATTTTGCGCCGGTATTTTGGGTATATTTATCCGGCCTTGCTTTATTTGCGGCTTCCATAAGTATTTTAACAAGAAAATATACAAGACTTGCCTGCTTACTTTTGGCCTTACTCTTTATTATCCTGGTATTAACCGTGGATCTGCCAAGATTTATTAATGATACTACTTCTTACACAAAAATATCAATGCTTCTCAAAGATGTTTCAATTGCAGGTGCAGCACTGGTTATTGCCGCAGTATCAAGCAGGCCGGAATCTTTATAAAAGCTAATTCTATTAAAGAAACCTCTTCATAAATAAAATTAAATAATCTTACTAATTCCATGGAAATAGGAAACTAACTAAAGACTCATGTTTTTCGTTTCTAAGGAATTATGATTTAATATCATTACCGGAAAAATTTCTGGCATGTACTTAAATCCCGCTTAATTTTTTTATTTATGTCATTATTGATATGTAACATAAAAATAGTTGCCGCTTTTTTATATATTTTATCTGTTTCTATAACATACAAAAGGAGGAAATATGCAGACAGGAAAAGGATTGCTGGGAATATTAATTGGGGGAGTTGTCGGCAGTGCAATTGCCTTTTTATTTGCGCCAAAAAGAGGCAAAGAAGTCAGAGATGATATAAAGGGTAATTTTGATGATATGGTCAATAAAACAAAGGTAAAAGGGAGGCAGTTATTTAACCGGTCTTTGGATATCGTAGACGACATTGTAAAAAAATCCGATGAACTTAGAGCCCTGGTTAAAAAATATAAAGAAGGGGCTTATGATGAGACTATAGAAAAAATTGAAAGTGAAATAAAAAGACTAAGGTTAACTTTATTAACAGCTATAGAAACTTATAAAAACAGCAGAGACAGGGAAGAGTCATCGGATGAGCTGGTTAACAATATTTATAATGAATTTAAAAATGAGTCTGTAACCAGTAAAACGGAAACAACTCATTAAATTAAGTTAAACTCAATCGGCGTTTGTAAAAAGGTTTTCACATAATGTGAAAACCTTTTTATTAAGAAATTTATCAATATCAAAGACTTACTTGGCATAGGAACTTAATACTTCTTTTAATTTTTCCGAAAATCTTAAGTCCCATCCCTTGGAGTGCCCTTCAATCATTTGCTTTCTAGCAGCTTCAGGAATTTTCTCCCAGCCTGTGTGAGTTAATTTCAATTCGGTTTTCCCGTCTGATTCGGAAATCACAATTGTTACTATTGTTTCAGCATTAATCATCTGAGAATTCCACGAATAAACAAGTTTTTTATTTATCTCAAGCTCCTTAACTTCACAATGAAAATAACCATCCCAATTTTCCATACCTTCCGCTTTAAAAGTAAATTTTTTTCCTAAAACCGGCTCGAATGTAGTTGCCATAAGCATCCATTCTTCCAACTTTTGGGGATCGGTTAAAGCATCCCAAACCTTATTAACCGGTGCATCGATAGTAACTTTCTTTTCAATTTTCTCCATAACTTCTTCCTATATTTAATGTTTATTGATAATATAATTAGGTTCGTTTTTCATTGTTGTTTTCTATGAAAATCAATTACACTCATATTGAGCGCCATTTATTTTTCACTCTCGACATAATTTTTTAATGAATTCAATTTCTTATCCCACAATTTATCGTAAATCTGCAGCCATTCCCTTACTTCATTTAAAGGTTCAGCATTTAAATAGTAATACCTTTCTCTTCCTCTCCGCTTGGAAGATACAAGATTTGTTTTAAGCAGTACTTTTAAGTGTTTTGAAATTGCCGGTCTGCTTATTTTAAAATGTCAGCAACAGAGTTGACTGTCATTTCATTATTTGAAAGCATTAAAAGAATTTGCCTTCTATTATTATCTGCAAGTGCAGAAAATACATCATCTATTTTATAAGCCATTTTTTCCTTCTTACAATATGTTACCATCTAGTTACACAAATATAGGTAACTTTCTGGTTACCAGTCAATATCTTTTTTGTGATTTTAAATATTTATCTAACATTGACTAAATGAAAAATTCTTATCAAGTTAAAGCATTATTTTGATAGAAGATTATTTGTTCAATGATAGAGGTTACGAAATATGCCGGGGTTTAATTGCCAGGATTATCACGAAAAAATTATCTATGGTTTTTTTGTTGCTATTCTAATTTTAAAATCATATCATGAAGATTATTATCTTGAAAAAAATTATTTTTTTAATTACTAAATTAATTGAATACAAGTTGGAGAGGTAATTATGTTTAGCAGTAAGAGTTCTGGATTTTTTGTGAATTTTTTAACTGGCACAATCATAGGCGGTATTGCAGGATTTTTATTTGCTCCTAAACCTGGGCGGCAGCTCCAGGAAAATTTAAAGGAAGATCTCGATTTATACCTGAAAAAAGTTAAAGATGCGGGGAATCATATTGTTGAGGACGCACAAAAAACAGCCGGCCAAATGGTTGAAAAGGCAAACCAGCTGATTGCACTAACGGATAAATATGTCGGCGAAGATTTTAAAGAATCTTTGGAAAAGATTGAGAAAGAGATCGGAAGTGTAAAGAATGCAATATATACCGCAGTAGACAATTATAAAAGCGGCCATGCAAAAACAGGAAATTCATCAGAATCAATTGCCGATGATATTTTTATTGATTTTGTGAATGAAAATAGTGATGATTATGAAGAAGAAATTATGCCGCTTCACGAAGGAATGAAAAGAAGACACGATAAAAAGTATTTTTGAACCCTATTACCGTGGAAAAATGGAGTTGTGGAATGCTGGAATGGTATTTAGATAGATATAATTATTCCGGTTTTCCAATACTCCTTGTTCCATTACTTCTCCTATCTTATCCTTCTTTTTATCTATTCTATTATAATAATTCCAGTAAAGCCGCGTAAACTAACTTTACAAAAATGTTAACATTTCGTTACACTTGGAAGCTGAATCTTTTAAATATTTGGGTAGTATAAAAAAACAGGAAAATGGATTATGAAGACAATTTTTGTTAAAATAGCGGCTTTAATAATAGTTTCTTTGGCATTTACAGCAGGATGCAGGGAAATTAAACCTGAAACTCAAAAAAACGGAAATGATAAAATGGAGCAAAATACAAATTTGGAAAAAGCAACATTCGGCGAAGGGTGTTTTTGGTGCTCCCAGGCAATTTTTGAAAGGATTAAAGGGGTAGAATCGGTTTATGCCGGATATTCCGGTGGAACTACGCATAATCCAAACTATGAAGAAGTCTGTACCGGGAATACAGGTTATGCAGAAGTTGTCCAGATTACTTACGATCCTAAAGAAGTCACATATGATGAACTGCTTAAAATATTCTGGAAAACTCACGACCCAACGACCTTAAATAGGCAGGGTAATGATGTTGGAACCCAATACCGTTCTGTTGTCTTCTATCATAACGATGAGCAGAAAGAAAAAGCAGAACACTACAAAGAAGCGCTGGATAAATCGGGTGCATACAGCAGCCTGGTTGTTACCCAAATAGTTCCATTTAAAAAGTTTTATAAAGCAGAAGAGTACCACCAGGACTATTTCGCAAAAAACCCAACCCAGGGTTACTGTTCATTTGTTATTGCGCCTAAAGTTGAAAAATTTGAAAAAGTATTTAAAGATAATCTGAAGTAATTCAGCACATGCTGCTGATTTTGTTTCGAATTGCGGATTTCGGATTAATTTAATGATAAGGATTTATATTTAAGTTTTTGAAAGTCAGAAATTCGCAATTCCTATTTATTTCTCTGCTCTGAATTTAATCCTATAAAGAATTATTTTCCTTATTATAGCGCTGAAAGGTTCAATACAAAACCAGTAAAGTGAAAACCATCTTTTAGCTGAATCGCCGATGCATTGAATGCGGGTTTCGGTAATAAAAATCGTTTTCCCCAGTTCCGCCGGGGCAGCCGAAAAGTCCCATGCTGCTTTAGCAAAGCCGGTTAAGCTGAAATCTTTAAATTCTTCTTTTTTAATTTGAAAAAGACCCCCTTTCCATTTCCAGAATTTACCGATAATCCCAAATAAAATTTCTTTTCCTTTTTCTTCACCCAGCAGGGTAAAATAACTTTTTTCCGATAGGGTTAATGATATACTTTCAAGCTTTATCCCTCTCAGCATTAATAATATTCTTATTAAAAACGAATTAAAATTTGAATCCTTTAAAACCTGAAAAATCTTTTCTGCATCAGCATATATTATCAGGGAGTGTTTCTTTGAAAAATTGTATTCGGGTAAAAATTCGTCTATAAGCATGCTAAAATATATTAAATATTTTGCACAGAAAGTTTGTTTTTTTCAGATTTCATTAAGGCGATGGCTGAAGTTAATCCCAGGATAAAAGTGCCCGTCCATAAAACAGCGGCGCCGTAGTATTCAAATACGAGAGTTCCGAGCCACGGCCCGAATAGAAATGCAACGCTGAACATCATCTGGAAATAGCCCATATATTCCCCTCTTTTTTTCTCCGGTGCCAGATTGGAAACATGTGATGCGCTAACCGGGAAAAATATCATCTCACCAAAGGTCCAGATAACCGTAGTTAATATTATAAGGACTAAATTGGAAGCAAAAGTTAGAGCACCGAACCCGAGCCCGATTAATAATGCCCCGGCTGCTAAAGATTTTTTCTCATTCCAATCATTCATTAAATTGTTTAACGGAACTTCGATAAAAATGATCAATGCCGTATTGATTGCAAAAACTACCCCGTATATTGAGGTAGCAAAACCAAGATCATGAACTAGGAATAACGGGTATGAACCTAGATGCTGGAAGTAAATCAACGGTATGGGTAAAATAGATAATAAAAAATAAATGTATCGCTTATCTTTTATAACATGTGAATGTGCTATTTCATCTATGATATTTTTCCCGGGATCTATTTCCGGATCAGCTTTAATTGTCTGCCATTTTGAAAAGACTAAAAATATCCCTGCAAAAATTGAAGTCAATCCGTCAATATAAAAAATAAGCGAAAAATTAATTAGCGTTAATACTCCTCCTATTACAGGACCGACACTCATTCCAATATTTATTGCAAGACGGTTTAGGGCAAATGCACTTCGTCTTTGCTTTTGCGGAACTACCTGGGATATAATTGAAAGATTTGCCGGCCGGAACGATTCATTTATTATAGCTAAAATGAACGATAAAATTAAAATCAAATAATATTGATTTACAAAAGAGTAAATAAAAAGGAAAATCCCGGTGGTAATTAGTGATAATTTCATTAATAGCAGCGGACCGATTTTATCACTTAGTTTTCCGGATAAAGGTGCAGTGAGTAAAGCTCCTGCTCCATAAAATGCTAAAACTAGCCCTGCATCACCGGCAGTCAAACCTTCCTTACTTGTTAAATAAAGCGTGAGAAAGGGGAGAACCATTGTACCGGATCTATTTATTAAAGTAGTAAAGAATATTATCCACATGTTGCGTGGAAGTGTATTTAATCCTTTCCAGGGATTCATTATCGATATAAAATGTATGAAATGAAGGGTAAATATAGCTTAAATTATGTAATCGAATGAAATCAATATAAATTTTTATTTATAAGTTTAAGACTTAGCTGAAGCTCTTTAACAAGTGTATGATTGAATGAATGTATGAATGTTAAACCTATGGCTTAAAACTTTTAACCTTAATTTCCGGTTATTCTAGTAATAAAAGTTAATAGAACAACGGTTAAATTTATTTCAGATAAAAACCTGCAGATAAAAATCCGACCCAGTGCTTTAATGAAAATGGTGCCGTTAAACCAAGGTGCATATTCTTAACAGGGAGAACCTTTTCGGTCCATGTGTCGGAATACTTAAAAAGTTCACCCCTAATTTGTTTATGGTCTATTTGTTGAACAATATCAATTGCAGTTAAAAGTCCAAATGGAATTGGATACCTGCCGCACCAGAGAGGTTTAATTGAAGTATCATTGGAAACCGGCCAAAGTTTTTTTGTTAATTCCCTGACTTTGCCTCCATCCATTTTTCCGGTTAAACATGAATCGGCAATATTCTTGTCGATTCTTGTTGCTTTCTGGTGAGCGTTATCATTCATACCATAGGGTGAATTATCAAAATCTTCACCGTAATGATTTGCATCTGTTGAGATTAAGAAGAATATATCTTTTCCTAATTCCAGGTTATTCTGCCTGATATATTTAATAATTATACCTGATAATTTCCCGGAAATTTTTTCCATCCTTTCATAAGGCATTGCGGTTACCATAACCGGGGTAATTTTGATATCCTTGTTATAATGCTGAAGAAACGGGATCAAGGCTTCAATAGAATGTTCAATATCCTGTGCTTTATCGCTGGTAATAAAATAATCCTTATCTAAATTTTTTTTGATAAAGTCCCTTAACGGAGATACTTCAACATCTTTATAAGGACCATGCCAGAATTTGTAATCATCAAATATTAAAATATCCCGGGGATCATTCATTGCTTTTCTCACAGTACCATGAGTTACACCGAAAATTATCACCTCTTTAGTTCTTAAAATTTTATATAAAGGGAAATAGACTCTCCCGGCATACAAATAATCATCATGCGGAGAAATCGCAGCGACCAGGTTTTCAGAACTAAATGCTTTCCCTATGTAATCATTGGAAAGAAAGTTTATTAGCGTATCCATTTCATCTGCATTCCAGCAGAAGCCAACATTATCGCGAATTGGTCTTGTTTCCTGTCCCATAGCCTTATAATAAGTTAGTGATATTACAAGCAATATGAAAATTAAGCAGTATCTCATATCGTTTTTTTGAGTTTTAAATCAATAAAGAATTAATTGAAATTAAATAAAATCCGGCAAATTAATAATAAAAGAAAAATTTATTTTTTGAAAAAAAATTATTTTTGTAATCATATATCATGATTCTTTCTTTTGCTGAAATAAATGACATCTTTATGTTTTATATAGCCCAGCTTTTCAAACACTTTCATTGACCTATCATTCCAATCTTCAATTAAACAGGCAGCTATATCAATGCCTAATTCATCCAGCTTCTTTTCAACTTCGGAAACAAGTTTTTTAGCAATACCTTTTTTTTGATATTCCATGTCAACTGCTACCCTGTTTATCCATCCTTTTCTCCCGTCATGAGTTCCGAAAACAGAACCTATGATTTTATCGCTGGTTTCGGCAACAAGAAAAATTGCAACCCCTCTTTTAAGTTCCGTTTCTATTTTTTCTTTGCTGTCTCTCCCTTTCGGTTTATAGGGAAGACCTGCGGCTTTCCACAGTTCAATTAAAGAATTGTAATCTTCTATTTTGAAATTTCTTATTTTGAAATCAAATTGCTTAGTCATATGTATTCTTATTTTTAAATTATTACAGGATAAGTAATTTCAAATATTTTGCTGCTTATAATTCTCTCTAAAACTTCATCTCTATTCTGTGGAATTTATGACTGTAGTTTCAATTTCTTAACAAGTTTACCAATTGTAAGTTCCTGGACTATTATTGAGAACAATACAATAATATATGTAATCGAAACAATAATGCTTTTATACATACTATCTTGTAATGATAAAGCAAGGGCAACGGAAATTCCTCCTCTCAGGCCGCCCCATGTAAGTATCCAGATGCTGTGCTTAACAAATTCCCTTTTAAATTTCATTAGGGCTATTGGGATTCCAACAGAGACAAAACGAGCAACAAGCAAAGCTGCTATGGCAAATAGGCCTATTAAAAAATAAGGATTAGCTTCTATTACTAAAATTTCAAAACCTATTAAAATGAATAACAGTGAATTGAGAATTTCATCGATCATTTCCCAAAATTTATCAATATAATTTTGTGTAGTATTGGACATGGCATATTTTCTCCCGGCATTACCTGTAATTATACCGGCAGCCACCATAGCAAGCGGCCCTGAGACATGTAGTAATTCCGCGAGAGAATATCCCCCCGTTACGATAGAAATTGTGATCAAAACTTCCACCTTATAATTATCAATTGATTTCAAAAGAATATACCCGGCATAGCCAATCAGCAAGCCCAGTAGAAGACCTCCCTCTGCTTCTCTTAAAAAAAGAAAAACCACATCCATAACTTTTAAATTCTCAATCCCAATCTTTGCCAATTGATAAATACTTGTAAAAATCACGACTGCAACGCCATCGTTAAACAGGGACTCTCCCGTGATTTTAATTTCCAGGCTTTTGGGAATTCCGGCTTCTTTTAATATTCCCAATACGGCAATCGGATCAGTCGGTGAAATTAAAGCTCCAAAAAGAAGACAATTAATATAATCAAAGGGCTGCCCGATGATTTTCATAAATATTAAATTAATGTCCCGAAAATCAAAGTTGAAATCATTACGCCAATGGTAGCAAATATTATAACCGGGTATCTTTCTTTTCTTAGGCTCGCCAGGTCAACATTTATTGCTCCGGCAAATAATAAAAAGCTGAGCATTACGTTCAATAAAATTTGAGAAAAGTCTATCCTTTGAATAGCATCAACTGCATCTTTTTTAAATCCTGGACTGATATTCCCAATAGCCACAATTAATAATGAAGATACAAGCGCAATAATCATCATCCCGATTGTAAAAGGCATCCTTAAATAACGATGATTGATATATCCGTATGCAACAGATAAAACGATAAGAATAGCGAAAGCGTGGTAAAGCTCCATTACTTTAAAAATTCTTTTGTGATCAAAGGTATTCTATTATATATAAACAATGGGACAATTATCAAATGATTTAAGTAGTACCGGAAAACCAGATATATTATCAGGCACCTTGGTGAATTCTTTAACCGTCATCCGGTATGCTTTATGACCATATTCTTAAGAGTATTGATCCACATAGGATGATCATTTAAACTTTCAACAAGCTGTACTTTCTCGCCCCCGTTATTAACGAAAAGATGCTGGTATTCAATGCCGATTTCAACTATTGTTTCGAGACAATCGGCAACAAATGCAGGGCTGAACACCAGCATCTTTTTTGCACCTTTTTTTGCTAATTCAACAATAACTTTATCGGAAAAAGGTTTCAGCCATTTTTCATCCAGCCTTGATTGAAAACAAACGGTATATTTTTCTGCGGGTATATTCAGTCTTTCCGCAAGTATCCTGGTTGTTGCATAACAAGCTGCTTTGTAGCAGAACTTATTCTCTTCGGTAATTTCATTTTCACAATTATGATCCGCACATGGTTTTCCATCGTCGTATACTTTATCCACCTGCCTTTCGGGCAGTCCATGATAACTAAATAATATATGATCATAATCATTTATATCATATTTCTTCCCGATTTCGGTAATTGTATTTATAAATCCTTTGTCGTCATAAAACTGGCTTATTATACTCAGCTCGGGAATAACCCACCACTTCCTGATTATTTTTAAGGCTTTATCAATAGCAGAGCCGGTACTTGCCGAAGCATATTGCGGGAAGAGAGGTATTATTATTATTTTTTTATAATTATCCAACTTCATTTTTGCAAGTACACTGTCCATACTGGGACTTTGATACCGCATAGCCAATTCAACTTTAAAATTATCTCCTAATTCTGCTTGTAGTTTCTCCTTTACGCTTTCACTATAAATTAAGAGCGGCGAGCCTTTATCAGTCCACATTTGCCGGTAGATTTTTGTTGATTTCGGAGCTCTGAACGGAACAATAATGACATTTACTAAAAATTTCCTTAAAAGATACGGAATATCGATTACACGCGGATCATTTAGAAATTCACATAAATATTTCCTTACGGCATGTACGGTTGCATTATCAGGTGTTCCGAGCTGAATAAGCAAAACTCCTATTTGTGGTTTCATTTAATTTACATTTTTGTGAATGATTAATGAGAAATTAAGAATTTTTTGATTTAACTTCATTAATAAATGTGATGTAATTTTACCGAAAAGAATAGTATATATTATTTAAATTACAAATTCTCTAAATTTTTATATGAAAAAATTAAAACTAATAATCAGGATTTTCATTTTACTTTCAATTTTCGCTGCCTTCTTTTGGCAAATGAGTCTCGGAATTTGTCCTGTTCCTTAATTTCCACCTATTTAATATTCTGGTTAAATTTGCACTCGGGACCTGTTATTATTCCCATACTAAAAGTATATAATTTGTCTTTTTAACTTTTATTTTAATTACATATCATGAAAATCTTTAATATCTTATTTGAAAATAATAAAGTCGAAATAAAAGTTTTACTATGGATTTTTATTATAGTTATCGGTACACTAATCTTTATACTAATTGCAAATAAAGTAAACGAAGGAAAGACAAAGCACTTTGATTTAATGATTTTAAAATCATTAAGGGTGCAGGACAATCTGCATCAACCGGCAGGACCGGAATGGGTTGAACTGGCAATGCGCGATATTACTTCCCTGGGCGGGGGAACCGTTGTTGTAATCATTACTATTGTGGTGGTGGGATTTTTAATTCTTCAGAAAAATTATAATGCGATGTGGCTTATATTACTTGCAACAATCGGCGGTGCCCTAGTAAGTTTAGGCTTAAAGGAATTAATCGGAAGAGAGAGACCGCCTCTTATATTTCATCTTGTATATGTTGATTCATTAAGTTTTCCGAGCGGCCATTCAATGATTTCAGCAGTTGTTTATTTAACTCAAGCTTTTCTTCTTGCCCGCATCCGGAAGAAAAAAAGCACCCGGGTTTATATAATTACGGTTGCTTTAATTCTAACCTTTTTGATTGGAATCAGCAGGGTTTATCTTGGAGTCCATTACCCGACCGATGTTTTAGCAGGCTGGTCTATAGGATTTGCATGGGCTTTTCTTTGCTGGTTTATTGTTTGGTATATAATGGAAAGAAAAACCATAACCAAGAAGCAAAAAGAATAATAATTGAACCCAATGGCATCAAATGACCGATGAAAAAAGAAAATTCCTTTTAAGCATCTATTATCCGGCAGGATTTTTATTCCTTCTCTGGATAATAAAAATAATAGAAGTATCCTTTGGAATTAGTTTTATTAAATATGGATTGTTGCCGCATCATCTTTCAGGTTTAATTGGAATAATTACATATCCATTAATCCATGCAAACTTCAGCCATCTAATTTCGAACTCAATCCCGCTTTTATTTTTAGGCGTAGGTCTTTTTTATTTTTATCCCGTCTCTGCAATCAAAGTTTTTGTACTAGTTTATTTCATACCCGGTATACTAATATGGTTTTTTGCCAGGACAGCATACCATATTGGTGCAAGCGGTTTAATATACGGCCTGGTGACTTTCTTCTTTTTCAGCGGAATCATCAGGAGGGACAACAGATCAATTGCCCTGGCGCTTGTAGTCACTTTTTTATACGGCAGTCTCGTTTGGGGAGTTTCTTCCGATTGACAAAACAATATCCTGGGAAGGACACCTTTTTGGTTCACTTACCGGAATTCTTTCTGCTTTTCTTTTCCGAAATCAGGATCCTCCTAAAAAATATGATTGGGAGGATGAACCGGATGATGATGACCATGGAAAACTTGAGATATCTTATGATAAAGAATAAAAATTCTTTATTTATATTTACTTATTATAGTCTTTGACTTATTTAAGAGAACATTAAATTTTTTCCGGGGGTTATCATGAATGACTTTCTTCTTTATCTTGATAAAAGAAATAGTAAAAAAGCTGAATCAATTGAAAAATTTTCTTTTATCATTGTGGGAGTGACCCTTCTTCTTGCGGCTTATGACAGTCTTGCACGACCTTTACCAAACAGGTTTTTCCTTGATATTCTTTTTTTAGGTATTTCTTCAATTACAGGTTTAACGAACATTATATTTGCTATTATGCTGAATAAAATCAAGCTTGAAAAAAGAAAGACAACTTTTTACAGATTTATATTGGGGATTTCAGGCCTGATTTTAATTGTCGACGGTATAAATAAATATATGCAGAATTATCACTCGATACAGTATCTCTTATTGACTGCAGGTTTTTTATACTTTGCCGTAGCATTATTTTACAATGATATGCAGAAGCGGAAATTTGTAAAGATTACAGATGAAGGAATATTACACAGAAGCTCATTTTTAAAAGAGAAGATTTTTAGCTGGAATGATATTACTTCAATACAATTAGATGAAAAACAATTAACTTTATCCTTAAATAATAAAAAGAAGTGCAGCATAAAAATTTTACCAAAGGAGAATGAGCCGGTCAATGATTTCAAAACCAGGTTAAGTGAAGAATCTTCAAAAAGAAAAATAACATTATCAACTGTTTAATTGCCGGTTAACTTAATCTTCAGGACCCGCGGCTCTTTTAGTTTTTCTATTGGAAATATGCTGCTGTCTTTATTGAAACTGCCCCATTGACTATTGGCTATATAATAAAACTCCTCCCCTTTAATTACTCCCAAAGTTATCTCGTCAAAATAAGGATTGTTTGTCTCAAGGATTGTATACCGTTCAATTCTATTTAGACTATTATTTAAATAAATTCTGACTACTTTTTGAGGGTTTATTCCGTTTTGTGTGGCAATTAAACTGTTTTGATAGAAATAAAGTCCGTCAATACCTAAAGGTGTAAAGTTAAAAGGAGATTCTATTTTTTCAACCTTTTTAGTCTGCAGAGATATCTTATATAAACCCAGACCATAATCCGATAGAAATAAATACTTGTCATCGGTCGATAAATCAAGCCCTTGGAGAGACACATATCCGCTAGGTTCAATAAACATTTCCAGTCTGTCAGAATTTACAGGTATTTTATAAACTGCATTGAACCTGCTGTCGGAAACATATATATCACCGTTTGAGCTCAAGGCTAAGTCACCAAAAAGATGTTCATTCTTAATATTATCCAGTTCATATTTTTTAATTAGTTTTTTGGAATCGATGTTATATTTAAATACAGCTGTTTTCCCCAAATCACTTTTGATAAAATTCATGGTCTGTTCAATTGCGCCCGTACATACCCATAATGTTCTTCTTTGGGAGTCTACCTTGATTCCGAAAACGGACCATAATCCATTTTCGCCATCATTTTTAAAGTTTCCTATATTCCCGTTCTCATCAATCCAGACTATCTTTTTCCTATAAACAGAGCTCAAATAAAATTTCTTTTTGATAGGATCATAAGCAACACTTTCCGTTATCAAATCTTTTTCCGGGTATGTAAATGCTGTAGTACTGCTGCCTAAATGAGCTAAGTTTTTTTTGAAGCCGTCAACCATATCGTTAAAATCTGCATCATCTTTGAAAGCTGTGAAATCCGAATCGTTTTCTACCTGGTAATACAATTTCATATCGATCAGTTTCTGCAGTTCGGCTAGTGCATCTGTTTTGTTGTTATTCAACGAATAGGCGGCGGCAAGATTATATAGAAGCCTTGGGTGGTTGGGACGAAGAATTTCTGCTTTCTTCATATTTTCTAAGAATAAATTGTAATTCTTGGTTAAATAATTATTAATCGCCAGCTTCTCAGATTCAACTGACTTTTCATAATTATTCTGTGCGAAAACAAGATTGGAAAAGAATAATAATGTAAGCAGGAGTTTTAAAGCATTCATAAAATATTATTTATTGTCTAGAATTGAATCTAAACAATTTTGAATAGTTTCCCATGCTCTTAAAACATAACTCTCGGAAGTTCTAATACTGCCAATCGTCATTCGAATTACAAATATATTATTAAGTTTTGTATGTGAAAGAAATAGTATACCGGTTTTATTTATTTCATTCATTAGATTAACATTTAATTCCTCAAGAACTTTTTCATCATTTATTTCTGGCGGATGTGCACGGAAACAAATTGTGCTGAAGGGGACAGGAGCCATTCTTTCAAAAAGAATATGCTTATCTATTTTCCCGGCAATTTCATTTGCAATTCTTATATGTTCTCTTATCCTATTTCTTATTCCTTCCGCTCCGAAATACCTGATTATAAACCACAATTTTAACGAACGGAATCTTCTTCCAAGCGGAACCCCGTAATCCATATAATTTTCAACGGCAGAATCTTCTTTTGTTTTGAGATACTCATGTACGAGGCTAAAAGCCCGTTTTAAAACTTCAGGTTTTTTGGTGAAAAAAACGCTCAAATCGAGCGGTGTAAACATCCATTTATGCGGATTGACAACTAATGAATCAGCTTTTTCAATACCCCTAAAGATGTCCCTTTTCTCCGGCAGCATGGCAGCAACACCGCCATGGGCAGCATCTATATGGAGCCATATATTTTCTTCATTGCAAATATCTGCAATTTCATTTACCGGATCGATGCTTGTTGAAGAGGTTGTACCCACAGTAGCAGTAACACAAAAAGGAAGCCATCCGTTGGTTTTATCTTCTTTAATTGCTTTTTTTAATTCGGAAGGGAGCATTTTAAATTCGTTATCAGCGGGAATTTTCCTAACTCCGTCCAAACCGATTCCAAGAGTTACAGCGCCCTTTTCAATTGATGAGTGGGCATGTTCCGAAGTATAAAGCCTCAACCTTGATAAACCGGTTTTTCCACACATTCCTTTTTCTCGGATATTTAAATTTATATTTTCCCTAGCTGCAGCAATTGCATGCATAGAAGTGATCGATGCACAATCATAAATAATTCCCCACCAATCTTCATTTAATCCAAGCATTTGTCTAAACCAATTTAAAGTTACCTGTTCAATCTCAGTTGCTGCCGGTGAAGTCTTCCATACCATTCCGTTTACATTAAAAGTACTTATAAGAAGTTCAGCTAAAATACCCGGCATACTTGCCGTAGAATTAAAGTAAGCCATAAAACCGGGATGATTCCAGTGAGTTATTCCGGGGACTATAATTTTTTTAAAATCAGAAATAATTTCCGTCATCTCTTCATGATTTTGAGGAGGCAAAGATGGAAGCTGGGCTTTAATTTCACCTGGAGTTACTTGTGATAATACAGGGTAGGTTTCTATATTTTGAATATAGTCTGCCGCCCAATCAACAAGTTCATGACCGAATTTTCTGAACTCTTCTACCGGCATATCGCCTAGTTTATTTGAACTTTTTTCTCTCATATTTAAATCTCTATTGTTTTAACCGTAAAGCGACATTTAGGTCGCTCGCTTTGCTATGGTGGCTGAACGATATAAATCCCGCTCTTTCAATATTTATCTTTATATATAATTTCTTAGATTACAATACTAAAATATTTGATTCAAACATGGATTCAAAAATAAAAAATTTCTTTTATCCTTCTTCCATTTGTATAGCAGGAGCTTCAACAAAAGAAAAAAGCATCGGCTACGAATTATTGAAATCAATCGAAGAATACGGATATACCGGTAAATTATATCCTGTAAACCCTAAGGCAAAAAAAATCCTTAATTATAAATGCTATAACAGTGTAGAAGAAATTACTGATTATATTGATCTCGCTATTGTTCTGGTGCCTAAAATTGCTGCTGAAGAAATAATTGATAATCTTCTTCAAAAAAATGTTTACTCTATAATTTTAGTGACCGCCGGATTCAGGGAGATCGGCAAAAAAGGGGAAGAAGTTGAGAAAAGGATCCTTGAGAAGATAAAGGTCAAGGGAGCCCGGTTAATTGGTCCAAACTGTATGGGTGTTATCTCTACGCTGGAAAATATAAAATTAAATGCGACTTTTGTAGCAGAAAAACCTGAGCAAGGATCTACAGGATTTTTATCTCAAAGCGGAGCAGTTGCAGCTGCAATTTTAAATTCCTTAAGAGAAAGCGGTATAAAATTCTGTCACATGATTAGTGTAGGTAATAAAGCTGATATTTGTGAAAATGATATTATTAAATTCTGGCAGGAAGATAATAATATAAAAACTATCACGTGTTACCTTGAAAGTTTTGAAAAGGGGGAAGACTTAATAAGGCTATTCTCCGAAGGGGTAGTTAGTAAACCTGTAATTATTTTGAAAGCAGGCAAAACCTCTAGCGGTATGAAAGCCGCTTCTTCACATACCGGTGCATTGGGTAGTAATGATAAGGTTGTAGATGCTGTATTAAATCAATTTGGAATTATTAGAGTAGATACCTTAACTGATTTATTTAATACTGTAAAAGGTTTTGAGAACTTTCCGCTTCCTAAAGGAAACAAAATTGCAGTTGTAACAAATGCAGGTGGACCTGCAATTCTTGCCGTAGATTCAATAGATAAAGAAGGTTTAACTTTATCCAATTTATCTATTGAAACAAAAGATAAATTAAGGAAATTTGTTCATCCCGAGGGGAGTATTAACAATCCCGTAGATCTATTGCCGGGCGGAACCGCCGAACAATATAAAAAAGCAAATGAAATACTTTTGACAGATAACAAAGTAGATGCCGTGATTTCAATTTTTGTTGAACCTGTAATGGTTGATGCTTTTGAAGCAGTTGAAAAAGTTAATTCCATAGAATCGGTAAAACCGGTATTCCAGGTAGTTATGCCGCTGCCGGAATTTTGGGAAGAATATAGAAATAATTCTAAAACAAAAAAACCGTTGTTCAAACATGCAGAAGAACCGGCCGAAATCATCTCTAATATTTTATTCTACAAAGGAAAAGCAAATAAAAAACCTCTATTAGTAAACGGCGATAAGAAAAAGTCTAATCCCAGATTTGACCTAGCAGGCGGCTGGCTGTCCGGCAAGCAAATAGCGCTCATCGCTAAAACTTATGATTTGCCTGTTGTCAAATCCTTACAACTCAAGCCAGGCGAACTAAATAATAGTGCTGGCAAATTTGAATATCCTCTGGTTTTAAAAGGAATCTCAAAACATGTTCTTCATAAGTCAGAAATTAACGCAGTTAAAATCAAAATTAAAAATAAGGATGAATTGTTAACTGCCGAAGAAGAAATTCAAAAATCATTTAAGAAGAATAAAGTCTTGCTGGAAGGTTTCCTTGTACAGCCTTATATAGAAGCAAAACATGAAATCCTTTTAGGAGGATTTAGGGATAAATCTTTTGGTCCGATGATAATGTTCGGCACCGGTGGAAAGTATGTAGAAGTTTATAACGATACTTCGATAAAATCCGCTTACTTAACCGTAGAAGATATTGATGAACTAATTTTTAATACAAAGATTGGACAAATATTAAAAGGTGTTAGAGGCGAAAAGCCTTTCAATATTGAAAAAATCAAAAAAATAATTATATCGTCAGCTCAAATGATGCTCGATTTCCCGGTGATTGAGGAGTTTGATTTTAATCCGATCATTGTTGCTCAAAACCTGGACCTGTTTGCTGTTGACATAAGAATTAAATCTTCTTAATTAAAGAAATATTAAGAATTTAATCCTCCATAAAAAATTAAATGTTTCTTAGCCAAAATAAATTTGATTCGACATTAATCTCCTCCCAGGATTAATGGCAGCCCGTCTTTCCCGGAACCGATAACAACTACTTTTGTATTTGATGAACCGGCGAGTTTTTCGGTTGCTTCAATTCCTTTCCATTTAAGTAACTGCTCACTTATTCCCTTGGAAACTATTTCCTGGAAATCAGCAATTCCTTTAGCTTCAATCCTTTTTCTTTCAGCCTCTTGGGTTTCTCTTTGAAGAATAAACTGCATTCTTTGACTTTCCTGCTCTGCCTTTAATTTTTCCTCTATCGATTCCGTTAATCTTGCCGGTAAAGTTATTTGGCGCAAAGGTGCTGCTTCAATTGTAATTCCTCTGGGTTGAACAAGCCGGGAAAGTTCTTCTTCCATTAATTTAGCAAGCTGTTCCCGTTCGGCAGTATAGAGAGCTCTTGCTTCATAACTGGCAGTGACACCTCTAACAACAGATCTAAATTGAGGAATTAATATTTTATCAACATAGTCCTCTCCAACTGTCTTGTAAATTTTATTTGCATTATCAAAGCTCAGGCTGTAAAGAAGACTAATTTCAAGTTCTACTCCCAATCCTTCCTTTGATGGAACATTCATCACTTCTTTTATTTCTTGAGTTCGTGCATCAAACTTAATGACATTTGCAAGCGGATTAACTACATTTACTCCTGGTTTTAAAGTTCGATCACTAACGTTTCCAAAAAAGTCAATAACTCCAACATGCCCGGCAGGAATAATTGTCCAGCATTGGAGTATCGCAATAAACAAAGCAACTATAAATCCGATAAGAGCGAAGTTTGATTCCTGTTTGTTTAGTCTTTTCTTTGCATTTCTAAACAAAATGAATGCAACTGCAGCAGCAATTAAAGCAATTATAAAAAGCATCTTGTTCTCCCTTTACTAATGAATAGATAGTATTAAAAATACTGTTACTTTATTACAATTAAAATGCATGTAATGCAAATAGTACTTTTATTTTCATGTTAAAAATATGTATCAAAATTATGTCATCATATTTTTTATATTTTAAAGAATCAAATTTAAAGGTATAAATTTTTATGAAAGATTTATTAATAGATACTGCAAAAAGAGCAGTAAAATACAGGGAAGAAATTATTAACCGTTCCGTTGCTCCCTCTCAAAAAGCACTTGAGAAGTTAAAAGGACTGGATTTTCCGTTCCCCGACAAACCGGTCAACCCGGAAAAAGTAATTGAGCTTCTTGATGAAATAGGATCTCCGGCAACTATCGGGATTTCCGGAGGAAGATTTTTCGGCTTTGTGATTGGAGGTTCGCTTCCTGCTTCTGTGGCTGCCAATTGGCTATCAACAGCATGGGATCAGAATGCAGGACTTTTTGTAGGCTCGCCAATTGGGGTAGTTCTGGAAGAAGTAAGTTTGAAATGGCTTCTGCAAATTTTTGACTTGCCTCCTAAAAGTGCAGGTGCGTTTGTAACCGGGGCAACTATGGCAAATTTTACTGCTCTTGCTGCAGCAAGGCACTCTATTCTGAAAAAGATTGGCTGGGACGTTGAAGCGAACGGACTGTTCAATGCTCCGCCGGTAGATGTCGTTGTCAGCGAGGAATCCCATCCAACATTATTCAGGGGACTTGGTTTACTTGGGCTAGGAAGAGAACGGGTGATTAAGGTACCGGTAGATAACCAGGGGAGAATTGATTTGCGAAAGTTTCCCAAAATAAAAAGGCCGGCTATAGTTTGTTCTCAGGCTGGCAACGTTAATACCGGCTCATTCGATCCCGTTAAGGAGATTTGTGAAATAGCTCATCAATCGAATACATGGGTTCATGTAGACGGCGCTTTCGGTATATGGGCTTCTGTTGTTCCTTCAAAAGCATATTTAACTGAAGGAATAAACCTTGCAGATTCCTGGGCGACTGACGCACATAAATGGCTTAATGTTCCTTATGATTCCGGGCTGGCTTTTGTTAAAGATTCCGAATCACTAAGGTCCGCAATGTCTTTAACCGCAGCATATCTGCCGCAGGGAGAACACAGAGAACCTTCCCAGTATTGCCCGGAATTATCAAGACGTTCCAGGGGAATTGAGGTCTGGGCAGCTTTATATTCACTTGGCCGATCGGGTCTGGCTGATTTAATAGAAAGAACATGCAAGTATGCACAAATGTTCGCCGAAGGCTTAGCTGATGCCGGATTTGAAATTTTAAATGACGTTGTAATAAACCAGCTTTTAGTTTCTTTCGGCAGCCCGGAAGAAACCAAGATGGTAATAAGAGAAATCCAAAATGATGGAACCTGCTGGTGCGGCGGAACAGAGTGGCAGGGAAAAACAGCTATGCGCATAAGTATTTGTTCGTGGGCAACAACAGAGGAAGATGTTAAAAAATCACTAAATGCAATGATAAAAATTGCAAAGAAAGTGAAATCAACATGAATTCAGGCTAAAAAGATATGTGCTGAGTTTTTATTTGCTTCTAGAATAATGGGATTGAAACAATGATTCCAACATTCAAAAAAGATTTTGTATATTTTCGATTATGTAATAATTTTTTTGATCAGCTTCGGCTTCTTTACTATTTGATCTGAAAATACTAATGAGCCATAAATTTTAATTATAGCCGTCTCTATTTTTTCTTTTGAAGAAGAGTGCAATTCTGCAATTATATCCCCTTTACTTATTTTATCTCCAATTTTGGGGTAAAATATTATCCCGGCTTTCGGATCAATCTTATCATCAATCTTTGCTCTGCCTGCTCCAAGAATTACAGATGCCATACCTATTTCATAATTATCAATGTGCTGTAAATATCCGGCTTCTCTTGATTCTATTTTTAGAATGAATTTAGGTTTTGGATACTTGCCCGGATTTTTAATATAAGTAACATCTCCATTTTGAAGTTTCACAATTTCAAGGAATTTTTCAAATGCTTTACCATTAGAAATTAATTCCTGAGAGATAATTCTTCCTTCTTCGATGGAGGAGGCATTTCTGCCGAGATATATCATTGCTCCGGCTAAAACCAAGCTAAGCTCAAGAAGGTCTCCTTTTATTTCTCCCTTTAATACTTTTATTGATTCATAAACTTCCAGCCAGTTTCCAATATAATTACCCAAGGGCTGATTCATATCCGTTATAAATGCTATTACTTTTTTATTAAAATGCTTTGCAGTATTAATTAAAGAATCGGCTAACCTTACCGCATCATTCATCTTCTGCATAAAGGCACCGCTGCCTGTTTTTATATCCAGGACTAAACCGTCAATTCCTTCCGCAATCTTTTTGCTCATTATGCTGGCAGTAATTAAGGGGACAGATTCAACTGTTGCAGTCACATCTCTTAAAGAGTATATTGATTTGTCTGCAGGTGCAATATCTTTTGTTTGTCCAATCAGAACGGCACGGCACTTTTTAAGAACAGATTTATATTCTGAAAGAGTTAAATTAGTTTTAAACCCGGGTATTGACTCAAGCTTGTCCAGTGTTCCGCCTGTATGACCGAGCCCCCGTCCGGAAATCATAGGAACATTTATTCCTGCAGCTGCAGCTATGGGTGCAATTATCAAAGAGGTTTTGTCACCCACTCCTCCGGTTGAATGTTTATCAACTTTTGGTCCCCTTATCGAATTAAGATTAACAATTTTACCGCTATTTATCATCGATTCTGTTAAGGCAGAAGTTTCTTCCTTATTTAATCCTTTAAGAAAAGCTGCCATTAGAAATGCAGAAAACTGGTAATCAGGAATTTTATTTTTAGTATAAGCAGAAACCAGATGATTTATTTCTTCACAGGTCAATTCAGATCCGTTTCTTTTTTTCCTTATTAATTCTACAATATTATAGAATTAATTTACAAATAATAACACAATTCAAAAAAAAATCCCGATGCCTATTAAAATAATAAGGTTAAAAGGGTCATATTAAACAGTATTGAAGCTAATTCCATTTAACTTAATGCATTTGTTTACCCTTTGATTATTATTTATTTTTATAGCTTAAATTTTCTCAATTTTGGAGCGATTTTTACTAAATGGAATTTAAAATAAGAACACATACATGCGGCGAATTAAGACAATCTAATATTGGTGAAAATGTGGTTTTAAATGGGTGGGTTGATACAAGGCGTGATTTAGGCGGTTTAATCTTTATCGATTTACGCGACCGATATGGAATTACACAAATTGTTTTTGAACCAAACTTTGATGAAACAGCCCATCAAGAAGCTGGTAAATTAAGAAATGAATTCGTTATTTCAATTGAAGGAATAGTTAGAAAAAGACCGCCGGAAACAGACAATTCAGATATAGCTACGGGTCACATTGATGTTATGGCAAATAAGCTGGTCATTTTAAATGAAGCTAAAACTCCGCCTTTTCCTATTAAAGATAAAATTGAAACAAGTGAGGATATAAGATTAAAATACAGGTATCTTGATTTAAGAAGAAATTCTATTCAGAAAAATCTTCTTCTGCGCCATAAAATGTATCAGCTAACACGGCATTATTTTGATAAAAAAAATTTTGTTGAAGTAGAAACCCCTGTTCTTATGAAAAGCACCCCGGAAGGCGCGAGAGATTATCTGGTTCCAAGTAGAATACATAAAGGGAAATTTTATGCTTTGCCCCAGTCTCCTCAAACTTATAAACAAATATTGATGGTCTCCGGTTTAGATAGATATTTCCAAATAGTAAAATGTTTCAGAGATGAAGATCTCCGTGCAGACAGACAGCCTGAATTTACTCAAATAGATGTGGAAATGTCCTTTATCGACCAGGAAGATATTTTTGAAGTAGTTGAAGGATTAATGAAAATTCTTATCAAAGAAGTTTGGGAACAGGAATTAAAGCTCCCGCTCCCCAGGCTGTCATTTGATGAAGCTATGGAAAAATATGGAATTGATAACCTGACCTGCGGTTTGATCTCAGCATGATAACTTTAAATAAAGTCTTTGCAAATACGGAATTTAAAGTTTTTAAAGAGCAAATAGAAAATAAAGGAATAATATCAGGGTTGGTTGCGCCGGGCTGCGGGGAATATACAAGAAATCAGCTCGATGTTTTAACAGATTTTGTTAAGAAACTGGGTGCCGGCGGATTGATCTGGATGCGTGTTAAAGAATCTGCTTCCGGAATCGAACTGGAAGCCCCTATTGCCAAATTTTTATCAGTAGAAGAGAAAAAGAATTTAATTGAAAAACTAAATGCAAAGCCGGGAGATTTAATTTTCATACTTTCAGGACAAAAGTTAAAAGCATTATCAATTATGGGGCAGCTGAGGCTGGAAATGGCACGAAGATTAAATCTGATAAAAAAGGATTCCGGCTCACAGTTATTGTGGGTTACAGATTTTCCTCTTTTTGAATGGGATGACCAGACAAAGCGCTTATTATGCAATGCATCATCCGTTTACTTCCCCACGGCTTGAGGATGTACAATATATGGAATCGGATCCCGGAAGAGTTCATGCCAGAGCGTACGATCTTGTTTTAAATGGAACTGAAATTGCCGGCGGCAGCATTAGAATACATAATTCGGAACTACAGGCAAAAATGTTTAAAGCATTGGGTATTTCAGATGAAGAGGCTGAATATAAATTTGGATTTTTGATGAATGCATTTAAATACGGAGCCCCTCCGCACGGAGGTATTGCCTTTGGATTTGACAGGATGGCAATGATTTTTGCAGGTGAAAATTCTATCCGAGATGTAATTGCTTTTCCAAAAACAGCCAGCGGCGTTTCACTAATGGATGATGCTCCATCAACCGTCAGTGAAGAACAGCTAAGAGAGCTGCATATTAAAATAAGATAACGCGTCTAACAAAGTTCAAGTTCAAGAGTAAGCTCAAGATCATATAACTAACAAGTGATTACTTATACCTTCACATCTTGAATCAAAAATTGTTAATCTTTATTCTTAGATCAAATTCCATTTAATATTTTCTAAATGAAAACCGCTTACTTTAGATTTTATGAAGAATTAAACGACTTCCTTCCGAAAGAAAAAAGAAAAACCCGGTTTGAACATAAGTATTTGAGCCGGACTTCAATAAAAGATATGATCGAGTCGTTTGGTGTTCCCCATACAGAAGTAGATTTAATCTTAGTCAACGGAATTTCGGTTGATTTCTTGTATATAGTAAATGATATGGATGATATAAGTATTTACCCCGTTTTTGAATCGCTTGATATCTCGGGTGTTCAGCATTTAAGGCCAAAACCTTTACGGAATACTAAGTTCGTTTTGGATGTCCATCTTGGAACCTTAGCACGTTATTTACGGATGATTGGTTTTGATACCAAATATAAAAATGATTATATGGATGATGAAATAGTCGAAGTCTCTTTAAAAGATAAGAGAACAATTTTAACAAGGGATAAAGGAATTCTGAAAAAAACTGCAGTTACCCGCGGCTACTGGATTAGAAACAAAAACCCTGAATTGCAATTGAAGGAAGTTGCTGAAAGGTTCAGCTTAAAAAATCAAATCCGGGAATTTGAGAGATGCTTGGAATGTAATACAAAGCTGGAAAAAATTGATAAAGAAAAAATCATCGGTAAATTACCCCCAAAAGTTAAAGAAAGACAAAACGAGTTTTGGCGCTGCGGAAACTGTGATAAAATTTATTGGCATGGAGCTCATTACGAGAATATGAAACTACTGATTGATAAATTATTTCGTGAATGAATCATGCATTGATGTGGAATATTCTTATAAATAAATTGTGAGCTAAAAATTATTTCTTCATTACTTAATACTAAATGCGAAATATAACCCGGATACTAATTGCTGCTGTTCTGTTATTCTTGGTTGAATATTATTTTACTAAGAAGATATCAAAAGCTATTACGAATGTTTTCCCCAATTTTCCCGGACAAAAAAGAAAAACAATTTTAACTATTTTCCTGGTCTGGATTAATTTATATCCCTTATTTCTAATTTCTGACTGGAGCTATGCAGCAATCTCAAACAGCTACGTGTGGGTTCCGCAGAATTTCTTTTTTGATTACTTTTTGATATACCCGTTCTGGACGGGACTATTTTTAGTCGTTCAATCCGATCTGTTCTTTTTGATATTTGATGTAGTAAGATTTCTGATGTTCCCTTTCCGTAAAAAATACAAACAAAAACTGCTTTCGTTGGAAACAAAAGCAATTTTGTTTATTACAGTATTCTTTTCGCTTTATATTCCAATTAGAATAATCCATGATGAATATTCTGTTTCTATCAGGATTGTAGAATATAAAAAGGAGGGACTGCCTGAGGCTTTGAATAATTTTAGATTAACTTTCATTTCCGATGTTCAAGCTGATCGGTATACCGACAAGGAAAGGCTGACAAAATATATTTAATAAAGTAAATTCAACACATCCCGACCTGGTATTAGTTGGAGGAGACGTTATTACTTCAACACCGGACTATATTGATGAAGCTGCAGAATATATCAGCAGGATAAAATCCAAGTATGGTATTTATTCGTGCGTTGGAGACCATGATAATTGGGCTTATCACAATGACTATTCAAGAAGCTTAAGTGAAGTAGAATCTGCTCTTAAATACCGTGGAATCGAAATGGTGAATAACGGGAAAAGATATATAAATGTCGATAGTGCTCAAATTGAAGTAACATTTGTTACAAATACATATGTTGAAAGAATTCCGGTTGATAAACTGGACAGTCTTGCAAAATTAAAACAAAATTATAACTTAAAAATATTTCTTGCTCATCAGCCAAGGGCTTTTCTGGCAGAAGCAGCTTTGAAGTATGATTATGATCTTTACCTGGCGGGGCATACTCACGGCGGTCAAATTACTTTTTTATTTCCATTTAAAAGTTTGTCTCCAACATTAATTGAGACTCCTTATGTAAGGGGAGATTTCCGATTTACAAAGGAAAACGGTACGAAAATGCTTATGGTTGTTACTAGAGGATTGGGTATGTCAATTGCTCCGGTAAGGTATAATTCAACACCGGAAATTACTGTGATTATAATTGAAAAGGGGTGAAATAATTATAAACAATGATAACGGGATTATTATGTCGCTCCATAGGGAGTTTTCATACCTAATTTTTTTAATTTAAGTAATACTATTTCACTCATGGTGGAGTTTATAGAAAATTATTAATTTTTATTTATAAATAATATTTTTATTAAATGGAATTATAATGACAATTACAAAAAGCGAACACTTATTCAGCGAAGCAAATAAATATATACCGGGGGGAGTAAATTCTCCTGTTAGAGCCTTTAAATCCGTCGGCGGAAACCCTTTATTTATTAAAAGAGGTGAGGGCTCAAAATTAATTGATGTTGATGGAAACGAATTTGTTGATTACATCGGGAGCTGGGGACCGCATTTGTTTGGGCATAATCCTTATTTCATAAAAAAAGCTTTACTTCAAGCAATTGAAAACGGAACAAGCTTTGGTGCACCTTCTGAGCTTGAAGTCAGTATTGCAGAATTAATTACGGAATTAGTTCCCTCTATTGAATTAGTCCGGATGGTAAACAGCGGGACAGAAGCAACAATGAGCGCAGTGCGTGCCGCCCGCGGATATACAGGAAAAGACAAAATAATAAAATTTGAAGGCTGCTATCATGGTCATGCAGATTTCTTTTTAATTAAGGCAGGTTCTGGTGCTTTAACACTTGGAATTCCCACAAGTCCAGGTGTTACAAAAGGAAATGCAGCCGATACTTTAATTGCAGATTATAATGATATTGGATCAGTAAAAAAATTAGTGGCAGCAAATAAAAAACAAATTGCATCAATTATCATTGAACCGGTTGCCGGCAATATGGGGGTTGTTAAAGCTTCTAAAGAATTTCTGAATGAATTAAGAAATATCTGCAGTGAAGAAAATATCATTTTGATTTTTGATGAAGTTATGAGCGGGTTCAGAGTTGCAAGGGGAGGTGCACAGGAGCTGTATAATATAAAACCGGATCTATCAACATTCGGGAAAATTATAGGCGGAGGACTTCCAGTTGGTGCTTTCGGCGGGAAAAAAGAAATAATGGAAATGATTGCTCCAAGCGGACCGGTTTACCAGGCCGGAACACTTAGCGGAAATCCTTTAGCTATGGCTGCCGGTTATGCTGCATTAAATTATATAAAGAATAATGCGGAAATTTACACTAAACTGGAAGAAAAATCTTCTTACCTTGAAAATGGAATTGAGGATAACTTAAAATCTTTAGGTAAAAATTTTATTATTAACAGGGCAGGTTCAATGCTTACTTTATTTTTTGTTGAAGAAGAAGTAAAAGATTTTAGATCAGCCGTAAAATCCGATACAAATTTATTTGGAAATTATTTTAATGAAATGCTGAATAACGGAATTTATTTACCTCCTTCACAATTTGAAGCTTTGTTTGTTTCAACTGCTCATTCAAAAGAGGATCTGGATAAAACTATAGAAGCAAATCTAGAATCCTTAAAAATAGCTTTGGGATAATAAAGGCGAAAGGGATACTTTCGCCTTGTAGTATTTCGTTTAATAAATCTTTTTACAATCCGAACATTATACCAGCAACAATTTGGATATCTTTTGTTTTAACCGTAAGATTTCCAAGACTTTGTTTTGCCTGATCTGTTGGAAGCTCAGATAAACCAAGTGAATAGCGGGCATCGATTAATAAATCAATAAAGGGAGCGATATTAAAACCCACGCCGGCACCAAAATCTAATGCAAAGTCTGTAGATGATAATTGGTCTTTTATATCCGTATCCTGACCACCTGCTTCATCCGTTGCAGATAAGAGGATTCCTATATTTGGACCCGCGAAAATATAAGGGGTTATTGGACCTGGGGTGGGAATTTTTAATTTTAACAGTATGGGTATTTCCAAATAAGAAAATTTCCATGTTTCCTCAATAGACCCTTGTGTAAATTTAGCACCTCTCATAACATACATTGGCTCAACCTGGAGGGCAAACATAGGGATAAAACCTAATTCTGCCATTGCCCCGAATTTAAATCCTACTCGGGATGATTTGTCCACATTTGCGGGTAAATCAGGATCAAAAGACAAATTAGCCAAATTCAATCCTACCCTTGCTCCTAATTTAAAAGGTAGTTGTGCAAGTGCGGAAGAACTAAAAAATAGAAGTAGAATGAGCACCGGTAACAACATCTTTTTCATTATGACTCTCCTTTTTAGTTTTTGGATATTGGAAATTATTTAGAAAGGGAAAATAATAAAGATCCTTTACCTGTTTAAAAGAAATTTTGAAAGGGTGATCTCATATGAAATGAAATATTATTTCGCAAAAAATAGTTATGTCTATCTAATTTGTCAATACATGCCTGAGATTAGATGTTCTGAAAATTTTTCCTAATAAAACCTTCCTTTATATTCTAAAAGTCAGAATTTTAATTGTTTCTTCTTCGATGACCCTATTTACCATTCTTTTTCGCATATGCCTATTGAAACCAAAATTATTTCATAAACCAATAGGAGAGTGCCGTATGAAAAGAATTATTTTGTTCATCCTGATAGGTCTTTTTTTAATTTCTTCCAATGCTTTTCCGCAGTTCGGATTAAAACTCGGACCATTAACCGCATTAAATTTTAACATCGGAACCGGTTCTGATCTGGATCAAACACAAACAGGCTTTGGGTTTGTATTCGGCTCTCAGCTTGACATGAAAATTACCCCTATAATCGGAATAATAGCTCAAGTTCAGTTTTATGACAATATGAGCGGCGGAACTTCAGTTGATCAGACTACAACAGGAATTAACCAGCAGGGGCAGCAAGTATCTTTATCTTATACTCTAAATGCAGATAATAGCATTGCATATTTTATGATAGAACCACTTCTAAAACTAAATCTTCCTGCTAGCGGATTTTATTTTTTATTTGGACCGTCTATTGGATTTAATATTGAATCATCAACTGCACTAAGCATCACATCAGATCAAAACTTAACATTTAATGATGGCCTTACAAAGCATACGGGAACATTAAAAAACATGAATGTTAGATTCGCATTAAAAGCCGGGGCCGGATATGACATTCCGATTAGCAATCTTCTAACCTTAACTCCCCAGTTTACTTTTGGTTATGGTATTACAACAGTTCAATCCGATGTGTCTTCAAGGGTTATGAACTTTCAATTAGCCGCAATAGCCAAATTTAGATTAATATAAATTTAATGGAGGTTTATGTGAAAAAACTATATTTCTTACTTATGTTGGGTATAGCTCTACTGTTGGGAGGCTGCAGCAACAAGAGCAGCGGAAATAGTAATCCTGTAAGTCCGATTGCAGGGATTACCGGGGGCAACAACGGGGGAACAAAAAATAATGTTGCATTTGAGGTAAATATTGTCCAGGATCAACAGCAGAACAATTATTTCGAATTCACACCTAACACCGAGGTAACCTTAACTAAGGTTGTGGTTAATTGTGCTGCTGCAAATGTAACAAATCAGCAGGTGCAGGATGACGGCACAACTGTTTACTCGGGGACAAATCCTATAAACCTTGGTCCTGTCACAATTCCCCTACAATCTGGACAGCAATGGGTATTTATAATTTCCGGTAAAATCGGAAGTTCAACTGGGCAGGACTATACATCAGACGCGAGTTTCACTATCCCATAATTACGGACTCTCCTGTCCGGTAACAAGGGCTTATATTAGCAGCATTTATGCAGCTTTTATGAGCCCTGTTAATAAATTCTATTCAACTCCTATTTGCGCTTCTTCTTCCTCCTCAGAAATGACTTTAGCAATATCTGCTATTCCATCCCCTTCATTTAGCCTGATTACCCTGACTCCCTGTGTGTTTCTCCCCATTACTCTCATGTCCCTAACACTTTGTCTAATTACCATTCCGTGAATTGATATAATAACCAGTTCATCATTATCCTGCACTTCCATCATGGCGATCATTTTTCCAACTTTTTCGCTTGTCTTAACTGTAAAGACACCCTTGCCGCCGCGCCTTGTAATTCTATAATCATTTATATCCGAACGCTTACCGTAGCCCTTTTCGGTTACAACTAAAATCGTTCCTTGCCGTTTAATTACAAGCAGACTTACAACCCTATCCTCCTTACCTAATTTAACGCCTCTTACACCGGTAGCTGTTCTACCCATATCCCGAACATCTTTTTCGTTAAATCTAATGGCAAAGCCGTTTCTTGTTCCAAGGACAATATCGTTGGTCCCGTCTGTCATTTTAACTTCAATTAATTTATCGTTCTTATTCAGGTTAATGGCATTTATTCCGCCTTTTCTAACATTTCCGTAAGCAGAAAGAACAGTCTTTTTTATGGTTCCCTGCTGAGTTGCCATAATTAAATAGTGGGAATCGTTAAATTCCTTTACTGTAACAAAAGCGGTTATGTTTTCATCTTTATCTTTTTCAAGTAAGTTGATTACAGATCTCCCCCTGGAAGCTCTTCCACCTTCCGGGATTTCGTGAACCTTCAGCCAATAACATTTTCCTTTGTCGGTAAAAAACAAAATGTACTGATGTGTTGATGCAATAAACATATGTTCAATAAAGTCGTCTTCTTTTGTTCCTGCACCCGTAACTCCTTTTCCTCCCCTTCCCTGTCTCCGGTATCCGCTGACAGGAAATCTTTTAATAAAACCAGTATGGGAAATTGTAACCACAACATCTTCTTCCGCTATTATATCTTCCAGAGAGAATTCTTCATAATCATGAATTATTTCTGTTCTTCTTGCATCTCCGTACCTCTCCTTAATTAAGATTAATTCATCTTTAATTATAAGAAATCTTTTTTCTTCACTATCCAATATGCCTTTTAATTTTTCAATCAGTTTTATAACGTCTTTATATTCTTCTTCGATTTTCTTTCGTTCAAGGCCTGTTAATCTTTGAAGGCGCATATCAAGAATTGCTTTTGCCTGGATTTCAGACAACTTGAATTTTCTCATCAAATTATGTCTTGCCGTTTCAACATCCCTGGATTTCTTTATTGTATCAATAACTTCATCGATATTATCAAGGGCGATAATATATCCTTCCAGTATATGCGCCCTTCGCTCTGCAGCATCAAGTTCATATTTCGTTCTTCTTATTAAAACGTCCATCCTGTGGGCTATAAAATGCTGCATGGTTTCTTTAAGAGTAAGAACTTTTGGTATTCCATTAACCAGCGCAAGCATTATTACGCCAAATGTAGTCTGCATTTGTGTATGCTTAAATAGCTGATTTAGTACCACCGGCGGCTGTGCATCCCTTTTTAGTTCGATAACCACCCTCATTCCATCTCTATCAGATTCGTCTCTTATATTAGAAATGTCATTAATTTTGCCAGCTCTGACCAGTTCGGCAATTTTTTCAATTAAATTAGCTTTGTTAACCTGGTAAGGAAGTTCTGTAATAATAATATTTTCACGACTATTTTTTAGCGTTTCAATATTTGCTTTTGCCCGGACAATTATTTTACCACGGCCTGTAAGGTATGCGTCTTTAACTCCTGAATACCCGTAGATTATCCCCCCGGTAGGAAAATCGGGAGCTACTATATGTTTCATTAATTTTTCTGATGTAATTTCCGGGTTTTTAATTAATGCAATCAGGCCGTCGATAACTTCGCTTATATTGTGCGGCGGAATATTGGTAGCCATACCGACGGCGATTCCGCTTGCGCCATTAATTAAAAGATTGGGCAAATATGATGGAAGAACAACTGGTTCCTGTAACGAATCGTCAAAGTTGGGAGCAAAATCTACGGTGTTTTTATCCAAGTCCCTGAGTATCTCTTCGGATATTCTTGCAAGCCTTGCTTCGGTATAACGCATAGCCGCAGGAGAATCACCATCGACCGAACCGAAGTTTCCCTGCCCGTCAACAAGAGGATAACGGAGAGAGAAATCCTGCACCATTCTTACCATTGAATCGTAAACCGCAGTATCACCATGCGGGTGAAATTTACCGAGAACTTCACCGACTATTCTCGCAGATTTCTTATATGGTTTATTATAAGCCATACCCAGTTCATGCATTCCATACAATACCCGCCGGTGAACCGGTTTGAGTCCGTCTCTTACGTCAGGCAATGCCCTGGCTACAATTACCGACATTGAGTAATCTATATATGATGATTTCATTTCCTCTTCTAAAGAGACCGGGACTATTTTCTCAAAAATTGTTGCCATAATCTTTCTACTTAACTATTTAATTATTTTTCTTGCTATTTTAAAAAAATATTCTGCTTAGTATATCTGTGTGGTTGTATAATTGAACATCTTCTTCGCCTTTACCTAAGCCTCTATTCTTACACATCTAAATTTCTTACATACTTTGCATTCTTTTCAATAAACTCGCGCCTTGGTTCAACATCGTCTCCCATAAGAGTTTCAAAAATTTTATCTGCGGTTGCTGCGCTTTCAATTGAAACTTGAAGTACGGTTCTTGTTTCCGGGTTCATCGTGGTTGTCCACAATTGTTCAGGATTCATTTCTCCAAGCCCTTTATACCTGGAAATATTGACCCCTTTTACAGAACCTTCTTCTATCGTTTCTTCTGCTAATTCTTCAGCGCTTGAATTATCTTTTCCGTTTACTTTAAACCTTTTTAATATCTCATCCCTTTCATTATCATCAAATGCATAGTGCTCTTCTTTTCCTTTTTTTATTTTATATAATGGGGGCTGGGCAATATATACTTTTCCGGCGGTTATTAAGTCCTTCATATGTCTATATAAAAAAGTAAGCAATAAAGTTCTTATATGACTTCCGTCCACATCTGCGTCTGTCATTAAAATTACTTTTCCATATCTTGATTTTGATTGGTCAAAATCAGCTCCCAGGCCTGCACCAACTGCAGAAATAATTGCTTTAATTTCATTATTCTCTAAAATTTTATTCAGCTTAGCTTTTTCAACATTTAATATTTTTCCTCTTAATGGGAGAATTGCCTGGAATCTTCTATCCCTTCCCTGCTTTGCAGAGCCGCCGGCAGAGTCACCTTCGACAATATAAATTTCACAATGCTCCGGGTCCGTTATAGAACAATCGGCAAGCTTACCGGGAAGATTCATGGTGTCCAGGGCATTTTTTCTTCTTGCTAAGTCCCTTGCTTTTCTAGCAGCTTCCCTTGCTTCGGCAGCGCGGAGACATTTTTCAATTATCTTTTTTCCAACCGACGGATTTTCTTCCAAATATTCAGATAGTTTCTCCCCGACTAATGTTTCTACGGCAGACTTTACTTCGCTGTTTCCAAGTTTGGTTTTTGTCTGACCTTCAAATTGCGGCTCTGCCACTTTAATAGAAAGTACAGCCGTTAATCCCTCCCTGAAGTCATCGCCGGTTAAAGATATTTTACCTTCTTTAATTAAATTATTCTTAGAAGCATAATTGTTAAAAGTTCTGGTTAGGGAAGTTTTAAAACCAACAAGATGAGTTCCGCCTTCAATTGTATTTATATTGTTTACATATGAAAAAATATTATCACTATAGCTGCTGTTATACTGAAAAGCGACCTCTATCGGTGTATTATCTTTTTCTCCTTCAATATAAACTGTTTTATGAAGAGGCTCCCTTGTTTCATCAAGATATTTTACAAATTCGCTTAATCCGCCTTTAAAATGAAATGTCTCCTCCTGGCCGCCGTTCCTTGTATCTTTTATTTTAATTGAAATATTTTTATTTAGGTAAGCCAGCTCTCTCATTCTTTCTGCAAGAGTGTCAAACTTAAAGATGGCAACTTTAAATATTTCTTTATCGGGCATAAATGTAATTTTGGTTCCAGTTTCGTTCTTTTTCGCTTTACCAATCTCCTTAACTGGATTTAACGGCTGTCCCTGCCTGTATTCCTGGAAATATATTTTTCCATCTCTTTTAACTTCAACCTTTAACCATTCGGATAGAGCATTAACAACAGAGACACCAACCCCGTGCAGCCCGCCGGAAACCTTATATGTGTTTTTATCGAACTTTCCACCGGCATGAAGGATGGTCATTACAACCTCAAGCGCCGAACGTTTTTCCACAGGATGCATATCAACCGGAATACCTCTCCCGTTATCCTCAATAGTAACGGTTTCGTCCTTGTTTATAATAACTTCAATAAAATCGGCAAACCCGGCTAGAGCTTCATCAATACTGTTATCTACAACCTCGTTTACTAAATGGTGAAGCCCCCTTGCGCTCACATCACCGATATACATTGCGGGTCTCTTACGGACTGCTTCAAGACCTTTTAATACGTTTATATTTTTTGCACTATAATCACTTTTTGGTTTAGCGTTTGTCATGTGTTTCAATCCACCTTAATTAAGTTATACTTATGAGACGAACTTTATTTTTATTATTCTATCTTCTTTTAAAAATTTATTTATTTTTTCAATTATTGACTGCTCTTTAAATTTTAATTCACTTCTCCAGACAGAGTTTTCAACACTCAAGAAAAGAACATTCTTTTTTACTTTTACAGGTACGGCAATTTTTTCAAAGTCTTTAAATATTTCATAAAAGTTGTTTACCACATCAAAATCTTTAATTGAGTTTCTTATTTTACTAAGAGATGGTTCTTTCTCAATAGCTTCCCCAAGACTTATAAAACCTTTAGACATAAACAACTCCTCCCTGTTTCAATCTAATAAGAGTATCTTTTTCATTAATTCTAAGAAAGGACATATTTGAAAAATCAGTCAGGGTAATAAAGGCCTGGCCGGTTTCTCTTAAATATTCACTTGTTCTTAAAGAACGGTTTGCATCAAGTTCACCAAAGACATCATCTAATAAAAATATGGGTGTTTTGCCCGTCTTTTCTTTTAAGTAAAAAAACTGGGCAAACTTTAAAGCAATTTGAAATGTTTTATGCTGTCCCTGTGAGCCGAACGTTTTTAATTCTTTGCTGTTTATTTCAAAAAGATATTCATCCCGCTGGGGACCAACCAAATTTGTTGTTCTTCTTAGCTCTTCTTCTCTTTTCATTTTAATTAATTTATAAAATTCTTCTTTTATTATGGCTTGGTTTTCGTTTTCTTTATTTCCTTCCAAAAACAAGTAAAAAACTTTTGGAACCTCATCTTCTCCCATTATTTTCTTATAGGATTCATAAATATAAAAGTTGAACTCATTTACAAATTTTATTCTATACTCAATTATCTCGGTTCCAATCTCAACTAATTTAGTAGTCCATGCATCCAGCTCATTATATGCGGCTTGAGATTTTTTGTTTTGTTCTTTTATCCGGGTTAATAGTGAAGAGCGTTGCCGGAGAGTACGATTTAAATCCAACAATAATTTTAAATATGTTTCACTTGATTGAGATATAACCGAATCGACAAATTTTCTTCTGTCACCAGGAGATCCCTGTGTGATTGAATGATCTGCGGGGGTTAAAATAACCACGGGAAATTTACCTATTACATCGGAAAGACGATTAATCAATTTGCCGTTTTGAAAATAATATTTCCTGTTTTCTTCTAAAGAAAAATAAATTCTTATATCATTTTCGGTTAAATCTTTAAAAGAACCTTTAATTTCAAATCCCTTTTCGTTAAACCTTGTCACTTCGTTATCTGTTTTTGAATTATATCCTTTTGTTGTACATAAAAAATAAATTGACTCAAGTACTGATGTTTTTCCTTGCCCGTTTCCTCCTACTATGTAATTTATTTTTTCGGAAAAATTTATATTTGTGTTTTTGTGGCTTCTAAAATTTTTTAAATAAATTGAGGAAAGAATCATATTTAATTATTTAAACGAACGGGCATAAGAAGCAACATCAATTCTTCGTTTTCTTCATTTTCAGACGGTTCAATAATACAGGCCTTAGTCGGCGAATGCAACTTAAATATTACTTCTTCCTTATTTACATGCGATAAAATATCATTAACATAAGCATTATTAAATCCTATATCCATCGCCTCACCTTTATATTCGCAAAATATATTTTCTTTTGCATTTGAACCATGATCTATATCTTCAGCTGATATTTCCAAATTATCAGTTGCAATAGAAAATTTTACCTGCTTGGAGCTAGAAGTTGAAAAGAGCATCATTCTTTTAACCGTTGATAAAATGTCGCCTGTTTTTACCTTCAGTATATTTTCATTTTCCAAAGGGATTACGCTATTGTAAGAAGGATACTTTTCTCCGATCAAACGCGATATGAATTCAACATCAACAAACTGGACCATAATATTTGTCCTGCTTAAATATATTTTAACATCACTATCCGACAACTGCTTGGAAAGAACCGAAATAGCCCTTTCCGGTATAATGTATTGTTCATCTTTTTCGGATGTAATAGATTTGTTAACATATTTTACAAGCCTATGACCGTCTGTAGTTACAAACCTTAATCCTTCTTCCGAAAACTCAAGCAATGTGCCTGTCATTGCAGGTCTCATATCCTCTTTGCTCATAGCAAAGGAAGTCTGGTCGATAGCTCTTTTAATGTCTGCCCCGTTTAAGGTAATTTCTTTATCTCTTGCAATTTCAGGAATTTCAGGAAAATCTTCGGGAGAAGAAAAGCCTATATTGTAAACACCATTGTCGGTTGATAATTTTAGTTTTGAATTTTGTTCAGTCTCAAAATTAATTTGAGCATCCCCCAGCGAGCGTATAATATCATATAAAAGTTTTGCAGGTATTACCATTTGTATGTTTTCATCAGCGGCAACATTTATAGAAGATCTTATTGCTATTTCAAGATCAGTTGCACTTACTGTGAGTAGTCCGTCATGAATATCAAACAGAAAGTTTTCTAAAATAGGCATTGGTGTACGTGTTGGTACAGCAGGAATTATTTTAGATAACAGCTTTTCTAAAACTTTACTGTTTACTTTAAATTTCATTTATAAAATCTCCTTTTAAATGCCTTAAAATAATAATATTACGCAATATTCTCAATGATAAAAAGGATGGTTATGTTATAATTTTCTCCAAATTTCCGCATGTTAATAACAACATTATTATTATTAATTAATATATATTTTAAAATTAATAATAATAATAATAATGTGGATATGTTAATATTAAACTTTTATTTAGATAACTGTAAAATAAACAAATAAAAATTAATAATTAGTGTGTTAATTACTCTTGTTAAATATAAAGATTGTTAACACTCTGTTGATAACCTGTATATTATCAACATATTGCAGTGAAGATGCTAACAAATTATACACACTTAAAAATTTACATTTTCAAATAAAAATTAATAAAAAAGGCTCCTTTAAAAAGGAGCCTCTATTATAAAATCAGACATTAATCAAATTCAGGAAGAACTTATTTCGATTTGATTTTTAAGAGTCTCAATTATTTCTTTCAGTACAGAATCCTTAACTTTCAACTCTTCAATTGAAGAGCACGCATGGATTACTGTTGAATGGTCTCTTCCGCCGAAATGCAGCCCTATCGTTTTTAAGGAAGATTTTGTTAGTTCTTTTGAAAGATACATTGCAATCTGTCTGGCTAAAACAATCTCTTTCTTACGGGTTTTGTCACGGATCTTATTTTCGTCAACCCTAAGGTAAGAACAAACATTTTTTGTTATCATTTCAATAGTAACATTAACTTTTCTATCGGTTGCTATCTCCTTTACTGTCTTTTTAGCAAGCTCAATGTTTATTTCTTTTGAATTAAGAGATGAATTTGCCAGCAGTTTTATTAAACATCCCTCAAGTTCGCGAATGTTCGAAGTGATATTGTTGGCAATGTATTCTAAAATATCATTTGATACGGTCATTCCGAAATCTTCAGATTTCTCTTTAAAATTGCAATTCTTGTCTCAAGTTCAGGCGGCTGAATATCCGCAGGCAAACCCCATTGAAATCTAGATATAAGACGATCATCTAATCCTTTTAAGTCTTTCGGCGCTTTATCGCTGGATAATACAATTTGTTTCTTTGATTGATGAAGGGTATTGAATACATGAAAGAAAAGATCCTGGGTCTTTTCTTTCCCTATAAGGAACTGGATATCGTCGATTATCAAAACATCCATATTTCTATAAAAGCTGGAGAACTCATTAACTTTATTAGATTGAATTGCCTCAACAAACTCTACGGTAAAAATATCTGAAGAAAGATAAATAACTCTTTTTTCAGGAAAGTTGTTAACTATTTTATTCCCGATTGCCTGAATTAAATGAGTTTTCCCGAGTCCGACTCCGCCATAAACAAAAAAAGGATTGAAAGAGGTCCCGCCGGGATTATCGCTGATAGCGCTTGCTGCAGCTCTTGCCAGCTGATTTCCTTCGCCCTTTATAAAATTATTAAAAGTATATCTTGAATTTAAATAGGTTTCAAATCCAGGTTTGTTTTTTAGTGTTGCGGGTTGAGATAATTGAATCGGCCGTTGGATTTTTTCTTTGGTTTCTTTTTCTTCAATAATTACATATGCCAATTTTGCGTTTTCACCCAACACTTCGTGAATAGTTTTGTTAATTAATGTGTTGAAATGCTCATCAATCCATTCCCAAAAAAATTGACTTGGAAGCTGAACGGTTAAAGTAGAATCCGTTACTTCTAAAGACTTAATAGGCTGAAACCAGGTATTATATGTCATCAAAGTTACGTTTTGCTTGATGATTTTCAAGCATTCTTTCCAGAGCACTTGATGTTCAGAGAGGAGGTTTTTATCAAGAATTACAGAATTAAGCATAACTAATTATCCACACTTAAAAAAATTAAATATTTTTACTAAAAAAATTTTTATTATTTACATAAGAGATGAAAAACAAATTATTCACAAGATACCCACATTAAACGTTGGCTTGTAACCGATTATAATTAAACCACTTACGACCCTTTTCTTTAAACGAACCCACACTGATAAATTATTGTCGCCCTGTGTTGAGGTTGAGACGCGCTGTGAAACGTTTTCACAAAAACAAATTATCCACAAGATATTCACATTAATTTTTACTGCCTAACCCAGTGAAAAAATAGGAAGTAATATTGAGCAGTGCAAATTAATTCTTATAAAAATTAATATTTTTTTAATAATGTACTGAATATATGAATTGAAAGTATCTTGTTTATAATATTCTCAATACTTATTTTTAAAGTCTTTTGAAAAAAGGAGTAATGTATGAAGAGAACTTACCAGCCAAGTAACAGAAAGCGGAAGAATAAACACGGCTTTAGAGAGAGAATGAAAACTAAAAACGGTAGAAAAGTTCTGGCAAGAAGACGGGCAAAAGGCAGAAAAAAATTAACCGTAAGTGATGAGAAATAATTCATTTGAAACAATTTGGTCTTTCAGCTGAAGAAAGAATAAAAAGTAGAAAAGATTTTCAGCAAATATATACGTCAGGGAAAATCTTTTTTTCCAACCAAAAAATTATTAAAGCTCTTTGTGTTATTGAGGAAAATTCTAAACTGCCGGGAGTCAAAATTGCAGCAGCGGTTTTTAAAAAAGCAGGAAATGCCGTTTGGCGGAATAGGCTTAAAAGACTTATAAAAGAATCTTATAGATTAAATAAAGAGATCTTAATGAGCTATGTTCGAGAGAAAAAGCTTTCGGTGAAAATTGTGTTTTCGCCTAACCTGCTGCGTCAAAAAAAAAATAAAAAACTAATACTTAAAAATATTATGCCGGAAGTAGTTGATATAATGTTAAAGATTAAGGGCACGATTTGAAATGCGCAGAATATTTGTAATACTAATAAAAGGATATCAAAAAATTATTTCGCCGATTTTCCCCCCATCTTGCCGTTTTTATCCAACATGTTCTGAATACGGAATAGAAGCATTTACAAAGTATGGCGTCTTTAAAGGCGGAGCAAAAACAATCTGGCGTATTTTAAGGTGCAATCCCTTTAATAAGGGCGGTTATGATCCGCTCCAATAATGGAAATTTGAATGGATAAACAAACAGTAATAGCCTTTATATTAATCGGTGCTTTATTAATATTATGGATGTATTTGAATGCACCTGAACCGCAAAAACAATTACCGCAAAACCAAGCCGATTCTACAATTGTTACCGATACACTGGCACAACAGCAGCCGCAGGTAAAAAAAACTGTTCCGCCAAAAGAAGAAGTTCGTGAAAAGGAAAAAGAAGTTCCCGCCGACAGCTTAAAATATGGTAAATATTTCACATTACCGCCAAAACCTGAGAGAATAATAACTCTTGAGAATGATCTTGTAAAAATGGAATTCTCAACACATGGCGGAAATATTCTAAAATATTACTTAAAGAAATTCCACAACTGGTATTCTGCAGAAGTTGAAGATGATACTGCAAACTTTTACCAGACACATGTTCAGCTTATTAAGTCTTCTATGGGCGGAGCTTATGATTTATCTTTTGTTTCCATTGACGGAAAAGCTATTAATACCAAAAATCTTGATTTTGATGTTAAACTGAATAAACAGCAGTATAAAATTTCGGGTAATGATTCCCTTATAGTAACTTTCACACTAAATATCGCCGATAATAAATATATAAAGAAAATATTTGTTTTTTATGGAGACAAGTATAGTCTGACTAGCGAAATAGAACTCAAGGGAATGAATAATATTATTAGTAACAATGCTTATGATCTTGTTTGGGATAACGGGATAAGGTTTGTTGAGTATAATTCAGTTGACGAAGCAACCTATTCGGATGCCAGCGTTTATTATGGCGACGAACAAGTTGTAGTCGATGCATCCAAGGCTGATGAAAAAAAAGAAGAAAATTTTAATGGAAGAGTAGATTGGATAGGAGTAAGAAATAAATACTTTGCAGCGATAATTGCTCCTCAAAATCCATCTAAAGTTGAAGGCGCATATATCGAAGGAAATAGGAAAGAAATTAAAAATAATGGGGTAGTAGAAAACTACAGCGCCCAGCTTATCATTCCATTCAACAGTACGGACTCTGAGAAAAATACATTTACTCTTTACATCGGTCCGGTTGATTATAATATATTAAAAACCTATGGAAATAATTTATCGGCAATTGTAGACTTTGGCAGTTTTTTCGGATTGAAGTTTTTAATAAGACCAATTGCAATTTATGTACTCCTTCCTTTGTTTAATTTTCTCCATTTATTCATCCCGAATTACGGAATAGTAATTATAGTATTTTCATTAATTATAAAGTTTGTCCTTTATCCACTAACCAAAACCAGCTACCAGTCGATGAAGAAGATGCAGCTTCTTCAACCCAAGATTGCCGAGATGAAGGAAAAGTATAAAGACGATCCGCAGAGAGTAAATAAAGAGACAATGAAGTTGTATTCAACATATGGTGTAAATCCTGCAGGTGGATGTTTGCCGCTTGTTCTTCAAATGCCGATTTTCATTGCTCTTTGGGGATTGTTAAAAATAGCGATCGATTTAAGGCAGCAGCCTTTTGTTTGGTGGATAAAAGATCTTTCTCAGCCGGATGTTATTTACAGCTTACCCTTCAAACTTCCCATTTTTGGAATAGACCAAATAAGCGGACTAGCAGTATTGATGGGTGTAACTACATTCGTTCAGCAGAAGATGAGCGTAAAAGATCCTAAACAGCAGGCGTTGGTATATGTTATGCCAATATTTTTAACAATAATGTTTATGAGTTTCCCTTCCGGTCTCAACCTCTATTACTTTATGTTCAATGTTTTCTCAATTGCACAACAATATTATATAAATCATAAGCATGACGGGATGGAACTCCAGCCGGTTAAGAATCCTAAAAAGTCAAAAGGATTTATGCAGAAGTTAATGGAATCAGCTGAACAGAATGCAAAAGTACAACAGCAAAGGAGAAAGCGTTAACAGTAATTTATTGCTGCATCAATAATATATAAATATATTTGCCCGCAAAAATCCTGAAAAAATGTTTACTTTTCCGCAAGTAATTCTTTTTATATTTTTCACATTGGGGGTAAACAGATTTGAAATCAAAAATGGTTTATTATCAAAAAATAATTTTTATAATATTTTTTATCCCTTTTGTTATCTATTCACAAACAACCCGTATTATTACTGTCCCTACCCGGAGCCAAGCTCTGCCATTCGGATTAACATACCAGGTCCTGAATTTTATCCTAAGATAGCTGTTGCTTTAAGCGGCGGAGGTGCAAGGGGGCTGTCACAAATCGGTGTGCTGGAAGCTCTTGAAGAGAACAACATTCCGATTGATATAATAGTTGGGACAAGTATGGGCAGTGTTATCGGAGGCCTATATTCTGCAGGGTACAGCATACAACAGATTGACTCTATTGCGAAGAATACCAATTGGAATGCAATTCTTGCACCTTCCCGGGAAATAGATAGAAAAGAACTGTTTGTCGATCAAAAAATTACAGAAGACAAAGCAATTTTTGCGTTAAGATTAAAAGGATTTACGCCTGAAATTCCAACATCAATTAATAACGGATTAAGGCTGACTAATTATTTAAACGAACTTACATTACAAGCCCCGGTTCATATTAAAAAAAGCTTTGACGATTTAAAATATAATTTCAGAGCTGTATGCACTGACCTGGTGTCTGGGGTTCCGGTTATTCTTGACAAAGGGGCTTTAAGCCAGGCAATGCGTGCTAGTTCAAGCGTATCTTTTTTGCTTTCCCCTGTTAAGATAGATTCTTTAACTCTGGTTGACGGCGGACTAGTTGCAAACATACCTGTAGGGATTGCCTTTAAGGCCGGGGGAAACTTTGTGATAGCAGTAAACACTACCAGCAGGCTGCATTCCAAACCGGAGCTTGAGCTTCCCTGGATGGTAGCAGACCAAATTATAAGCATACCGATGAAGCTTTTAAATGAAGAACAACTAGATAGCGCCAGTATTGTTGTAAGGCCAACCTTATCTGGTAAAGAAGCAGATGATTTTACCGATATAGATTCTTTGGTTGAAAGGGGTTATGCCTCAACTATAAAAAAGATTAAAACAATTAAAGAAAAAATTGATTCATGCTATAATTATAATTTAGAGCAATCTGAAAAAGAATACTTTGTGAAAGTTCCTATTTTGGAAAACAATCTTTCGATCACCGATTATCCTTCTTTGGTTAAACTGGCTTATAAAGATTCTTTATCAAACTATGAAATAGTAAAAACATTAGGCCGCCTTATGGAAACAGGCTATTATAAGAAAGTTAAAGCCCTGGTTACGGAATATGACAACAGATCAAAGATTAATTTTATTATTGAAAAAAATCCCCTGATAAAGAATATAAATTTATACGGTATCTCATTAATCGATTTGGGAGAAGCCGATTCGGTTTTTGGTCCGCTGGTTGATAAACCTTTTAATAGTAAAAAGATATATGCTAAAATTGTAAAGCTGCTGGAAATTTACAGGCATCTTGGATACTCTCTGGCCGATCTCGAAAAATATGAATTTGACCCATCTGATGGCCTTTTAAGCCTCTATTTTGATGAAGGGATGATTTCAAAAATTATTGTTACCGGGAATCAATATACAAACATGAATGTTATAACTAGGGAATTTCCTTTAACAAAAGGAAATTATTTTTCTATTAAAGAAGCTATAGAGGGATTAACAAATTTAAGAAGTACAAATCTTTTTGACGACATAGTTTTATCCGTAAAAAAAGAAAAGGATCAGAACATATTAACAATAAACGTTCTGGAAAAAGTCTCCAGCTTAATTAGAATTGGTTTTAGAGTAGACAATGAGGATAAATTTCAATTAAGTCTTGACATTAGGGATGAAAATCTTTTCGGGACCGGGACAGAATTAGGACTGCTCCTATTCGGCGGAACCAGAAACAGGGCTTACATCCTTGAGCATAAATCCAACAGGATTTTTAATACATATTTTACATACAAGATAAATGCTTTTTACCAATTTAATGATGCATATACTTATAAAAAGGATTCCACTACTTCCGATAGAGAATTTTCAAAATCTATCAGCGGTGAATACAGGCAAATATACTATGGTACTTCTCTCTCGTTAGGTACCCAGGTAGAAAAATTCGGAAATTTAATTTTCCAGGGAACATATAAATATGACAACGTAAAAATTAAGCAGGGAGAAACCCCGGGTATCAATCCTTATAAATTAAAAATTGTCAGCTTAAAAGCCAGCTCAACAATTGACACACAGGATAAATATCCTTTTCCTGATAAAGGTTTTTATTTTACCGGTTTTTATGAAACCGCACAAACAGCGTTAGGTAGCGACATAGGCTATGTTAATGTTGGTTTTAATTATAGAAGTTATGTCACATTAGGAAAGGTTCATACATTTTCTCCGAGAGTAAGAATGGGATTTGCAGACAAAACACTGCCTATAAGCGAGCAGTATTCGCTTGGCGGGCAGGAGATGTTTTATGGAATGAGAAAAGACGAATATAGAGGAAGACAAATATTCTTAACTTCTCTTGAATATAGATACAAGCTTCCTTTCGATATATTCTTCAACACATATTTTAGCATCAGGTATGATTTGGGTTATGTTTGGCCTGAACAAGAGCAGATTAGATTTAAAGATTTCCATCACGGAATAGGAACTAGTCTTTCCTTTAATACCCCGATTGGACCTGCAAAATTTTCAGTCGGGAAAAGCTTTTTGTTTGAAAAAATCAGAGGCAATCCTGTTGCGTGGGGAGAAACAGCATTCTATTTTTCTATTGGATATTATTATTAAAGAATTGATTGGTTATATTAACTTTCCATATTTATCTATTTAAAAGCAAAAACCGGTAATAACTGTCAAGTCCAAATTCGGCTCACTCTCCATTCCTTTGATATTCCTCTCCTCTTTTTTGATAACTCTTTCCCTTTTCGATATCACCGATTCTTCCATATAGCCTTGCAAGAAGAAAACTCAGCTTGCTTTTCTCCCTTACATCATGCAAACCGTTTTCAAAAAAGCGGATAATATTATCGAATGGAGGTAAATCTAGCTCTTTGCTATACATTTCGGAAATAATAATATAAGGTTCAATTGATGTTTTATCATGCGCAGCTGCTTTTTTGATATAACCAAAGGCGCTCTCTTTGTTATTTCCATATAATGAATTTGAATCAAGAATCTTTGCTACAGACAGATAAATATCGAAACAAAATTCAGGTATTTCTTTACAGATTTTCTCAGCGTACATTTTAATCTCGTCTGTAGATAATGCTTTATTCCATAAAAGGGCATTGTATAAAGCTATATCCCTAATCTTTTGATTAATAGCGATTCTGAAATTATCAAAAAGCTCGTCCTGCGAATTTGAAAATTGAAAAGATTTTCCGATCTCCATTTTTTGATTTTTTGTTTCCATCTTAACAGGCCCTAATTCCCTAAATTATTTTTATAATACATATACAGCAAAGTTTTGGTAATTCCGGCAAAAATTCAATAGTAAGATTTATTCCCATTTTTAAATAAATCTTAAGCCTGCACTAAAAATTTAAAATACTGGATATTAAAAAAAATTAATCAGAACATAATATTGCCATAATATTTAAGGTATTCTTTTTCTCTATTTTTGGCCAAGTCGTAAAGGAACTTCTAATTTACCGGTAAATTCATAACAAAAAGTTAACAATTCCTTAACACGCCACATTAGGAATTCGTTTATCTTAGATATTTACTTTATAGGCTTTTAATCAATCTATTTCAATAACAATTATAATTAAAAAGTGCTATGAGAAAAATACTTTTTTCTATTTTTATACTGATTCTTGTCGTTTCTGCTTATTCCCAGGACAAGAAAGGTCCTAAGTTCAGCGGACTTATGTTCGGCGATTATTTCTATAATGCAGCTGCACATGATTCGGCACAAAAGAATTTCAATGGTTTTCAGTTCAGAAGAATTTATATAACAACTGATTATAGTATCTCTGATAATTTTTCCACACGTTTTCGTCTTGATGCTGATGAGGGAGAAATAACAAACAATGGTAAAATAACAACATTGGTAAAAGATGCATGGCTGAAATGGAAAGATATTTTCGCTGGTTCCGATCTTATCTTCGGTATATCTCCAACCCCAGCATACGACGTTTCGGAAGGTGCCTGGGGGCATCGTTACCTTGAGAAAACAATTATGGATTTAGACGGCATTGTTTCATCACGCGATTTTGGTGTTGACCTGAAAGGGAAGCTATCGGAAAGCGGCAGTGTAAAATATTGGCTGAAGATCGGAAACGGATCAGGTAATTCTCCCGAGGTAAACAAAGACAAAGCAGTCTATGGTTTACTTGAGTTTAATCCTTCACCGGTATTATTAATTACTGCATATGGAGAGTATGCCTCTCAACCGCAAACCGTTAATAAAAAAGATGATAATATTATTGTGGCTGCTGGTTTTATAAACTATAGACAAAAAGGGAAGTTTTCAGTTGGCGTTGAAGGTTTCTTAAAAACACAGCAAAATAAATATACTTCCCCTAACGGATCATTAGGCTCACAAACAGGATTTGGTATATCAGTTTGGGCATACGCAAATTTGAGTAAAAAGACACAGATCGTCGGACGTTTCGATACTTATGATCCGAATACTAACTCCAATTCAAATTTTGATGGTAAGAATTTAATCCTTGCCGGTCTTCAGTTTAATCCTGTTGAAAGTGTTAGTATATCTCCCAATGTTGAGGTATTTACATACCAGGCAGATTCACCCAACGGCGGAGATAAAAGTGATGTTGTACCAAGAATCACCTTTAACTGGGAATTTTAATATGTGAAAGTTTTTAATTAACACAAATTTCGATAATTTTAAAGAAGGATATAATATGAAATCAAAAATATTTTTAACTTCCATTTTGTTTTTATCGGCTTTAGTAGGCGTAAGCAGCGCACAAATGAAGCTGAACGGCGCCGGGGCTACATTTCCTTATGTAATTTATTCAAAATGGTTTGATGTTTATCATCAAAAAACAGGTATTGAATTTAATTACCAGGCAATCGGTAGCGGCGGCGGAATTAGACAGGTGATTGAAGGGACTGTTGATTTCGGTGCATCGGATGCACCAATGTCAGAAGAACAAATGCAGCAAGTTAAACAGAAGCAGGGAACGGAGATTCTTGCATATCCCTACCGTTATGGGTGCAGTTGTAGTAACATATAATCTGCCAAAAGTTGGTAAAGGATTAAAGCTAACCCCCGAGGTTCTTTCGGATATCTATTTGGGAAAAATTACAAAGTGGAATGATTCAAGATTAACATCAATTAACAGCGGACTAAATCTTCCCGATGAAGCTATCTTTGTAGCACATCGTTCCGATGGAAGCGGCACAACAAATATTTTTACAGGGTATCTGTCAAAAGTAAGTGACAGCTGGAAAAGTAAAGTTGGCCAAGGTACATCAGTCAACTGGCCGGTTGGTTTAGGCGGTAAAGGTAATGAAGGTGTTACCGGGCTTGTAAAACAGACAGAAGGCTCTATTGGGTATGTTGAATTAGCTTATGCAGAAAAAAATAATCTTCCGTATGCGGCTCTAAAAAACAAAGCTGGAAATTTTGTTGAACCTACTTTTGATGCTGTTTCTGCTGCCGCTGCAGGTTTTATCAAAAATATGCCTGCTGACCTAAGGGTTGAAATAACAAATGCCGATGGAAAAAATTCATACCCGATTTCCGGATTTACCTGGTTATTAATTTATAAGAATATGAAAGACAAAACCAAGGCCCAAGCCATCGTCAACTTCTTAAAATGGGCAGTAACAGATGGTGAGAAATATACAAAAGAACTTTATTACGCTCCATTACCAAAGGAAATAGTAAAATTAGACGAAAAGAGGATAGGTCAAATTTCCATTAAATAATGAGTTTGTTTAATAAAAGAAAAGAAAAAATAGCCGGGCAGCAAGTTGGTGCAGTTAATAGTGCATCACTTGCTGCTTCGTCTTCTGGATTAAGAATAGCCGGGAAAAATATTGGCGATTTTATATTCGAAAATATAACCCGGTTCTTCGCATTCGTGTTGTTCGCTTTAGTGATAGTTATGGCTTACGAAATGTTCAGGCAGTCTACTCTTTCAATACATAAATTTAGCTGGGGATTTATAACAGGTACCACGTGGGTATCCGGTGCATGATGAATTTGGTGCGTTGCCGTTTATTTTCGGTACTTTGTTTTCATCTCTTATTGCTCTTTTAATAGCATTGCCTCTTAGCGTTGGGATTGCAATTTTTCTTTCTGAATTTGCACCTAGGTGGCTGGAACAGCCGGTTTCTTTATTAGTTGAGCTTTTAGCAGCCATACCTAGCATAGTCTACGGTTTATTCGGCATGTTCATTATGGCCCCCTGGCTAAGGAAAACCGTTGAACCTTTTCTTGGGGATCATTTCGGATTTATATTTCTATTCAAAGGGCCGCCATATGGTTTGGGTATGCTTGCAGCGGCGTTAATTTTAACAGTAATGATCCTTCCGATTATTACATCTATATCAAGGGATGTGATGAAATCAATCCCGGATTCTCAGCGGGAGGCTGCATTTGCACTTGGTGCAACGAAATGGGAAACAGTTAAGGTTGTATTAACCGGGGCAAAATCAGGGTATACTCTGGCGCAACACTTTTAGGTTGGGCCGGGCAGTTGGAGAAACGATGGCCGTAACGTATGGTAATTGGAAACCGTCCGATATTTCATTTTCTCTTTTTGATCCTGGCTATACAATGGCAAGCGTATGCAAATGAATTTACCGAAGCTACATCTAACTTATATATAAGTTCACTAATTGAAATTGCATTATTGCTTTTTATTATAACATAATATTAAATGCAATTGCCAGGGTAATAGTTTGGAGTGTTACAAAAAAATATTATAAGGTAATGTAATGGCTAACAATATTCATTACCGTTGGCGGAAAATAAAGAGTTCTATCATGATGATATTGAGCATCATGTGTGCTGTGGTCGCGATTATACCGCTCATCCTTATCTTATACTACACTGTTTCGCAGGGATTAAGTTCAATTAATTGGGCTTCTTTACGCAAATGCCGAAACCAGCCGGGGAACCGGGGGAGGAATGGCAAACGCTCTTGTTGGAACGGGTATTCTTGTTGCTATTGGAAGTGTTATCGGATTACCGGTCGGAATTTTATCGGGTATTTATCTTTCGGAAAAAAGTTCTTCTGTGTTTGCACAGATGGTTAGGTTTTTAACAGAAGTTTTAAATGGTATTCCCTCCATTGTAATTGGAGTGGTTGCATATGTCCTTATAGTAATTCCAATGAAAAGATTCTCCGCAATTGCCGGGGGAGTTGCTCTTGCAATTTTAATGGTGCCGCTTGTTACACGAACTACCGAAGAAATGATTAAACTAATACCCCATTCCTTCCGTGAAGCTGCGCTCGGTTTGGGAATTCCCCGGTGGAAAACAACCTATTTATAATTTTACCGGCAGCCTTTAAAGGAATTTTTACAGGTATTCTTTTATCTATAGCTAGAGCTGCCGGCGAAACTGCACCTTTACTATTTACAGCACTTGGAAACAGGTTTTGGTCTACACAGCTTGATCAGCCGATCGCTTCACTAACAGTATTTATTTATGATTACGCAAAAGCTCCCTTTGACAATTGGAACCGGCAGGCCTGGGCGGCTGCTTTGGTGCTGATTGTATTGATTATGTTAATCAATATTATTTTTAGGGTAGTCACCCGGAAGCGCTATGCTTAATTTAAGACTTTAAAATGGTTAACACAGAAACATTATTAAAAAATATTTTAACAAATGAGGATCATTCACGTAAAGATAGAATGAAAACCGAAAATTTAAATGCTTATTTTGGAAAAGTACATGCTTTAAAAGATATTACGTTATCAATTCCGAAAAATAAAGTGTTGGCCATAATTGGTCCATCCGGGTGCGGTAAATCTACTTTTTTAAGATGTTTAAATAGGATGCATGAAGAAGTCGGCGGTACAATCAAAGGAAATGTTTTGCTCGACGGTGAAAATGTAATGGATTATGATCCTGTCTTATTAAGAAAAAGAGTTGGAATGATATTTCAGAAACCGAATCCATTTCCCACTATGTCCGTTGCCGATAATGTAACAGCAGGCCTAAGGTTAAACGGATTCCATAATAAAAAAAAACTTAAGGAAATTACCGAAAAGTATCTGAGGCAGGCTGCACTGTGGGATGAAGTGAAAGATATATTGAAACACCCCGGAGCAAATTTATCCGGTGGGCAGCAGCAGCGCCTCTGTATTGCCCGAACTCTGGCCGTAGAACCTGAAGTAATTTTAATGGATGAACCGGCCAGCGCTCTCGACCCGATTTCAACAAGCAAGATCGAGGAATTAATATTTGAACTAAAAAAGGATTATACTATTGTAATTGTTACACACAATATGCAGCAGGCGGCAAGGGTGAGTGACTATACCGCATTTTTTCTTCTTGGCGAACTAATTGAAACTGATAAAACCACAAAGATATTCACCAATCCAAAACTAAAACAAACCGAAGATTATTTAACAGGAAGGTTCGGTTAATCAATTATCTTCCTAATCGTTTTAGTTGAAAACATTTTTAAATAGCATCAAATCTACAGAACCACTGCTTGAATAAAATCGTTTTTTTTGTATTTTAACATCCGGCTAGTTAAATATTTAAAGAGAGTAAAATTATTTTAATGAAAAAAAAGAATAAAAGACCAGTATGGGATGAATATTTCTTAAAATTGGCTATGCTTGCGTCTGAAAGGGCCACCTGTCCAAGAATGCATTGCGGGTGTGTTTTAGTAAAAGACAGATTTGTACTTGCTACAGGTTACAACGGTTCATTACCAGGACAACCACATTGTGAAGACGTTGGGTGTCTTGTTGTTGATAATCATTGTGTAAGGACCAACCATGCTGAGATTAACGCTTTAACCCAGGCCGCAATTCATGGTATTACAGTGAAAGGCTCAACGGCTTATATTACAAATATGTCTTGTACAACCTGTGCTAAAGCTTTGATTGCAGCAGGGATAAAACGGGTTGTGGTGTTTTCAGATTTTCATGATACCTTAGCAACTCAATTTTATACCGGTTCGGGCATTGAGATAGTGAAATTACCTATGCCGGATAGAAATATTAATTATAATATTGAGAAATATACTTCTGCTGTAAAGACAAAGAAATCAAAATAAATTCTTAAGCATGTATTCGAAGTTTGCAAAAACATATTAAAAAGTTTCTGACAGCCCCATTTTGGATGAAAAAAGAGGATGAAGGATAAAACGGGTGCAGGGTATTATTTTTAAAGTATTATATAGAAGGAGTAGTCCAAATTGGAGATGATTGAAAAATCAAAAAGGAATATTCTTAATAAACTTGAAAAATCAAGTGTCAATATTGATAAAGTTAAAACACTCTTAAAGAATCAGAATATTGAAACTCCAAGCTGGGGATACGGCAACAGCGGGACAAGATTTAATACTTTTGCCTGGCCTGGTGCAGCAAGAAATATTTATGAAAAAATTGATGATGCAGCCTATGTTCACAGAATTACCGGGATTGCTCCTTCGGTTGCACTGCATATTCCCTGGGATAAAACCGATGATTATAGTGCATTAAAACAATATGCTGAAGAGAAAGGTGTAAAACTAGGTGCCATAAATCCAAACCTATTTCAGGATGAAGAATACAAATTAGGATCAATATGCAGTCCATTCAAAGATTCACGTGAAAAAGCACTCAATCATATTTTGGAATGCTGCGAGATAATGAAAAAAACCGGGAGCAAAATTTTAAGTCTTTGGCTGGCTGACGGTACCAACTATGCAGGTCAGGACGATTTAGCAAAGCGAAAAAATTATTTGGAGACAGGATTAAAAAAAATCTACTCCGGTCTTCCTGCCGGCAGCCGCATGTTAATTGAATACAAACTTTTTGAACCGGCATTTTATCATACGGAATCTTTCGGACTGGGGGACGGCATACGCCATGTCCCTTAAATGCGGACCAAATGCCGGGGTACTTGTAGATACTGGGCACCACGCACAAGGAACCAACATTCCTCATATTATCGCTTTTCTTCTTAGTGAAGGTAAGCTGGGCGGTTTTCATTTTAATGCACGTAAATATGCAGATGATGATCTTATTGTAGGAACTGTAAATCCTTTTGAACTTTTTGATATATTTACTAAAATAATTTCTTCAGATTCTAAAACAGATGATATAGCTTATATGATTGATCAAAGCCATACAATAGAACCGAAGATTGAAGCTATGATTTTAAGCATTATAAATTGCCAAACCGCCTATGCAAAAGCCCTGATTGTTGATTATCATGCTCTCCAAGAGGCACAGGAAGCCGGTGATGTTTTGGGAGCTCATAGAATATTAGTTGACGCTTTCGAAACAGATGTGCGCCCCCTGCTTGCAGAAGTAAGAGGAGAAATGGGAATTCACCCCGATCCCATTTCAATTTACAGGTGTGATAATTATGCTGAAAAGATTGCCAATGAAAGAGGGAGAGGTGAACAGGGGGGCGGTTACCCGGCAGTTAAGTAACAAAAAATATTGGGCAAATTATTGTGAAACCAAAAAAGATTGTTTTGTCGGTAGATTTAGGGGGAGAATCCGGCCGTGTAATGGAGGTAGATTATGATGGTAAGGTTTTAAATCTTAATGAACTCCATCGTTTTCCCAACACACCCGCAAAGGTAAATGGTACTTTATATTGGGATATTTTACGTCTCTGGAATGAAATTAAAATTGGAATTGAAAAAGGAAAGTTAATAAAAGCTTCAAGCATAGGTGTAGATACCTGGGGAGTAGATTTTTTACTTTTAGATGAGCATGATAATTTGTTAGGTAACCCTGTACATCACCGTGATAGTAGAACTACCGGAATGATGGAAAAGGTTTTTGATATTGTACCTAAGGAAGAAATATTTTATCACACCGGCATCCAGTTCATGTCCATAAATACTCTTTATCAAATCATGAGCCTGGTTGAAAAGCAGTCATCTATTCTTTCAATTGCCGAAACATTTCTTACACCGCCCGATTTAATTAATTTCTGGTTAACCGGTACAAAAGTATGTGAATTTACCAGTGCTACAACAACACAGATGTATAATCCGATTACTAATGATTGGGCCTGGTCCTTGCTTAAAAAATTGAAGATACCTGCAAAAATTTTTCCCGAAATTGTACAGCCTGGGACTATACTGGGTCAGCACAAAAGTATGGATGTTATTACGGTTGCAGCTCATGATACAGGAAGTGCGGTCGCTGCTGTTCCTGCCCAAATAAATGATTTTGCTTATATAAGCAGCGGAACCTGGAGCCTGGTTGGCGTTGAAATAACAGAACCCCTAATGAATGAAAATGCATTGAAAGCGAACGTTACAAATGAAGGAGGAGTTTATGGAACTTTCCGGTTATTAAAAAATGTGATTGGGCTTTGGATTCTGCAGGAATGCCGCCGGGTGTGGGATTCACAAGGAAAAAATCTTTCCTATGCAGAACTAATGAAATTGTCTGCCCTGGAAAAGCCGCTTCGTTCCTTTATTATTCCTAACGATCCGATTTTTCTTTATCCTGGCAATCACCCGCAATTTATCCGGGATTTCTGCAGGCAGACCTCACAACCGGTACCTAAAACTCCAGGTGCTATAGTGCGCTGCATTCTGGAAAGTCTTTCATTAGCATATAATGATGTAATTAAGAATCTGATTGAAATTTCAGGAAGAAAAGTTGATGTTGTACATATCGTTGGCGGAGGTTCAAAAAATAGACTACTTAATCAATTTACCGCTAATGCTACAGGGCTGCCGGTAATTGCAGGACCTGCCGAGGCAACTGTAATAGGAAATGCATTGGTTCAATTAATTACTCTTGGTGAGCTAGATAATTTGCAGGATGCAAGACGGATTGTAGCAAATATGAAGGAATTAAAACATTATGAGCCGAAAGATAAGGAAGCCTGGGAAGAAGCGTACCAGAGATATAAAAGTTTACCTGTTGTTGATAATAAATTTTAATAAAAATTAGAAGAGAAAAAAATGTCGTAAAATGAAAATAAATTTCAATATGTTAATTACGAATAAGATGATAACAAGGCGAATCAGCTAAATCCGGTTGAGCGTCTCGTTTACCGTTCAAATATTTTAGGAAATGATCAACGTATTACTAATACAGGGGGAGGTAGTGTAAAACAACAGGTCAAATTTTAAGTGTTGATGGCGGTTTACACAAAGCATTCTTGAGATAAGTATGAACGATTCCAAAATAATTTCACAATTTATTAATACTGCACAAAGGGCAGGAGCAACTGTCGAAAAAATTAATTCTTCACCTGAAGTATTATATGATTCATTAATCAAGAGTACATCAGGTTTAAAAAATATTGTTGTATCGGAACCCCAATTTATTCCGAATGGTTTATTTAATAAATTTAAAGAAAAGGCTGATATTCTAATGCAGCCGGATGCCCATCAATTGGCTTCGGCTGAAGCAGGAATAACAGATGCTTTTGCCGGTGTTGCACGTACCGGTTCTGTATGTATTTCAATTAGTTCCGACCTGAGCAACTATATTAGTCTTTTGCCGAGAAAGCATATTGTAATTTTAGAATCAAAAAATATTGTTGCGCGGCCCAGGGATATTTTTGAACTATTTATATCAAAAAGTCCAATTGAAAAAACAGGCTGGGTTTTCATTTCCGGCCCCAGTGCTACTGCAGATATGGGGGAACTTGTACGCGGAGTTCATGGTCCGGACGAATTACATATAATTTTATTGGATTGAAAAATGAATAAAGCCAGGGAAGTTGCAAACAAAAGTAGCCAGGAAAATTTAAAAAAGCTATAAGGATGACCCTGGATACCGAAAGTACACCAATTAAACGTAATACCCAGACTTTCAACCTGAAACATTATTTAGCTGTCAAGGATATTGATGATTATGAACTATTAAAAGACAAGGCGAGAAAATTAAAAGAATATTCAATTGAGAATCTTCCTGAGCTTTTAGAAAAGCTGGAAAAGTCGGTAACGGCAAACGGCGGCCATTTTTATCTTGCTGAAAATGCAAAAGATGCGTGTGATTATATTTTAAAAACTTGTATTCAGCATAATGCCGAACTTGTTGTTAAGGGAAAGTCAATCACATCTGAAGAGATTAGATTAAATCATACATTAGAAGCTGCGGGGATTGAAGTTGCCGAAACGGACCTTGCAGAATTAATTTTACAATATTCAGGTGAACAGCCATCACATATTGTGGGAACAGCAATACATAGAACACGTGAAAACATTTCACAATTGTTCAGAGAAAAATTCAATCCGGACGTTCCTATTGAAACCGGGACTGAGCTGACTAAATTTGCACGTTCATTTCTAAGAAAAAAATTTTTATCAGCTGATATTGGAATAACAGGAGCTAATTTTATTGCAGCCGATACGGGTTCAATTGCTTTAGTTGAAAGCGAAGGAAACGTTCGATTAAGTTATACCCTGCCGCCAGTACATATTGCTCTTGCGGGTGTTGAAAAGGTTCTGCCGTCATTAATGGATTTAAGCACCTTTTTGGAACTCCTTGCCCCAAGCAGCACCGGGCAGCCCCTGACATCTTATACAAGTGTTATTAAACCGCCGTTAAATTTACCCTTGTTTCCGTTTAATAATAAGCAGAATAGCAAACGCGAATTTTATATGGTCCTAGTCAATAATGGCCGTTTACAAATGCGAAACGATCCTGTTATGCGGGAGGCCTTATATTGTATTCGTTGCGCAGCCTGCTTAAATGTATGTGCAAATTTCCAATCGGTCGGGGGGCATGCATTTGGCGGTGAAGTGTATTCGGGAGGTATTGGAGGTGCATGGGAAGCCGGGACAGATAAATTAGAAAATGCCAGGTTTAGTGAACTATGTACCGGCTGTTCAAGGTGCGTTCCGCAGTGCCCTGTAAGAATTGATATTCCATGGCTGAATGAAGTTCTTCATCAAAGACTGAATGCCGAAGAAAAATCAAAGTATTCATTTATTTATAAAGGACTTTTACCCAAAGACAATTCCGGCGAAGAAGCAAGCTTGCAGAAATTTTTTCTTGGAAATTTTCATTATTTTGCCAAATGGGGCTCTCGATATGCAGCGTTATCCAACACTATACAAAGCAGCGAACCCGTAAAAATTTTAATGGAAAAATATATAGGGATAAGCCGGAAGAGAAAGCTGCCTGCTTTTGCCCATAAAACTTTAACTAATGAATTTCGAAACTTTAAATCATCATCCGGACCAAGTAAAACTTCTAATAAAAATGTTCTATTATTTGCAGATATCTATACAAATTATTTATATCCGGCAAGAGGCACTGCTGCTATCAATATATTTAAAACATTAGGAGTGAATTTAATCCTAAGTGAGGTAATGCCTGATGGAAGAGCAGCGCTTTCGCAAGGTTTAACTTCTGCTTCGGAATCGAGGGCAAAGAAGACCTCTGAGTATTTATTAAATTGGATTGAAAAGGGATATGATGTATTAATTATTGAACCAAGTGTACTTGCCATGTTCCGGCGCGATTATAAGCATTTTATAAAAAATGAACGATTTATAAAAATAAAAAATAGTTGCTACGAACCATTTGAATATCTGCAGAAATTAGTAAACGAAGAGAATCCGGATTTAAGCCAGATATTCGACATTAAAAAATTACCTGGCGGTACAAAACTATTTTATCATAGTCATTGTCAGCAGAAAACAATTGGAGCAGCAGATCAAACATTTGAGTTCCTTCAAAAACTGGGGCTTGAGATCACGGCATCCGAAGTGGAGTGCTGCGGTATGGCCGGAAGTTTCGGATACAAAAAGGATTTTTATGATGTAAGCATGAGGGATGCAGAAGACCTGTTTAAGCAGATTAAATCGGCTGGTGATAAAAACAATATATTAGTTTTAGCCAGCGGAATTTCCTGCAGGGATCAAATTTCAGAAGGATTAGGATACAATGTTATGCATCCAATAGAATTGCTTGCCAAAATATTAATCGCTTAACTCCAGCAAGTCGTGATGGAATATACCGTTTAGTTATCATTATACTTTCCTATTGAGCCCGCGCTAATAAGAGATGAAGAAAATTTTGAACTGCTCATTTTTTATCAATAATAATTCAAATAAAAATTTTACTAAGCTGTGATATTTTTGTGACCTTCTTCCTGCAAATTGCCGTGCAAACAAATCCACATAAACCAACTAGGAGGTATTATGAAATACTCAAAAATTATCACTGCTGTTTTTTTTCTTTTCATTCTAATATTTGCCGGCTGTGAAAAAAACGATGTAAGCTCTGATTAATAGTCCGGTAAATGAAAACGATATTCAGCCGCTGTCCAAATACAACGGCGATACTCATGCAGTTTTTACTCTTTCTAATTCTTCAGCCGGGAATAAGGTTGTCATGTTTAGAAGATCCGGCAATGGAACACTAACAATGGCTGGCTCTTTTTCAACCGGGGGGACAGGTACCGATGCCGGGCTTGGTTCGCAGGGCGCACTGGTTCTTGATGGAAACTTAATCTTTGCTGTTAATGCAGGAAGTGACGAAGTATCGGTTTTATCTGTCCGTGGAAATGGTTTAACACTAGTAGACAAAAAGTCCTCCGGAGGTACACACCCTATTAGCTTAACAACAAACGGCAGATTTCTTTATGTATTAAATGACGGGGGAACAGGAAACATAGCCGGGTTTAAAATTAATCATGACGGCACAATATATCAGATTGCAGGTTCAATACAACCATTAGGCAGCGGTGCTGCGGGTCCTGCTCAGATTGAGTTTAGTCCTAGTGGAAGATTATTAGTAGTAACCGAAAAGGCAACGAATATGATTGATACATATGTGGTTGGATTTGGCGGAGTTACCAGCGGGCCTATTACTCAAGCATCTGCGGGGGATACACCATATGGTTTTGTATTCGATAACAGGGGGCGGATCATTGTTTCGGATGCTTTTGGCGGCGGATCACTTGCAGGTGCTATGTCTTCATATGATGTGAGCTCAAGCGGAATTAGCTTAATTTCAGGACCCGTATATGATAAACAAACAGCCCCCTGCTGGGTTGCAATAACTAAGAACGGAAAATTTGCTTATACTACAAATACCGGAACAAGTAATATTTCTGGTTATAGAGTAAGGCACAACGGAAGTCTGGAGCTCTTCAATGATGGCGGAAATACAGCTTCCACCGGTGCTGGTTCCAGCCCAATCGATATGGCTGTCAGCAATAATTCGCAGTATTTGTACGCTTTAAGTCATGGTACAAATACAATAAGCGTTTTCAGGATAGACAACGGACATGGCAGGTTAAAATCTGTTGAAACCGTATCCGGACTAACCAGTGCCACAATCGGTTTGGCTGCTGATTAGAATTAAATTATTATTATAAACTGTCCTGAAGGTTGATTAATTACCAATTCGGCTTTCAGGACAGAATGATTTTATGATAAAGTAGGGCATATTAGTAAGAATTATAAATTGGTTAGAAGATTAGAAACATAGGAGCCTTGTTTTATGTTTTATTTAATATCGCTATTTTACAAGTAAAAATGCAATTTAATCCTTCCTTTTTTATAGAATTTAAAAAAAATATTAAGTAATTATCAAAATCTTGAATATATAGATAAAGGTGGATTTAAATTCGTATTTAAGGCAGAATTAAATAAAGAATATGAAGCTGTAAAACTAGTGAAAGTTCCCTCCTTAGATGAACTAGAAGTAAAAGAGGAATTAAAAGAAGATTTTGCTCAGGAAATTAAAAAAAGAACTCATTAGAGAAGTTAATTTATTAGGAAAATGCAGAAGTCCATATATGGATTAAATTAGGTAAATTAAGTCCAGGGCGAAATTATTATTGAAAATCAATCTTATATCTGTTATTCAGAAGAATTTTTATCAGGAAATAATTTATTTAATTTAATTAAATCTGGTTACAAACCAGATGAGAAAGAGATAAAAACTCTTTTAATATGTTTATTGGAAGCAATTTTTGAATTATGGAATTCTTTTCAGACAATTCATAGAGATATTAAACCATTGAATATTTTTAAGACTGATATAAAAGATTGTCCTTTTATTCTTCTGGATTTAGGTATTGCCTTTGTTCTTAATGAAACACCTTTAACAGTTGATGCTTCAAATAGACTACCTCAAGGAACAATTAAGTATTTAGCACCAGAAATGTTGAACCCATCTTTTAGAGGCTCTTATGACTTCAGAAGTGATTTATATAATTCCGGAGTTGTTTGTTATGAATATGCGGACAGGACGGCATCCCCTTTTAAATAATGAAGACAACCTTGTTTTAACCTTATCAAAAATTATTCGTGAGAATCCGAAATCGATTGAACTATTTAGGGATGATTTATCAACTGATCTTTGTTATATTATTAATCAGTTGATTAAAAAAATAGTAGCACTTCGTCCAGGGAATATTCCATCTTTAATAAATCGATTAAAGAGAATTTGATGAAGATATTTGCGCAACACGGATATGGTGAGGGTGATAAAGTAATAAACGGTTTGAGACAAAAATTTATACATGGTATTATATTTAGTCCAAGAGATGTCACCCCTAATAAATTTAGAACATAAACTTAAAGACTATCAGCAAATAAATAATGTTGAATTATTACTTGGATCCTCAATATTATACTTGTCTTATTGGTTTTGATCCAATGTAAATATTGGTAAGCTTGAACAATATCCTTTTTTCAAGTTTGAAACACAAAAGTAAGTTAGAGGAGGAAAGAAATATCAACAAAATCTTAAAGAATTCTTTAGAATTTCAAGATACTCTTTTCTTTAACTTCTTATCATAGCTCCCAACATACTTATTTCAAATTCATTTGATTCAAGAGACGCTGTTATAGCTAAAAATTTTATTAGATTAGCTTTTCAAAATTATCATCCCAAATCATTAAAAAAACCGTTAATATGTACTTTAGCAGTTTCTAAGGATGCTTTGACTAATTTAAATGAATTGCAGGAATTTCTAAACGAGATAACAATTTTAGAAAACCCCCCAGATGGATTTTATATTCTTATCGCATTTAGGAGTAGTGAATCAAGAGCAGAAGTATTTAATTCTGATATATTGGCAGCATGGATGCTAATTAAATTATAGTTTAAAAGTTAATGGATTTAAAAGTAATTAACGGCTATTCAGATCTGATATCACCCCTTTTAAGTTGTATTGGTGCTGATGTTGCTTGTACAGGATGGTGGTCTAATCTTCGAATGTTTTCTATTGATAAGTTTATGCCCGTATCTTTTTGGCGGTAGATTGCCTATACAAAGATATTTGAGTAAGAATTTATTTAATAGAATAACATATTATGAATTAGACGCCTTGAAAAAATTAGTTCCAGATATCTTAAATAATTTAAGTACCGACAAATATTATTTAGATGGCGAGCCTGATAAATCAATAGAAATATTACAAACTTGGGAGGTTTTAAACTTTCTTTGTGATGAGTTGTCTAGATCTACACTAATAAATAATTTAAATAATTTTCAAACTTTAATTGATAAGGCATTAGGTATTTATTCAAAAATATCTACTTATATTCCTTTAGATCCAAAGTCAAATTCAGAACATTTAGAGCCCTTAAACTATGCAATAACAAAAATTTGAAATCTCTTGCAGAACTTTAAATTTTTGATTCAAAATATTTATTGCTTTTTCTTTTGCTTTTCTATTAATTGGTTTATGTGTTTTAGGGGTAAATATTTTGTTTGTTTGCTTATTCTTTTTATCAAAAACCCAAAGTCCTATATCAAAATCACAGAAAAGTTTTTTACTAATAACTGCTTTGGCTGAATATTCAATAGGAAGGATAACAATGGATCTATTTGAATAATACTTATATTGATATGCTTGAATGAGCGCTTTTCGCCAATCTTTAATTTTGACTTCGAAAGCTGTTAAGGTTGTCCTCGTTAATCTGGATTCATTAGGACTATTTTTTATACTGTATTTCCAAAAAATTAAATCAGCAATTCCATATCCGTTTAGGTCTAATTCCTTAGCCAAAATGTATTTTTTACTATAATGATGGATTAATAAATCCTTTTGAAAATTGTTAACAAAAGCATGTACGAATAAGTTTTCAGTTCTTTTGCTTGATTTCGTAAATGGTAAATTTTGTCGCGGATAATTTTTGCTTATTCGACTTAATTTATTTTCCATAATTTAAATTATAGTAAAAATTCGGATTTTCCAATTATTAGTGTAGTATATTCGTTTATTCATAATTTTTTAATTGAGAATAATAATTATGCAAACCTTCAAAGTAAATCTTACAAGAGTATACTCTGTTAAAATTGACGCAGAAGACGAAAATTCCGCAAAGGAATTCGCAGAATTTTTTATTGGAAATCCAAAAGATGAATCAAATGAGAAAGATAGAATAGATCATAACATCAACATTCACGGAATAGAAATGAAAATGAACGAAGCCTTTGAAGCTGAAAAATTATTCCAGTAAAAATTAACATTTTATTTCTTACTTTTAATCCCTAGCTTTACACAAATCCTGTTGATTAAAACTGAACCATCCATATCTTAAAATTATTCCTCTCACCCATTAAATTTTAAACTTGCTTTTGTGATATTAATATGATATCATTACAATATCATAAATATCCTATAGGGAGAAAAATGGAAAAAATAGCAGAAAAACCGGCTTCAAAAATTAACGGTTTTGTAATACTGTTAATTTCTTTTCTTTTATTAGTTCTAGACATTTACCTTTTTGTGGTTGGGATTCAATCAAGAGATCCAGGATTTTTATGGATTTTTATCCCCGGAATTTTGATAATAATTATTTTAATTAGCGGGTTAATTGTTGTCCAGCCGAATGATTCAAGGGTAATTATATTTTTTGGTAAGTATAACGGGACAGTTCGTCATTCCGGTTTCTGGTGGGTAAATCCCTTTACAATAAAAAGGAAAATTTCCTTAAGAATAAGAAACTTCAGCAGCGAAAAAATTAAAGTTAATGATTTAAATGGAAATCCGATTGAAATAGGTGCCGTTATAGTCTGGAAAGTTGGTGATTCTGCCAAAGCTGTTTTTGATGTGGAGAATTACGAACAGTTTGTTGATATCCAGAGCGAGACATCAATTAGATCTCTCGCGTCGGAATTTCCATACGATGAAAGTGAAAACAATAAAGCATCTTTAAGAGGGAGTCCGCAGGAAATAGCCGAGAGCTTACAGAAGCAGGTTCAGTCAAGGTTGGAAATTGCCGGTGTTGAAGTTATTGAAGCCCGTATAAGCCATCTCGCATATGCGCAGGAAATTGCTCAGGCAATGTTAAGAAGACAGCAGGCCGAAGCTGTTGTTGCTGCAAGATATAAAATAGTTGAAGGTGCAGTCGGAATGGTAGAAATAGCTTTGAAAGCTTTAAGCGAGCAAAAAATAATTAATTTAGATGAAGAGAAAAAAGCAACTATGGTAAACAACCTCATGGTTGCATTAGTATCGGAATCTGAAGTAACGCCTATAATAAATACCGGCACTCTTTATCAATAAAATCATCTAATGATGTTTTATGAAAAATTTATCCTATTATTATGGAAAACAACTTGAGTTAATTCAGCCTTCTGTTTGGAAAACTTATTATGAATTGAAAAGCAAAAATGAAATTATCGGAACAATTAAAAAAATTAAAAAATTCGGTTTTCAGCTGGAAATATCAATGTTCAATAAGAAATGGATTTTTTATCGTCCGTCGTTTTGGAGATCTGAAATTGCAGTAAGAGAATCCTCGTATACATTACCTTATGCAAAGTATAAAGGTGGAAAATTTAGTCAGCACGGTATGATAGAACTCCCAAGGGGAGAACGAATAAAGATTATCTTTAAGGCTTTTAAAAAAGATTATGAAATACAGGATTCGTCCGGTCAGGTATTAATAAAATTAGTTGATAAAGTAAAATTTAGAACTACAGTTGAAATATTTATTGAGAAAAGATCTGAGCTGATTGACAAATACCCGTGGATAATTGTTCTTGCATGGTATAGTTCAGCACAAAGAAGGCATGGAGCAATGGCCGGGTAAAAATTAAACAAATATATGGCAGAGAAAAAAAAGTTTTTATTGAGAATAGATGGTAATATTCATGCAGCCCTTGAAAAATGGGCTGCAGACGAGTTAAGAAGTATAAATGCACAAATTGAATACCTGTTAACCGAAGTACTAAAAAAATCGGGAAGGCTGGATTCAACTAATTCAAATCTAAATGATGATATGAATTCATCTTCATCCCCGAATAATTCAGAGTAGAACCTTTCTCTGTTTTCTCTGTTACCTCTGCGGTAAATATGCCTTTAGTTTTATATAAAAGTATGAGAGACTTCAATATTATTTGGAATTAAAAATCTTGCTGTAATACTAATAGCTGAAGCGCTCACTTTTTTATATAAGCAAACTAGAAATGAAAATTTTTCGGATTATTTTAACTTAACTCTCACCAGGTATATGTCGGCCGCAATATAAAGATAGCCGTCTCCTCCGAATGCCCAATTAGCAGCCTCTATACCTGGATTAATTGTTCAAATATGTTTCCCATGACACTTCTTTAGCATAAATTTAATATTCACTGTGTCCGAAATCAGAAACTAATGTATAATTAGAAAAGTAAAAGAATAAAAAGGAGATTTGAAAAATGAAATCCTTTAGTATATTTATGCTAACGCCTTTCTTAGCTGCTGTCTTTTTATTACATCCTATTTCATTGCAAGCAAAAGAAAATTCTATATCTGACACGGCTATTACCAAGGAAGTTCGGCAAAAAATCAGGGATAATTTATTTTATTCTGTTTACGACTGGGTTACTGTAAGTACAAGGAATGGTGCAGTAACACTTAGGGGATATGTTCACCTCCCCTGGATAAAGCTTTTTTCGAAAAAATTACAAAAGGAGTTGAAGGTGTTAAATCGGTTGCGGATAAAATAATGAAGACAAGCGGTCCTGATGAGCTACGTTATAAAGCTGCTGAAGCTATATACGGCAGCCCGGATTTTCAAAAATATGCATTCATGAAAGATCCGCCGGTTCACATTATTGTAATTAGCAAACAGGGTTATTCTTGAGGGAGCTGTTGCATCTAATGTAGAAAAAAGCTGGGCGGATCTGCTTGTCCGGTGGCGAACCAATGCCTTTAAGGTTAAAAATAATTTATCGATCGAAAAAGGTTAAGGCTATTGTTCAAGTTCAAGGGCTCTTGGCAAAAACATTTCGTCAGAAAAACTGCATGCAATCAAGCAGTTCATGCAACTATGCTCTCTGAATATTTCAGTATTTTTTCTCAATAAGAATCATCATTATATATTATATATTTAAATTGATTAAAACATTTTTACAAGTTAATTGGAGTATTTAATATGAAGAATTTTAATATTGAATCATCGGTTTGTCAGATTTGCAAGAAAGAAAAGAAAAATTCGATGATGCGCCCTGTAGTTTCTATTCGGCCTGCAATTCTTCAGCTCATGAATAAAGACGGGTATGAACCTGATCCGCATGGTTATATATGCCTTGATGATCTTAATAAATATAGGAAGCAGTATATTCAAAATGTCATGGAAGAAGAAAAAGGAGTTCTTAATGCTAACGATAAGGAAGTTCTTGAAAGTATAGTCGAAAGAGATTTAATCTCCAGGAATGTTGAGCAGGATATTGATAAAAAAATAACCTTTGGCCAGAAACTTTCAGACAACATAGCAAAATTCGGCGGCAGCTGGAGATTTATCATTTTCTTTATGTCTTTTCTTATAATCTGGATGATAATTAATGTTGTTTTCTTAACCATCAGGGCATTTGATCCGTTTCCGTTTATTCTTTTGAATTTAATTCTTTCATGTATAGCTGCGATTCAAGCTCCTGTAATTATGATGAGCCAAAACAGGCGGGAGGAAAAGGACCGCATGCGCTCGCTTAATGATTACCAGGTAAATCTGAAAGCAGAAGTGGAAATAAGACTTCTTCATGATAAAATAGATCATATGCTTGTTCAGCATGGACAAAGGATGCTTGAAATTCAGCAGATACAGGTTGAATTAATGGAAGAAATTTCAAGTAAAATGAAAAAATAATTTGATTTAAATTAATACTTATCATTTACCCGCATTATGTTAAACGAATTAGCAATTATTTAAAAAAAATTGTTATCTTTGGATTATTCAAGTATTAATAAAAATATTGGATGCCTATTTATCCTAAATTTAGTTTCTTAAAAGTGACTTCAAAATTAGTCCTTGCCTAATATTATAGATAGCAGAGGATTTTCTAAATAAGATTAACTTATTTGTAAGTTTTTTCTTTTAAAACTCTTAGAAATCTTACTGCAATTCTATATCAATTTCATTTTCTAAATCCCCAAAAACATTTTTAACAATAGCCGTTGGGCAAGGAGTATGATAAATTGAATACATTAAAAATATTAGGCTGGAATAAGTTTTTTGAAGAGCAGTTCGAAAAATTTAAACCTTCCGGTTTCGAAGCAGGGAGAATCATTATTGAACAAAAAGAAAGATATATTGTTTATACCGAATATGGTGAATTTCAAGGTGAGGTTTCAGGGAGGCTGCTTTATTCAACTGATAAAAGCGGAGGTTTTCCGAAAGTTGGTGACTGGGTGGCAGCATCAATATTTAAAGAAGAATCCAAAGTAATTATTCATGAAGTTCTAAAAAGAAAAAATAAATTTTCCAGGCAGTCTGCAGGGCAAAATATTGAAGAACAAGTTCTCGCAGCAAACATAGATGCTGTATTTATTGTGCAAAGCCTGGACCAGAATTATAATATTAAAAGGATGGAAAGATATATTTCAATGATTTATGAAATGAAAGCCGAACCTATTATCCTTTTAAATAAATCTGATCTGATTGGTAATCCGCAGGAGAAGCTTGAAGAAGTCAGGAAAATTTTCCCGGGCATTAAATCATTTAGCCTGAGCTCAATTTATAGTATAGGAATAAATCTTGTGAAAGAAATTGTTCAATCCGGAAAAACATATATCTTAGTTGGTTCTTCAGGAGTTGGTAAATCAACCATTATAAACTGTTTGGCCGGAAAAGAAATATTAAAGACGGAGCAGGTGAGGGAAAAAGATTCAAAAGGAAAACATACCACAACACAGCGGCAATTAATTGTGATTGAAAACGGCGGAATATTAATTGATACTCCCGGAATGAGAGGATTTAAATTGTGGAATGCTCAGTCAGGGTTGGATGAGACTTTTAATGAAATTGAACAGTATGCAGGAGATTGTCATTTTTCCAATTGTACACATACATCTGAAATAAAATGCGCAGTAAAAAATGCCCTTATAAATGGAATAATACCGGAAGAACGCTATAAAAACTATTTGAAACTTCAAAAAGAATTAAAATATTTAGAAACAAAACAGGATAAGCTTTTATACCTGGAATCTAAGAAAAAAATAAAAATCTTACAGAAAGCAGCTAAAAATTTTTTCAAAAATAAATCTAATTAAGCTTAAATCAATTAAAATGGTCAACGGTTTGGATAAAATAAATTTACCAAAGCTTGTAAATTTGAAGTTAACTCTTTAGTTTTTTATTGAATTTTCATTTATATACTTTAATGATTGTACATTCTGAATATTTTTTGAAAGGCATATATTGGAATTTAGAATTCATCCTGAAACAAGGATAGGACATATTCATTTAACAGTTTCTGATCTGGAAAGATCAATAAAATTTTACAGGGATCTACTCGGTTTTGAGATAACCCAGGGATACGGAGATTCGGCAGTATTTTTATCTGCCGGTGGTTATCATCATCATATAGGATTAAATACATGGGCAGGGGAAGGAGCTACTGCACCTCCCGGTGGTCACACCGGTCTGTATCATTTTGCTATTCTGTATCCATCAAGAAAAGAATTGGCTAGAATAGTGAAAAGACTATTTGAACTTAATTATAAAATTGAAGGGGCTTCGGATCACGGAGTTTCCGAATCTGTTTATATTACCGATCCGGATGGTAACGGGGTTGAGCTGTATGCAGACAGACAGGAAGAAAAATGGCCTGTTGATACAGAAGGGCATTTACAGATGGTAACAAAGCATCTTGATGTCTTAAATCTCCTTTCGGAACTCGATGATGAATAATGGAAAAAAATTGAATTCACTTATATTTAATTATGATTGTAGTGGATGCATGTAGTGGATGCATATATGCATCCACTACATAGAATTAATTTATTACAAATTATAGAATGAGGTTTCATGGGACTTAAAAACGGTTCTGTATTTTTTACTGATAAGGAAAGTCTGGAAAGTTATTCACTTACCAACCAGTTTGCCGAACATATGGAATTCATGCTGGTAAAGGATAAATTTACAGCAACAGGGGAAGATGCATATTTTGCTCTTTCATCGTCAATCAGGGATCGTCTTGTAAGACGGTGGCTCCGGACCCAATTAAAATATACCCAGGAAGATACTAAAAGAGTTTACTATTTATCATTGGAATTTTTGATGGGGAGGCTGCTGGGAAATGCTCTAATCAACCTGGGTTATTATGATGAATGTTACAATATTCTTAAAGATAATGGCTACAGCCTGGAAGCAATTAGAGATTATGAAAACGATATGGGGCTGGGAAACGGTGGTTTAGGAAGGTTAGCCGCATGCTTTTTAGATTCAATGGCAACTATGGAGCTGCCGGCATTCGGATATGGAATTAGATATAAATTCGGAATTTTTGAGCAGGAAATTGAAAATGGCTACCAGGTTGAAAGAGCCGATAACTGGCTTATTTTTGGAAATCCATGGGAAATTTTAAGAAGAAAATTAGAATATAAAGTTAAATTTTATGGCAAAGTAATTCAAAATGCCAGCGATAAAATGAAATTTGAATGGGTGGATACACAGGATGTCATGGCGATTGCATATGATGTTCCTGTCCCTGGTTATAATACAAACACAGTTAATAACTTAAGGTTATGGGAAGCCAAGGCCACAAAATCTTTTAGTTTTGAAGATTTTAATAGTGGTAATTATCTTGCAGCGGTTGAAAGCAAAAATTCTTCTGAGAATATCTCGAAGGTCCTTTATCCCAACGATACAATCGATAAAGGTAAATATTTAAGACTTAGACAGCAATACTTTTTTGTATCGGCGACATTGCAGGATATTATTAGGAAATATAAGATCAATCATAAAACATATGACAAGTTTGCAGAAAAAACAGCCATCCAGCTGAATGATACACACCCGGTTATAGCAATTCCCGAGTTGATGAGAATTCTTATAGATATTGAAGGCTTAACCTGGGATGATGCTTGGGATATTACTTCAAAAACATTTTCCTATACAAACCATACTGTTGTTCCGGAAGCACTGGAAGAGTGGTCGGTATCAATTATGGAAAATTTACTCCCCCGCCATCTTATGATTATTTATGAAATTAACAGGAGGTTCCTTGAGTTTGTAAGGAAAAATTATACTTCGGATGATTCTATTATCTCAGAACTTTCCATAGTAAGGGAGGGCCCGGATAAGAAAATAAAAATGTCTAACTTGGCAATAATTGGAAGTCATACTGTTAATGGAGTGGCAGCGCTGCACACCGAAATATTAAAGAAAATTATTTTCCATCATTTTTACAAAATATTCCCTAAAAAATTTATAAATGTGACAAATGGAATTACTCCCAGGCGATGGCTTAAAACTGCAAATCCGCTTTTGTCGGGTTTAATTGCTGATAAAATCGGGAATGAGTGGATTACAAAGCTAACAGAATTGAAAAAACTTGAAAAATTTATTAATGATCCGGAATTTTGTGAAAATTGGCGGTCCAGCAAATGGCTTACTAAGAAATTATTGATCAGCTATATTCAAAATGAACATAATATTAAAATAAACCCGGAATCGATGTTCGATGTCCAAATAAAAAGATTCCATGAATATAAACGCCAGCTTTTAAATGTTTTTCATATAATCACATTATATAATCGAATTAAAGATTACCCGGATGCTGAAATTGTCCCCCGGACAGTAATATTCAGCGGGAAAGCTGCACCCGCTTATTTTATGGCTAAACTAGTAATTAAGCTGATTAATTCTGTTGCCGATGTTGTTAATAACGATAAGGATGTTGGTGATAAATTAAAAGTTGTTTTCCTTAAAAACTATTCTGTGACACTCGCAGAAAAAATAATTCCTGCAGCAGATCTTTCGGAACAAATTTCCACGGCTGGGTTTGAAGCTTCCGGTACCGGGAATATGAAGCTTGCACTAAACGGCGCGATAACTATCGGAACAATGGACGGGGCTAATATTGAAATACGGGAAGAAGTCGGTAATGACAATATATTTATTTTCGGACTTTTAGCAGATGAAGTGGTAAAATTAAAGAAGAGCGGATATGATCCTAAAGAATATTATAACAACAATCCAGAATTAAAACGGGTTGTTGATATGATTGCGGGCAACTACTTTAATAAAAATGAACCTGGAATTTTTCAATCCATTATTGAAGGCTTAATGGATTATGACTACTATTGTCTTTTTGCTGATTATGCTTCATATATAAAAGCACAAAAAAATATAGATAACCTATATAAAGATCAGAATGAATGGACAAAAAAATCGATACTAAACTGCGTAAGGATCGGAAAATTTTCTTCTGACCGCTCAATTAAAGAGTATGCCCAAAAAATTTGGAATGTGAAACCTATTAAGGTTGAACTGGAAATTTTAACTAAGAAAAAGGAAGAGAAATTTAAATAGCGGATGAAAACTGCCCTAATAACCGGTGCCAATAGAGGGATTGGTTTTGAAATATCGGAAGAGCTTGCGGAAAAAGATTTTTTTGTTTTTCTATCTGCAAGAAATAATGAAAAAGGGAATAAGGCTGCAGAAAGTCTTAAACAAAAAGGATTGAATGTTGAGTTTCTTTCGATGGATGTATCTGATAAAAAAAGTATTGCTCAAGCTGCTGAAGAATTTAATTCAAGATCTAAAAACCTTGATGTACTTGTAAACAATGCGGCAGTTCTAATAGATAACAGCGATATTACAAAACTGGAACTTGATACCTTCCTGCAAACATTAACCATAAATACCATTGGATCTTTTTTAGTAATTAAAGCGTTTCTTCCATTTATTAAAAAAGGTTCGAGAATTATTAATATTTCAAGTGATTCCGGTTCATTGCAGCGCATGGCAAGTAAAACGCCTGCATATAGTATTTCCAAAACAGCATTAAATGCAGTTACAAGACAATTTGCAGCTGCTTTAAAAAATAAAGGTATAGCTGTTAATTCGGTGCATCCAGGCTGGGTGAGAACTGACATGGGCGGAATTATTGCATCCCGGTCATTAAAAAAAGGAGCCGAGACAGCAGTTTGGCTCGCAACCGAAGCGCCAACTGAGCTGACAGGAAAATATTTATATGACAAAAAAGAAATGGAGTGGTGAAATTTCTCTTTTCTTAGATATGTGTTTTGCTTCACTTCAATAAAAAATTTATTACATAACTATTAATATTCTTTTTAAATTCTCACCATAATTAAAACCGTTCCCAACATATCCTCTTAATTCGAATACAACTAATATTTACTAATTTCCAATTTTCAAAAGAAATTATCGATTATAATATTAACTCAATCAATTAAAGGAGAATATATGAAAATCATAATTCCTATCTTTTTTATGTTACTATCTTATCCTGTTGATATTTTGCCCCAGTTTAATGATGATGAAGGAGCTTTATTTAATACATATTTAATTGAAAAAGAGTCAAGGCATCGAAAATCCATGATACATGAAAGGAGCAACTCTAATTTTAAAAGTGCAGATGTTTTATTAAAAAACAAAAAAATAAACGCTGGTCATCTAACTGAATTTGTTCAGCAGATGTGGAACGGATCTGATTGGGTGAATGAATTAAAGGAAAATACTTTTTATAATGAAAAGGGTAATTGGAATGAATTGATGGGATACAATTGGAATGGCACAGATTGGGAGAAATCGTACAGATTCACCCAGAGTTATGATAACATGGAAAACTGGATTGAATGGTATAAGTATCTCTGGAATGGTTCTGATTGGGCAAATAATTTAAGGGCTGAACAAAGTTACGATGAAAATAATAATTGGATTGAATGGATCGGTTATAAATGGAACAATTCTGTATGGCAGAATGATTTAAAAGGAACTCAAAGTTACAATTCGGATGGTAACTGGGAGGAATGGTATGAATATGAATGGAATGGTGCAGACTGGGCAGAATATTTAAAAGAAACCATAACCTATAATCAAAATAAACTTTGGGAAGAATGGTATCGATTTGAATGGTCGGGTTCTGCCTGGCAGAATTATTTGAAAGAGAATCAATATTATGATAATAATAATAACTGGAATGAATGGTATCAATATTACTGGGATAATGCATGGTTAAATAATTATAAAGATACTCAAATGTATGATGGGAATAATAATTGGACGGAATGGATTGAGTATGAATGGGGCGGCAACGACTGGGTAAATTCATTAAGAGAAACTCAAACTTATGACGAAAATAATAACTGGAATGAATGGATCAGCTATCAGTGGAACATCAATAATTGGAATAATGATCAAAAGGAAAATCCTACCTATGATGCAAATTATAATATTGTTGAGAAAATATCCGGAAGCTGGAACGGAAGTGAATGGATAAATGATAAAAAATATATTTATACGTTTTCGCCTGCTACAGATGTTAAAAATGCAGATCTGTTAACTTTGGATTATAAGTTGGAAAATAATTATCCCAATCCGTTCAATCCCTCAACACGGATTAAATATAAGATTGCTAAAGAGGGGATTGTCACCCTGAAAATTTATAATGTTTTGGGAAAGGAGATTTCAACTCTTGTCAATGAATATCAATCCAGCGGAAGTTATAATGTTAATTTCGATTCAAACAACTTAAGCAGCGGTGTATATTTCTACAGGCTGAATGTAAATAATTTTACTGCTACTAAAAAAATGATATTAATGAAGTAAATTTTAACAGGGCGGAACTGCCCGCCCAAAATTATTTATGCTATTTCATCATTGAAAGATCTTGTCTAGTGTGTCCATTAATGTGTGTAAAATTTTTAAGTGTTTTTAACATTTTATTCCATAGCATTTCCCCGTCGCTGCCTAACTTTTCATTAACCATATTATTAGTTTGGTAAAAATCAATATCATCTTTTGCTCCTTGGGTAACAACAACCATATCATTGTCAAACCCAAATTCGGGCAGCCACACATCATAGCCCATTTCGATATCATCCTTTTCACTAAGTTCTTTGTATTGTTTTGCTATTTCAAAAAACTCTTTCCTTTTTTTAGGGAGTACGTAAAAATAATCCCAGTGTAGAAATTTTACTTCATTTGGTTTTAACTTGGGGTTTTTAGGAACATATGAATATTTCCCGGAATGTGTAATAATTCCATCTTTGGAAGTTTCAATAGTTGCTGAATTTTCCCCCATTGCGTTTGACCATTTATCCTTTCCGACCTTTTCGGATGCTGTTTTAAAATTTGCAACAATTTTATCAATATCAGCATAAATTGAAATAGGAATTAGATAATAGAACAGATTATCATCTCTCTGGGATGCACGTATTTCGACGTCTAAACTTCCTTCTTTAAATATATTTACAACATCTTTGCTGGTCTTTTCGTATTGATCAATCAAATTTATTTTTGCTTTTTCCTGGTGAACCCAATATAGTTGATCTTTCGGTTCATCCTGAGCGTTTGCTGAAGAATTGCTGATCAATAAAACCAGCAAAAAACAAAAGAAATGGAACGGATGGAACTTCTTCATGGCACCTCCTATATTAAACGTTGATTGGAAAGTTATTTAAAAATCCGGGAACAATTGCGGAATAGGCTTTTAAGCTATAGATAATAATATTAATAACAAAAAAATGATTGTGATATAGGATACAAGTTTGCGGAAAGTTGATGAAATGTCTGTAAAGGCGTATGGTAATACGCCCCTACATTTTGATTAAACTTCTGCAGTTTTTTTAGCTGTACTTATTTTTAATGAAAACCATATGGGACAAAAGCTCATAAAAGCAGTCAATAAGAAGACAACTGCAAATATTCCCAAAACAATTGCCAGCCACCCGGTTACTATATTAGCTAAAATCAAGACTGCAAATAAAATGGCTAATAATATTCTAATTACTTTATCTACCGAACCTACGTTTTTTTTCATCGCAAAATCCTTTCTAAATTTTTATAGTTAGATTAAAGCTAACTAAAAAAGATTCAAGAAAAGAGAAAATAAAATATAAGAAATACTGAAAGACATTACAGATTGCTGAGTAATACTAAGTTGCTTCAAAATATTAATTTCTTTTGCTTCTCTTATCGAAATAAAGTATCTCGTATATTTTTTAACAATAGCAGTAAAATAAAGGTCTATAATACTTACTCTATAAATAAGCAGTAGTTATTTTGAAATTAAAACGCTATAACCTTTTTGAAGCAATCCAATCCGCTTACTAGAACGCCTATTTTTCCAGGTCCTGTATTACGGATTATCTTGAGTTGCCTTAACTTTAGCTGTATAACACATATTTCCGGACGCAACAGCATCGTTAATCTTACCAGTGAATTTCCCGTATGCGATCCACTCTTCATCAAATGTTCCGGGTGGTGATCCGCATGGACCCTTGACAAGTATCCGGTAATTGAATACAATTTTACCAGATAGAGTTCCGGAAATCGTATAAGATTGGACTAAATCAACAATACAGCTTTTTCCAGCTTCAATCCTTTCGGGTTTTTTCTGAGGCGGACCTGATGGAGAAAACTCTCCCGCTGCTTCAATCCCATCCGGCATATCCGGTGCAGAGGTTGAATCCTGAGCTAGGTTTATATTTATCATCAACAAGCTCATTCCGATAATTAAAGTGAAATAAGTTTTTATTTTGATATGTACTTTCATTTTTTATAAAAATTATTTTGTCCAATTTTTATTTTCCACTGGGTAGTGATATAATGGTTAAACTACCCACCACCTTCAATTTCATTTATCTCATCTTCGGATAATGAGGTCATCCTTACCGGGCAACACACGCAGTGCAGCAATACGCCACCCTTCAGTCCCGCGGACAAGAATCCACATCGCTCTGGTCTCCCGGAGAGGTTGTGGTTTATCGGCTGTCCCGGGAACTGCACCTGTAGCGGTTAAGTTTACCTGCACGACGTCATCGCTTATTGTTCTTATTTCATCGATGATGAATAACGCTTTGTAATGTCTCGGTTTAGAAAAGTAATTATTCCACCAGTCTTGAATCGCTTGTTTGCCTTGTATCAGTGAACTATTGCGCACAATAATATCCGCATTGTTTCGGTAAAAGGAACTGACCGCAGATGGATCATGACTATTAAATGCATCCTCGTATGCATCGACAAATGCGCGTATGTGTGGTCGCAGAGTTTTTACAGTTTCAGTGGAGGCTCCCAGTACAACACAATCCTTTTCTGTCGGCATCCCGCATAATGCCGAGATGAGCCAGTTGCCGTTTTGCCGATGCAACAGCCATGTACCTCGTGCTTTCCTGGTTTGAAGTTCAACTCCCAGAGAATCCCGGCCTCCGGTTATTGATTCGATGTTGACCAGCGCAACATCACTTGAGAAAAATCTAACCAAATTCAGAATGAATTTCCCCTTTCGTCCCGGTTCTTGCTTGTTGAATTTACTTTGCCAGTAACTCCGCCACACGTTCTCGATGGCTTGCCTTCCCCGTATCTCAGGAAGGTTGAACATCAAGAAATCCGCATCTTCGGTGAAGAATTCTGAGAGGGCAGCCGCATCACGGGTGTTAAATGTGTGTTGATACTCTTGAACACGCTTGTACAGTTCGGTTGAATCCTGAGCCGGGTTTATATTCATAATTAATAAGCTCACTCCGATAATTAAAGTGAAATGGTTTTTCATTTTTATATGTCTTTCCATTTTTAATAAGAATTATTTTTTCAAATTTTTATTTTCCGCCGGTTTGTTACAAAATTATTGAACTACCTACTGCCTTTGACTTTTTAATTCATCGGCGGATAACATGATCATCTTCGCTTGGCAGCACTCGTAACGACGCAATCAGCCACTCACTCTCCTCACGAACGATCACCCAAGTCGCGCGGGCATACCTGATGGGCGGTGGTTCAGTATCAGCCTGCGGCGCTGCTGCCGTAGCGGTGATATTTATCAGAGCGACGTCAGGGGTCGTCATCCGGATCTCGTCGATAATCAGGATTGTCCTCATGGATTCAAACCAGCGGTTCCGGTCGAGGGATTGAGGCCTCAGTTGAGAGAAGTAGGCACGCCACCATTTAAGGATGGCTGAACGGCCGTGTATCAGGGGTGAATTACGGACCACAATATCCGCATCGTCGGTGAAGAATGCTGCAAGAGCCGCCGGATCACGCGTGTTAATTATGTGCTGATACGCTTCAACAAATTCGTATACTGAAGCAGAATCTTCAAATGTCCGAGCTAAAGTTGTACCGGTGAATGCTGCAACGATGAGGATAATAACGATGATACTTACAGCTGTCTTTATAACGCTTTCGTTTCGGAGAACCGATGACAATTTATTGGACTCCAAGCTCATTTCTTGCCTCCTTTCGATTCTGATATTCCCTGAATGTACAACAATAGCTCGTGACCGCATAGCATTGAAGCTCAGGGGTGAGCCATGGGATCGTGCTATACATAATTATAAACGAACTTATTCTAATAGTTAAGGTGAAAAACGATTTAATTATTATATAATAATTATTTTGAATTCTATTCTACACCTGGCAGTGAAATAAATCCTAGTTGCTTCCACATGCCAAGTAAATCGAGTTGTTCCCGGGCTTCGATGATTTTCCCATCCGCAAAACGGTAAATAGTTATACCGCTGAGGGCAATTTGCTTACCGGTTACTTGTTCAATTCCAGGAAGTTTTCCGGTATGTGTGCCGGTTGCACTCCATCTTCCAACAACAATATCATTACTTGTAATTAATTCCTCGTAAGTAACGTGACTATCTGGAAAAGCATTTCGATACATTGTAATAGCATTTATCCAGTCTTTTTTGGTGCCAACACCATTTGGCATGTGCGGACCATAATACTTTGTATTATCTGCCATCACTTTATCAGCAGTTTCCATTTTCCCTTTATTCCATATGTCATCTGCAATAAGGGAAACAAGTTTCTTGTTTTTTAAAGTCATTTTATTTCCTTTCAAGCATTAAAAACAAAGTGGAGTTAAAATGTATGAATCATATTATTTCTCTTATTATAAAAAGAGTATTTGGGACTTGACTTAATATAGATGCAGTGATTATAAAAAACATTAAAATTAAATTTTTCGACTTTTTCATATTCAATTTCTCCATTTAAGAAAACAAATTTTATTTATAATTATTCCGTTTTTTCTGCTATTGAAGAACGATAGTTTCCTATATTCACACTGCACTTCCAGTGTCCATCATTTTGTTTATTCCAGATGCATACATAGTTTCCTTGCCGTTTTATAAGTTTCCCATTTTTATCAGGTAATGATATGTTAAATGTTCCTGTTGTATATCCCAAATCATTTGAACTTGATACAAATACTTCAGCCGGTTTGTGTTCTAAAGAGAATCCGGAAATAGTACGGTTTTTTCTTACTATATCTTTAATAGATCCCCGTCCAATCACTATTGGAGCTCCGGGAAAATAAAGAATAGCATCTTCAGTCCAGAAAGAAACAATTTTATCAATATCTCCATCAGCAATTGCATCAGACCATTCTTTATCAGTTGCAAATAGCTTTAATTGTTCTGATTTTGCATTTGTAGATTTGCAGCTCATAAAAGAAAAAACGCACAACAAAATTCCCACAAAAAAAATTGCTTTCATTATATTTCTCCTGTTTCTATAATTTTTCCGGGGTTTCGAAACCTTGTCAGTTCACTTTTATTGGTTATAAAAATCCTTGCTTTTTTTATTATAATATTGTAAAATGTTTTATTTACAGTCTTGACAAAATCATTAAAAAGTTATGAGAAATATCTGTTAATCTTATGAAAACAGGTGAATTCCATATTTTTCAGTTTGGCGATTTTGTATTAGAATCCGGCGAACACAGTTTGAGAAAGGGAACCCAACAAATACATCTACGCCCCAAAGCTTTTGAGACACTTTTGTATTTAGTCAATCATCATGGTTCTTTGGTTAAGAAACAGGATATGCTGGATGATTTGTGGCCTAATGTCATTGTCACGGAAAATACATTAAGCCATTGCATTGATGAAGTACGCCAAGCTCTACAGGATAATGCTCAGGACCCTACTTTTATTCGCACGATTCCAAGGGTGGGCTTTAAATTCATAGCTGAAGTTAAAGAATTGGAAATTGATGAGAACACTGCTTTAAAAGATGATTTAGTGGTGAACGAACTAGGAAAAAATATTAATACTATGATAGCTGTAGACCAACAAGAAAATAATACGTTTCCAAAGCGTATGTCACCAAAGGCAAAACATATAATCATCGGTTTGATTGGAATTTTATTGCTTGTTTTATCGACGGTGGCTGTAATCAATCTAGTAAATAACAATGATAAAAAAATTAAGTCCATTGCAGTACTTCCATTTATGAACCTTAATGTTGATCCGGACCAGGAATACTTTGCTGACGGCATGACCGAAACATTAATTTCAAACCTCGGGAAAGTAAAATCATTAAGGGTAATATCACGAACATCAATAATGACATACAAAAATGTCTCTAAGCCGCTGCCCGAAATAGCCCGGCAATTAAAAGTGGATGCAGTAATTGAAGGATCTGTTTTAAATGCTAATGATCATGTTCGAATTACAGCTAAACTTATCAAAGCAGATACAGACGAGTTATTGTGGGTTAAAAGCTACAAACGGGATATGCACGATATTTTGAAATTACAGGGAGAGCTTGCACATGAAATTGTTTCTGAGATTAAACTTGAACTAATACCAAAAGAACATGCCGTTGTTGTTTCATCCAATCCCGTAAATCCCCAGGCGTATATGGCTTATCTCAAAGGACGATACTTTTGGAATATGAGAACAAGTGAAGGATTTGAAAAAGCAAAGCACCAATTTCTTAAAGCAATTGCTCTTGACTCCGGGTATGCACCTGCGTATGCCGGTCTGTCGGACACATACATCCTGCTGGGGAACTATGGGATAATTCAATCGAATGAGGCGATGAAAAAAGCTAAGAAATTTGTCACTAAAGCACTTGCACTTGACGAAACATTAGCTGAAGCCCATGTATCTTTGTCGGCTTGCTTAAATAACGAATGGGATAAAATAGGTGCTAAAAAAGAATTAGAAAGGGCGATTGAACTCAACCCTAATTATCCTACGGCACATCAATGGCTCGCATTCTATTTGATTAATTCGGCCTTGATAAAAGAAGGAATTTTGGAGATGGAAAAGGCAATAGAGCTTTCTCCTTTATCATTACGAATACAGGTGGATTTGGGACGTGCATATTATTTTGCCCGCCAATATGATAAAGCAATAAACCAATACAAAGAGACACTTGAAATGGAACAGAATTTTCCTCCCGCTCATAGCTTATTGGGCTTAGTATTTCTAAAAAAAGGGGATTATGAAAATGGCATAAATGAATTAGAAAAAGGTATGAAACTTAGAAAAGCTACAATGAGCAGGTGGCTGGGATACGCTTATGCGTTAGTTGGAGATACAATTAAAGCAAACGGTTTTCTCAAAATTTTGCTCAAACGATGGAATGAATGGCATGATGGAGCCACTGACATAGCTCTTATTTATGCCGGTTTTGGAAAGAAAGAAAAAACCTTTGAATGGTTAAAAAAAGCATATGACAAGCATGAAACTGAATTGCTTTCCCTGAAGGTCGATCCTCTTTGGGATAATTTGAGATCTAATTCTCACTTTAAGGATCTTGTACATAATATAGAAATAGAAACAAGCAGAGCACAAGGTAATATTCTATAGCTTTATTTTGAAACGCGTTTTGTTTCCGCTTATTTCTTTTCAAAACAAGTAATATTTGATTTTTTTATTGTACTAATATTCTGCAGTTTTTCTTTACTTAAACGCTACCATATTCTTTGTTTCTGTAACTACAAAGATTTCACATAGTAATCCTGAGATATTGAAAGTAACTTATAATTTCCAGCCGGTTGCTTTTTGTTTACAATATATCTGTAGCGGACCAATCTTGCATTAACCATATGCAGGATTGGATATTTCGATTAAACATTCTTGCTTGCGCTTTTAAGTTTCCTATGAATACTCTTGACTATATATTCCGCATCTCTCGCAGTTCCGTGTACCATAGCGGAGGATAATGAATATAGAAAATGTAATCCGGTAAAATATAATCCCGGTTCTTTTTTTACGATTCCGCGATCGTGCATTGGTTCCCTGTCTTTAAAAACCGGGATATCGATCCAAGAAAATGAAGGATAAAAGCCGGTACACCATACAACATTTTTTACATCAAGAATATTTTGGTTTTCAAGTAAAGGCAGACCATTCTTAACACCAACAACTTTAGGCACACGTTCTATTCCGGCATCAATCATATTTTTCGGTTTTATTCTGATTAGAGGACCTCCTTGCGAAATAATTTTCGGTCGGGCTTTTCTTCCGATTGGTGTATTTATAGTTAAAATTCTATGAAATAAAAACCGGATTACTAATCTTACAAGAATAATTTTTGCCATAGTGCTATTAATATGAAATGGGATATGTCCGACATCTCTTCCGGATAACCAAACAGTGTGATTATTTGTTGCGGATTCAAGAGCTATCTCTGCACCTGAATTTCCTGCACCGACTACTAACACTCCTCCCTCCTTCAGCTGGGATTGATTTCGATAATCGGAGGAATGTAGCTGCACAATATCTTGGTTAAGTTCTTTAGCAAATTGAGGGATCTTCGGCGATTGATAATTTGACATTGCAATTATTACATGTTCTGCATGAAAATGCCGATCTCCTGCCGTTACACAATATGAATTTCCTTTCCTTGAAAGTCCGTCTACTTGTATTCCGTTTCTAACAGGCAGATTAAAATGATCAGCATAATTTTCAAGATAATCTCCCATTTCATCTTTTGTAGGAAAATAATTAGGTGAAGCAGGGAAAGCCATGCCTGCAAGTCCGTCAAATTTTGCAGGAGTGAAAAGATGAAGCGAATCCCAGCGGTTGCGCCAGGAGTCTCCAATTCTTTTGTTTGCATCAAGTATTACAAAAGGGATATTATGCTTTGATAAAAAATACCCTGCTGATAAACCTGCCTGTCCGGCGCCGATAACAATTACCTTGAAATGTTCTGTTTCAAATTTGCCGCTCATAATTTTACCTCCTGAATATTAATAATTAGATATCTATTTCGTTGGTTATCAAATTATGGGAATAGGACAGAATAAAAATCAGGGGTACTACGTATATTTCTGTATGACTGTACGTATTATACTACAATTAGATGTTATTGACTTTTTGATTTGTGTCAAGTAAATATCAGCTGATGTTTTGTTGCATACGAGGCTGCAAAAGCGCGGGCCGACTTTCCCGATACTCCCATTTTGCTGTAAATATTTGTGATATGTTTTTCAACTGTTCGAACGCTAAGAAAAAGTTTTTCCGCAATTTCCTCATTATTTTTTCCTTCAGAAATTAACCGGAGCACTTCAAGCTCTCTTCCTGTAAATTCATATTTATTTTTGTTGAAGTCATCTGCTTTATCATTATACAAATTCTTCAAAAGATATTTAGCTTTTTCATAGTCTTTTTCTGCACCCAATTCTTTTAAATTTTGAGATGGCAGTGTTTAACTCCCCTTCAGCCTGTGCAAACCTATTTAGCGTAATTAAAATTTCAGAAAGGATTAGTCTGTTTCGGGATGATTCAAAAGGGGATTTTATTTTATCATAAATATCAACCGCATCTTCAAGATTTTGTTTTGCCGGTTCATAATTTTTATTTACATAATATAAATTCCCTTCGGCACTTAATAATGCAGCTTTTATAGGAAGAGTATTTATTGCTTCTGCTATCTCTTTTAACTCATTCAGCAAAGATTGGGCTTGCTCTAGTTTTCCAAGTTTTATATAAATCCTAAGTAATAATTCAACTCCGGTAGTTCTTTCGGCTTTTTCTTTTACAGGGATCCTCCTTAAATATTTTTCTGACAGATTTAATGCTTCATCATATTCTCCTTTATCATAATGGAGCTCTGCATGGTATAATGGCTTTAGCGTATGTGATTCAACTTCATTTAACATTCTTTCTGCTTCATCCCATTTTCCCTGTCTTCTCTTTAAATCAGCCAATCTAACATTACATGCATTTACCTGTACGGGTCTAAAGATCTTCAATTCGTTTGCTGCCGATAAAAATTCATCTTCTGCTTCTTTCCAATCCCCTTTCCAAATTAAAAGGCCGGCATATTTCATCCTGCAATTTGCAAACATTGCCTTGTATCTCCACTGTTTGCACATTTCCTTTACATTGTTACACCACTGGCTCGCACGTTCATAATCCCGGATTCTTTCACAGGCATCAATTAAGAAACAGCATGTTATGGTCGTTATTTTTATATCTCCCTTTTCTGAGGTTGAAGCTAGGAGGGTAGCTTCATCAAGAAGCGGCATCCCCTCGGAAATTTTCCCTTCCACAACTAAAATAAATCCCTTCAAAGCTTCTGCAAGCATTTCACCCTCAATATAGTTAAGTGATTTGCTAAGCGCCATACTTTCATCAATAAGCTTAAAAGCGAGTTCGATATTTTTTTCGGCCTGGAAAGCCCACCTGGCTTTTAGAATTTTTATTAAACCAAGCTCCCAGGAGTTGGGCATTCCCTGCAAAAGACTTTCAGCTCTTTGTAACCAGCCGCTTGCAACGGCAAATTCCCCTTTAAATTCAATATAATCCACACCAATCCAGCTTGCATTACGTGAAGCTCCAAGCTTGTTATTACTTTTCAGGAATAGATTATAAGCTTTTAATCGAGATTCAAAAACACTCTGAGCATCATTCAGCCACCAGTTTACCCACCCGAGCTCCTCATAAACTTCGGCAGATTCATCTTCCTTCAGTGCATTATCCAATAGTTCTTTGGCTTTTTCCCATTCACCAGTTGCTAAAGCTTGACGTCCTTTATTTAATAATTCATTTGGCATAAAGAAAAATTTCTGTGAAATAACAGGTTCATCTAAAAGAAGTACTGTATACAGAAGAAAAATTAACAGGCTGATTATTGATTGATTAAAGATAATAATTATTTTATAAACCTGTTGTGTGGAGTATAAAATAGTAATTAAACATATTTATAACCTTCCTTGTTAATCCAAGAAAAAAATTGTAATAAAATAGAATCTCTTTTAATACAGCAAGTATGTCAATTACGGGATTTGAAGTGTAAGGTGGAAAAATTAATTTGTTGCCTATGCTCCAAAAGAGGTGCAATACGCTTTAATTAATTTGGAATTTTAAATTATAATGTTTCATGTTTTTACAGCTTTCTATTTGTAATATTTTACTTTTTATCTTATGAAAAAATATCAATATTATATAAATGTTTCTTAAAATTTTGATAGCTTATAATAGAATATATTCCCAATTTTTTTATAATCTTTTTAAATTTTAATTAAGGTGGAAAATGAACTTTGAATGGAGTGGAATTTATCCCGCCATTACTACCCAGTTTACCGATGATGACAATCTTGACCTGGAAATGTTTGCAAAAAATATAAAAGAGCAGATTAATGCCGGGGTAAATGGGATTATAATCGGCGGATCACTTGGTGAAGCTAGCACTTTGACCCCGGAGGAAAAATCGGTTTTGTTAAAAGAGACAATAAAAATTTCTGACGGAAGAATTCCGGCAATTATGAATATCTCCGAACAATCTACAAAGCAGGCAATAATTTCTGCCGCAAGAGCAGAAGAAGACGGATCAGATGGTCTCATGCTTCTTCCGCCTATGAAGTACAGGGCAACCGATTACGAAACGGTTGAGTACTTTAAAGCTGTTGCAAATTCAACTTCTCTTCCAATTATGATTTACAATAACCCTATTGATTATAAAATTGAAGTCACACTTGATATGTTCGAACAGCTTTTAGAATTTAAAAATATAAATGCAGTTAAAGACTCAACACGGGATATAAGCAACGTAACAAGAATGATAAACAAGTTTGGAGAGAGATTTAAAGTTTTAACGGGAGTAGATACATTAGGTATGGAAAGTCTATTGATGGGTGCTCATGGCTGGGTAGCCGGATTGGTTTGTGCTTATCCCCGCGAAACCGTCGCCATTTATAGATTAATAAAAGCCGGAAGAATTAATGAAGCATTAAAAATTAACCGATGGTTTCTGCCATTGCTGGAACTGGATATAAGCCCGCAATTAGTTCAAAATATAAAAATGGCAGGAACTGCAACCGGGATGGGAACAGAAAATGTACGCCAGCCAAGATTTCCTTTAACCGGAAAAGAAAGAGATCGCGTGCAGTCAATAATTGATTATGCAATGAAAACAAGACCTGAACTGCCGGATTATTTGAATTTAAAATCCATGTAAATGATATTTTTACAAAAATTAAAATTGAACAGGTAAAAATTAATGGGTATAAAAACTTTCTTTTGCATTGATGCTCATACTGCCGGCAACCCGGTACGATTGGTTGCCGGAGGAGGTCCAATATTGGAAGGTAAAAATATGAGCGAAAAAAGATTGGATTTTATAAAAAGATATGACTGGATAAGAAAAGGATTAATGTTTGAACCGCGCGGCTCAGATATTATGTCGGGCAGCATTTTATACCCGCCCCATGATCCTCAAAACGATATTGGAATTTTATTTATTGAAACAAGCGGATGTCTGCCTATGTGCGGACACGGAACCATAGGAACTGTAACAGCCGGGATTGAACATGGCTTAATAACACCAAAAGTGCCGGGCAGACTTAGACTTGAAGTGCCTGCCGGTCTAGTTTCGGTAGATTATAAACAGCAAGGGAATAAAGTTACATCCGTCAAGTTTGCTAATGTACCTGCATATTTAGCCGCAACAGGTATTGAAGCAGAGTGCCCTGGTCTCGGAAAATTAAAAGTTGATGTTTCTTTCGGTGGTAACTATTATGCAATTATTGACGTTCAAAAAAACTTTCCGGGATTAGAGAATTTCGAAACGGCACAATTAATAAATTGGGGACGTACAATCAGAGAATCAATAAGAGAAAAACATGATTTTGTTCATCCTGAAAATCCCAGCATCTGCGGGTTAAGCCATGTGTTATGGGCGGGTAAGACTATTGACCCGAAAGCGTCGGCACGAAATGCCGTTCTCTATGGTGAAAAAGCAATAGACCGTTCTCCGTGCGGTACCGGCACATCGGCACGAATGGCTCAATGGTTTGCAAAAGGGAAATTAAAATTAGGGGAACCTTTCATCCATGAAAGTATCATCGGCACTAAATTTACCGGAAGAGTTGAAAGCACAGCAAAGATTGGCAGCTACCAGGGAATAATTCCAAGTATTGAAGGATCAGCAAGAGTTATTGGCTTTAATAATATTATAATTGATGATGAGGATCAATTCCCGGAAGGATTTCAATTAATTTAATTCGGAAAGATAATGAGCAGAGTAGTTGTTATCGGTGGTGGAATTATCGGGTTAATGAGTGCCTACTACCTTAATAAATCAGGGCATGAAGTAATTATTGCAGATAAATTTGATTTTACCAGGAGCTGTTCATACAGTAATGCAGGAATGATTGTGCCCAGCCATATAATTCCACTTGCAGCACCGGGTGTAATTACAATGGGATTAAAATGGATGTTTAACCCCGGCAGTCCTTTTGGCTTTAACTTTTCTTTTAAAAAAGGATTTGATTTCCTGGGTTTGGAAATTTTTTAAGTCTTCTAATAAAATCCATGTTGATAAATCTAAAATCCCTTTGCGTGATTTTAATTTGCTTAGTAAAGAATTATACCAGAAATTGTCTGGAAGTTTTGATTTTAATTTAAAAAACACCGGCATTCTTCAAATGTTTAAAACAGAAGAAGCCGGTAAAGATGAAATTGAAACGGCAAAAGAAGCAAAGCGTTTAGGGCTTGATGTTGAGATACTTAACCGAAACGAGGTTCAGCAGATTGAACAAATTGAAGTTGATGTTGCTGGAGCGGTTTATTTTAAATGCGACTCACATATTTATCCCGGTAAACTTATAAATGCACTGCTTGAATATTTCAAAAAAAATAATGTAAAAGTTTATTACAATAGTGAAATAACAAATTTTGAATTGAATAACGGCAGAATATCTGCAGCACTATCAACAACACAAAAATTTGAAGCCGATTATTTTGTCCTTGCTGCAGGAATTTGGTCGAATAAATTGAGCAGGAACCTTAATATTAATCTTCCGCTTCAATCGGGTAAAGGGTACAGTATTACATTAAAAAATTTTAAAAACCTACCCAAGTACCCGTCTTTGCTGCTGGAAACAAGAGCTGCTGTTACACCAATGGGAAATGATCTCCGGCTAGCAGGCACTATGGAAATAGGCTCAAACAAAGATGAAATTAATATCAAACGGGTAAAAGGATATTTAAGGAAAATAAAAGAATATTATCCGGGGATAGATCCTGTTGTGCCGGAAGAAAAGGATATCTGGTTTGGGCATAGACCTTGTTCGCCGGACGGACTGCCATATATTGGGAAATCTGAAAACATTGATAACCTTATTTTCGCAGCTGGACATGCAATGATGGGATTAAGTCTCGGCCCGGCTTCAGGTAAACTTGTGCAGGAAATTATTGACAACAAAAAAATATCCTTGGATTTAACACCGTTTAAACCGGAAAGATATAATTAACTTTTTACTTTTAAGTGATAATTATCAAAGTTAAAAAATTTTCGTTAGTTCTTTGACTCTTCTTTTATCTTAATCAAAAGGAAAGTTATATCATCAGCCTGCTGACATCCGTTAAGCCACTTATCCGCTGCATTTAATAAATCTTTTATAATATCCGGAGAATTTTTCCTGACCGCATCTAAAAAAATATTTCTTGCCGCATCAATATCAAGCATCTCCATATTTGCATTAAACAGTTCCACGAAACCATCCGTTAACATGAGTATTATATCTCCCGGTTCAACTTTAATAATTTTCTGGTGGTACTGAAAATCATAAAAAGCTCCCAGCGGCATCCCTTTTAGAATTATATCTTCAACCGAATCTGTACTCTTCCTGTAGATCAAAAACGGAGGCATCCCGGCAGCTGATGCTGTAATCCTATATTTCTGAATTTTCAGGACAGTCAATCCCATATAAAGATTTCCCAGGTTCATTTTCTTAATTGTTCTTGTGCAGTGGTTAAAAAAATCGGGAATGAAAAAAGTATGGGCCATTGCATCAAAGAGGCTTTTTATAAGAGCTACCATAATACCTGCTTTTATACCATGCCCTGTTGCATCACCGATAGCAAGTGTAATTGTTCCGTCACCGGATAAATGATAATCGTAGTAATCACCGCCAACTTCCGCCGCCGTTCTCATATTAGCAGAAATTTCCAGGTGTGGTACTTTAGGAAAGGATTTAGGCAATATCGACAGCTGAAGCTTTCGTGCATCTTCAAGTTCTTTTGATTTCCTTTTATTTTCCGCATCAAGAAATTTATTTTCAATTTCCTGTGCTTCGTTCAATTTTTCCTGCCGGATTATCTTCTGGTTCGATTTGGCAAAACTCTTGGAGAGGAAAATCGACATGCATATAAATAAACCGATTGTCCCATATGGATAACCGTTGCTAAAATTCCCTATCATAGTAATTAAATTGAAATCAAGAAGCCAGTCGTAGAACGAGAAAATAAAAAGTATTGCAAAGCCGGCGGCGATTATCCAGACTCCTTCGGTTTTTTGTTTTGAAGCATTTATTGTTATTCGGAAGCATTCGGCAAGTACAAGTATGATCCCCACCTGTAAGTAAATAAAATTATCAACCGGTTTGATTACAGCAGCAGTAGCAGCAAAGAGATAGTATGCAATAATGATCCAAAAGAATTTCCCGGCTTTCTGTTTTAAAATGGAATACAAAACAGGAAGAACCAGGACCTGGGTTAACGACATTAGAATCCTATGAATCCTCAAAGAAAAGATTAGTTCGGTTATACTTACCGCAAGACTTGCTTGATAATCCATGAATATGCTTGCTGCATATACAAATAAGAAAATTGAGTATATAAGATTTTCTTTAAATTGTCTGTTGAATAAAAATAAAATCAAGTGAAGTAGTCCGAAAGCTAGTGTTATTGCAGTAAAGAACATCTGTTCATTTGAGTACCCCCGTAGTTCCTGCAAATCCGACTGCATTACTTCTTCGATATTTCCAAAGCCAATTCTAAAACCTTCACTGAATCCTGCATCTTTATAATACATCGGATCATCATTTATATATTTAACAGCTAAAATATGATCTTGCCATGGATTAAAGGTTACAACTTTAGGGCGTTTCCAATCTGAATTTACCGCAGCAAATTTTCCGTCGATATAAACTTCCTGTTTACCGGCAGACCAGATATGAAGGTAGACAGGTTTGTTGAACAATGAAGAATCGATTGTAAAATGGAACCGGAACCATCCTGTCCCCTTCCAGTCTGAAGGGAAACCATCATTCCTTATTGTGTTCACTTCCTTCCAGCTGCTGTCGTTTAAACCGGTAGAAGTCCAATTACCGCTATATGTTGAACTGTACTTCCATCCTGAAGTAAAATACAAGACAGTAGTTTTATGCAACTCCCCTATAGAAATATTAAATGTTTTTTCTTTCCCCTGTGTTAATGTAGTTAGAGAAATTAGGCAGGAAAGAAATACGGCAAATGTTCCATTCATATCGTCATAAAGTTATTTGATGAAAAATAAATAAACAATCTTACTTCCACAATTTTGAAATTTAATAATATTTAATGAGAGAACACTTAACCTTTCTATTTGCATAAATTTTATTTGATACTCGAAAGTTTTGTAATTCCTGAATAAAGTACCCGGTAAGCTTATATTTTAGTTGATTATTTATAAAATTAACCTTATACTATTTTTAGTTTACAACTACTTTAGGAGACAGTTATGGAAACTATGACTGATTCCGAAAAGAAAAAAACTGCGGCAAAAAAATCACCTTCCGAAGCACCAAAAGTTAAATGGTTAAGTACAAAGTTACTCGATGATGTTTTCACCGATGAAGTCAGTTTATTTAAGCCTCATTTCGAAGTTGATTATGAAGGGTATATCCAAAGACTTTGGGAATCGAATCCGGAGATTTATGAAATATTAAAGAACTCAAATGATCTGGAAGCCGCCCGTGATTCTATGTATAACTACCTAGAAAAGGCAGAAAGAAAAGTATTTGCCATTGACAATGACCTTCATATACTCGAAAAATCAACCGTGCGGGAATCTATTCGTGTTTTCAGAAGTATTATCGGCCCGATTAACGAATTCCGGACAGAATTTTCCGCGCTGAACAGTCTTTGGAAACTGGCTCAAAATAAACGTGATGAGTTGAAGGATAAAATTTCAGTCGGATTCATTCTTGAATTTATAAACATGTTCAGGGGTGCAACCGGGAAATCTAATATTTATCTTGAAAATGCGCAGGTAAAAAAAGGAATCCCTGAATTTTTAAAGATGAAAGGGAGGGAAGCTGCACTTGCGCGAATGGAAATCCTGGATGATTTAGGTTCCAGTGTTCACAAATATTTTAAGAAATATCCATCCGGTTTGGAGGATGAAGTAATTGGCTGGCGCAAGGAGAACAAATCGAGAATTTTAAGATACTTTAAAAGTAATAGTGAAGATTGGAATGATTACCAGTGGCATTTAAAAAATGTTATAAGAAATGCAGCACCCCTGGTAGATCTGATTGAACTTACAACCGAACAAAAGGAAGCCGTTAATAATGCTGCCAAAAATAAAATAGCTTTCGGTATAACCCCGTATTATTTAAGCCTGATGGACAGGAAGCTGTCAATCGGATATGATCACTCCATAAGAGCGCAGGTAATTCCGCCTAAAGAATATGTAGATAAGATGATAGAGCATAAAGGGGATCGCGATGTAACATTTGATTTTATGGGGGAACATGATACTTCACCTATGGAATTAATTACAAGACGCTATCCTATCATTTCCATCATAAAACCTTTTAATACTTGTGCCCAGATCTGTGTTTACTGCCAGCGTAACTGGGAGATTGAGAGTGTACTTGAACCAAAAGCCCTGGCATCAAGCAAGAAAATAGAGGAAGCTGTTTCATGGTTTGATGATCATAAAAGTGTGGGGGATATTTTAATTACCGGTGGAGATCCTTTAATTATGAAGGATAACCAGGTTGAAAAATTACTCGAAACACTTGCTTCGAAAAAGCAGGTGTACAGGATAAGAATTGGAAGCAGAACACCGGTTGTTTTACCGATGAGAATTACCGATAACCTTATAAAAATAATTGCAAGATATCACAAGCCGCCTGAATTAGAGATTACCCTTGTTACCCACTTTGAACATTCATACGAGATTACACCGGAAACAATGAATGCGGTTCAAAAATTTAAGAAATTCGGCATTAGTGTTTATAATCAGCAGGTCTTTACGGTAGAAAATTCAAGGAGATTTGAAACAGCCAGACTTAGAATGGATCTAAAATCAATTGGCGTTGATCCTTATTATACTTTTAATATGAAAGGTAAAGAAGAAACAAAAAAGTATATTGTCCCAATTGCCAGAATCTTACAGGAGAGAAAAGAAGAAGCAAGGCTGCCTCCAGGGTTGGATCGAACGGATGAACCGGTATTTAATGTCCCGAAGCTGGGTAAAAACCAGCTCCAGGCCGGGCAGGATCACAGGCTGGTAATGATCTTACCCGATGGGTCCAGGGTTTATGAATTTCATCCGTGGGAGAAAAATATTTCTGCTATCCCGCCTTATAATTATGTTGATGTCCCGATATATGATTATCTGGAAGAGCTCGCAGCAAGAGGAGAGAATATAAGGGATTATAGAACGATCTGGTTTTATTATTAGCTTTAACAAGGTTAATCAAGGAAATTAAAATGAAAATCGCCTTTACCACGCCTTTCCCTCAATATTGTAGGAAGACAGCCTACTCCTGACCAAATAATCCTCCCAGCATGCTCATTCCCTTGCTTAAGATATCACCCTCGGGAATTTTACCATCAGGAGTTAATTTATCAACCACCTGCGGAAGTAAATTTGATAATTGACCTGTCAAAGCATTTGTATCTATTCCAAGTTTTGAAGATAAATTTTTAATCGTATCTGAACCCAGGAGCTCACTAATTTGATTAGGAGAGATAGACTGGTTTTGCCCGGTTCCTACCCAGGAAGAAATAAGATCTCCCATTCCTTTGGAAGTAAACTGCTGAATAAGTCCGTTCAATCCGCCGCTTTGTCCGCTGATTAAATTCATAATAACTGATATAAGCTCATTCTGCTTATCCCCGCCGCCTAGTGAAGATTTTACACCATCAAGAATATCCATTTTTGCACCTTTGGTTTATTGTTGAAATGAGTTTAAGAATAAACAAATATAAATACTGTAGACCTTTAGAACAATAAAATATTATAATATCTCATTTATAGTATTTATCTTTTGAAAGGAGAGAAAAATATATTTAAAATCTATCAGAAAAATTACACATTTATTAGCGAAGGTTATTTGTACAAAAATGTTTCAATATATGTATGGAATTATATACTTACTGATTATTTAATTAGACTGTTCAATTTTGTGCATTATTCCAAACATAAGATCATTGTTGATTTTTATATGGCATTACAATTGTGTGTTTTTTTGATAAATTTCTAATAACATAAATTCAGGCGGAGACCTATAATGAAAACTTTCTTATTTATACTCTTAATAAGCCTTGCATTTCTTACATCTGCTTTTGGTCAAGATCGTACTAACGAAAAAAAATGGACTATTGATCCCGCAACCGGGGATACATATATACAGAGGCGGTGATTGTATCTAAAACGGAAGATATAACTCCCCGCAGCAATATGATAGTAGTTAACCCTTTGAAGTTTTTATTGTTCTATAATATTTCATACTTTCATAAGGTAAATGACGGTGTTGCAGTCGGCGGCGGTATCCAGACCCCCACATTATCTGGCTTAAAGGGATTCGGTATAAATGCTGAACTAAGGCTTTATCCGAAGGGAAATAATTTGAAGGGCTTTTACTTTGCACCAAATGTTTCATACAATAATTTATCGAGCGACAACAGCAGTAAATCAGTAACAATTGCATCAATAGGCGGTTTACTCGGCTGGCAGTGGTTCCCCGGAGAACAGTTTGCGATGGGGCTCGGCATAGGCGTGGATTATTACTTTTTTTCCGGCGATGATAGTGATTTTAGCAGGTTAAATGGAACAGTCCCAGTGTTAAGGTTTGATATTGGTTATGCATGGTAAAGAATAATATAGAGTTACATAAAAATAATTACAGACTGAATAGCCCATGTAGTCTTGCCGCTTACAAATTTATATTCTATTGATCTCTATCTTGAAAAATGTTCTTTCAAATTATCCTCGGTGATTTTAATACTATATCCGAGTACTTCCAGGCTTCCCTGAATCTTTGTTCGATTTCATCTGCGTCCCGTTTATTGTTTTGATTTAGAAGTGCCTTGTGAAGTCCAAATAAGGCCCATCCGTTATCGGGAACTTCTTTTAAATCCTGCCGGAATACCTCTTCTGATTCTGCATATCTCCCGGCCTCCAGCAATACCGCGCCAAGGTTATGCCTGGTTGGATAGAACCAGGTGGGAGGTTCATCATAACGTAATTTGTCTTCCTGTTTAACCGCTTCTTTTAAATGTTTTATTGCTAAGTCATAGTTTTTATTTTTTGCTGCAATTTCACCTGCCAGCACCTCATACCCTATTTTAAGCAGACTGCCGGCGGAATTTATTCCCCAGATATCAAGTTTATCTACATCCTTATTATCCCGCAGTTTATCGAGCTCGGAAAGTTCTTTTTGCGCATTAAGAAGATCATTCTTCCCGGTAAAAGCCATTCCTCTGGCGTAATGCCATACGCCCTGCGGATATGGGCGGTTTAGTTTAGGAGGATCATATTTTAATATTTCATCCCACTTTCCAAAAGTAACATATGCGTACAGAGGTATAACAGCATAATGCTGAAGAGTCTGGTAACCGCAGCAGTCCATTAAGGAATCAGGCGGTTTGGTTGAAGTCTTTATTGCGGCGTCAATAGCCGTTTTGCTGTCTCCCTCGAGTGTCGCAGTTGCCCATAAAAAATGATAGTTGTGAGGGTAATATGATAAAGGATAAAATCCCTGCTGGTTGCACTGACTAATATATTCCTCATCGGATTTTACAGCCCGCTCATTTGCAAGGCTCCCTTCATGGTATCTGCCTACTCGTATGTAAATATGTGCGGGCATGTGAACAAGGTGACCTGCTCCAGGTACGAGAAATCTCAGTCGATTTGCACTGGCTAAACCCAGTCCGGGGGTTTTAGATGCTTCAACAGCATGTATATAAAGATGGTTTGCCCCCATATTATCATTATTTCTTTTTATTACGCTTTCTAAAGTGGAAAGAATTTCCGGTGTCCATGGTTCAGGTGTTCCGTCTTTCAGCCAGTAATCCCACGGGTGAAGATCCATAAGAGATTCTGCAAACATAGTTGCCGCATCCAGGTCATCAGGATATTTTTTAGTTAAATCCCTCATTGCATCCGAATATGCTGAATCAAGACTATGCCTATCATCAAGCTGTTTATTGTTATATCTTTTTGAAAGAGCCATTATCCAATCTTTCTCTCTATCTGTTTCATTATCAAGATGAGAGATTGCTTTTTTTACCGCTTCATACGCATTCGGAACCGAAGCTTTATCCATAGGCAAATTAATATTGGGTCCTAGGACAATTGCCATTCCCCAATACGCCATTGCGCAGTTAGAATCCTGCCTTGCAGCTTCTTCAAATGACCGGAACGCCTCCTCATGGTTAAATCCGTAAGCCAAAATTATTCCCTGGTCAAAATATTTCTGAGCAGTTCCGAATCGCTAGTTATAGGGAAGTGGTGTTTCCCTAAATTAGAAAAGAGGGGAGCCATAAGTTTCTCTTACTATTGTGCCCAATGTTAATAACAAAATAAGCAGGAAAGCTGAATATTTATACATGGCAGACTCCTTATTTTTTTTAGAAGCTGTTTATAATGCAGAGTAATTAATCGGGGATAAAGAATAATATTGCCGTGAATTTAATCTTTAAACTTTCTACTGTTTTTGATTTAGGATACAAACACCGGAAATTTTCAACGGTATTGTAAACACACTCTCGCCTCCTGTCGTAATGAAATGAAGATAGGATTTTTTAAGGAATAGTTTTCATTGTGCCATGTGACACAGCTGCATGGCTTTTTCTAGTAATTGTTGCAATCATAAATAAATTTTTCTAACATAATTATATCAATTCTAATTCCCCATCAAGAAAGGCAATTCGTGAAGAAATGTACACAAGTTCTTATAGTTCTTTCTGGAACTTTATTGATAACCGGTGTAACAGCAAAGTGCCTAACAAAATACCAGGGGAAAAAGATGAAGTTTATGTAACTGCTGGTTTAAAAGCCCGTCCGTTAACTGATGTTAAATTTGAAAGTACACCCGAAAGAATTGCGAGAGGGAAATATTTAACGGAAGGTGCTTCTCACTGCTTCTTATGCCACAACATGAGGGTCTGGAGTAAACCCGGTTACCTCATTATCATAAGCTACCCAGAATTCGGAATTCTGTGACGGCCTTATACCCTGCTCAGGTCCTGCTGAATTAGTTTATTAAAACCGGGCCTTTGCCAGACTTCTTCGTTAAATTACTGTCAATAACAATTTTATCATTAACTCTTGCAGCTATAATTTTTGTTTTTGAATTTTCATCGACACTTGGGTAAATCCATACTGCTGCCGGTAAAATAAGGAAGAGGAGAAATTTTTTCATAGATTTAATTCTCCATTATTTATTTCAACTATAATAAAAAGTAAGGGAGAAGGATTTTTGGATTAATTAATCTAGAGGTTATTAGAAGGGATGAAAGGATTAAATAAAATTCGGCAAAAAAAGTTACGTACTAAATTTATATCTTTTAAATGAAGGATAGAATTTCTCTTAACAAATATTACCCACCCCCGCCCCTCCAGTGGAGGGGACAATACCCTTTATTAGAGATCATAGCAATACATTTGGAATGATATAGCAAAAAATAAATTTTCTTAACATGACAATAATTTTTTAATGAAGATAAAATTTATTTGAAATAAGATCATTAAATAGAACCTATTGATTCCTAGACATAAATGAGAATAAAAGCGAGGGTGACTAAAAAGTCCAATTGTCATTTCGACCGAAGGGAGAAATCTTACGTTTTGACAAGATTTCTCGGTCGAAGACTCCCTCGAAATGGCACTTTCTTTACTTTTTGGTTACCCACATTTAGGGGTGGGTTAATTGCTTACAATTATTATGAAAAAAATATTGATGGAATGGTGAGGCGCCTAATTCAAAATTTTTGAGATTTAGCTGCTGCATAAGGATTATACCGGTTTGCGATTTTCTTAAAAAATCTTGCTATCCACAATCGTATTCGTTAAATTATAAAAACATATCAAGGAGGTAAAAATGAAAAAGCTTACATCTTTATCCCTTGCTCTAATTATTGTTTCAATTCTTTTTCTAGCCTGCAGCAATTCAAATGAAGAGCATCTTATTCAGAACAAAGAACTGGTAAAAAAGTTTACCAATTTGTTGAATAATAAACAGTTCGATAAGCTCTGTTTGCAATTGTTAAATCAGATTTTAAAAGACACAGCCAGGCGACTGCTGATATGCCTGAGCTTAATAGTCTTGATGAATTTATTCAATTGCAGAAAGGATTTTTATCCTCTTTCCCGGATCAAAAAGTAACATTAAAAAAACTTATTGCAGAGGATGATGAGGTTGCGGCATATGCTGTTTATTCGGGAACCAATGAAGGACCAATGCCGCCGTTTCCTGCAACACACAAATTTGCCGGGTTAAATTTTATGGGTATCTTCAGAATTGAAGAAGGTAAAATTGCCGAGATGTGGGTCGAATGGGATAACCTTGCTTTTCTAAAAAAACTTGGGTTAGTTTAAGCCGCCCGCTGAAGGGGAGCCAATTAATTGAAATATGGTATAATATTTTTCCTTTCTTTAATTTTTTATGCTGGATGTGGTAGATCAGGAACAAAATAATAAACAATTATTAAAGAAATAATTAAAGCAGCAAACACACAGCCGCTATAATTACATATCATATGTTCGATGATGTTATGTACTCCAGCGTTTGTTAAAAACGAAAATTGTTTTAAAAACTGCCGGTGATCACTTTCTTTTTGCATAACATAGTTATTTTTCAGTATCTTCAATTAGGCTTTTCAAATCAATCTTATAATTAAAAGAAGGAGTGAAATATGGATGTTATTTTTCCTCTCTGGCTCCCCATTATCCTTTCTGCAACGGCCGTATTCCTGGTCAGTTCAATAATACATATGGTTTTACCTTATCATAAATCTGATTTCAGAAAATTTCCGCGGGAAGACGATATAAGGGAGGCACTGGCAAAATCCCATATACATAAAGGAGAATATATGTTCCCTTATGCAGCAGATTCCGGGGAAAGCAGCTCACAGGATTTTAAGGATAAACTGAATAATGGACCGGCCGGTATATTAGCTGTATTTCCATCCGGTCCTTTTAATATGGGGGCTAGACTGGTAATGTGGTTTTTATATTGTGCTGTAGTAAGTATTTGTGCCGCCTATATTGCGGGGCATGCGCTTATAGCCGGGGCAATTTTCCGTTCGATTTTCAGGTTTACCGGGGCTATCGCATTCATCGGATACAGCTGGCGCTTGTACAGGACACCATATGGTACAGAGAAAGTGGGCAACTACTTTAAAATCTATTTTTGATGGGTTTATTTATGGATTAATTACAGCCGGTATATTCGGTTGGCTATGGCCCAAATTGTATTAAAAGTTAAGATTAAAAAATTAATCAAAGAATAGTTCAATTATACTGCGGTTTTCGTGTTTCACTAGCGATATTATTAAAAAGTGTCAACCTTTTTTGGGATAAGTCGTACCCACCCCTCGCCCACCTGGGGCTTAGGTACTATTCAGCGGCAGGCCCTCCAAGGAGGGGACAATGCTCTTTATTGGAAGAAGATAACTATACCTAAATAAATAGGAAAAAAAATAATCATCTTATCAGGATAAAGCTTTTTGAAAGTTAGAATTACAAATGCTGAAGATATAAATGAAAATAAAAATCCTAGGAGGGGATTTAGGGGTGGGTTAACTTGTTGTATGATTATCAATCCAGTTTTCAATCTTTTCAAGAACTTTATCTAATTTATATCGAACATCCAGGTCATCAAATCTTAAAACAGTAACCCCAAGTTCATTTAATCTTTTGTCTCTTTGTTCATCTTTGTATTCTTTCCCGTAATGGCTTTCCCCGTCCATTCCAGTTGCGGCCTTAAGTTCTTTACAGTAGAAATCTACAATATAGTTATCAATAGGTTTTTGCCTGTCAGAATCGAACCCGCGCATTTGTTTCTTCTTAAGATAGTTCCATAAT
>CAVUCR010000010.1:0-53560 GCA_963739895.1 uncultured Ignavibacteria bacterium | reverse complement strand
TAAGTATAATTTCGGCGCTTTTTATACTATCTCTTGAATTTTGGTAACTTAAAATCACATCAGCGCTTAAAATATTGTCATAAAATCTTTCTAAAGAAACTACTTCTGAACTTATGAAATCTTTAAGAGTTTCACGAGCTTTGAACTTCCTGGAAGTTATTGATATGTTCATATATCCTCCGATTTACGTTAAGATTTTGGATGAGATTTTTTATATGTAGCTTTTAACCTTTCTATACTAACATGAGTATAAATCTGTGTTGTAGAAAGATTTTCATGTCCTAATATTTCTTTAACTGCTTTAAGATTAGCACCGCTGTCCAGCATATGCGTTGCCGCACTATGTCTTAAAATATGGGGACTTTTCTTCTTAATGTCTGTAATCCTTGATAAATATTTGTTAACTATCCTATGAATCATTCTTGGATAGACTCTTATTCCATTCTTATTAATTAATAAAGGCTCTTCGCTGCTTTTGAAAGATCTCCCTGCTAAATATTCATTTAAAGTTGATGATGATTTTGTCCCAACAGGTGAAATTCTTACCTTGCTGCCCTTTCCTTTTACCCGTAAAATTTTCTGGTTTAGATCCAGATCACCTCTGTTTAACTGGCACAATTCGGAAACCCGCAATGAACATCCATATAATAATTCAAAAATTGTTTTTATTAATTTACTATCTTCCGGGTCTTTGTCAACTTCTTTATAAATTTCCATAAAATTTTCTACTGAAATAATTTCAGGCAATTTTCGTGCTGCTTTTGGATTCGATATGTAAAATGCCGGATTTTGTTCAATTATATCCTGCTGAAAAGCATATTTAAATAATCCTCTTAACGAAGCTAATTTCCTAGAGATTGATTTTTTTTCAAGACCGAGATCATTCAGGTGCATCAGGTAAGATTTTATTATTTTTTCCGTGATGGTATTTATTTCAAACTTAGAGTAATCTGCGCAGTATTTTGAGAAAGCATTTAGATCTTCCGTATAGGCTTTAATTGTATACCCAGAATACCTTTTAATTCCCCCTAAATATTCCATGTATTGATTAATTACTTTCGTAATTTTCATTATAAATTATTATTCTTCTTCTTCGCCTGGCAATGTCTGGATTACCTCTTCACTGCAAACAGGGCATTTCAGATATTCACCTTTTTTCTTTGAATATCTTTTTTCCATGTATTTGGAATCTTTGTTAGGACATTCATGCGGAATAGGTTTGTACCAGCTTACAAAATCGCAATCGGGATATCTTGAACAGCCGTAAAATATTCTTTTTCTCCGGGATTTTCTTTCAACAATTTCACCATGTTTACATTTCGGGCAGCTTACATTAAGTGTAATATTTTTTATATAGTCACAATTCGGATATTTTTCGCAGCCTATAAACCTGCCGAATTTACCCTCCCTGTAGACCGTCCGGGCACCGCATTTTTCACACGTTTCACCTGTAAATTCAGGTTCCTGGTTCTGGGCAGCCATATCTTTTAATGATTTAATATTTTTACATTCAGGATAGTTATTACATGCAAGGTATTTCCCGAACCTCCCGATTTTGATAATCATTTCGCCGCCGCATTTCTCGCATATAATTTTTTCAACTTTATTTTCCACATGCTTTAAAAGCTTTGGAAAAAGGCTGATAAAAATCATTAAGTACATTTACATACCCGTTTTCACCCTGGGCAATTTGATCAAGTTCATTTTCCATTTCAGCGGTAAAACTTTCATTAATAATGCCCGGAAAATTTTTAACAAGAATATTATTTACTGCTTTCCCAAGTTTAGTCGGAATCAATTTTCTATCAGACTGTTCAACGTAATTTCTATCCTGGATAGTGCTTGCTATAAGTGAAAACGTACTGGGCCTTCCAATTCCTTTCGATTCCAGGTCTCTTATTAAAGAGCTTTCAGTATACCGGGGCAGCGGCTTTGTAAAATGCTGATTTTTTGTAAGTTCTTCCAATTTTAATTTTTGTTCTTTCTGCAATCCTAGCGGAATTTTTTCTTCTTTATTATCATCATCACTTTCCTTTTGTTCTACCATCTCTTCATAAACCTGCATAAACCCGCTGAATTTAACTGCGGTTCCGGTTGCTTTAAATAAAAATTCATCAGCAGATACTTCTACATTAGTAACTTCCAGTTCAGCAGAAGCCATTTGGGATGCTATAAATCTCATCCAGATAAGTTCATATAATTTTAAAGATTTTCTGTCAAGATAATGCTTAACATAATCAGGGGTAAATTTTAAAGAAGTAGGCCTGATTGCCTCATGAGCATCCTGTACATTGGTTTTATCTTTCTTTTCAAAAACGTTTGGTTTAGCTGGTATATAATTATCACCATAGGAATTTTTTATATAGTCTCTCACCAGCGGGATAACTTCTTCGCTAATACGAGTCGAATCGGTTCTCATGTAAGTGATCAAACCCTGAGTTCCATCATCTCCAAGGTCCACTCCTTCATATAGCTTTTGTGCAAGCATCATTGTCTGCTTGGGACGCATTTTTATTCTTCTTGATGCTTCAGCCTGCAGTGTACTTGTAATGAACGGGGGTGAAGGATTTCTCTTTACATTTTTCTTAATTATATCGGAAATTACAAAATTTTCTTTTTTAGAAATAAGATCAAAAATTTCTTTCGCGGTATTTTCATTATTGATTGCAAAATTCTTCTCAAGAAATTCCTTCCAGTCATCCTCATTCATTTCAGGTTTAGGCTGGACTTTAAGATATTTGCTGTTAACACTGAAAAGCTTTGCTTCAAATATTTCACTTTTATCGGTTTTGAAGATTGCCCAAATTGACCAGTATTCTGTCGCGATAAATTTATCAATCTCCTCTTCCCTATCACAAATGAGTTTTAGGGCGACAGATTGTACTCTGCCTGCCGATAAAGAACTGCTCCCTGAAATTTCAATTATTGCTTTCCAAAGAAAGGGGCTCATTTTGTAGCCGATAATCCTATCCATAACTCTTCTTGCACGCTGGGAAGTAACAAGATGGATATCAATATCCCTCGGTGATTCCATTGCTTTTTTTACGCCGGTTTTTGTAATCTCATTAAAAAGTACTCTTCTAATTTTTTGACTGGCAGTACCATTTAAAATATCTACAATATCCTGAGCGATAGCTTCGCCTTCACGATCAGGGTCAGTTGCTATAAAAATATTATTGCTTTTTGCGGCAAGTGATTTTATTTTTTTTATTACATCTCCTTTACCTCTTATAGTTACATACTGAGGCTGGTAATCATTTTCAATATTTACGCCCAGCTTAGTTTTGGGCAGATTTCTAATATGCCCTATTGTAGCTTCAACGATGTAATTGCTTCCAAGATATTTATTTATTGTTTTCGCTTTCGCGGGTGATTCTACTAAAACTAAATTCTTTGCCATAAAATATTCTAATTCTCTATATAAGTTGTTTTAAAAATGTCTATGATTTTATAAAAAATAACAAATGTTATAAAAGTCAAATTGCTTAATATTCCAATATTGCTACTATTTACTTAAAAATAAGTTCCAGGCCAAATTTATTGATGAATTTAATATTAAAAAATGCATTTAACCGAAACATTATAATAAAAATATCCCAAATTCCAATAAATTTCTGTTTTAAAAAGTTGTCAGATTAAATCATTCTATTTTTAACATGAATATTACCCGGATCTATTTTAATTTTTGACTGATCCGCTAACAATTTTTTATCATATTCTTCAAATAGTCTATTCTCAATTCGTTTCATTTTTGTTTTTGCTTCAGGAGCCATATCATCGTAGCCTAATAGATGCAGAACGCCGTGAATAACGAGTCTTAAAATTTCTTCAATAAAAGTTACACCATATTTTTCCGCGTTAAATTCCGCATCTTCAACAGATATATATATTTCACTATCGATAACCTGCATTTTTGCCGAGTAATTGAACGTGATAATATCTGTCGAGCTGTTATGATTTAAAAATTTTTATTGATTTTTAATATCTGACTAGCAGAAACAAAGTTTATTAGAAGTGATGAGATATTTAAATTGAATTCTTTCTTTAAGAAGCCGACAATCTTATGAATTAATAACTTGTTTATTATGATTTCTGAATTATTATTAACTTCTAAATTTTTTATCACAGAACAATATTATAATATTATAAATTTATTTCCAAACCTTCTTCAGCGGCAATGCACCCGATAGGATGATTCCCGTTTTCAAATATACTTTTTGTTTCTGCAAGCATCTGTTCAATTTTCTCATCTGTGTAATCAGGATTATAATGAAACAAAATTAAATTTTTTACTTGAGCTAAAATACTAAAATTAGCCAATAAAATATTACTTGAATGTCCCCATCCTTTTTTTTGAATTAAGCTGAGTCTCATCATACATAGTATCGTGTATTAAATAGTCGCATCCGTAGCAAAAATCAATTAAGTCTTTATTTAATTCTTTTATGGATTCAATTGCTTCCTGGTTATCAAATTTCAGTTCGTTATCGGTCATATATACGAAACACTTATTCCCTTCGGATATTTTAAAGGCCAGGGTAGGTGTAGAATGATTAGCCTTAATAGTCTTAATTGTCACTCCGTCGAAGTTATAAGTATGATTAAAATCTATTTTTTTATAATCAATATCTGCATTTACATGATCAATATTTATCGGGAAATAACTGTCATTCATTTGGTTGCTAAGGATTTCTGATATGTCGCTCCCGTTGGTAGTTAAACCATGAAAAACTACTTTTCTTTTCTTCTCAAAAAGCGGAAGGAAAAAAGGAACTCCCTGGATATGATCCCAGTGATAATGGCTAATGAAAACATTAATTTCATCTTCTAAATTTATTTTATCAATCAGGTCTATACCTAATTCTCTAATACCACTTCCGGCATCCAGTATCATCACTTTATTATTGCTAGATCTGAATTCGACACACGGTGTATTACCGCCATATTTAAGCGTATTTTTCCCGGGAACAGGGATGGAACCTCTCGTTCCCCAAAACTTGAAAAACATAAGAATTATTCTATTTTAATGATTCAATTGTTTCTTCAGAATGTTTCCTATATCTCAAAGCCAGCTTTTCAATATCATCAATCTCAGTTTGATTTAATTCTCTAATTATCTTTGCAGGAACACCAGCTACTAATTTTCCGGAAGGAACTGTAAAATTAGGAGTAACAACAGCGCCGGCAGAAACCATTGATTTTTCTTCTAGAACCGCACCATCTAAAATTATTGCTCCTATTCCAACCAAACAGAAATCTTTAATTGTACATCCATGCAAATTGACAGAGTGTCCTATGGTAACTTTATTACCAATATTGAGCGGAAACTTGTTGCTGGTAACATGCAACATCGAACAATCCTGAATATTAGTAAAAGCACCTATTTTAATATAATGAACATCTCCCCTAATTACTGTGTTATACCAAACACTTGAATTTTCTCCAATTTCAACATTCCCGATAATTTTTACCCCTGGCGCCAAAAACACGTTTTCAGCAATTTTGGGGATAAATTTCCTGAACGGAAATAATTTTTGTTCTTTATTTACTCCCGGTATTCCGGCGGTTTCCATCCCTTCCTATTCCATTCTTTTAATTCTAAAGTAATATTTCCAACCATAACTTTCATTTTGGCTATGATAGGTATGGCTGCCTCATCATTTGTAAACCAGCCTTCATAATAACCGGTAAGACCGTAAATACTCACAAAATCTAATTGACCGTCTACTTTAACACAGGCTACCGGGTAATCAATTGCATCAATAGAAATATCTTCAACATCATCATAAAAATTTATTATTGTAGCCACTTTTTTCTCATTTACAAAACCGGATATTTCTTCCGATTTATTTTGCCCGCTTTTCATTCTTGCATAATAAAAAATTGATAAGCCATCCTGGTATTTTCTGTCCGATTCAATACTCGCCGTGGAATCGGTCCATAATTGCCTAGGTAATATTTTTCCTTTCGTTACATGGATTTTTGAGCTGTCATATTCGAAATGATAATCTGTAAAGGTATCGTAGTCATCTGTTTTTACTATACCTTCAAAAAATTTAGAATAATATTGGTTTGTTATTCTGCTTTTATAAATCTGGTGTATGTCAACAAAAGGAATATTATCGTACGAATCAATATATGCAACGGTGCGGTAAACAGTCTGGTTATTCATCTCCTTTTTATCTGTAACCTTCAAAGTAACCTGCCCGAGCACAAAAAAAGCATATTTTACTACATAAGAAAGCTCTTCTCCAACCTGTAAGTTTTTATTTGAAACAAAAGAGAAATTATATTTTTCAATATTACGTTTTGGCGATACATCCGTATAAATGAATAAAAACGGGTAGCAATATCAGTATTTTCTTAAAAAAAATCATTTAAGATTTGCCAGGTCTTTCGCTTCTCCAAAAAGTGTATTAGCCTTTAACAGCTGTTTATCAACACTTAATATCACCTCATACCAGCCTTTATTTTTCCAATTATTTCTTGCAATTTGAGCCTTTAGTCTTGTAATAATATATCCTTTATCTTTTGTAAAATCTTCCTGAGAATATTTTACTCCTTTATTAGCGGCAAAATCAAGAAAATTATGAATATCTTTTTCTGAAAAATCGAAATTGCTTTTGAAATCATCTAATGTTTTATATTTGGATTTAATTGATTTTTCATATGAATCCAAATAAGAAAGAGTAAATTGATAAAATATATTATTCTTAAGCAGATCGGTAGTATAGTTGGTTAAATCATCGGATTTAACAATATAATCTGGAGTAATACCTCCGCCCCCATAAACAATCCTGCCTGCATGAGTCTTGAAAATTGGAAGTGAAGAATCTTTTTCGGCGGAATGATAAAGGTTATCCCCTTCATTCTCATTTTTTCCGCCAATTTCATTATAATAATCTGCTTTGTTTTTTAAATTCTTGTAATCCCTTTGAATCAGTCTTCCGGAAGGAGTATAATACCGTGAAATAGTTAACCTTAAAGCTGAATTGTCAGGAAGATCAAATTGTCTTTGAACTAGTCCTTTTCCAAAAGTTGTTTCACCAACGATTAATCCCCTATCCCGATCCTGTACAGCACCTGAAACAATTTCGCTCGCTGAAGCGCTTCCGTTATTAACAAGAATAATCAAAGGAATTTTTTCATAGGGGGAAGATTTAGATGCATCAAATTCATCATCAAAATCCTCTCTTCTTCCTTTAGTATAAACAATTTTTTTATTGCCGCTTATAAAAAGATCTGCAACTTGAACAGCCTGGCTTAACAATCCTCCTGGATTACCTCGTAAATCAAAAATTAATTGTTTCATCCCATCGTTTTTCAAATCGTTTAATGCATCGGAAACTTCGTCAAATGTTGTTTCTGAAAATCTCGAAAGGCTTATATACCCTGTTTTATTTTCCAGCATGAAATGAGTATCAACAGAATGAAGAGGAATTTTATCTCTTGTAATTTCATAATGAAGAACATCGGGAGCTCCATAACGGTAAATTGTAACATTAACTTTTGTACCGGCTTTTCCCCTGAGCTTTTCGTCTTACCTTTTCATTTGAAAATCCTACAGCATCTTTTTCATTTATTTTGATTATTCTATCACCGGATTTTATTCCTAATGCTTCACTTGGCCCCCCGGAAATTGGAGAGACGACAACAATTGTATCATTTACTAATTGAAATTCAATCCCAATTCCTTCAAAATCACCTCTAAAAGATTCGTCGACCAGACTGCATCTGGCTGGCAGATATATAAATTGAATGAGGATCAAGTTTGCTTAACATTCCGTTAATAGCTGCTTCAACAAGCTTCGGTGTATCTACCTTTTCAACATAATACTTTTGAGTGTAAGTCAATACATCGTCGAGTTTTGTAATGCTTTCATGTAAATTATCATCAGAAAAGATTTTCTCTATTTGAGTTCCTAAAACAATTCCGATTGTCAGTATTATTATAACAAAAGGAATTCTGAATTTCGATTTCATTTATACTCCATATGAAATTAAAATTTAGCAGACAAGGTTAAAAATGTTTCCACACCTTTATTTATTTTTTCCTGGAGAGACTGGCTGACATATTTCAAGTTAAAATAAAAACTAATTTGGTTAATCGGTTCATAGATTATTGTGATTGAGGCCATCCTGCTATACTCTAAAAAGCCGTCCAGGAAATGTACTTTTTCGGAATCAAAGACTCTGTGACCCAGCGAAATATCTCCACCGACATTTTCTTTTACAGAACCATCGGGAGCTAGAGGATTTGCTCCATGTATAGAATAAGAGAAATCTCCGCTTAAGCTTAATCGATTAGTAAACCTGTAATTTACCCGGGTATAAAATAATTCACTATTAGGTTGTAAGGAAGAACCTAAATTATATCCGTAATTAGTAAAGTTATTTCTCAGGAATCTATGTGTAAATACATACGGATCAACCGCTATATATTCAACCCTAAAATCAAGGGGAATTGTCTTATAAAGATTAGTTGAATACAAACCTGCATTAAACAAAAATTGATTCCCCCACCAGCCTGTACCTAATTTATTTATTGTGATATCATCAATCAAAAAAGTAGTATAAAGCTTAAGTCCCTGAATCGAATTATTCTTAAAATCAAAAAAGAGCATCGAGTTATCCCTGTCCCTGTTTTGATGCTCAACGGACTTGTATAAACTGAAAGGATTAAGATAAGAAAGGTCAATAGGACGATCTCCGTATATAATAAATTCTCCTACCCCGAAATTAACATCCTTCGATATATTAAAACCAATTCGATGATAACCTATATATTTTTCTTCAACTGTTGTTTGTTCACCTGTTGTTGAATCATAAGCAAAAGTAGTATTACCTAAAAGCTTTCCGTGAAAAAAGGAAAAATTAAAAAACTTATAGGAAATGTTAAGAGAAAGGTAATCGAATTTTGGGGAATTATCATCCAGTAAAGCTTTAACAGGACCGTAACCTACATTGATTCTATCCTGCCCTAGTTTAAACTTGACTATATCAAAATCGGCAGTAAAATAACCTTCGGTTTCATCAAAAAAAGCTTGGTCAGGTTTTTCATTTAATTTAAAATTATACTTTAGATCATTTCTTAACTGCGCTGTTTCTTTATTTCCAAAGACATTCCCGTTAAATCCTTTAAGATAAAATCCAAATTTATTTAAGATTGTTCCCCTTATTTCACCACCAACATAACCAAGACTAGTTGACAGATTCTTTTTATTCTCAATATCATTATTAAAGATTACCTCTCCTTCACCCAAAAGATTTATAAACAGGTTGAACTTTCCCGGTTCATTATAATAGTATAGATATTTTTGTTTTTGGGAGAAAATATCATATGTTCCCTTACCCAGCATCGATTGAGAGTCATTCAGAGTTCCGGATAAATCATACTCAAATTCGATTTTTAAATCCTGAAATATCTTCTTATCTACTTCATCCAATTTGTTTTCATTCTGTATTATTTGTTTCAGGTAGCCTGCTATCTCTTTGCGGGTTTTGGGAATTTCAAACGAGTTATAGTTATCTATGATTTGAAGTGTTTCCATTCTTTCTAAAAAGTCATAGACAGTATTTGAAGATGTAACATACTCTGTTTGAGAAAAAATACTGATTGATAAAAAAATAAATATCGCAATTATTTTTTTCAACTATCTAATCTGCTCCCATTCTTTTGAAATAGCTTTTCCTTTGAAAAAAACGGAGAAACCATTTTTAATCCATACCCACGAGACATTTTTATAACCTAATTTTCTAAATCTTCTAGGGGACTCAAATATAATTAAATCTTTTGAAAATAATATTTTCCCTTCTTTTCTTATTCTTTTATATAGATCGAAATCTTCGCCGGCAGCTAAATCTTCATTATAACCATTAAACCTATAAAAGATCTCCTTCCGGATTACCTGGCACTCACCTCTTCCCATTCCAACCCCGATAAAATTTAAGAATTTAAAATAAATATTAAAGATAGTCTGAAAAATTTTATCTGCTAAAATTTCCTCTTCCGGGAAAACTTTAACCATGCATGTCATTGCAAGATAATCACTGTTCAGAAATTTATTTTCAACATAATTAAAGAAATAGTCTATATCAGGAATTATAATATCGCCATTAAAAAAGATAAATATTCCGGAATGCGCACAGTCTGCTCCTATATTTCTTCCTTCGGCAATATTCTGCTTCTTATTTGCGGAATGCACTTTAACTATATCAGAACTTTTACGTGCAATCTCTACTGTTTTGTCTTTACTTCCGCCATCCGATACAATAATTTCATAATTATACTTCTTCTTAAATTCAGGGTTGGAAAGCTGTTTTAATAAATTAGGTAGAAGTTTTTCTTCATTAAGAGTTGGAATAATTATACTGTATTTCAAACTTCACCTTAAAAGGAAAATAAATAATGCTGAGTTGATTTAAAAAATATTGATGAAACCAGCGTTAAAGAATTTCTCATTTCCCTTCGGGTTTCATCTGGGGAAAAAAGATTACATCTCTAATGGATGACTGGTTAGTAAGCACCATGGTTAATCTGTCAATCCCGATGCCTAAGCCGGCAGTCGGGGGCATACCGTATTCCAAGGCACGGATAAAATCTTCATCAATTTGATGCGCCTCCTCATCCCCCTCTTCGCGCATCTTCCCTTGCTGCATAAATCTTTGCCGCTGATCAACCGGATCATTAAGTTCGGAAAACGCGTTACATATTTCCTTACCGGCACAATAAGCTTCAAAACGTTCAACAATACCTTCTTTAGAACGATGCTTCTTTGCGAGCGGAGATAATTCAATAGGATAATCCAGTACAAAAGTCGGCTGTATTAATTCAGGCTCAACGGTTTCACTAAAGATTTCATCAATAATTTTTCCTTTTGCTTCAATATGAGAAATATCAATGCCCAAATCTTTTGCTTTACTTTTCAGTTCATCTACAGATGATGCAATTACATTCAAACCTGTTTTTTCTTCAATCGCTTCAACAAATGAGACGCGCTTCCATGGAGATTTTAAATTTAAATTCTTACCTTCAAATACGAATTCAAAAGTGTTAAAAACATCTTCACATATTTTTTGGATCATTTCTTCTACAAAATTCATCATCCATTCATAATCGTGGTAAGGAACGTAAAGTTCCATCATGGTAAATTCAGGGTTGTGTGTTCTATCCATTCCTTCATTTCTAAAGTCTTTTGATATTTCATAAACTCCATTTATTCCCCCAACAATTAGTCTTTTTAGATATAGTTCATCTGCGATTCTTAAATAAAAATCAGTATCCAGGGTATTATGATGAGTGATGAAAGGTTTTGCAGCAGCTCCTCCGTACAACGGCTGAAGGATCGGTGTTTCAACTTCCAGGAAATTATGTTTATCCAGGAATCTCCTCATCGAAGAAATTATCCCGCTCCTTTTAATGAATACATCTTTTAGATGCGGATTAACTATCAAGTCCAGATATCTTTGACGGTACCTGAGCTCTTTATCCGAAAACTGATCATGAATAATTTTATTCCCTTGTTCGTCAGTTGTTTCCTTTGCAACTGGGAGCGGCCGCAAAGATTTTGCCAATAATGTTAAAGTAGTTGTGTGCACCGATATTTCTCCGGTTTTGGTTTTAAATACATAACCTTCAATACCAATAATATCGCCTATATCCATTAACTTGAAAGCAGAATAACTTTCGCCAATATCATCTTTTCTTAAATATATCTGGAGCTTTCCTTTATAATCCTGGATATGAGCAAAAGAGGCCTTTCCCATTCTTCTGATTGCCATTATTCTGCCGGCAATTTTAACAACCCTTTTCTGTTCCTCTTTATAGTTATCTTTTATATCCTGAGAATTTGAATCAACGTCAAAAGAGTATGCAAAAGTTTCTACTCCTTTTGATTTTAATTCATTGAGTTCTTCAAATCTCCTTTTTATTAAAGTATTTATATCTTCCGCGGCTTCTAAATTACCGGGATGAATATTCTTATCCACTAAGCCTCCGTTTATTTTCTTTTAAAATTTGCAAGCCTTAAGCACACCAGGTCCTCAATATTCTCAGCAATTTTAACCGGGACATTGTAGTTATTAGCGATTATTGAAAATGAAACCGGTTCATTATCCAGGGTATAAACATAACCGGATATACTGCTTACGCCGATATGGGTGCCTGTTTTTGCTCTTAAATTGTTTTCTGCTTTTGTTTTTTTCATCCTTTTACCAATTGTGCCGTCAACACCGGCAATAGGTAATGAATTAAAAAAAGGTATGAAATATTTACTCTTAAACATGTAATTTAATAGAGTAACAATTTGATGCGGCGTGACTAAATTTAACCTGGATAAACCACTGCCGTCCACTATATTCATTCCTTCAGGTAATATACCCATCTCCCTGAAAACCGTATTCTCTGCTTTTACTCCGTTCTCGGCAGATCCGAATCCTTCTTCCACAAGACCAATTGTTTTTAAAAGCTGTTCAGAATAAAAGTTTTCGCTGTTCTTATTAATTACTTTGATTATCTCTTTTAACGGCATTGAATAATATGTAAATAAAGGCTTTAAACTTTTTTCAGCAGGCAGCTTTGAAATATCATCTATATCCATTGCAAAGCCGTCTATGCTAATATCCTTCTTCTGGAGAACAGATTTAAGCACCACCATTGAATATTGTGTGGGATTATTTACTGTTACATAAGTTTTTACCGAGTCTTGCCTTCTTATAGTTCCGAACACATCGACAATATTGGTTCCTCTCTGCCTATAAACATTTATAGAGGTAGCCGAATCATTCTGCACAACAGTAACGTTGTTAATAAACACAATATATTTAGTTGTAGGATTCGTTCTGATTACAGGAAGGTTTTTTTCTGTATTAACTTTTACAACAATATCAACAACATTATCATTGAAAGAAATAGCTCCCGAAGGAGCCGAGAACCAGTAGCTTTCATCATCCCATGCCCAGCCTTTTCCAAGGCCGAGGTTATCGAAGCGGTTATCATCCCCGATAATATTCCCGGTAATTTCATCAATCCCGAAATTTGAAAGAGAATCAGCCCAATTCTTAAAAACCCGGTATTTATCATCATTATAAAATCTGCCGGATATAGTAGGATCTCCTCTTCCCCTCACAATTAAATCACCGTCAAGAACAGAGCCGTCCATTTTCCCGTTAATTAAAATATTCGTGCTGAAAGAATATTCAGGACCAAGCAAAATTAAAGCAGCTGCAGTTGTAAATAATTTTAAATCGGAAGCTGGTATAATTAATTTATTAGCATTTCTCCGGTAAAAATATTCCCCTGTTTCTAAAGATTGAATTACTACTCCCCAGTTAGCATTATCAAAATTAGGATCATCAAAAATGTCATCCATTTCTTTCCAAAAATCTCTTATAGTTGTTCCGCTGTATTTCGGAACAGAAAGAGAATCATTTGATTTTTCCTGTGCAAATAAAAAGACACCGGAAAAAATAATAGTAAGAATTAAATAAATTTTAACTTTCATAATTATTCTTAATTGCATTAACTTCTTGCAGCGAAAGCTTTCTATATTTCCCGGGAGCAATATCTGCATTTAGTCCCGCAAATTGCTTCCTATTTAAAGCCACAACTGAATAACCGACAGCGCTGAACATATTTTTTACAAAATGATTTCTTCCTTCAACGCAGGTAATCTCTAAAAACTTTTTATTCTTCAGCTGCGGAAAATTAATTTTAATAAATTTCCCTTTTCTGCCCGATACATAAACACCTTTTAACAATTGTTCTTTGTCATTGGAATCCAATGGTTTATCCAATTTAACTTCATACAATCTACGAATATTATTTTTAGGATGAGTCAACAGGTTTGAAAAATCCCCGTCATTAGTTAGAAACAAGACACCTGTAGAATTGTAATCCAGCCTTCCCACAGGATAAATTTTTTCATTAATATTAACCAGGTCAATTACAGTCTTGCGATTCTTTTCATCGCTGGTTGTGGTTACAACTCCTTTTGGTTTATTCATTAAGAGGTAAATGTGCTTTTTAGGCTGAAGTAATTCTCCGTCAAGATAGACTTTATCCTGACCCGGATCGATTTTAACATTTAATGAATTAACAATATTGTCATTTACTGAAACTCTATTCTGTAAAATATATTCTTCGGATTTTCTCCTTGAAGCAATTCCGCTGTCGGAGATAAATTTATTCAATCTAATCAATTTTTTCCGGTTCACTATCGGTTTCATTTTGAATAGTTTCTTCTATTAGGTTCATCATAATTTTTCTTTTCTGCTCAATAAAATCTTCATCCTGCATTATTTCATCAATTTCTCTTGGTTTGGGCAAATCACTGATATTATTTAGTCCGAAGTATTTTAAAAATTCACTTGTAGTAATATAAAGAAGCGGTCTCCCGATTGTTTCGGCCCTGCCTGAAATTGTGATTAAATCTTTTTCAAGAAGAGTATTCAGCATATAATCGGAATTCACCCCGCGTATTGATTCAATTTCAGGTTTCGTTATAGGCTGTTTATAAGCAATTATTGCGAGTGTTTCTAATGCTGCCTGACTTAGCCGCCGTTTGCTTTTTTCGGAAGATAGATAGCCTACATATTTAGCATATTCGGGTTTAGTTGCAAAAAGAAACCCGTTGGATATTTTAATAATTTTTACGGATAAGTTTTCTGCTTCATATTTCGAATTTAATTCTTCAATGCAGGTCTCTATATCCGGAGAGGTAATCTGGATATCGTCACCGTCAATTCCTTTAATTGCTTTAATCAGTTCAGAAGCCGATATCGAATCTTCCGATGCAAAAACTAATGCTTCAATAACAGAATTATATATTTTCTCCATTGCCAAGATTTAAAATAATAAAATCGTTAAAATTTGATGATTCTTTTATGCCAATTCTTCCTGACTTTGTTAATTCAAGCAAAGCTATAAATGTAATAACAATCCTTATCTTTTCATTCATACCTTCAATCAGCTTTAAGAAATGAAGTTCGGTAAATTCATGGAGCTTTTCAAATATAACCTTGATTTGCTCTTCAATTGAAATATTTATCATTTTTATTTCATGAAATACTTCCGGCTTAATTCCTTCAATCGCTTTCCTGAAAGCTTTTGCAAGATCGAATACAGTAACATTTTTCAGCAGAATATCATAATCAGGGATTTCAACTTTAACATCGGCTGAGAAATTTCCGCGGTAATTTATTTTCCTTTGACTTGATTCAAAAAATGCCAGTTCTTCCGACATTTCCTTATATCTTTTATATTCAAGGAGAGCTTTAACCAAATCTGCTCTCGGATCGATTTCTTCACCTTTTTCATCAAGCTCTTTCGGCAGCAGCATCCTGACTTTAATATGCATTAAGGTAGATGCCATTAATATAAAATCACCGGCAGTTTCCAAATCAAGAATTTTTATAAGATTAACATATTCCAGGAATTCTTTTGTTATTTTTGAGATCGGGATATCATAAATATTCAATTCATCTCTTTTTATAAAAAATAAAAGGAGATCTAAAGGACCTTCAAATTGATCTAATTTAATTTTATACAAAGTTTAGCCCATTTTCATTTTTTCACGGACTTCTTTCATCGTTTCTCTTGCCACTTTTCCGGCTCTATTTTCACCGTCATCCAGTATTTCCAGCACCTCATTTTTCTTACTCTCAAAATATATTCTTTTTTCAATAATCGGTTCAAGCATAACAGAAATTTTCGATGCACAATTCATTTTACAGTCAACACATCCTAAAGCCCCGGAACGGCAGCCCGCTTCAATTTCCGGGATTTCATCAGGATTAAATTTTTTATGATAAGAAAATACCAAACATATATCGGGATTGCCGGGATCTCCTTTCCTAATTTTTTGAGGATCGGTAACTGCTTTTTTCATTTTTGCTTTTACGGTTTCAGGCTCATCCGAAAGCAGTATAGTATTCCCTAAAGATTTACTCATTTTTGCATTTCCATCCAGCCCCGGGAGTCGAGCAAATTTGGTTAATAAGGGTTCAGGTTCAGGGAATACTTTCCCATATTGGTTATTAAATTTACGAGCAATTTCTCTTGATATCTCAACATGCGGGACTTGATCTTCCCCTACAGGCACAGCATCGCCTTTATAAAGAAGTATATCGGCTGCTTGAAGAACGGGGTATCCCAAATGACCAAATATCACGTTTTCAATATTTAAATCACGTATTTGATCTTTTAAAGTTGGATTTCTTTCAAGCCTGTTAACTGTTATCAGCATTCCGAAAATCAAATTCAGTTCAGTGTGCTCTTTTATTTTTGATTGCCTAAACATGGGACTTTTTTGCGGATCCAAACCTGATGCAAGCCAATCAATTAGCATTTCAATCGAATTTTCATAAATATCATCAGTATTTAAACTTGTTGTAAGGACATGATAATCTGCTATAAGATGAAAATTTTGATATTCATCCTGGAGCTTAACCCAATTTTCAAGTGCACCTACATAATGCCCGATATGCAGTTTCCCGGTAGGACGCATCCCGCTCAATATTCTTTTTTTAGTCATAAGTCAATATTTTTGAATAATAAAAATAACAGTAGAAAAATAATAATAATGTGCTTAATAATCTCCTAAGAAAGTCAAAATACAATTTTTTTGAATTTTTCGGCCGAAGGCTCATCAGCCTCAGACAGAAACTTTTAACTTTCGACTTTATGATAGGTATAGATAAGGTTTCCAGTTATCGTCCAGTTTACTAACTACATTTCTAATAAACATAATATGGCTAGGTTTGAACGGTTTGTGCTTCAGCAACATTTTAGCTTCTTCAGGGGTTCTGTCCCCTTTTTTATTATTGCATGAAGTGCAGGCGCATACTAAATTTTCCCACGAATCTGTCCCTCCCCTTGCTTTAGGGATAACGTGATCGATTGTTAAAGGCAAGTCACCTCTTCCGCAGTAACCGCATTTGTAAGAATCTCTCCGTAAAATATTCTTCCTAGTTAGTACAACTTTTTTACAAGGAACATTTATATACTGACTTAACCGGATAATACTAGGCCAGGGATATGTGCTTGAAACAGAATGCAGTTCTTTCTTGCTGTCATTAACAACTAATTCAGCTTTACCAAGATAAACCAAAATAAAAGCTTTTTTAATATTGCAAATTGATAAAGGTTCATAACTTTGATTTAAAATTAAAACCTTTGCATTTAGCTTACCATTTACTCTTTTACCGGGTTCGAAGACAGCCTCCTTAATTCTAATTTCTGTCTTTAATTATAAAATATATCCTAAAGAATAATCTAATCAGAAAAAGTAATATACTTATACCTAAAATATAAATAAACCACTCCGACGGTACAGCTTTGAAAATCATCAGCATTAAAAATACAAATAATAATCCGATTGCCGCATAACTAAAGATATTAAATGTTTTTCTATTCAACTAATAATTCTTTATTATCATAAATAAAATTAATTATAGAATTGCTTTGAATCAATCCTAAAACTCTAATAAATATAAATGATTTTAAGTTGATACTTTGAGCAGGATTCTTTCTCAATTACATATCCGGTAACTAAAGTTTTAGAATAATCGCCGTAAACGGAAATTAGATGACATGAATGTGACTAAGAGTAAAATGCGGAACGGATTGATGGGTTTTAAAACATGTTATAAGCAAAATATTAATGTCAAATCTATAATGTTTAAAGTTACAGTGAAGTTATATTCTAATTTAATGGGATATGTTCAAAGATTTCCTGAATTCATATATACGATGGCTATGCAGGTGACATAGTCTCTTGAATGGCTAATAGAAATTTTCAAGCTTTTATCATCTGATAAGAACGATTCTAGTTTACCTTTAAGTTTTACTTTCGGCATACCGTTAGGTTCATTAAAAATTTCAATATCCTGCCAGGTAGCGATCTCGTGCCACCCGGAAGTGAGCGCTTTATAAACAGCTTCTTTTGCAGCAAACCTTGCGGCGAGGTGCTGGTATTTACTATTCTTATTTAAGCAATAATCTAATTCAAATTCGGTATATATTTTATTTAAAAAGTGTTCTCCGAATTTTTCGACACTTTCTTTAATTCTATCAATTTCGATAATATCTATTCCAACACCTAGAATCATTTATATACCCTTTGGGTTAAGTTAAAAACCTTCTGCGGAGCCACTGCCCCTTGGATCGGCAGCACCAAAAATCAAATGATCATTATTATCAATCATTATTCCCTCGGCAATACCAAGTATGCTGAAATTTGAATGCATATCAGCCAGCTTATATCCCATTTTTATTAAATTATCCTTAACATCATTACTGATTGAATATTTTTCATGAAAAATTTCATCCGGTTTCCATTGATGATGTATCCTCGGCATATCGATTGCTTCCTGGATGTTCATATGGAAATCAATACAGTTAATAATAACCTGCAATACAGTAGTAATTATTGTGGAACCTCCGGGTGAGCCGATTATAATATATGGTTTTTCGTCCCTCAGTACTATTGTAGGAGTCATTGAACTCAGCATTCTTTTTTCAGGCTGAATTGAATTTCCTTCAGTTCCCATTAATTCAAATTGATTCGGCACCCCGGGTTTAGCACTGAAATCATCCATCTCATTATTTAATAAAAACCCGGCACCTTCTACAGTTATTTTAGATCCGAACGCAGAATTAAGAGTTGTCGTAGTGCTTACAGCATTCCCATATTCATCATAAACAGAATAGTGAGTGGTCTCCATGCTTTCCGAAAACTTTGACGGTTCCCCTGCATTAATGGAATCCGATGGTACCGCCATATCGTTATCGTTTTGAATTTTATTAAAAATAGTCTTGGCATATTCTTTTGAAATTAATCCTGCTTTCGGCACCGGGTAAAAATCTTCATCCCCGAGCAGGTAAGTTCTATCAGCATAGACATATTTCATAGCTTCAACCAAACGATGAACATATTCACTACTTCCCCAATCCCCGGTCTTTAAATCATAATTTTCAAGTATATTCAATAATTCAACTAAGGCGATTCCTCCGGAACTTGAAGGGGGCATTGAAACTATCTTAAAATCGCGGTATGTTCCGATAATAGGTTTTCTTTCAACGGGTTCATATTTATCAAGATCATCCCGAGTAATTATTCCTCCCATAGATTGTACTTGGTTAAGGAATAGTTCGGCAACTTCCCCTTTATAAAAACCATCTCTTCCCTTATCTTTTATCTGTTCAAGTGTCCATGCCAAATCAGATTGTTTGAATATATCTCCCTCATTATATGGAGAACCAAATTTAGAAAATTTTTTATAAGTTACAGGGTATTTCTTGAATTCCGGCAAAAACTTATTAAAGACTTCAGCAGTTCTATAATCCAATGGCCAGCCATTTTTTGCCAGGTCAATAGCAGGCTGAATTACATCTTTGAGAGTCATAGTTCCATATTTATTCATCGCATAAATCAGCCCTGCAACACTTCCAGGAACACCTGCCGATGTTGTACCTTCTTTACTTAAAGATGGAATATAATTTTCATTTGAATCAAGATACATATTTCTTGCAGCTTTCAGAGGTGCTTTTTCGCGGAAATCTACAGTACTATTTTTCCCGTCTTTCAGATGGATAACCATAAATCCGCCGCCGCCTATATTCCCGGCATACGGATATGTAACTGCAAGTGCAAAACCTACTGCAACAGCGGCATCAACAGCATTTCCCCCTTTCTTCATAATTTCAATACCGATTTTTGATGCCAAAGTACTGGCAGAAACAACCATACCATGCGTACTTCTCACCGGCCGGGGAGATTCAGAGAAAATGAAAGGATTAAAAAACGTAATTACGAATAGAACGGATAAAACTCTTGATTTAAAATATGTGCGCGTCAACATTAACTCCTTTTCCTTTTAACTGCTCAATGAGAATTTTAGTCATTTCATTTAATTGATTTAATGATTGACTTAAATTATCATATACCTTTTCATCATACAGCACTTTTCCAATGTTATTCTGCTTGTTTTTTATTTCGTCAGAAAAATTATTCACTTTGGTTAATAAAGAATCGGTTTTAATAAGAACAATTTTTAATTCTTGAACGGAAGCGTTAAGGGAGGTTTTATTTTCATCCATAAAGCTATTAACTTTGTCAGTTAACTTTACTGTATTCTGCGTAAGCTGCTTAATCCCTTCCCTGTTTTCGTCCAATAAAATATTAAGCTTTTGAGAGGCTTTACTTAAATTTGATATAGAAATTTTAACATCAGCATTTAAGTTATTATCACTTAGGTAGTTATTCAAAGAACTTAAAGTAATTTTTATATCTTTTACAATTGAAGGTATATCAGCTTCTACAGTTCCAAGCATTGACATAACTTCCGGGATATCTGCATAAAAGATTCCGGTTTGAATTTCATTGTAATCCAGTGGTTCGGAAGATGCTCCGGGATTAATATTCACTTTCTTCCCCCCCATCAAGTCGAGCATAGAAATAGAAAAAGTTGCATCTTTTTTTAATTTAACATCGTTATCTAAAGAAAGCTTTACAATAACCTTATCTCCCTGGATATTAAAATCTTCAACGAAACCTTTTCTCACCCCGTTTACTGAAACATTATCCCCGATTTCCAAACCGGAGACACTATTAAATTTAACAAGTAAACTTATTTGATTGGATGTAAGACTAAAATTCTTGGCCCAGCTCAGGATCCAGATAAAAATTAATAAACCGGCAATAACCGTAAGCCCGACTCTTATTTCAGTCTTTCTTTGATCTTTCATTTATTTCCTTCTTAAAAATTAATTTTAATTTATCAAGTTCAACAGCGCTAATAACACTATCGTTTAAAGCTGTTTCAACTGAATCTATTAAATTTTCAAGTGCCTTACTATCTAATTTATGTTCTTTTTGGAGTTTTTGATGTACGATATTGTTTATCAGAACCTTTAATGAATCTTTTTCCGGGGTATTTTTAACGTGATCCATTTCTTTATTAATATTACTAAATACTATATCTTTAATAATATTCTCACCAGGTTTCAGGATAAAATCATCAAAATGATTTTCGAAAATATATAAAACAGCAGCAATAAAAATAGTTAAGATAATTATAACTTTTAAGAAGCAGCCTTTTTTCATTCTATTCGGATGGAAGTTTTTCTATTAAAACTTTTTTTATTCTCTTTTTAAAACTTCTTTAACTGTAAACTTATGATTTTCCAATTGAAAAGTATACCCTTCTTTTGGAATATGGCCGGCTTGATTGAGAACAAGACCGCCCAGCGTTTCAAAATCTTCATCTTCATCCGGAATTTCAATGTTTAATAGTTCATTCAATTCATCAACAGATATTTTTCCCAGAACCAGGTAGCTGTTGTCATTTATTTTAGTAATAGGAATTTCTTCCTTATCATATTCATCCCGGATTTCCCCGATTATCTCCTCAATAATATCTTCAAGAGTTACAAGACCTGCGGTTCCGCCATATTCATCAACAACAATTGCTATATGTGTCTTTTTTTCCTGAAACTCGGGCATTAATTCACTTATTAATTTAGTATTTGGAATGAACATAGCTTTCCGTGCTAATTTTACTAATGAAAATTTTTTTCTAAGCTCTTCATTCCTAATGTACGGCAGGATATCTTTTGAATAAATGATTCCCAGAATTTCATCAAGATCTTCTTTATAAAGGGGAATCCTGCTATGCCCTGAATTATTGATAATATTCAGAAGTGCTTCAAAATTGTAATTTGCAGATACCGAGATTATATCAACTCTAGGAGTCATAACTTCCTGGGCAGTGACAGATCTGAATCCTACAATACTTTGAATTAATCCGTGTTCTTCTTCAATCAGAGTTCCTCTTTCGTGGCCAAGTTCTGCAAGTTCAGGTATTTCTTCGGGTAAAATAGCCATTTTAGCTTTATCCAGCTTTATTTTTGATACCAGCACCCGGATTATTTCAGTTAATAATTCCGATACCGGGAAAATAACTACACTTACCCAGTAAAGAGGAACTGCAACAATTTTAGAAAAAGTGACCGGGCTTTTAGAGGCCCATACTTTAGGAGTCAGCTCACCAAATAAAATTACAAAAGCTGTTAAGGCTATAATTTGAATTGTCAGCGCAATATCTTTCGGAATTGAAGAATTTGAGGCATACTCCAAAGCCAGCGAAACTGCAATTATCGATGCTGCAACATTTACTATTGTGTTCCCCAATAATATTGTTACAAGCATTCTACGTGGGTAATCCAGCATGTACAGCAAGTACCTGCCGATTAATGGGTTCGATTCAAGATCTTTTTTTATTTTTTTCCGGTCCAATGAAAAAAGAGCAACTTCTGAACCGGAGAAAAAAGCTGATAATAAAAACAGAATAAAAAGTAAAACAAGATTTAATTGCCAATCAATATCCAAATAATAAGATAATCCAATATTATTTTACATATAAATTATTTACATAATTCAAAAGATAAAGAAAAGAAATTACATTTACCGTTTAAGATAATTAAAACGGCAGATCTTCATTTTCATCCACATGAACATCAGGACTGCTGCTGCTCGAAGCGCCTGATGAATCTTCACCGGATGACGTACTATCGCTTGAAGAATCCAACGGAATAATTTTCTCTGTAATAACTTCTGTCATATATCTTTTAATTCCATCTTTATCCGTATAATCTCTTTTGCTTAATCTGCCTTCGATATAAAACTTTTTGCCCTTTTTAAGATTATCTTTAAAATAGTCTGATAAATTAAAGGATACTATATTGTGCCAGGTTGTATCATTAACCCAGTTCCCGTCTTTACCTTTATAACTGTTTGTTGTTGCTATCGTAAAATTAGTAACTGAAAGATTGTTTGTTGTGAATCGAGTTTCGGCATCTTTTCCCAAATTACCAATTAGCATAATTTTATTTAGTGAAAATGCCATTTTTTAACCTCCTGAAATTTATTGAAATGAAATTACCCTTGGATTTAAATTAATAATTATGAATAATAAAAACTATATACTACAAAATATTTTTCTCGGAAAATGAGGGTTTAAATATGAAGGCTGTTTAAATCACCTTTAAACAGCCTTAAATAGAAATTCTTTTAAAAACTATATTTAACAGATAATGATCCTAAGCTAGCACTTGAACTATATGTCCCGTCAAAATGCAAGGGGCCTAACATTTGTGTCGAATTTGTTACGTTTACTTCGCTCGAATGAATATAAAGATATGAACCTGAAACGGATAACTGGTTATTTATTGCATATTCAAACCCGGCACTAAAACCTAAGCGGTTCCCTTCTGGTAATTGTGGACTCATATATTCTGCTTTGACAGGTGATTTATCATAATAAATTCCCGCAATAACAGAGAGACAATTATTTAACTGATACTCTCCTCCTAATCTTAAAATAAAGGAATTATCATATAATCTAGGACTTGAAATATCATTGTAAGAAGCAAAATCAACTTTCAAAGTATCATAACTTGACCAGCCTACGAATTGAAAATCTAGAGAAAGTAAAAGTTTAGGACTTAACTGGTAAGCAATACCTGCTGCTAAATTATACGGTGCTGTTATATCAGCTAAAATATTTCCGTTTGGAAAAAATGAAACAGCAGGTGACGGAATATTTGTTGAAGATGCTGTTCCGGAAAAACTATATTTTAACTGGCTATGAAAAGATGCACCTAATGAGAGTTCCGGCAATGGTTTATATAATAAGCCAAAAGAATAACCAAATACTGAGTTATCATTACCTTTAAGTGTAATTAAAGATTCACCACCGCCTAGTGTGGCAGGTATAGGAGCTTTTTGTTTTAAAGTAACATCTGCCCAGCTATATATAAATCCGGCACTTAACGAAAATTGTTCTGAAAATTTATAAGCAACTACTGGTGAAATAGAAAATACCTTAAGTTCTGTGTCTAATGTCAAATATTTGCCAACCCAATTATCACCCCATTTTACTCCTAGTCCAAAAGGACTTGTAAAACCCAAGCCAACTGCCAATCCATTATTGAAATTATGTGCCGCAAAGAAATGGGTCGGAAAAAATAACTGGCTATCGGTTTTATATTCAGTCGTGGCAGGAGCAATCCCCTTAAATGAAGACATCGGGGAAATAAGAGTAGTACCGAGCATCAGCTGTGTCCCGGAAATTTGAGTCAGACCTGCAGAATTCCAATATACTGCAGACGCATCATTGGCAACAGCAGTAAAAGCACCGCCCATTCCCATGGCTCGTGCTCCATGTTCATTAATTTGAAAACCTCCGGCAAGTAATTGAGCGGAAATAACCAGAACAGCAAGCAGGGTATATATCTTGTTCATAAGAACCCCTTCCAATAAGTTTTAGATATATGTTAATTAAGATTCAATAGAAAACAATTTAATCCCCTTTTCAACAGGGCTACCTTCTGTTACGAACAATTCTTTTAATTTTCCTGAAACCGGCGAGCGCAATTCATTTTCCATTTTCATTGCTTCTAAAATGATTACCGATTCTCCCGATAAGACTTCTTCTCCAACCTTTTTGTTTACTTTTAATATCATTCCCGGCATTGGAGCTTTGACCTCCATTTTATGATTAGTTGAAATTCTTTCTTCCAAAAGTTTTTTTGCTTTTTCCTGCAGAGAAGTTCTGATTTCAACTTCGAATAATTTCCCGTTAACAGTAATTAAATATTTATCATCATCCGATTTTTGAACTGTTAATTCGAAAAACTTATTTCCAATTTTAAGCAGATAGGTTTTATTGTCTAAAGATAATAAATTAAATTGAATTATTTCCGAATTTATATTAATTATTGAATCATTTGAAAATTCAATTTTTTTTACTTTACTGTTTACAAAAGCAACTAATTCATTCATATAGCTGATCCAGCCACCTATTATTATTAAGCTTTTCCTTTAGGCTTCCATTTACGGCAAATTTTGATTTAAGCAAAGAAGCCAGAATAATTGCAGCTTTTTCGAGTTCTTCATTTGAGGAACTCCGGTCAACTAATTCCTTGCCGGTTTTATTTAAGAGATGATCTTCAATAAAATTTATATCATAATTTCCGCTTTTAAAGTTCTCACTTTCAAGCACCAGGTTTAATAAAGGAATATTATTTACTATACCGCTGATATAATATTCCGAAAGAGCCCTTTTCATTCTATTTATTGAATCCTCCCTATTGTTTGACCAGGCTATTAGCTTGGAGATCAAAGGATCGTAATGGATGGAAATTGTTGAATTCCTGGAAAATCCTGAATCCAGCCTGATGCCCGGACCGGCCGGTTCTTTGTATTCAATAATTCTCCCGGAAGATGGAAGAAAATTGTTTTTGAAATCTTCTGCATAAATTCTACATTCAATTGCATGCCCGTTTATTTTAATATCTTCCTGGTTAAACGAAAGTTTGTTTCCTGCAGCAATTGAAATTTGTTCTCTCACAAGGTCAATACCCGTAATCATTTCCGTAACAGGGTGTTCAACCTGAATCCTTGTATTCATTTCAAGGAAATAGAAATTTTTATCTGCATCCATCAGAAATTCAATGGTACCTGCATTATAATAACCGCAGGCTTCGGCTGCATTTATTGCTGCCCTGGTAATTTTACCGCGGGTAACATCATCAACAAAAGATGAAGGTGATTCTTCAATTATTTTTTGATGCCTTCTTTGAACAGAACATTCTCTTTCGAAAAGGTGTGCATAATTCCCGTGCATATCAGCAATTATCTGAACCTCAATGTGACGCGGATTTTCAATATATTTTTCAATATAAATTGAATCATCTGCAAAAGCTTTTAATGCCTCTCTTTGGGCTGCTTCAAAAGAAGATACAAATTCCTTTTCCGAGGAAATTTTCCTCATCCCTTTTCCGCCGCCGCCGGCAGACGCTTTAAGCAATACCGGGAAACCTATATTATTTGCAGTTGAAATTCCTTCATCAATTGATTTTATTGGTTCGGTAGTTCCGGGAACAATCGGGACATTATTTTGTTTCATAAGCTTTCTTGCGGCAGTTTTACTCCCCATTAATGAAACTGCAGAAGAAGGCGGCCCGATAAAAATCAGATTTTCATCTTCAACTGTTTTAATAAAACCAGCATTTTCGGAAAAAAATCCGTAACCCGGATGAATAGCATCGGCATTTATTTCTTTTGCAAGTTCTATAATTTTAGATTTGTTTAAATAGGATTCCGAAGACTGGGCTTTACCTATGTAATATGATTCATCGGCTAATTTTGTATGAAGGGCAGTTATATCATCTTCGGAATAGACAGCTGCTGAAATAATTCCCAGTTCACGGCAGGCGCGAATTATTCTTACAGCAATCTCACCGCGGTTAGCGATTAAAATTTTATTAAACAAAACAATTCACCGTTTAATTCAACTGGGATTAAGTTCAAGTTTAAGTTCAAGACCGATCTCATTTTAATTCTGCAATTGTGATTCCTTCGCCGCCTTGCTCAATGGGAGCGAAATAAAATTTTTTAACTTTATCATGATGTTTTAAAATTTCATTTACGGTTTTCTTAAGAGCACCGGTCCCTTTACCATGAAGTATTTCTATTCTTTCCAAACCGGAACTATAGGCATTATCAATAAATTTTATAACTTCAAATTCAGCCTCATCAGGTTTTTCTCCCCTTATATCAATCCTGCTGCCGGGAACATTAATGGTATAATCATAATTTCTTTCATTAATGCTTTCCCCGGTATTCTTTTTTGAATGAATTAAATTATTTAAATCGACCTGCATTTTTATTGAGCCGACTTTCAGGGTAGCTTTGTTCCTGGAAGGGATAATATCAATTATTTCACCAACAGTCTGCGTATTCTTGATTGATACAAAATCGCCTTTTATAAATTCTTCTTCCGCTTGATCTTGAACGTTTTCCTTAAATAAGTTCTTATTTTCTTCTTTAACCTCTTCAATAATTTTTCTTGAAGATTTAATAACATTTTTATCGGCCTTTGATTCCTTTAATTCTTTTACAATCTTTTCGAATTTGGAATTAATCCCTGAAAGATAATTTTCTGCTTCCGACTTGACGCGCTTTAGTATCTCTTTTTTTTCTTGATTTAATCTATCAATATTTTTCTGGTAAAGATTTGACAGCCCTGTAAGCCGTGAATTTTCTACTTCTAATTTCTTTAATTTTTCTTCAACCTGGTGGGATTTTCTTTCAATATCGACAAGGAAATTTTCAACCTTATGTTTATCCTCCTGAAGATATTCTTTCGCCAGATCTAAGAACCCGTTATCAAAACCGATCCTTTTTGCAACCTCAAAAGCATAACTGGAGCCGGGCATTCCCTGGTGAAAGATATAAGTAGGTTTTAAATTTTCGGTATCGAATTCCATAGCGGCATTTTCGAAATTATCCAAATCGTTAGCAATCAATTTTAGAGAGCCATGATGTGTTGTGGCTAAAACAGTTGAACCTTTATCCCGTAATTGAATTAATAAAGCCGTAGCAAGAGCGACTCCTTCCGCAGGGTCTGTTCCAGTTCCCACTTCATCCAGTAAAACCAATGAGTTCTTATTAGCTTTGCCTAATATATTCTTAATATTTGATAAATGCGAACTAAAAGTTGAAAGATCATCTTCAATTGATTGTTCATCCCCGATATCAAGAAGTATATCATCAAAAAAATGGAAATTAGAATCAGGGTCAGCGGGTATATGAAGTCCTGAATTTACCATTAAGGATAGGAGACCTATATTCTTTAATACTACAGTTTTCCCGCCGGCATTTGGACCGGTAATTAATATGATTTTCTTTATATTGGAAATCCTGACATCCAAGGGTACCGTGTTATTTCTTCCGAGTTTCTTTAATAAAACTGGATGTCTTCCATCCTTCAGCTCAAAATCTTTTTGATCATTTATCTCAGGGAACGAACCGATAATTTCAATTGAAAATTGTGCACAAGAAAATACTGAGTCTATATAACCAATAGCTATAAGAGAATTCTTTAGCAAATTGCTAACAGAGGAAATTCTCTTAGTTAATTCTTTAAGCAGTCTTTCAATTTCTCTCTTTTCAGCAAATGAAAGAGAGACAAGTTCATTATTAAGTTCCAGTGTCTCTTCCGGTTCAATATAAACAGTCTGTCCAGTCGAAGATTCCGAATGAATAAAACCACGGATATGTCTTTTGTGTTCTGCTTTAACAGGAATAACAATTCTTCCATCCCTTAGAGTCATATAATCTTCCCTGGTAATATCCTGTTCTTTAAATGATTTTACAATTTTATTTACCGACTTAACCAGGTCTTCACTCTTATTTCTAATATCTCTTCTTATATCAGCGAGCTTGGAGCTTGCATGTTCTTTAACCTCGCCGTTCTCATCCAATATTTTCTGGACCTGGTGCTCGAACAATTTATCTACGAAAAGACTACCGGAAAGATTAAATAAATCAGGCGCTGTTTGAGAATTCCCCTTTAGATACTGGAATAAATTCCTTGAAACAACTGCAAGCTTTAAGACTTCTAAAATTTTTCTGCTGCTTAGAACCGAGCCTTCAATATTGCTCTGTGAAAGAGCATCATTTAAATCCGGTACATATTCAAAAGGAGGAGGATTATTTATTAAACAAACCTTTGCCTGGTTAATATTTTCTCCTTCTTTTTTTGCAAGGTAAGCTTGGCCGAACGGCAAACGTGATAAGATATGAGTCTTCCCTATTTGTGTGCTGCTGTATTTAGAAATGTAATTCAGAACTTTATTGTATTCCAGTTTTTCCAGAGAATTTGGCATTGCCTTTAAACCGAATCTTTATCTTTAATATATTCTTTAATTAACTTTTTGGAATCAGGAGTATAATTCTTCAAATAGTCTATTGTTTTGGGTAAAACAGCGTACACACCGTAATATAATAAGGAACCGTTTTTATTTTTTATATCTGGGATACTGAAAATATTTAAGAGGTATAAAGCGGCGCTTATGAAAAACAGTATCTGTACAAACCCGACAAAACCTCCCAGCAATTGATTTATCAGGTTATTAACCTTATCGAAAGGATGAACTATTCGTTTGATAACGGCAAAAATTATAACTGTGAAAAAAAATATTGTAAATCCGCCGATAATCTCTGAAAAATAAAATTCAATTCCGAAGACTGATTCGATTAATTTTCCAAGATTGGAGGAATAGATAATGGCAAGGAAAATAGCGAGACAAAAACCCAAAAGCCCGATTATTTTTCTAACAAAACCGTCTTTAAAACCGAGAATAAAACCGGCTAATAGTAAGCTGACTATTATGATATCAATAAAATTCAATTATTGCCCAGATAGTTTTCAACGCTTTTCTTTACTAATTTCCCGTCGGTCTTCCCTTTCAACTGTTTCATAACTTCAGGCATCAGCCTTGGAAAATCTTCCTTTGTTTTGGCGTTAATTTCTTCCCCGATTCTTTTAACCTCATTATCAATATCTTCCTGGCTTAACTGTTTAGGTAAATAATTCATTAAGATATTTAGTTCATCTTCTTCTTTATCTGCTAAATCATTCCTGCCGGCATTCCGGAATTGCTCTATAGAATCCTTTCTTTTCTTTGCGGCACTGCTTAATAATTTAATTTCTTCTTCCCCGTTTAGCTCTTTACCAGTCCCGCTCTTCTCAAATTCCAAAATTAATGCTCTAATCGAGCGTACGGTAGCTAATTTTGTTTTATCCCCTGATTTCATTGCAGATTTTAAGTCTTGGTTTATTTGTTCTTTTAAGTTCATTACTCCCTCATAAATTGAAAAAGGCAGGAAAGTATTGCACAAACCTGCCTTTTAAATTTATTTTAAAAGTTACCTGCTATGAACCTTTCAAGTTAGCAGAATAGTTGATACGTAAAGCGGAAGCTTTTCGAAGTTCCTGCTGAATATCGGTAACCTCACCCATATCAGCATCCTTATCAACTCTTAAGGATACAATAACATTCGGCAATGCTTCACGTTTTGCATACATAAGAGATTCGACTTGACTCAATTTGACAATACTATCGTTAATTTGAATTTTCCCGTCTTTTCCGACCCATATATACTGTATCAATCTTTTATTTTCAATTTTTTCAAGTGCTTTTGCTTCCGGGAGCTTAAATTGAACAAGTAAATTATATTCCCTTAATGTTGTAGCAACCATAAAAAACATCAAAAGCATAAATACAATATCAGGCATTGATGTAGTGGGAATTTCTTGTTTAATGCTAGCTCTTTTTTTCTCAAATGTCATATTTTAGCCTAGTTTTATTTGTTAATTGATTCAGGTTCAGCCAGGGAAATTATAATTGGGACTTTATCCTCCTTAATAACATTCTGGTCATCCGGTCTTAAATCATCAAATTTCTTTCCGTAAGTTTTTTCGGAATAACCGTCCCGCACTTCAAAATATGATTGTTTAATCTGGTCAAGAGCCTGGATATAAGTATTATAGTTTGTCTTTCTATCAGTTTTAACTGAGACAATTAGTTTTTGATTTTTAGGAAGATCTATTTTGGATTCAATTCTTGGTTCGAGAGTGCTTTTAATTTGAAAAAGAGGAATTGGTTTCCCGTCTAGTAAAACGTCACCATTTTCATTAATCAGAATAGCTGCCATTCTATCCTTGTCAACCTTAACATTTGTTATCTGATCCGGAGGAATATATTCAGGTAGAGTTAAACCTATACCGGTATCAACATCAATAACGGTTGAAACAAGAAAGAATAACAACAATAAAAACGCTAAGTCTGCCTGGGATGCAGTGGGTATTTCGGCAGATCTTATGCCTTTTCTTTTCATTAAAGCCATTGCTTTTCCTCGCTAAATAAAATATTATTTCTTATGTACCTGTAATTCATATAATGCGTCAATCAGCTCAACGGAGCTTTCTTCCATTTCCGAGACAAGCCTATCGATTTTGGAAACGAAATAATTGTAGAACACTTGTAAAATCATTGCTACAACCAGGCCGAATAATGTAGTTAACAAAGCTACTGCAATACCGCCGGCAACAATTGAAGGAGAGATTTGCGCAGCTTCTTTAATTGCATCAAATGCCTGGATCATACCTTGAACCGTTCCGGTAAATCCCAACATAGGAGCAAGTGTAATGAAAAGTGAAATCCAGATCAAGCCTTTTTCTAGAAAGCCCATTTCAATACCGCCATAAGTAACAATAGCCTTTTCAGCTGAATCGACCCCTTCGTCAGCTCTTAACAAACCGGCATAGAAGATAGAAGCAACCGGGCCGCGAGTATTAATGCATACTTCTTTTGCGGCTTCAACGCCCCCGTCTTGTAACGCAGTTTTAACTTTTTTTGCAAATTCTTTCGAATTTATACTTGCCTTGCTTAAAGTCCATAATCTTTCAATACACAATGCAAGTCCTATAACCAAACAAGCCAAAATAAAATGCATAAAGAAACCGCCCGCGGCATATTTTTCCGTTAACCAATTCAAAGCACCTGAGTCTTGAGCAGTTTGTTGTGCTATTATGTTTATGATTGACAAGATAGCTGCTAGAAAATACATAAACTTGATCCTCCTAAATAATAAATAATAAAAAATTAAATCTTTGTTGGAGAGAAGACTTCCAAATAAATCTTTACAAATATATTATGCTACAATAATGATTTCGAAAAACAAAGTCAATAAAATATTTGAGCTAATAATTCAAAATATACATAAATCTAAAAAAATCATATCCATTAAATATTAAATCTTTTTGTCAACAAAATGATGTTCCCGGTTATGAAATAGAAATTATAAAAAAGGCTATGAGCAAGCTCTCCAATTTCTGCCGGTTTAACCCATTTTGAGAAATCCGAATCTTTCATCCACTCCCTGTTTGCCGGAGTATCAATAATATAAGGTGCGATCGCATTAACCGATAGATTTATCTTTTCGCCTTCAAGTGATAAAGATTTTGTAAGATGAATTAATCCGCTTTTAGACACACCGTAAGCAGATTTATTCACTTCGGGATTTATCCCTGAAAAAGCTGCAGTAAAGCAAATAGAGCCTCCTGCAGAATTTTTTACTATCCCGGCAAAATGTTTCGCAATTAAAAACCCGGTTTTTAAATTCATATTTATCATTTTATCCCATTCCTCTACATCCATATCCCATAAACTTTTTCCACCTGCAAAACCGCCAATAGTAGTATATAAAAAGAACAATTCATCTTTAGATGCAGCAACCGGTTTAAATGCTTGAATTACATTTTCTTCTTCAGCGAGATCATTGATTTTAATTTTAGCTATATTATCTTTTTCAACAATCTTATCTTCAAATTTAGAATCAAATAAATAGATTTTATTATAGTCTTTCTTTATCAACGCCTCTGTGATGCCTTTACCCAAGGCGCCTAGAGCTCCAAAAATCAATAGGTTCTTATTCATATCAATCTTCCGTTACTATAAACCGGGCAATTACCGGGAAATGATCGCTATATCCGCCTAAATACCTATTACCGCCATAGGTTGGAAACGGCGTCCCTTCATATTTACCTGAGTGAGTTACAATATAACCTGGCTTATATATTTGAAATGAGTTACATAAATATTTTATTTTACAGCCGGCTAAATTCATTGAGATTATTATTTGATCAAGCATATTCCAGTCATCTCTATATTTATAGGTACCTCCGCCATTTTCAAAAGTTTTATAAGCTATATTCCATAATATATTATCATTCTTGTAATTTTGAAGTGATCTGGAAGAATTGCAATCAAAAGGCTGAGCATCGAGTGTTTTAGATACCGATTCGTTGCCGGGCTCGTCATTAAAATCACCAACAGCAATGATCATTGAATTTTTATTTTGATTTAGAAAATAGTTAATTCTTTTCCTCAGTGTCGCTGCTGCTTTTTTCCTTTTTCCTTCCGTTTTTTCGACTCCTCCATACCTTGACGGCCAGTGGTTTACAAAGACATGTATCGTGTCATCTGCACCTTTTAGAAGCAGATTTGCATTTAATATGAGTCTTGTATTATCAGTATCATTTAAATGAACGGTATCGGCTATAATTGAAAGCAATTTAAGTTTATCGGCATTATATACCAGTCCGTTATCAATTCCCCGTTCATCCGGTGATTCACGGTAAGCAACCTGATAGTTAATTCCCTTCAAATATTTAGTAATCATAGTCCTAAGCAAGGATTCATGTTCTACTTCACAAACACCCAGAATGTCAGGACCATTATTATTATTCATTGAATGAATTACCTCAGCAAGATTGGGATAATTTTTTATCAAGCCTTTCCTCCGTCCAATCTTTTTTACTCCCAGGTAAAAATTCTTCATCTATTTTCCCGGGGTCATCAATTGTATCAAATAAATTCTCCAGGTTCCAGGAAGCTACGACTAGAGTATCAATAGAACTGTTCTGAGCCAGCGTAATTGAATGGTTTATTAAGATAAATAATACAATGACAAGAGATTTTTTTTTCATAATTTATAATTCCAGACGTGTTGCGACACCATGTAATTTATTGTATGGGAGCCTGTAAAATGTAACAAAACTCGGTGAAATCTTTTTTAAGAAAGCAAATACTTTCAATAAAGGATTTTTTGTCGTTATATCCTCGACCCCGTAGAAAATTACTTTTTCAATTATACCGTTTTCTTTTAAGAGCTGCGGAATATCTACAAATTCCATATAGCCTACATCTATAATAATACCCGACAAACCTTTTTCAATAACCTGCTTTTCATGGAATTTAACGCCATAGGGAGTATCATCAATCGAAATTGACAGCAGAATGTTTTCTTCGTAAATAATATTACTTTTTATCATGCAATGGACAACGTAGGGCGGAATTTCCTTCAAACTCTTGGTGAAGAAAATTGCTGTTCCCTTAATATTATTATTGAGAGAATAGATCTGGTTGAAGCTTTCGGTAAATATATCGATAGGCAAAGCACGGAAAGATTTGTACATTGCTCTCCCCCCCTTTTGCCACAAGCGAATGACAAAGAAAGGTATTAAAGCAATAATTATAGACCAATATCCGCCATACGGGATTTTATTGAAGACTGCCAGTAAAAACATTAAGTCTACGATAAAGACCAGCACCGCTGCTCCCATCTTTAAATATTTTTTCTGCAGTCTGAAAATCCAGATCATAAAAATTGAGCTTATAGTCATAGTTGCAGTAACTGCAAGTCCATATGCTGCAGCTAAATTTTCCGATTTTTCAAACATAAATACCATTAATAAAACGGCAGCCAAAAGGATCCAGTTAATGACACTGATATAAATTTGTGATTTTAATTCTGTTGATGTATAAGTTATTTTCATTAATGGAAATATTCTTGTAGTAATTCCCTGGTAAATTAATGACATAACTGCACTAATCATTGCCTGTGATGCAATAATAGTTGCGAATAAAGTTAAGATTAAAAACGGGATATAGCCATAATTTGAAATACTATGCACCATTTCAAAAAGAATAGATTCAGGCTTATGCTGGGTTATTAAAAATGCGCCCTGTCCAAAATAATTTACTACCAAGGCTACAAAAACAAAATACCAGGCCTGCCTAATCGGGGTGCTCCCCAAGTGTCCCATATCTGCATAAAGTGCTTCACCGCCTGTAGCACATAAAATTACTTCGCTTAAAACAAAAAAGCCTTGTAAACCATTATGGATTAAAAATTCAATTGCATAATGAGGACTGATCGCCAGTAAAACGCCGGGAGCTTTAATTATTGACAGTAAACCTGATATAAAAAGGGATGAGAACCAGATAACCATTATAGGACCGAAGGAAGCTGATACTTTATCAGTCCCTTTGGACTGGAATGCAAACAAGAGAATAGTAATGGCGCAGGTAATTAAGATTACAGTGCTTGTACTTATATGCCCCAGTCCAGGGATTAATTCTAATCCTTCCACGGCGGAAAGAATACTTATTGCAGGAGTGATAACACCATCACCCATTAGTAAAGAAACCCCCACGTATCCAAGGAAAGTTGCAAAGGCAGCCTTCCTTCCAGTCTTAACAATTTTTGCCAGTATTTCTTTAATGACAATTATTCCCCCTTCCCCTTTAATACTAAGGCTCATGGCAAGCCATGCATACTCCATAGTAACCAGAATAATTAACGACCAGAACATAAGAGAAAGGACACCCATTACATTATCATGGGTAGGTCTTGTAAGAGTAAAAACGACTGTAATAGTATAGATTGGGCTTGTGCCGATATCCCCGAAAACAAGCCCCATTGCTTTTATATTTTCTTTTACTGAAAAAGAGCGGTTTTTATTAGACATTCAATTCCTGGTAAAGCCTCAACAATTCAAACGATAAAAGTTAATTTCAAAATTTTATAAGAAAAGCTGTTAATTTCTATTATTGTTTATTAATCTTCAAACAGTTTAATTTTTAAGCGGTCTAATTTAACTTTATTTGATAAAAAATTAAAATTTCTGTTTTTCCTTTTTGTCCCAGGCTATTTTAATCATTAAAAATATAAAGCTTAATAAGACCAGCATTAAAATTCTTGCACCCCATATATAAGGATAGTTAACTTCTTCAACATTTTTGAGCATGAGAATCGGAATTGCATCCTGGACGAACCACCAAAGCATAATAATAAAGAGAACTGCAGGTGTTATAAATTTCATCAGGTAATAAAATAATCTTGGAATTTTTATATCTCCCCCATCATTTAATTCATTCCATGCTTTGTCCGCACCAAACACCCACATAAAAAGAATAGTTTCAATTAATGCAAACAATACCAAACCGAAAGTACCTGCCCAGTAGTCCATTTCATCTAAAAAACCGTATTTAATAAAAAACACAACAAATTGAACGGCAATTAATACAATAATGGCTAATATAGCGGTAGCCTTTTTTCTTGAGACTTTAAATTCATCTTCCATAAAAGCTATTACAGGCTGACCCATTGCAACGGAAGATGTTATCCCGGCAAAAAACAGAAGTAAAAACCAGATAAATCCGAAGAAAGAACCAAAGGGAATTTGTTCAAATATTAGCGGCATAGATACAAAGCCCAAATCGAATGCACCGCCGTTTGCGATTTGAGTAGTCATAGTTAATCCGAAAAAAGCAACGGCTGCGGGTATTGCAATTGAACCGCCTAAAACAACTTCGGCAAATTCATTTGTTGCCGAAGTACTTAAACCTGAGAGCGCAATATCATCTTTAGGTTTTAAATAACTGGCATATGCTTGTATTGTTCCCATTCCTACCGACAATGTAAAGAATATTTGACCTGCGGCAGCAAGCCATACATCCGGATTACCAAGGCTGCTGAAATTCGGATTCCACATAAAAGCTAAACCATTTAATATAGAATTATCCGGGCGCGAAGGATCGGGAGTGCCGAGCGTTAAAACTCTTACGGCAAGAATTACCCCGAACACGAATAGAAGCGGCATTGCGATCTTAGCAAGCTTCTCAATCCCTTTGGAAATTCCTTTATATAGAATCCAAAAATTTATCGCAAAAGTTACAAGCATGAATAAATATGAAGGTAAAATTGAATTAAAATGTATGCTCGTTTCTTTACCCTGGAAACTATAGAGGAAAGTTTTCATTGCCTCAAAACTTTCCATATCGAAATATTTTTTAGTAATTGAAAAGAAGCTGAATCCTAAAGTCCACGATTCAATATATGTATAGTAGATCATTATGGTTAGTGAAATAAATAATCCCAATGCTCCGAAATATTTTGCCAGCTTATTTTTCCACAAAACGTCAAACATTCCCGGGGCACTCCCGTGGTTAAATTTGCCGCCGTATCTTCCAATTCCCCATTCAATCCACATTAAAGGTATCCCTAATATCAGAAAGAAAATAAAATAAGGGATCATAAATGCACCGCCGCCGTTTTGAGCTGCCTGGACCGGGAATCTTAAAAAGTTACCTAATCCGACAGCATTGCCAGCGACAGCTAAGATCAAACCTATTTTACTTCCCCACTCTTCTCTTTCGTTATTTAGGGACATAATATCTCCTGTAGATTTTTATATTTCATTTTTGGAGTGTCCCGAAAGATTTCGGGATATAGTAATGTAAAATAGAAAAAAAATATTATAATTTGGAGTATGATATAAAATTATCCGACAAACATAGCATATATTATATAACTCAATCCAATCAAAAATCCTAAAGAAAAAACACCTACAAAGAAATAAAAAGGTAAATTTGATTTTTTTTCATTATTATTCTTATTATTTGATTCCATAGTAATTTCCTAAAAGTAAATTTTATAAATGTAATTAGATATAAATATTGAAATAATAGGATTACTATGATTATGTATCGGTCGAAAAGAGAGCGGTTATAAATGTTCGTGTGGAATTAGAATTGCAGAGACTATTTTTTGTTGATGTATGATATTTTTTAAAAGCGGCGCCAACAGAATTATCAAAATAATTTTTTATATCATTTATCCCGGTTACCCTGACAAAAATTCTCTTATCAGGTTTTATGCTGTCAATTAATATATTTGTATTCGAATTTAATTCGAAGAAAACGATATTTTGATCTTCCCCTTTTTTAGCTTGCTTCGGTGAAGCAGAAAAAGAGGTAATTATATTTATAAGGAATAATAATGTAAGCGAGAATATTAAAAATTTAAATATTCTATTTCCCGGATAATTTAAAAAATTCATAGTAAATATTTTAATTCAATTTTAAATTAAATACAAACAATAAAAGCAGCCTGTGATTATAGAGTTTTGATCTTACTTGCCTTAAGTATATAATTCAGAAAAGTAATAAAATAAAATGGTGATTTAATGAGAAGAACAAAATCCGGTTCTGCAGTAACATCTTTAATATTTATCTTATCTATATTCGTATTCAGCAACGGGATCATAAATGCTCAAAGCAAATATTTCACTGATATAAATAATCCTAAACAGGATAGTACGGATATATATTTTTTCACAGGCGATCGATCCGATATTTTTACAATGGATCAAGATTTAATTGATGTTCCTCAAAAATCATTATATGAATCGATTTATCCGGATAATTATTTGAACAGCAATCCCCTTCTTATTGTCAAAAACAATAATGGGGAAATAATTTCTGTAATAGATATAAATAAAGGAATAATAATTAATCAACCAAAATTGCAGGACTAAATATTACTATTTCAAAAAGCATCCTGCTATTTCTCGAAATCCATATTTTCGGGATATAGTGCTGTAGGAGATTTACCGCTGAGATCCGTTAGTGGAACGGTATTATTAACAACCAGCAGCTTTAAATCATCAATCCAAATTTCACCTTTACCATGTAAAGAAACTCCGAATAAGATCTTACTGCTGTTTTTAGGTATATCAAGAACTATCTCATATTTAATCCAATCGGAAGATCCGACTATAGGCCTGTTTTGCATATTGTCATAAACAACCGGGCTTCCCATGGCATCTTCAACTATCATAAACAATCCCGCCCAGTAAGAGACAAACTTAGTTTTAGCATATCCGGTTAACCTTACTCTTTCCCCCCGGTAATTATCTGCTTTAATCTCCTGCATTAAATCGCAGGAACCGGAAGGTTTAAGCTCCTTTGATTTTATGTATGAAGATGAACCGCCCTGCTCGCTCATTGCCCTGTCAATCCCTATCAAATAATCCTGAGGCTCGGTTCCGCTTTTAAACCATCCTTCGGGAATCATATCATTTTTATCTATCGGGGCGCTTACTACCGGTATATCCGTTGTTTGTGCGCTAATAACGAGACTAAATAATAAAAATATAAGTGAAATAAGAAACATTTGTCTATTCAAATAGGGCTGTTTTTTCATAATATTCACCTTTTCTTAATATTTTAACTATAATATAAAATAAACTTTATTGAAATAGAAAAGCTGGTAATATTGAAATGTGTTTAAGCAGTACCCCAGTAATAATTACAATAATAAAAAAACAAATACTTAAATCCAATTAAATTTTTACTTCTCTTCTTTCAATCAATCAAAAAAACCGGATAAAACACAATTTCATCTAAAAATCAAATACTCATACTATTAAAACTGTGCCAAAGGAGAAAGATGAATAGTAAAATAAACTAAAAACATTAAATAATGATTATTTTAAATCTCTTAATAAAAATAAAGAAATATTAATGATTTGGACGATACTTAGGATTTAACCTCAAATACGGCTTAAAAAAAATAAAAACTTTGATAGATTTTTAATTATTTTGATAATATACTTATAAAAGACTGTTTATATCCATTTCTATTTTTTCTTCACAAAAAAACGGCTCGCCATAGTGTTTCCCAATCTGGAAACCGTAAAATTGCGCTCGTGATTCAATATATTGAATAAATCCGGGCCTGCTTATAAATGTTTCCGGTTCCATACTTTTAGGATTAAAAAATTGCGAAGAATAAGAATTAACCGCTTTCATTTTAACCTCAAAACAGGAACTTACATCAATGATGAATGTAGGTTCAAAAGTATATGTCTGCATATAATAAAAAAGCTTATTGGGACGAAAAGCCTGCTGGGATACTTCTTTATCAAATGTTTTTATTTTCGTTAAGCCGGTAGAAAACATTGCTTGCTTTACAATATAACTCGCATCTATGTGGTCGGGATGGCGATCGTTAAAATAAGGAGCAAAAATTATCTTCGGCCTGTACTTCCTGATCGTCATAATCACTTTAATTAAATTCTGCCTGTTCCGTTCGATATTTCCGTCGGGAATATTAAGGTTTTCTCTGACAGCCGCTTTTAAAGTAAGAGCTGCTTGAAATGCTTCTTTTTGTCTTATATCTGCACTCCCCCGGGTACCCAGCTCTCCTCTTGTAAAATCGATTAAACCAACTCTGAAATTTTGAGAGGTTAATTTAGCAATTGTTCCCCCCATTGAAAGTTCTGCATCATCAGGATGTGCAGCAAAGACTAATGCATCAAGATTCATAGTTTACTATTGTATTTTTAAATGAAATTATTTCGGACTTTAAATCTAAAAATTTTCCAGACAATTATTAAACTTTCTTTAATAATATTTCGATCAATTGTAAATTCTTATTTTCATGTTATCTTTGCGGAATAAACAAATACCTTAATTGTATTAAAATTCTTTAAATATGAATAAAGCATTTATTAACGGGAAAATTTACACAGTCAATGATAAAAAACCTTTAACAGAGGCAGTTTTTGTTAAGGGAAATAAGATTTCATATACAGGTTCTGATAAAGAAGTAAAGTCAAGAATTGATGGAAATACTGAAATAATAAATTTGGACGGGAAGTTAATGCTGCCTGGTTTTATCGATGCTCATGTTCATTTTATTACTGGCGGAAATTATTTATCCGGATTAAATCTATGGAATGCCAAGTCGGTTTCGGAATTTATTGAAATATTAAAAGACTATTCGAAAAACAACAAAGACAGATGGATTACAGGAGGCAGCTGGGATCATGAGCAATGGGAAGAAAAAATTCTCCCTAATAAGGAGATGATTGATCCATTTACTCCCGGTATTCCTGTTTTTATTGAAAGAACGGATAAGCATATAGCCCTGGCGAATTCTTATGCGCTTAAGTTAGCCGGTATAAGTAAGAATACACCCGATCCTCCGGGGGGAGAAATTGTTAAAGATTTTAATGGTGAATTGACAGGAATATTAAAAGACAATGCAATGGGTTTGATATATTCAATTATTCCCGGGCCCTCTGCTGAACAAAACTATCAAACTGCAATGACTGCATTAGAGGAAGCTAAAAAGCTAGGGATTACAAGTGTTCAGGATATTACATATGAAAATGATCTATTAACCTACCTGGAATTGGAAAAAAATAACAAATTAACCTGCCGTATCTATACAATGCTCCCTATTAACAGCTATAAGGATTTAAAAAATGATATTGCGGAAGAGCTTTACAATAATAACAAGATAAAATTCAGATCTCTAAAAGCCTTTGCAGATGGTTCGCTTGGTGCCGGTACCGCCTGGTTCTTTACACCATACCTGGATGATGCTTCTGCAGGCCTGCCGCAGAATATTTTAATTGACGGCAGATTAAAAGAATGGGCAGAAGAGGCTGATAAAAACTGGCTGCAGGTATCTACGCATGCAATTGGTGACAAAACAAATGCATATTTACTTGATATATATGAAGAAATTAAAAATAAAAATCCTGAATGGGATAGAAGATTTAGAATTGAACATGCACAGCATTTAAGGTACGAAGATATTTCTAGGTTTTACGAAATCGGAGTAATAGCTTCATGCCAGCCCTACCATTTATATTTTGACGGTTCATGGGCAGAAAAGAAATTAGGGACCTGAAAGGATTAAATACGCTTATCCTTTTAAAACATTATTAAATAAAAAGACAATGCTTTGTTTCGGCAGCGACTGGCCTGTTGTTCCATTAAATCCTTTGTATGGAATTTATACCGCAGTGACAAGGCAAACTTCCGATAATAAAAATCCCGGTGGATGGATACCGGGTCAAAAGATTTCAGTGGAAGATGCAGTTAAATGCTATACACTAAATAGTGCTTATGCCGCTTTCGAAGAAAACATTAAAGGGAGTATTGAACCCGGCAAGCTTGCTGATCTTGTTGTGCTGAATGAAAATATATTTAATATTCCTTCGGAGAGAATCAAAGATGTAAAGGCCGATATGACAATCTTTGACGGTGAAATTATCTTCAATAGAAATATTAATTGAAATTTCAATTACATAGCTTTTAGATAATATCAATTATCAATTATAGTAATAAAAACTATTAAAACTTTCGGAATATTGGAATGAAGGAGTAAGGGAATCAGCTCCTTCAATTTTTCCAATATTCCAGTATTCGGGAAACTGTCTAAAATGTTTTTCTAATTATTCTTCCACAACAGCAAGTATATCGGAACGCTGCAGTATCCTGTATTCTTTACCATTCATCTCCACTTCATCACCGCCATACTTGGTAAAAAGTACTTTGTTTCCTTCTTTAACTTTTTCTCTTAAATCCTCATCGGTACCAACTGCAATCACTGTCCCGATTCTTGGTTTTTCTTTGGCTGAATCAGGAATAATGATTCCCGATGCTGTTTTTTCTTCTGCTTCGGAAGGTTCGAGTAAGATACGGTCATCTAATGGTTTTATTTTCATAACGGCTCTTTTAATTTTTTAAATTTAACATTTGATTTATTTTAGGTTTATCGAAACCTACTATAGGTTTGTCGTTAATTATAATTACAGGGACTCCCATTTGTCCTGTTCTCCGCATCATATCTCTTGCTGCGGATTGATCTCGTGATACATCCACATCAGTATACCGGATATTCCTTTCCCTGAAATATCTTTTTGCTGCATTGCAGAAACTGCATGTGGGTGTAGAGAAGACAACTACTTTTGGCTGATTATTCATAACTCTTTAATTTTTTATTTTTATTGACGTGAGATTCATGAAATTAAAAATGGATTCAGCTTAATAGGAATATTTTAAGATGTTAATTTGAAATGGTAAAAAAAACTATCGACTAAAGTTCAAGCTCAAGGACATGCAGGTATGCAACAATATTTTTGTAAATAATGAAAATGTCATTTGAAAGTATAATCCAAATTCTTTACTATCTATTCTATTTAACTTGTACCGAACTTTCTATTCCAAACAAGTCATACGGTTTTTCTTTAAAATTATTATTAAATAAAAAAGCTGCAAGAAAGATGTACGCGATAAAACCAAAAACAATAAGCAGCTGAATCTTTGACGTTTTTTGAATATCATGTTTTGATTTTACTTCGCAAATTTCACCAGGGCAGTATTGAGCCTTCCCTTTATAAAACAATGAATAAAATTTACATCCCAGACAAATTCCGAATGCCGTTTCAAAGAAAAGGAATATCAGGCAAATCAGGCATATAAGTCCCTGTTATCGGGCTGTGTGCATTCACCAGAACAAGGTGTATGAAAATTGCAGACGCCAATACCACACCAATTATCCATGCAAATTTCTTTTGTGGTGCCCCGACATATTCAGGCACCTGGTTTCTTACTATCAAACGCCCGAGTATTAAAAAAGGGGAAAATTTAGGATTAACAAAAACACGTATTAAAATATCCGTCAGGAATATTGTGACGGCATACTTCAACATTAAAAAGTCCCCTCTAAAAACAACTTCTAGAATCGAGATAAACATCATTAAAAAAAGTATCCCTGCTGCTGCTCTTATTTCCCTTTCATTTAAAACATGTATGTTATATCCTTTAACAGTTTCACCGAATTTTATTATATTCTTCATTGATACTCCCATTGTTAATGCATGATTTCAAGATGGCGAGATTACAATATTCTTTTCTTACTCTTGAAATTTTGTAATCCGGAAATTTTAAATATATTATTATCAAAGACCTCCGGATGTTTTTATGCAAGAATATGCAAAAGAAAAATAAAATGGAAAGGATCATCTATACACGGTTGTTTATGGTAAACAGACAGCAGTACAATGTCTATCAAAATCCCTGTAATAATTTATGAAATAGTTATATTGCGGTACGGCAATTATTTATGATTGATGTTTAATAAGTATCATGGCAATAACATTAATAAATTTAAAGCACATCAAATTTTATTTATGGGTGGGAGTTGGCTATTATATATTGGCGCTCATAATAAACCTGGGCCAACACCCCGGCCCGTTTCTGCTGTGGGTTATAAATGAAATATGGAAAGCAGCTTATGTTCTTGTCGTTATTTATCTTTTCTTCGAGTTCACAATTCCTCATCTCAGCAGGAAAAAAATCTTCAGGTCAATTGCTCTTATAGCAGGACAATTTGCTTTGTTTTCTTTTCTTCTCTATTTCTGGCTGCTTCTTGGAACTGCAGCTACATATTTATACTGATTTTATACATTACTCCACCTGCTCAAATGGCGTGGAAGATCAGATTGGATCGAGTATATTTGCAATATTTGTATTCGGAATTTCGAGGCATATCTATAATCATATTAAACTAAAACAGGCAGCACAGCAATTACGAATTGAAAAACAGGAAGCGGAACTGAACTATCTCAAGTCGCAGACGAATCCGCATTTTTTGTTTAACACTTTAAACAATATTTATTCATTGGCGCGAGATAAGTCCGATCTGGCGCCGGAATCGATTTTGCGACTCTCGAAAATTCTACGCTTTATGCTTTACGAAACCGGCGGAGAATATATTGCTATTGAGACATGAACTTAAAATTATCGATGATTATATTGCACTTGAAAAATTGCGTTACGATGAATCTTTGCACATCAATTTTAATTATGATGTTGAAGATATGAAGCAGGCATTACCACCGCTGCTGCTTGTTCCTTTGGTCGAAAATGCATTCAAGCACGGCGCTTCCGAAACAAGAAGCCTCCCCTTTGTTGATATTCATCTTTCGGTTAAGAACAGGCAGCTGGCTCTCTTTGTAAAAAATTCTTTCGATGGAACATCCGAAGAAGAAAAGGTAAAAGAAAATATCGGACTTTCAAATCTAAGACGGCAGCTCGAATTGCTCTACACTGATTATGATCTTTCTGTTCAGCAAGGCGAATCTGAGTTTACAGCTACTTTAAAATTTAATCTTGCAAGCCATGTCTAAAATAAAATGTATTATAATAGAAGATGAACCATTAGCCGTAAAAATTTTATCGGATTATATTACCCAGGTGCCCTTCCTTGAATTAGCAGAGAAATTTAAAGATGCAATCCTCGCGACGGATCTTCCTGCGGGAAAATAATACTGATCTTATTTTTTTAGATATTCATCTGCCTAAATTGAAAGGAATGGCTTTTTTAAAAACTCTTTCTGATCCGCCTGCTGTTATTGTTACAACTGCTTATCATCAGTATGCAGTTGAAGGATTTGATTTTAACGTAACGGATTATCTGCTGAAGCCATTTGAATTTGAACGATTTTTAGTGGCGGTAAATAAGGTAAAACCGGCACAAAAGGAGAATCAAGATTAAATGAAAGTGCAGAGACAAAAGATTTTATTTTTCTTAATGTTCAGAATAAGAAAGTTAAAATTTTATTCCCGGAAATTATTTATATTGAAAGCCAAAGGGAATACGTCAAGATCTTAACAACAAAAAAAACATACATTTCAAAAATGAGCACAAATGAAATTGAGTCGCTTTTGCCTTCAAATCTCTTCAAGCGGATTCATCGATCTTTTATAATTTCAGTTGATAAGATTGAATCTTACACAGCCGATAAAGTTGAGGTTAACGGGATATCTATTCCCATCGGCAGGGGTTATAAAAATGTCTTAGAGAACTTATAGGGTTTGATTCTGTATTAATTCTGCCAATTTTGCATAAATACTATTTTGATAAAATTATTATTCGGAATTTCTCACATCCTATTTCCCCTTTACCCTTTTATAAAATCAGACTCTTCTCATAAAAACATAACTGCGGTTTTAATACATATTTATCATTATTTTTATCAATCAATCGGATCATTTTTATTCTGAAGAAATTTATATTTAACTTAATCACGAAGTCGACTGTGACATTGCAGTATTGAAGAATCAATATAATTCCGCTGTCTAATCCGGTCATAATTTTATTGAAGGGTTGTTCACAAAATGTATAAAAGTATTTCTATCGTATTATTACTTTTCACTCTTTTATTGGAAATTCCCGGGTGCGGGTCCTCTTATGTATCGACCAAGGAGAATACGTTAAATTTTCCGAACAACAAATACGAATTAGATTCCGGCTGGGTATGTAAAAATATTAAGGACGAAATATCAACAGGAGAAGAATTATCCAAATCATCCTATTCATTAGCCGGCTGGATGCCCGCAACAGTTCCAGGGACTATTTTAACCACGCTGCTGAATAATAAGTTAATTCCTGATCCATTTTATGGAATGAACAATAAGAATATCCCGGACATATATGATACAGGACGTGACTATTATACCTACTGGTTTGTGAAAAACTTTCATGAAGATGCTCCTGCCGGAGCTGGACAAGTCTGGCTGCATTTCCGGGGAATCAATTACGGCTGCGATATATATATCAATGGTCATAAACTGAACAAGGCAACACATTACGGAATGTTTCTCCGTCAAACCTATAACATTACTCCTTTTCTTTCCAAAGATGGAAATAACAGGCTGGCTGTTATTGTATATCCCCCGGACCCTGTAGGAAATCCAAACGGCGGTCAAGGCGGCGATGGAACAATCGGACATAACGTGTCTAATCAATATGTTGCCGGGTGGGATTGGATTCAGCCGATTCATGATAGAAACACAGGTATTTGGGATAAAGTAACGATTGAAAAAACTAACACGATCGAGCTGACGTACCCGCATGTAATCACAATTGTTCCGGGTAAAAGATTTCCGGGTGAACCTCAAGCTCCGGCTCTTATCAGGGTAAGTGCGGAAGTCGAAAATCCAACGAATCAGCCTGTTCACGGGACATTACAAGTTGTTCTTGGAAATGATGTGGTGAAAAAAGAAGTATTGCTCCAGCCTGGAATCTAGAGTTAAAATACAATTAGCCGATTTCAGATTGAAAAATCCGGAACTCTGGTGGCCCAATGGATATGGCAGGCAGCCTTTATATAAGTTGAAATTCCGGTTTATTGGCAATAATAACCAATTGATGGATGAAAAAGAAGTAACAACGGGAATCCGTGAAATTCAGACTAAATGGAACAGCCGTACACGCAGCCGTGAAGTGCTTGTAAACGGTCAAAAAATTTTTATCAAGGGGGGTAACTGGATTATCTCTGATGCTATGCTAAGATTTTCGACGGAACGTTACGATGCCGAAGTGAGATTTCACAGGGATATGAACCTTAACCTTATCCGTATATGGGGCGGTGCAATAACCGAAAGACCTGAGTTCTATAACGCTTGCGATAAATACGGGATACTTGTGTTCCAGGATTTCTGGATGTCCGGTGACTGCAATGGAAAATGGCTGGACCCTATGAAAAAAGAAGACCAATGGACAAGACGCAAATATCCTGATAATCACAAACTATTTCATCGAATCAATTAGCTGACCAGGTTAGGATGATTCGCAATCATCCTTCTCTAGCATTCTACTGCGGCGGCAATGAAATTCCCCCTCCCGAGGATATCTTGAATACCATGATTGATTCTTTACTCCCAGCTTTAGACAGCACAAGATACTTTTTTGAATATTCAAATGTGGATAGTATGTCTCACAATTCTATAGGCGGAAACGGGGACGGTACTTATCGTATCCAGCCTCTCAGCTATTTCTGGGAAAAACGATCATTCCCTTTTAACTCTGAAATAGGATCTGTAGGAATTGGAGATTATCAATCGCTTGAACGTTTTATTCCGCCTCAAGATCTGGTTCTTCCGGGTTCCACATGGACAAGTGCGGATTCCGTGTGGAGATACCACAAGCCGAGCTGGTATGGAGATTTTATCGATGCATACGGAAAACCGAAGGACTTGAAAGATTTTGCTGATAAAGCACAGCTCATCAATTATGATCAGTACAGAGGGCTGATGGAAGGACACATTGCTCACATGTGGGACTGGTATACCGGAGTTATCATCTGGAAAACTCAAAATCCATGGACTGCATTACGCGGACAGATGTACGATTACTACCTCGATCCTAACGGCGGCCTGTACGGTCTGAACCACGCAGATAAACCTCTCCATGCAATGTATAATCCCGTGGATGGAATGCTGATGATTGCAAATCATACTTTTAAGCCGCAGCATGATCTTATGATCCAGGCAAAAGCTTATGATATAGCAGGTACTGATTCCCTGGTCTTCCAATGGTTTGTCGAATTAAGTCCAACCTCTGTGCAGAAAATTGAATCGATAAAAAAAGTTCTTGATAAATTATTCCCTGCCCGGGGAGGCTTTTTATCTTTGCGGCTGCTTAACACCTCTCATAAAATCCTTGATGATAATCTTTACTGGCTGCCTGATTCAACGGGTAATTACAGCGGATTGCAGCAGATGGCGAAAGTAAGAATTACAGTTACGGCAAGAGAAGATAAGCGGCAGACAAATCGAGGTGAAGATTAATAATCCTGCAGGAGGAGCCCTTGCTTTTTTCAATCGTGTTTCACTTGTAACCAGAGCAACAAAAAAAAGAATACTCCCGGTTTTCTACAGCGATAATTATTTTTCTGTATTACCCGGAGAAGAGAAAACAGTTTTTATTGACTACAATCAGAATGATAATATTAATAATGCAGAAGTCTCAATAAGCGGCTGGAACGTAGATGAACAGTATATAGAAATAAAATGAACAGAGAATTAGAAATTACTTTGTGTGTTAGTAATGGTATTGTTTATCAAACAAAAAATGGAGGTGTAATTGTGAGGAGAATATGCACACTTATTTTCATGATAGTTCTACTATTTTCAGTCGGGTTATTTGCACAAAATCCACCGGGCATAAAAGTCAAGAATATCGCTATTTGTACTTCAATAGAAAACAGACAGCCCATGGGAACCGATTCTTTATTTAATGCTGATGTTGAAAAATTATATTGTTTTACAGAACTTACGAGTCAAACGGATACGTCGGAAATTTCTCATGTTTGGTTATATCAAAGCAAAGAAATGGCAAAGATTAATTTAAAAATGAAAGCAAAAACGTGGCGTACATGGTCGGCGAAAACAATACTGCCGGTTTGGAAAGGTAATTGGCGGGTAGAAATACAAGATGCAAACGGCAATGTTATCTCAAGTCTATCGTTCCGTGTAAAGTAAAAGGATTGTCCAAAAAGTTCAATTGTGATTTCGATTTATCTGCTGAAGGAAGACACGGACTCAATTTGTTAAGCTCACGAAGTTTGGGGATAAATCCTAAGATTTAAGAAAAGATTTCTCAGTCATCCCGGCCGCTTACTTTACTGTTATTGATCGAGATTCCTTCGAAATGATTTTCTCTTTTATTATAACCGCACCATGAATGGTATAATTTCGTTCTTAAGTTACAGAGGATGCAAAATTTTCCGGTAAGGTATAGGCTGTTAACCTTATCAAACGTATTTGGAACGCATTTTGAACGGATTTAGAACGAATTTCCGAAGGTTGAAAATACTTATTTCTATCTAAATGAAAGGGGGTTAAATTGGCAAGAATAGATAAATCGATTCTTGGTTTTGTATCCGGAAAACTGGGAGATGTTGTGTTCCGGAGAATGAACGGGAAAAAATTTGTATCGCTTGGTGCAAAGAAGTATAAGATCAGCCAGTCTGCTGAAGCGAAAAAAGGGAGAGCAAATTTTGCCGCTGCCGTTAAATTTGCCAAATTCATCAATTCAATACCGGAATTAAAAGAAGCCTGGGATTTGCAAAAATTGAAGGTACAAATTCGTATCACAGAATAATTAAATATAATTCAAATCTGGTAAACTCCGGCAGACTAACTGCAGCAAATAAAATCACTCCCGACGGTTTACGATTAACGTTATCTTCTTTATTATTAAATGAAGAAAGTGAGCTGGAGCTGAATATTTCATTTAAAAATAATAATGATCATAAGAATTATTAACCCGCAAAACATTAGTCAAAACAATATTTAAATTATAATACCATATTAAGCGATATGAAATTATCATGCATGGAAACTGGGTGAATGGAATAAAATATGGTTTGAATCGGTTGTTCCCGGCAAATTAACAGAATTTTTTAAATCGGATAGATACCATTTCTGCTGCATTCCTACTGAGGCAATATCTAATGCAAATTGCCGCTCACCTTCCAGGTTGATATAATCACGGTATGTTTTGATGGGAGAATTACACGATAAAATCGCTATCGATAAAATCAGGTAAATAATACTAATTTTTTTTCATGATGCTGGTCTGTTATTATTAACGTGACGTTTTGATGTAAGCACAGTCCCGCCTTGTTTCTTTGCCGGTTGAGATTGCGTATGACCGCGTTATTACACGTTTTATTTTATGGCTTTATATATAAAGTTTTTAAATTTGACTTTGCCTTCACCCATAGAACAAAGTCCAAGCCGTAAACTTAAAAATCCGCCGAGAGCATTATGATTAACACAGGAAACTTCAAGAGAACTTTCTATTTTATTCCAATTTGTTCCGTCACTACTGTAATACATATCAACAGTATTGTTAATATTTTTAAGACGAAGGAATACATGATTTTTGATTTTATTTTTTTCGGTAGTGAATTGCCAGCCTCGAAGATTAGCTAAAATATTTTCTTTATCTGCCAATATTCCCGAATATGCATTATCGTTATAAAAAAGTACCAATCCTCCAATTGCTTCCCCTTCAATAAACATCTCCGCCTGTGCTGTATATGAATGATCTGACGGGATGCAGGCTAATGGAGAACAATCACCAACTGACTGACCTTTGGAACTGATAACTAAGCCGTTATCTATAAAATGGAATCTGCTGGTGTCGTATTCTCCAAAGAACTTCCATTGCGGTTTTAATTTATTGCCTTCAAAATTATCATTTAAAGTGAATACTGCACCTGTAGAAGCTCCTGCAGGTTTATTAATCGGTTCATCGGTTTTAATGCCGTCAGGTGTTTTATACCAGCCGTCTTTTGTCCATTCTATAGGCTGCAGCAAGGTTTGACGCCCCATATTATAATGCCCGTTTTCATACCCGTGGAAAACCATCCACCACTTCCCTGCTGTATCTTCGAATAAAGTACCGTGCCCTTTCGACCACCATTTCTCGGAGCTTGCTTTTGTATGAATTATAGGATTGTACGGCGAATTTTCCCATGGACCAAAAGGCGACTTTGAACGCGAAGAAATCACCATGTGACTTGTAGCAGGACCGGCTGTTCCACCTTCAGCAACAGTCAGATAATAATAATCGCCTCGTTTTGCCATCTTAGGACCTTCCATACAAAAACATTCTATAGACCATTCGCGGGGTATAGGCCAGCCGTTGTAAGTATGCTTTAATTTACCTGTGATGGTAAGTCCATCATCAGACAACGGAACATATCCCCCGCTGTTGAAATACAAATACCGTTTACCTTGATCGTCTGTAAAATGACCAGGATCGATATTATCAATATTTAAATCTACAGGATCACTCCAAGGCCCATTAATTGAATTCGCAGTAACCACATAATTGGTATTATTGGCGGGGAAATAAATGTAGTATTTGTTCTTGTATTTTACGAGATCGGGTGCCCAAACCGATCCTACATATTTATGCAATGCATTTGTTACCGGAGTCCAATTAATCAAATCTTTTGAATGCCAGATCAACAAACCCGGGTAATAATCGAAAGATGAATGAACTATATAGTAATCATTTCCATCACGTATTATGCTTGGGTCGGGGTAATCTCCTTCAAAAATTGGATTTATATAATTACCATTCCCCTTTTCATTGGTATTGGTTTGATACTGTGCATTCGCAAAAAATGTGAACATTAGGAGAAATAAAATAATAATTTTTTTCATGTTTTAATCCTTAAGTTACTTATGCAGAACACTTTGGAATAATGGAAAAATGGAGCAATAACAATGGCGCTTTTTTCAATATTCCCACAAAGTGCCGGTTATGCCGCAAAACTCTAGTATCCATTATTCCAAGTAATTCAGCTCTTACTTCAGATTCCAATAAATGACATAACGCTCTTTATCAATCTGATAGAAAGGAATCAATGTAACTTCTTTAGATGCGACACCAACAGCTTTAAAATCCAATGGTTTTCCGTTTACCGGGATCAGCCAATCATTTAATTTTTTGCCATTAACATTTAGTGCGGTAATAATATCATCAGGAACAGGATAGTCTTTGTAATCGAGCTGATCTTTAGCGAACGGAGCCGGACCTTCCATTCCTTCTGTTCCCATATCCCCGACAAGAACTACCGGGCCGTAAAGGACAGCCGCCATATTTGGATTATCATTTGTTGTTACTAGGTGTAGTGACATCGGATAAGCAATATCAATCTTATCCCCTGCCTTCCAATTCCTATTTAATACAATGTAACTGCCGGGCTTTTGACTAATTTTTACCTCTTTGCCATTTATCGTGACAGAAGCACCTGATGTTGCCCATGACGGATAACGAATATACAAAGGCACGTCACCGTTCTTTATTTCCATTATTGTAAGATGCGTGGCAGCCTCTTCAGGATATCCCGTTTCCTGAACAAGTTTAATTCCCTTTTCTTGCCAGGTTAATTCCGACGGAATAAAAAGATTTACATAAATGCCGCTGTTATTGTGATAGTAAATACCTTCACCATATTTTGCATGATTTTCAAACCCGGTACCAACACAGCACCAGAAAGAATTATCTTTATCAGAGTATGTTTTAAATGTACCCGGAGTATATGATATAAAGTAAGTTACCATACCGGTTTCCTGTTGCTGCGAGGCCAAAATGTGATTATAAAGAGCACGTTCATAATAATCAGCATACTTAACATCAGCTGTCCAGGTAAACAGGTGCCGTGTAAGCTTCAACATGTTGTACGTGTTGCATGTTTCGGTAGTCGCCCTGGATATATGTTTTGATATCTGATCCGGTTCAAAGAAATGTTCATCGTCGCTGTTTCCGCCAGTCACATAGGTATGATGATCTATCACTGTCTGCCAGAAGAAATCCGCAATAGTCTTTTCTTTTTCATTACCGGTCAGTTCATATCCCCTTGCTGCCCCAGTGATTTTGGGAATCTGAGTATTAGCATGCAGCCCGGCCAATTTATCTATCTTTTGAGCTAATGGATCCATCACTCTATGATCATAAAAGAATTCTGCAAGCTTTTTATCATTTATATCACCGGTAATTCCGTATAAATTATAAGCAGATTCCATCATACCGCCGAATTCGGTTTTGTGCATAACAGCCAATTGATCAGGTGAAAGATTTTTGAGCTTGTTATATGCCCAGCCGCTCATTTTTACAACAACGTCTAAAGCCTGTTTATTACCGGCATACTGGTACATATCAATTAACCCGGCCATTATTTTATGTAAGGTATACCACGGCGCCCATACAGGTTTCCCTTCTATTGCACGGTTTACTAAATTTTGCGGAAAGGCACTCAGATATCCTCCCTGGTTTATTACATCCTGGATTTCAGCCAATTGACTTACCAGGGAATCCGCTTTATTTTTATACGCAGCATCACCTGTTGAAGCATACATAAGAGCCAGACCTGAAAGAACATGTCCTAGAGTGTGACCTCTTAACTCGACATCCAGACCTTCCCAGCCTCCATACGGTTTGGCATTTGTCCGTAAACCTGCATTAACCTTCCAGCTGTGGAGCAGCCGGTTGTTATCAATACTTAATAACCATTTACCATCCCGTTCCATATTATCTTTAAAACGGCTGTCAAGCAATTTTACATCCTTTAAATCAAAGCTGAATGCTTCTGTATGCACCTGAGATTTTATTGTCTGCAATGATGAAAACTGACCAACATATTGAGAAAAAGCAACTGCCGGATTAAGGCAGTATAAGACTAATATAAAAAAAATCTTTTTTAACGTTATTAGATTATCTCCCATCTTTTTCTCCTTTTTTTAAATAGTATTTAATTTAAGATGATAGCTTATTAAAAATAACGGCTGCCTTGAGTAATAAATTGAGACCGTTATTAGATTTCTCGGCCGCCTAATTGAAATCTCATGCATGCTCCC
>CAVUCR010000009.1:0-107255 GCA_963739895.1 uncultured Ignavibacteria bacterium | reverse complement strand
GAAATGCATGTCACCATGCATCCCCCACACAGATCCCGGCGTGCAGTTTTTCCGCACCGGGCTCTTCAGTAATCCTCGCTTCCGTATTCAGCAGTTAGCTCCAAATAGCTCAAACTGGCTGTTTCTCTGCTCAGTTATTTTAGGTTCCAATAAAGAATATCTTTTTAACATTTTCCTGTAACCTTCCCAAGTGTAGCTCTTTCTTTGACTCCTTCTATTCAACCATTTCTTTAACATTAATTCAACCTTCCTGTAAAATTGCCGAAGTCTTGCACTGTTACCTATCATTCCATAATATTCATAGTATCCTCGCAGCTTCTTGTTGAGCTTAGTTATTAGTTCCTTGACTCTCTGTTTTATATTCTCCTTTAACCACTCTTTCAGATTTCCAAGCGATTTCCTCAGTTTATTCTTGGATGTTCTTCGCTTAATAAGGGGTTTCCCTGTCTTTGTCATTCCCCAACTGAACTCAAAACCAAGGAATTCAAACCTGGAATTCTCCACTATCCTAAATTTACTGAAACTAATTATTCGGGTCTTTTCCTTTGATAACTCTAACCCGAATTTTGCCAACCTTTCAGGAAGCTCCCGATAAAACCTATCAGCATCTCTCTGGAATTGGAACAAACATACAAAGTCATCTGCATATCTGCACAGATATACTCTGCCTTCGCTCCCTGGTTTTATCCTCTTCTCATACCACAAGTCCAGAACATAATGTAGATATATGTTTGCCAGTATTGGTGATATTACTCCTCCTTGTGGCGTACCTGTTGCCGGATGAATTACCATTTTACCCGTTTCCATTATTCCGGCTTTCAGCCACTTTGTTATTAACCCTATGAATGATTTATCTCTGATTCTTTCCTCAAGCATTCGCTTCATCCATTCGTGGTTAATATTATCAAAGAAGCCTTTTATATCTACTTCTACTACATAGCCAAACCATCCATATTGCAGTTGATACCTTAGTTCCCTTAGAGCTGTTTTTGCTCCTCGGCCAATTCTATAGCCAAAGCTACCGGGCAGAAAATCTTGCTCATATATGCTCTCAAGTATCCTGGATACTGCTACTTGTAATAGTTTGTCTTCTGTCGTAGGAATGCCTAGTGGACGTTGCTTCCCATTTGGTTTGGGAATATACTTCCTTCTGACCAGTTTTGCCCGGTATCCTCTTCTTTTCAGTCTTGATACGAGTTCTTTGACATTTCCTATCAGATTCGTTTCGTATTCCCTGGCGCTAATACGGTCTAAACCATAACTAGCATTCTTATTCATATACTTCCACGAGTCCAGTAGATTTCTTTCGTTAAGAAGACCATAAAGATTTAGAAACCGGTACTTCTTTTCGCGTTCTGCTTTCTTTGCTATCTCTCGCAGTGAGGTTTGCATTATTTCTCCAGTCCTACTGTCCGGATAATGTTTCCTTTGCAAGTTACGTATCACCGTTAACCCCTTCCCCATGTGAACGGCTTTCCCGTTCTCTGAGTACTATGAGTTAATCCGACTCCCTGTATGTCTTCAGCTTATCTTCTTTTTATTGACTTCGCTTACCACCATTGCTGATGGAACTTACAGGGTCTCTCAAGTTCTTGTATGCTTCTCTTTATACATGCTACACCTTCTAACCACGGCAGACCTTTAATAATCTCGCCTTATTGATTATTAAAGTGTTGGCTTCTGAGTCGTTAATCTCATTGCCGTCTACATTGTTTGCATTCTCGAGGCTAAATTAGTCTCAGGAAGTACGGTCTTCCTTACAGCCTGCATAATTCCCTGTGTAAGCTTCAGGTGTTTCGTTCACTCCTATGAGTTCCTAAATACCTGCAACACTCGGTAGAGGTGACCTGGCTAAGTCTTACCTCTTAAGAACTTTCACCTTAACAGAAACATCAAGCTTCTCTTGACGCACTAACTCCATGCAATTAAGCCGCAGCCCAGTTTATCAACTGAAGCTTTAACGAAGGTTGGAACAAAAAAATTAGTTTAATTTTATCTCAAGAATGCTGGGTGCGTGAATGCTGGTGAGTTGGATTACTTTGTTAGCTGAATTTGAATGAAATTTAATTAACAACTATCTCCTTCTCCAACCACTCCAAGAAGGAAAGCCGTTTTCATCTCGAAGCTTCAGTATTTGATCACCCTTCTTAATTTCTGCAGCAATAATTGCCGGTTTACCCTCAAAAGTAATTCGTGAACCTTTGATCTCAACTTTATCTTTCGACGCAATCTTAACGTCTTGGTTTTCAATAAACCATCCAGGACCCATATGAACAGAAATTGTTTCCTTCTCTGTTTTTACTGTCATATGAACACCGTAGGACATTCCTTTTATTGGTGTTATCTTATCAATTCCAACCACCTCACCGCTGATAGTTTCAACGGTCTTAGGGTTGTACATTTTCCCGTAGGCTGTATCCCATCCCCCAGCCACCACTACCTTTCCATCCGATACCTTTCTGAGCAAAAGATTCGGTAGCCAAAATAAGGATGAGAATGGAAATTACCGCTGTCAAGGTTCTTAAACCCTTTTTCATTTTGTATCCTTTCTGTTATTATTTTTAATTCGGGCGATTTTCAGCGTCGTGGTAGGAATGCCTGTTACCTGGCATCCCCCACACAGATCCCGGCGTGCAGTTTTTCCGCACCAGCTGCTCTTTTTACATATATTAAAGATTAAACAAGCTGTTAAATACAGCTTCGCCACATCACTCCCATAAACATAAAATATGATGCAGATCTTAATCTAATTTTTATTTATAAAATCCTGATGAGGATAAACAGAATGGCCGGGATGAAGAGAAATTGCTCCATTTCCCCCCATACCTCTAAATACGATAATTTTTAATGTAAATTTATTAATCTACTAAGGCAATAAAAAACTTAATAATAAGCGAAGAACTTATTTTCTTATAAATGACAATTTATAAATTTAATTTTTCAAATTAACCCTTCAACCAAATCAAAAAACTATAAAGCCAACATGGAAAGCCAAAACATACACAATTAACCATGGTAAAAAATAATATATAATTTGTGGAGTATTTGGATGAATTGCTTTTGAAAATTTTCTAAATCATAATGCTTTATTTTGCTTTTCTTTACCTCTCATGTAATCTTCAAATTCATCATAAATTAAATTTTAGCACATACAGTTCATTGACTCGCTATTTATTATCGTATCAATACTTAGTTCCGTTATAGATTTTGAAAAATATTGTCTATAGGTTAAATCAAGTAAATGTATTTCAAGCAAATACATTATTGGAATAACTAATAGCGTAAAACACATATATTTATTACAGGTGTTTTATTGGAAATGTATGCAATAATTAGGGAAAAAAGACCTATTAATATAACTGAATAAAAATTTCGATTCTGAGAAATAGAACTTTCATAGGATTCAATAACACTTTGTTGGATTTGACTTCTTGTTTTAAGTACATCAATAATTAATTTGTTTTGTTCAAAAAGATTGTTGTGGGCTTCTAGAATCTTGTGCTTTAACAATCCGAATTTTGAAATCAAATTTTGGATTGTATTTTACTAAATACATGAGAAGAAAGAATATGATTATTAAATTATTAACTCAAATTGACCGCTAAAGATGAAAAAACTGTTAAAACAGTTAATAATCTTGTTTTAGACTCTCATTAATCTCGGAATTAATTCCGAGGTTAATGTGAAAATATCAATATTTATAACCGTTTTAACGATTTACCTAATTGGCGGTCAACTTGAGTTATTAATGTAATTAATATTATGTCACTTGTGTGAATAATTTGTAGATAAAGTATCTCGCTGGAAACACCGTTCATATAATTACTTTCCTTAAAAATTTATGATGATAGACATAGTTAGCCATTTTTACTTGGATAAAATGTTTAATCAATACAGCTTCGCACCATCAGTCACACTTCATGGTTTACAAGGAATTTTTATGCGTAGAAATGAAATTTAGATGATAAGTTACCCACTTTTTTTGATGACCAGTTCAAATTAAATTGAAAAAATTTAAGTTTCAATTAAATTCTTTAAAAAAGTATAATTTTTCAAATGTACTTAGTAGATATAAAGATAGGAGGTGAGAGGTTATTTTAAGTCGAAATCTCGTTCCTCAATCAAAATATAACTAAACCTATTAGAAAAATATTTTAACGCCTTCTCACACACCTATATCAACTCCCCAAAATCTCTCGGGTCCTTAAACACCTGGCACCCCGCCGAAAACTTATTAATATAATTCACTATACCCCACTGACTTGCTCTATGAATATTTATCCCAAACAATCCCCATTCAGCTGATGATTCTACATGATCATATTTATCATTTCTGTTTGTATCTCTGTAAACTTTTACATTCCCGGTTTGGACAAGAGCTTAATACTTTCCTTTATGCAGACCTAACCTCCAGCAGCCCAAATATTGCCCCGGAGCAAGAATAGCAGTCCCCTTTTTATATGATGGGAATCTTAAATAATAAAGTCCAGGATCTGTTGTTGCCGGGCAGCAGAGAAATTTCTGTTTTCCTGATTCATCTTTATAGAAACAGTAAATCCAATCGTTATATTTATTGGGATTCATATCATCGGTTCTTATGCCGCCAATATTTAGATTATAAGGGATTCCGTTATCTGGGAATCCATCCCTTTGGGAGAAGATTTTGTAATTTTTTCTTCTATAAACTTCAAATATTTCTTCTAAAATTAATTTCTTCATTTTTAATCTAAATTGCAACTATTGTGAAAATGTTTATTTTTGTTTTCTATTGACTCTGTCTGGGCTTCTGGTATATTTAACAGTGGTTGTTATAATAAACTTCCGGTTTTAACATTTTCGGGGTAAATTGTTAGAATTTGAGTGGATGGCAAGTATTGAGGTTAAAACCCTGAATAGAGCCATCCATCTTTATTTTAAACCCTTCCTTTTTTTTTCTTTCCCAAATGACCTCAAATAAATTGCGTTAAAAATTTTTGCGTAATGGAATGATAAGCAGAGAATACTGTTAGAGCCCGATTCCTATCGGATGAGTTTATTCTCTGTCATGGAATGAAGCAAAAATTTAGCAATTTATTTGCAGTCTTGACTTTTTGGTACTTTTGTGTCAAGACAAAAGTACAAGAAATTTGTTCTTGTGTTTTATACTACAAAAGTTTATTAAGTAAAAAATTTTTTCTTGACTCTAAAATTTATCATGCTGAATTCTACTTCAGAAACTGGTAATTATTTTTATCATGTTTCGGGTTCCAAAAACTCACCATGTGAGTCTTGGAATAACGGTTGGATGGATAAGCACTTAGCAAATAATCTAAGGGAAACCATCCAACCTTTTTTTTAAAGCCTTCCTCTTCTTAATTTCCTTTGCATAAAATACACAACCAGGTTTATCAGCAGTGTTTCCGCAATCCAAATCCCCTTCTCCCAATCCTCTTCACCTCTGACAATTATCGGATCAGCATCAATCTTAAGTGTATCCCATTTAATTATTGTATCCGGAATAATTTTATAAGTGAACTCATTTTTATCCGGAAAAAATTTTATAACTGCAGAAGTATCTTTATTATTTTACTTCAGTTTGACTCCCTGGAAATATTCTTCTCCCGTGGGGATGGATTCCCAGAACTTTTCCATCTCATCAGTTTTAATTAATCTCAACTCTTTCTCTGCTTTTATTGTATCTATTATCTCTGCAGGTTTAATAACTGTTTTATGGAGCTATCCGGGGCTAAATCAAACAGGATAAATCCTGAAGACAGGACAGAAATCGAATATGTTTTAACCGAACATGATCTTGAGTATCCACTGGACTATAGGGAAAGCGAGGAAGATCTTTTTCCAGCTAAAATAAATGCTGCTTCCGTAGTATCCCACGGCATTGCACTGCGCCTGGAAAAATTAGCTGCGGATTTAGTTCAGGATCTTAATTCTTATCCTGTCGATAATAAAATTACCCTGAGCAGTTCTGATAAATTTGTCAATCCAGATTCTATTCCATTTGTCATATTCAATAACGCTGTAGAAGCAGTCAGGAGAAAAATAGCTGTTCGTCCTAATGTTTGTGTGATAGGAGCAAGTGTTTTTGCTTCACTTAAAGAGCATCCGGCCGTTCTCGATCGAATAAAATATACTCAGCATGCGGTTATAACAATAGACCTGTTAAAAGCTCTGTTAAATTTCGAACAATTATATGTTGGGGACGCGGTCTATGTGGATGATGCAGGTAATCAGCCTGATATATGGTCCGATAATGTTATTCTTGCCTATATTCCTCCCCAAAACAGTGATATCAGCAGAAGCTACTATGAACCTTCATTCTCTTATACTCTAAGAAAAAAGAATAAACCTGTTATGGATTCCTACGATGAGCAGGGAAAGGTTCTAATAGTCAGGAATACCGATATCTTCATTCCTAAAATTGTTGGAGCAGATGCCGGTACTTAATCAATGATGTGAATTCATAAGATTTTAATTTCAGCTGCAGGCACTTACCTGCAGCTTTCTTCTTTACCAACCCATTTTGGTTGGTAAAATAGACTTTAGACTAACCTATCATTTTTAATTAATCGGAGCAATAAAATGGATTATTTAATAGAAAAGACTTCTTTAATGATAAAAGGTAAGAGTTATCCGGAAGGTAGAATTATTTCAGATTCAATTTTATCGAATCAGGATATATAAGAATTATCAAAATATCTTAAACCAATTTCAAATAAAGAAGATCAACAGGTAAAAACTTAAACACCTCCTGTTGAGGTCAAAAAGAATAAAACTTCCAGACGAAATGAAAGGACTTCGAAATGAAAACCGAACAGCCGATTTTAATTACTTCAATTACAGCACCTGCCGATTTATCCGATAAGAAAAATCTTTTCATTGGTTTTGATGGTAATGTCTGCGGGAACGGTGCGAAAGCGCTTGGTGTTTTAAATGCAAATACAAACATCGGCAACCAGGCTCCGGTTATGACAAATGGTATAGCTTTGACTTATTCCGGAGCAGCAATTAATCAGGGCGCAAAGGTCCAGTCAGATGCGAACGGTAAGGCGATTACTTTCTCAGCCGGTGAGTTAAACGGTTATTCGCTGGATGCAGCTTGTTTATGACCGGGATACCAACGCTTTTTATTTGGATATAAATTCTTTAGACTTTACAGGTAACTCTGCAAACACTTGCTCAGGTTTTTTAGAATGCAGGATTCCTTTTTATTTTGAGAATGGGTAAGCTATCTTTGCTATAAATATTTTTTCAAAATTTTCGATTATAATAATAACCTTATAATCTTCACTTATTATGTGGCATTGACGCAAATAGTCAATGCCATTTTTATTTCGTTATCATCTAACATATCTTGCCTTTAAACAAAAATAAAATTAAGTTAATAATAATCTAAGTTTTTTTTGGGGAGGAAATTAGAAGAACTTATATTCACATATCCTAAAATAATTGTATGTCTATATTTAGACATTATTTTATGTCTAGAGCTAGACATTTATAAAGAAAATGTATAAATGTAGTATCTATATCTAGCCATATGAAGTGAAGTAACTAGAAGGCTTAATAATAAGTTATAAGCTTAGTATCAAGGTAAGTATAATCAAAATACAATAGATTAATTAAAGTTACTTTAAATATTTCTGTTATATAATTAGAATCGATGGGCCATAATAGTGACAAGACCACTGAAATATATACACACGTCACAAAAAAGGCTATTGATAGAATCAGGAATCTTATTGACGATATATTTCGAAAAATGTTAGTAGAATTGTAAAAGAAAAATATAACCAGAATGCTTTTACTGCAAGTTTTGACGGATAAGAATAATGAAATATATATAAACGTTAGTGGCTGTTCAGTGAGAAGTCAGATGTATTTATATTAAACATTAAAAAAGGACCATATTATGGTTTCAAGTATTCAAAAAGAAAAAGCCGAACTGTTCTTGAAATTTCATCAAGACAAAGAAATTCTGGTTCTGTTAAACTCGTGGGACATCGGAAGTTCTAAATTAATAGAAGCAAGTGGCTATAAAGCAATCGCAACAACAAGTATGGGAATAGCTGCCTCTTTAGGTTATCCTGACTGCCAGGTAATACAATTGTCAGAAATGATTGAAACTATAACGGGAATCGTAAATGCAGTACAAGTTCCGGTAACTGTGGATATAGAAGCCGGATATGGAAATAATTTAAATGAAATAATTGATTCTGTTAAAAAGATAATTGCAACAGGAATTGTTGGAATAAACATTGAAGACAGTATTGATTTAAATCCAATATTAATTGACGAGATGGAATTTTGTGAAAGAATATCAGCCATTCGTGCATTATCAGATTCACTGGGCTTTCATTTAGTAATTAATGCAAGAACGGATTCATTTTATACTTCGTCAGGTTCGCCACGAGAAAAATTATCTGAATCAATTAAGCGCGGCAATAAATACCGGGAAGCTGGTGCCGACTGCATATTTGTACAACCTGTATGGGAAAAAGAAACGATTTCAACATTGGTTAAGGAAATTAATGCTCCAATAAATATTCTTTCAAACCCTACGATTGGGGCAGGAATACCGCCATCCGTAAGTGAACTGCAGGATTTAGGTGTTGCCCGTTTAAGTCTTGGTTCAAGTTTGATGAAAGCTACTTTAGCTTTAATTAAAAAAGTTGCCGACGAACTCTCTGAAAAAGGGACTTACAATATTTTATTAGATACCTTAACACCGCTTCCCGACGCTGCAATGGCCTATAAAATGGCAATAGGGTTGAATAAATGAGAATAGCTTCTAACATTGACTATAAGTAATCCCTGTTCGGTACTAAAAGTCAAACAGAAATATCGAAAATGGCTTTCGGTACACTTAAAGTAAAACGGCTTCAACTTGAGGATCTGTTTATAACTCTTTCAAGTGCCCAGCCTGAAAATGTAATCGATTGGGTTATGTCTTATCAAATAAAAGCTGCTGCATAATATAAATCCGGGCTGCCGGTCTTTAAATAGTCCGGCACCTAACTCATAAGAGAAGAATAAGTAAAAATGAAAACTTTTGTTTACGGAACGGAATTATTGAAAGGGAAATAATTCCCATGAACCTGTTGATGGACCTATCATCTGCCAATCTCCCCTCTCAGATTGGAAATATACATCATTGGTTCTATTATCTTTAAATATTTTTGATTTCATTATAACATTTTTGTCTATAAATCTTGACCTACCAATTCCTACTATCTGACCAGTTTGTAAATCATCAGTATCTTCTAGTATGACCGCTAGGATATTACCATTTTCAGTATCTATTAAAAGATTTGTTTTATTTAACTGCGCTCCTTCTTCCCATGAAATTGGTTGTAAATTATTTCTTTGATTACTTAATAGAGATTCCAATCTGCTTTTTTTAATAGCTTCAGAAACTATAATTGGATCAACCTTCGTTTCTTTTATGGCATCTATTTGTTCTGGAATTTCTAATAATTGTACCGCTTCCAATATACCACTTAAAATCATTAAACCGCCAGCTATGCCAATACTGATAAAACCTCTAGGAACCCCAGGATAATTTAAACGGCTATTGCTTATTTTTATTTTAAATTTTTTAATTAATGATTGTTTTACCCTTTCAACCTCACCAGTTGATATCTCTGTTCCTTCTGATAATGTTAATATCTTTTCTCCATTTCTTTCTAGGACCTCAAAATATGTAACACCCAAGCACCTCCTAATGAATCATGTCCAGAAGGTATAGGTTTATTCTTTATTAACTCAATCGTCTCTGCGGTTCCCCTTTCTTCTGGGGAAACCCCGTTTACAGTATCTGGTTTCTTAATATCGGCCATAAATTGATCTCCTAAGGAGCATTTTCAGGGGTTGTGACATTAACATCTAATTTTGTATTAGTATGCTCAATCGGATCTGATAAATCCGGTGGATCCTAATTTAATCTTGCTTCAAGTCTTAGAGTTTCCTGTTCCACAAACTTCGTTTTTGATTTTTTGTATTCTACCTCAGCTTCATCCAACGCAGCTTTAGCATTTTGTTGTCTTATATCTGCGTTTCTACTATCATCGATATAACTTTCACATAAATCACATACTCCTAATTGGCTATTAAGTATAGTTGATGAAGTTGGGATAGTAATTTTGGAAGTTATATCTTTTGCTTCAGTTTTTAATTTTGAAAGATTTGATTGAAATGCTTTAATATCGATAATATTCTTTAAAAAACTAATATCTTTGATGCCGAAAGCAACTAGTCCATTGGAAAAACCTAAGACTTCATTGGTAACAAAATTAATTAATCCTAATTTTATTAAGAATTGTGTCCTATAATCGGTATCTTTACTTAACCAAAGAGCTTGATTATAATACTCAAAATTACATTTAAGATGACAAATTAATCTGTCAAGCTCCATATAATCATCTGAAATTTCTGTGATCGAAACAAAATCCGTCAAAAATTTTGGTTGCGATTCAGTTGAATTATCCTTAGAATTCCGCGAAACGTTTTCATTAACTGCTCCTGTGGGTGTTAATTTGGTATTCTCAAAGTATGAATGTGCAGTTTGAACATCATTGTGTAAACCAGCATCATCTTTTAAAAATGATACAAGTAATGTACCTCCTGTATTCAATAATAATCCTACAGCGGCTCCAATACCTGCCCCTATTATTGTACCAATTCCAGGTTCGATAATAGTTCCTATAATAGCACCTGCAACCGCTGTTGCTTCAGTACTTAGAAAAAATTCAACAATACCCGCTAATAAATCTGCAGCCTCATTTGGTACTCCGAACGCTTGAAAGAAAGAGGAGATCTCTCTCGAAACAGGATCGAGGTACTGGAAATCATTCTCATTAATTTTCGCAAAAAAATCTGCCATTGCTTTCTCTGGAGCCTCTTTTCCTTGACTCTCTTTTAAAGTTTGCAATGCATTCAGAACATCTGGTTTCATATATAACGAGATTAAGTATAATAAATGTTTGCTCTCTTTCGGATGATCTAATAAATAAATGATAAATTCAATTACTTTTGTTTGAGTATCATCGGTATTGGATAAATCCAAACTATTGCTGAAATCAATGAAGGGTTTGGCAGATTTTTTAATTTCATTATAGTCATCGATAATTTGCTTTCTATAGTTAGCAAAATCTTCTTCCCAATTTACACCTGAAGTTGAAGTTTGTTCTGATGTGGAATTATTAAGCTCATCTTTAAATAATTCTTTAAGTTTTTGGAATGAAGCTATTTTTTTTGCCGCCTCAAATCCGGGCAGGAATACTTTATCCAGCAAGGTGCTTTTCAAAACATTTTCATTGCATAGAATAAAATAATAATCAATTGTCTCCGGAGTGAGAATTTTATTGTCACATATAACTCGATAAGGTAATAAAATGCATGGTCGAATATCTGCAACACGATTTAGTATTTCATAATTAGATATGATCTCAAAATAATTAAACTGAAGAGTATGACATCTATTTGTATTGGCAACAACACGGGTTTGTTTATTTTCAACACCCGAAATTCTGGTTTCTTCTACTCGAACTTTCCTATTTTGTTTAAAATCGTTGGAAATATTGACAATACTTTCGGTCATGTTATTAATAGAATTAGAAACATGTGGCTGCAGCTGAGTTGATATCCCTCCATCTACACCAGCATCCAAACCAATTGGTGTATCAGGTATTTTTATATTTCCTCCCTCGCGTCCGTTAAGATGTAGTTGATTGTTGGTAGTGAGTTCATCCAATATTTGTTTAGTGTCTCTTTGCGTCAAAGTTGAACTAGATTTTAAATCAAGTTCAGTCGATAGCTCATCTTCCGTTTTTATTATTGATTTATCCCAATAATGGTATTCTAAGGTGAATGTCTCACCTGGAGCGAGTTCTAAGGATTTAATTAGTTCCCCGCGTGTATAACCTAGATGTTTCCATTCTTGTTCATAAGATACATAAATACCGATACTATATTTTGAGGAATAAGAAAAATTTGAATCGAATAAAGTGCTGGTTTCAATTGATTTTGTAATTCTTTCAACACTGGAAAAATCTTTATCAGATATCTGTATTATTGAACTTATATTTTTGCAAAATATTCTAATCTGTTCATTAGTAACATTTTGTATCAGTAATTTATATTGCTGGTGAATTCTATTGGCATCTATTTTAGTTTTTTGAATTGAAGATAATAGATTTTGTTGAGATAGTATTTGAACTTTCTCTTCCAATCTATTTTTAACATTAGGATCTGGTAGACTCCCTAATTTTATCTGTTTAATAATAGGTATTTGTAATTCCAAAGATTTGGCTACTTTCTTTGAAAGAGAGGCTCTTTGTTTATCCTTCATATTGAGAAATGGATAGAAAGGCTGAAAATATAAATATCGATATCCCGATTTATTTTTTCTAATTATTGGGAATATCTGATCATATTTTACAATTAATGGTTGTTGATTAATCTCCAATTTAGAATCGCAGTGATCAAGTTGACTGAAGAATACTTCCGTATTTTTGTTTATTTTGTCTGTTTTTTTTGCCATGATTCTTCGCTTAATATTTTATAAATATTTTATTTTTCCCCATCAAATAATCAGAACAAGTTAATCGATCATTCGATATTATTAATTTTTGAAGGCACATAATCATGTTTTACAAAACTATTTCGTTCACTATGAGCTTTGTAGAAAACAGTAATTTGAAATAAAATTATTAGATCTTGCTATAAATTAAAACTTATACAAAACAAGGGAAGTTATTTCGGGTAAGTTTATAAGTTCTAACTTAATTTAAGGATCCGCTCAATTTGTTTAATGGATACAACAATCGCAAATCTTTTTTTTGTAAATTTTTGTTTTATATTTTATATCACACCACAAACGATGAGGAGAGCAATTATAATATTCTGGTTTATAATTATTAATTATTAACTAAAATTTTTTATTCTTTAACAAGTCTATTAATATTTTTATAACACTCCTGAACTGTAACACTTTCTCTATCAAGTTTTTAGTTTCGCTTCGTTGTAATAAAAATAATTTAACAACTCCGCTCAACTATTTCAGATACTAACAAAAAGATGTTCCAGTTTTCACGACAAATAAATGCACCTACTTTGTTATCATTTTTAGTTAATCTTATTATTTTTCAGGTGCCCAAATGGTGCCCAAAACCGGATTAATTCTGATTAGTTTGGGGAAATTCTCATTTTGGGGAAATAAAAAAAGCTTCAAAATCGTTTGTTTTGAAGCTTTTTTGCGGGGCCGACGAGACTCGAACTCGCGACCTCCTGCGTGACAGGCAGGCGTTCTAACCAACTGAACTACGACCCCAATATTAGAAAAACTACAAATTTAAATACTAAATCAAATATATATTATGGTAATACTAAAATCAACTTACTAAATATTTAGCCATTAAGAATCGCCAAAAGAAGTTCCCACTGCTTTAGCTGCAATTAATGCCTGTGTATCAGTTTTAACTAATTTCTGCCTGGAAATCGCATCCGCAATTCTTACATTCTTTATTTCATTTCCTTTTAATGCAACCATTCTGTTGAACTTTCCTTCAACGGCAAGCTGAATGGCAAATACACCAAATTTAGTCGAAAGTATTCTATCATATGGTGTCGGGCTTCCACCGCGTTGAACATGCCCTAAAACTGTAACTCTTGTTTCCCTTTTAGTATTTTCTTCAATTCGCTTAGCTACCACTTCTGCTATACCACCAAGCTGAACAGGATCATGCCTTTTGATATCTTCACCTTTTGTAACTAAACCACCTCCCGTTGGTTTAGCACCTTCAGCAACGCAAACCAAGCTGAATTTTTTTCCCATAATTTCACGGTTTAAAATTTTATCATAAATTTTTTCCCATGAAAAAGGAAGTTCAGGAATTAAGATTATATCTGCACCGCCGGCTAATCCTCCGTTTAATGCGATCCATCCGGCATATCTTCCCATTACCTCCACAACAATAACTCTATGATGCGAAGATGCTGTTGTATGGAGCCGATCAAGTGCTTCAGAAACTACAAATACTGCTGAATCATGACCGAATGTAACGTCAGTTGCTTCGAGATCGTTATCTATAGTTTTTGGAACTCCAATAACATTTATTCCCATCTGACTTAATTTATTACAAATATGCATTGTTCCATCACCGCCGATTGCGATTAATGCATCAAGCCCCCAAATTTCATAGTTACGTAAAGCTGCATTGGATTTATCTACAATTTCAATTTTACCGTCTTTTTCTATCGGCCAATGAAAAGGATCTCCTTTATTTGAAGAACCTAAAATTGTACCTCCTCTACCAAGTATACCCGAAACATCTTCATTTTTTAATTCTTTTGCTCTGCCTTCAACTAGACCTTCAAATCCATCAATTATTCCAAAAACAGACATACCATTATCCTGCGCCGGCTTTGTTACACCTCTAATTACAGCATTAAGACCAGGACAATCACCTCCGCCTGTTAAGATTCCAATTTTTCTAACCTTAGATTTAGCCATATATTCCTTCCTTAAATGTGAGCTGCCTACCATATTTCCGTACATCAATGATGGAGGTAACTCTATCAAATCTTATTTTATTTTCTTAATTTTTCTAATATAAATTGAGATAAATCCTTTAAAATTTCGAAAATATTTTCGATTATTTTAATGTTTTGCACATATAATCAACAAATTTATAAACTTTTTATAATTTTCGATTACAAAAATAATCAAATTACAAACAACGTTAAAATCTTTTTATGTAATTATTTGCAACTAGTTTGATTTTCGAAACATTACTAAAATTTTTAAACCCTGTCTTTTATCACCCTTCTTTTCAATTTGATAGCACTGTCACAAGTCATTATAAAACAATAGATTATTTATATTATATTAAATTATAATTAATTACCATTTGACATTGCTGAAATATGATGTTACATTAAAACATCTTCATTTAGGGAGTAAAGAATGAATAATAAAAGCCGAATAAATATTTTTATTTTTAGTGCATTTTATATTTTGCTACTATACCCTTCAAGTTTATTTTCCCAGCAGACTGACAAAGATGTATCTGAAATTATGGCTCTTAAACTTAAGCAGAAAGTTATATTATCGGATGAGCAAACTGCAAAAGTAAAAGTTATATTATCAAATTATATTATAGATATAGCTAGCGGGGATAAATCAGCCTTCAAGCTTAAAAAAGCCGAAGACGATATTGCAGCTTTACTGAATGAAAAACAGGAAGCCAAATTTAACATTATCAGAACTGATTTTTTTGAGGAAGTAAACCAAAGAGTTATAAAGAAATTTTGACTAGGTAAAAGGTTTTTCATTTACTATTAGCAGGGAAAGTTATATCAAATTCAGTAAATCCATTTTTCTTCAATTCTATTTCCCCGCTTAATTGGGAGGTCAAAGAAGTTACCAGCTGAAGACCTAAAGAATCCGTATTTCTAAAATCAATATCGACTGGAAAACCTATCCCATTGTCTTTAAATGTTAAATAATAATTATTATCTGAGTTAAGATGCATGCTGATATATATTTCTCCCTTTTTCCCGTCCGGAAAAGCATGCTTTAATGAATTTGATATCAGTTCATTAACGATTAACCCGCAAAGAATTCCTGTATCGATTTCCAAAAAGGTACCGTCGAAATCACTTACAAAAGATACCCTTCTATTTTCCACACTATAAGAATTAAATAAATCTTTTGCCAGAGAAATAATATAATCTGAAAAATCTATTTTGTTCAAGGATTTTGATCTATATAATTTTTCATGAACAAGAGCCATTGATCTAACCCGGTTCTGGCTTTCCCTAAAAACTTCCAGTGACTTTTTATCTGAAATATAACCTGACTGCAGGTTTAATAAACTTGATATAACCTGTAAGTTATTTTTTACACGGTGATGTATTTCCCTTAATAAGACCACTTTTTCTTTTAATGAATTGTTTATCTGTTCCTGTCCTTCTTTTCTTTGTTTAATTTCTCTCCTAAGTTCTTCGTTCACCTTTATTAAATCTGCGGTTCTTTCCTCTACTCTTTTCTCAAGATCTTTTTTTGCTTTTTCAAGTGCTTCAAGTGCAAGCTTTCGTTTCGTTCTATCCCTTATAATGACCAGGCCGCCGGTAATTTCCCTGTCGGAATTGTATATCGGCGAATAATAAGCTTCCACATAACCTTTCTTTTTTGTTTCCGGGATCGAAAAGAATTTGTCTTTTACAATTGCATAATTCCCTTTTAAAGTTTCGAGGATGTTCCTGTCTTCACCGATTTTTGCAAGGAGCGGGAAGGCTTCAAAAATTTTTTTACCTAAAACCTTCGACTTGTTTATCCCGGTCAAATTTTCCATTCCCGGGTTCCAAAGGGAAAATGTTAAATTCCTGTCAAAAGCAGTAATACCATCAATGCTGCTATTCAATAATCTTTCCGAAAAATCTTTCTCCTCCCTTATCTGGTTTTCAACATTTTTCCTTTCGACAATTTCTTTACTTAAAATATAAAACACCATCAGGAAAATAATACATGTAATTAATGTTCCAATCAAAATTGTAATCGATGTTCTCCTGATAGTAGATACAGCTCCTTCGTCTTTCAACTTAAGAAGTTCATATTCATAATTCTCCATTGCGGATGCAATCTTTCTAACTTTGTCAATATAAATTTCGCTTAACCCGGATTTTATATTTTTTATTTCAACATCTGTTTTACCTTTTTCCTGCTGGATTATTTTATTATCAACAAAAGCAATTCTTTTATTTATCAAAGCAATAAGAGTGTCAGCTTTACCAATTTGAATAAATTTTCCTTCCAGCAAATCTTTTAATTTATTTATATCCGAATTTATAACAGTTTTGGCCGAATGATAAGAATCAAGATATACATCATTCCCGGTAAGGAAATAACTTCTCTGCCCTTCTTCTGCAATGGCGACCTGGGATAAAACCTCTTCAATCAGATTTAGTGTATTATATGATAAGTTTTTTGACTCGGTATAATTAAAGATTTGATTTATAGATTGATATGTAATAAAACCTATTCCGATTATTACAATCAAAATGAAAAGAAGCGCTGCATTAATTGTTTTTATTTCTTTTATAAACGGCATTTTCAATAAACCAACCCTGATACCGAAAAATATTTATTTTAAAATCAAAATATAACTTTATTAAAAATATTTTTAGATAATTGTGATTCTTAATAAGATCTTAGACCGGCTCCTCCTAAGGATTACCGAAATTTCAATAGGAATGACTTTATATAATCATTTTAAGTCTTTTTATTTTTACATAGTTAATTTGATTTAAATAATTTTCGGGTGGAACAATGGTGGATGCCAAAGAAAATGCATTATTTAGTAAACATCGATAAAATTTTCTTATTCCCTCCTCAGTTAATTTAACTTCCACTAAAATTGGGCCGACAAAGAATAAATTTTTTTAATGTTAACAATTTATTAATTTTTTTTTATTGCCTGAATAAAATTTTTAACAGATATTAGAGATTAGGATTTTGGGGCACTATTTGTTTCAACATAGTAAAAATCTTAATTAAAATATTTCAGAAATTTATTAATAAGTATTAATAGGAGGTTCTTATGAAGAAAGCCTTACTCAAGCTTTTAATATCATTGTTTATTGGGGTGTTTTTATGTTCCAGCGCTTTATTTGCCCAGGGAGTAACCACGGCTGCTATTCAAGGAACTATAACTGATCAGAATGGGGAACCTTTACCTTCGGCAAGTATAATAGCTGTACATGAACCTACAGGTACTCAATATGGAACAACCACACGTGAGAATGGTGACTATAATTTTACAGCAGTAAAAGTTGGTGGACCATATGAAATAACAGTTTCTTATGTCGGGTATAAAACACAAAAATTAAAAATAGACAGATTGCACCTTGGTGAAGCATATTCTTTGGATGTAAAACTTTCTGAGACTACAATTGAATTGTCAAGCGTTACTGTTTCGGCAAACAGAAGTGCTGTTATAAATGAAAACAGAACAGGTTCTTCACAAAACGTTACTGCAAAGCAAATTGAGGCAATCCCTACTGTCAGTAGAAGTTTCGCAAACTTTGCAAAGATGTCGCCAATGTTCTCGGGTGCAAACGATCAGGCTGCCGGAAGTCAAGCTGCCGGTAGAAGTAATAGGTATAATAATATTCAGATTGATGGTACACAGTATAATGATTTGTTTGGCTTGGGATCTTCAGGTACACCAGGCGGTCAAGCCAGTACAAACCCTATAAGCCTTGATGCTATCCAGGAATTCCAGGTTGTTATAGCTCCGTTTGATGTAAGATTAGGCGGCTTTACAGGCGGCGGAATAAATGCTATTACCAGAAGCGGGACTAATGAATTTCACGGTTCTGTTTTTGGATATGGAAGAAATCAAAGCTTGGTAGGTAATAAATATGAAGGAATCGATAAACCCTTAAGTGACTTTAAAGAATGGCAGTACGGATTCCGTTTAGGCGGCCCGATAATGAAAGACAAAATCTTTTTCTTCTTAAATGGTGAAATAACCGGCCGTAATCAACCGGAACCAAACGTTGCTCTAACGACAGGAACATCAGGTATTGCTTCTGTAGCAGATCAAATTAAAGCAACCTTGGCCAGCAGAGGTTTTAATGCTGGTGGATACGATGCATTCACACTTAAACGGCCAACAGATAAAATTTTCGCCCGATTTGATTTTAACCTTTCCGAAAATCAGAAATTAAATCTGCATTACAATTTTGTGAATGCAACTGATGATATTCTTAATTATAGATCGGCATCTACTGAATTCAGTTTTGATTCACACCTTTATCAATTTACAAATCAAACGAATAATTTCGTTGCGCAATTGAATAGCACATTTAGTAATAATATGGCAAATGAATTAGTGTCTTGGATATACTACAATACGTGATAAAAGAGGTCCCAATGGAGCTTTATTACCGGAAGTTGAAGTAGATGAAAACGGTGTACAGTATCATGCAGGAACCGACAGATATTCTTCCGCTAACAGACTTGATCAAAACATTTTTGAGTTTAGTGATAATTTTTCTTATTTCGCAGGTAATCATACAATTACGATCGGAACTCATAATGAATTCTTTTCTTTCACTAATTTATTTTTGAGATCTTTTGGAGGATATTATCAATACGATAGTTTAGCTGATTTTCTAGCAGGTAATGTTGGATTTTATCAAAGAGTAATCCCTGCTGTTGGCGATGGTGCCGCAGCTTTCTCAGTTAATCAATATGGATTCTTTGCACAGGATGAATGGCAGCTTATGCCTAACTTCAGATTGACTTATGGATTAAGAGTTGATATACCTACCTATCCAGATAAGCCTCTGGCAAATGATTCGGTCAGTCATTATTTCCCGGGAATTTCAACTGCGTCCGCACCAAGCGGTAACATTTTATGGGCACCGCGTGTTGGCTTTAACTGGGATGTTAATAGTGATAAAACATTACAATTTAGAGGCGGTGTTGGAATATTTTCAGGAAGGCCGGCTTATGTCTGGATATCAAATCAATATGGCAATTCTGGAAATACACAGTTTGAAGTCAGGGGCAGCGGAACCGATTTACAATTTTCACCAAATGCCAGTAATATTCCTGGTCCCGGTGATCCTGGAACTTTTTCTGCAGCACGTACAGCGGAAATTGATTTAAGTGATCCTAATCTGAAAATGCCCCAAGTACTTAGATTTGATGCCGGTGTTGACCGTCAATTGCCATTTGATTTCACGGGTACTGTTGAATTCCAATATTCAAAATCTGTTAATGATTTTGTTTATCAAAAATTGAATATTAAGAATCATGATAATCCGTCAACATTAACGGCAAATGGACCAAATGATAACAGACCATTATACGGTGGAACCGACAGCAAAAACAGCAATTTCTTTGATGTTATGTATTTAAAAAATACAAACCAAGGTTATTCATATAATCTTACATTCCAGCTTCAAAGAAATGTAGCCAGGGGACTTTCCGTAAATACTGGTTACACTTATGGAAGAGCTAAAGACTTAAATAGTGTTAATTCATCACAAGCTCGTTCACAAATGAGATATAATCCTATTGCAGGTGACCCGAATAATCCTGTGCTTGCAACATCTTTATTTGAAATTCGCGGACCGTATTTTTGTATCTCTTACTTACACTGATGAATTCCTTGAGAATGCCCCGACAACAATTTCATTATTTTATAATGGCCAATCGGGATATCCTTTCTCATTTATTTATGGAAGCGATATAAATAATGATGGATTCGATCAAAACGACCTATTCTATATACCAAAAGATGATAATGATATTGAATTAGGAAGTGTTACAAATGGAGTATTTACACGTGACCAGTCAATGTATGATCATTAGATGCACTTTATCGCTAATAACGACTACTTAAGTTCACACCGTGGCCAAATTGCTGAAAGAAATGCATCCCGAAATCCGTGGGTTAATTATGTTGACTTACATATTGCACAAGATATTCCAGTCATCACCAGGTCATAGATTTACAATAAATTTATGATATTCTTAATTTGATGAATTTGTTTAATAGTGACTGGGGATGGGATAGCAGTGTATTCAGTACTTATATAATGGCGAGAAAAGCAGGAACCGATAGCAACCGGGAGAAATGTTTATACTTTTTCAGCTCCTAAAAATAACACTCCATTTACTCCGGACAATATATTTTCAAGATGGAGAATGCAGTTAGGTGTTAGGTATACATTCTAATTTAACATCATTACTTTCAATATTATAAAACTCGATCCCCATTGGTGATCGAGTTTTTTTATTTCTAACATTATATCATTAAATAGTATTGATCGTCATTCATGGTTACATTTCTGAATATCTTTTGAAACTAACTTCTTTCTTACATCATCATTCAACCAAATTAACTGCTGATTGAATTTGAGTGATTATAAGCACAAAGCAATGCAACAAAGATAAAATCTTATTGACTTATATATTTCTAGTTATTAAATTTTTACCGCTAGCAAAAATAATATTTGACCCTTTCAAAGGGTTCTCCCCTGCCCTTTGATGGTAACGGGTCGCACCCACTGTTTCCCCAACAGTGGGTTGTTTATTTTAAAGCGGTTTTATAAATAAGCTTCAGATAATTTCAGGCTGAACATCAGATATAGAGACATTTAACTGCCCACCGTTGCTATCCCGCAGTATTCTACAGTTTTATCACTATAGGGGGGAAACGAACCTGGGTGGATAACCAGTCCCATGCACCTCCTGGTTTCTGTTCCAGAAATCCAAAAGTCTGTTGTGTAGGCTGTACATTCTTCATAATCAATGACACCTTTAAAGTGTCCATTTAGGACTTTGTTGCCATTATTCCCAAGGGTACCTGCACCTACGCCGCCGTCCAGAGTGAAAGATGATTGACCGAAAACTTCAACCGTAAATTCCATAATGTAGGTTGCCGCGAAAGAGATCCCATATGCAATCGGTTCAAAGTGCATTTGGATTGCGGGATTGCGCGAGGGAGTCGAGCGGCGATCGAAGCTTGCACGAGGCGATGCAGCATCAACCTGTACAATCGTCGGTCTGATAATGGTCAGATTTGTCCTGCCGTGACCGACTGTTTTGGTGCAGCTTAGCGTCTCGATAGGAGTGAAGGGAAAACTAAATACACCGCCGATCGGTGTCAATAATGTCTCGAGGTCCTTTGCTGTCAGGTCCGGTTTGAACTTAGAATAACCGGTAACGTGTTTATCAAAGGGTACGAGTTCCAGGTCTTTCCTGCTTGCAGTTTTGGAGGGTGCTTTTTTCATGTGCCATTCCTTTATGAAATTTTTAAATTAGGTTAAAACTAACTGAAAGAGATTCAAGAAAAGATATGATTGAATATAAAAAAGAATAAGTTATGTTACTATACCGGCCAAACTTAAAATCATTAACCTTTTGGCTGTTCCTTAGTCAAGATCTTAGATTTTAATTATGCATTTTGCAGTTATTGCTTTTAGAAATGTACTTAAATTAATTTCCTGTATATATTATAACTGATGTTAGACTTTATACCGGATAAATTATTTCTATTTTTTGTTCTAAGAAATAACTGAATTTTAAAGAAGCTTTATTAATTAATCTCTTAACAGCGTTACTTTGTAATTCAAAAAAAAAGACCTCCAAAATTATCTTATCTTTTTTTCTAACCGTTTTCCATATCCCAATAACTTTTCCTTTATAAATAATTGTTGGTTTGAAGATTCCATTATTTGAAACAGCCTTGCTGTTATTTTCTGCAGGAATTGCAGCACGCCTGTCTTTATAACTAATAATATATTCGTCAAAGGCAGGTAATAAAAAAACTTCAGTGTTATTTAGACTGTGAAGATACGATAGAATCTTCGAACCAAAAAGTCCGGGAATTAATCATCTCGGAAATAAAATCTTCCTTTACAGTCTCAAATGCTTTCCCAGCATCTGTAAGAGTTAAACCTGACCACCAGGCAAAATCTTGTAAAGTTGCCGGACCGCGGGTTTTAAAGTATCCCTTTGAAAGTTCCGCTAATGATTCTTCCCTGTTAAAATTCTTTTTCCTGGAAACTCTTTCTTCTAATAAAGCATAAGTCTGTTTTTTCCCTTTTATTTTTCCGCTGCAAATTAAACCATCTAGTTCCGCCATTAGAAAAATGTGTGATGCCCTATTATTGTTAGTTTTAATTTTCGAATTTTCAAGTTTGCCTACCAGCTCTTCCCTTGTTAAATGATGATCGCCCAGTAATGCATCTTCTATAATTTTCTTGCTCTTCTTTATAACATATTCGGATATTTCCAATTCTTTATGTCTCGATTTCAAAGATGCTTTAATCCGTGGAGCTGTTAATTCCAAAAGCCAGTATATATCTTTAGCTGAAACAATATGCCAGGTTGGTCTTAACAAATGAGTCCTTATAATTTCTGCCATATCAATTGCAGTCTCTATCGTTTTATTTGTTGAACCTGGTAATCGTACACCAACAGCCCATTTAGACATATTATAATCCTGTGCCTGCATTGCAACCATTATCTCAACAACATCTTTTACCGATTTTAAAATTCGGGTTTAAAGTTGCTGATTCGCTGATCTTAAGTTTAGAATTTCGTTAAAATGCATTTTTAAATATCAAAAATTAAGCATATTAATTATTTTGCACGAAGCTGCAAACTTAGTCCTTAAAATTAATATTTTCCGCTTCTTTTACTTCGGAAAATATTTTAAGAACCTGGTTATGATGGTTTATAATATGTTCGGCTGCTAATATTGTACTGTCGGTTGTACTATGACAGTCGGAGGCTAATTCAACTTTATATCCAAGACTGTAAGCTCTTCTTACGGTTGTATCAACACAGCCCTCCGTAACCAGTCCGCAAACAACAATTCGTTCTATTCCTAATTTAGCTAATAGTTCATGGAGTTCAGTACCCTGAAATGAATCGGAATATTTCTTTTCAATAATATATGCATTGGTTTCCTGTTTAACTGCCGGATGTAAATTCCAACCTACGGAGCCTTTTTTGAAATGGCTGTTTTCACTTCCACAATGCTGCATAAAAATAATTCTACTATTTTCTGCTCTAGCTTTTTTAATTAACTGCTCAATACTTGAAAGTATTGAATCGCTTTTATATAAAGGTCTGCTTAAATTAAACATTCCAAGTTGAACATCAATAACTAGTAAACATTTTTTAGACGACATTAAAATAACTTATCCCATTCTTTAAGTAATATTTAATAAACTTTATATTTTGTCTATTTTATAAAGAAAAAGTTGTACTTATTAAAAAAATACTTTGCCTTAAATTCAACTCGTTCCCTTCAGACAGCAGACATATAAATAATTCTTTTTTCCCATTTTATTCCCCATTATTTATTTACATAGTTTCATCTTTGAAAGTTATATTAATCGTTTAATATTCCTTAACAAAATAATATTACAGAAATTTTTCGCTTAGCTCTTAATTTTTCTTTTTTGATCTGCTAAAGTATTCCTTTCCCAGAATACCCCGTCCGAATACCCTTGTATGCTATTATCTTTCGCTGCCATATCCAGGCGTTTCAAACCCAGCATAACATATTCTTCATCTAATTCGATTCCATAAAAATGCCGTTTCATTTTTTTTGAAACAACAGCAGTAGTACCCGAGCCCAAAAACGGATCAAACACAATATCATTTTCATTAGTACTTGCAAGGATAAGCTTGGCAACAAGCTTTTCAGGTTTCTGTGTAGGATGATCAGTATTTTCCTGCATGCTCCAGAACGGAATGCTTATATCATTCCAAAAATTACCGGGATGAGTCAGCCTGTAACTCCCATTATCGGTCTCTTCCCAATCTTTTGGTTTCCCGTTTTCTCTATAAGGAGCCACTACTTTTCGTTTTAACTTCACGGCATCTAAATTAAAAGTATATTTGTCACTTTTTGTTGCAAACCATATATCTTCGTGCGAATTCTTAAAATTTGTTTTTGCTCCGCGTCCTTTTTCTCTCTCCCAGGTAATCCGGTTTCTCACTATTAAAAAGTCTTTAATAACTTGATATATTGATATGGAAGTCTTCCAATCACCGCATATATAAACCGATGCAGTATTCTTCAGTTTAGGTACCAACAGCTTAAACCATGAGTTAAACCACCGGGTATATTTTTTCTCTGTTGTTTTATTAAAACTATTATTATGAAACTGTTTACTTAAATTATAAGGCGGATCAAGAAATAAAAGATCTACCGATTCCGGCGGAATAAATTTATAAGAAGTGTAAATATCCCCGGTAATTATATTATCCAATTCAATAAATTTCTTTAAGGAGTCGGCTTTCAGAATTTTTTTTGAATAATAAATCTTTTCGTTATCAGATAAGACTATTGTACGATTCCTGGACGCCTTTTTCTTTTCCATAAATTCTCTTTTTCTTAAAAATATTACTTTCTATTAAATTATGCATCAAATATTTATTTAATTTTTCACTTTCTTTATTTTATTAACACTAATTTTTTCCGGAAGCTGTACCAGTTCAAGTCCTCTTGCTGTTGACAAAACTGGGGTTTATTTTAATAATTTAATTCCTTATGAAATTGGGGCTATTAATTTTTTATAAAAAATTTTTTATCCATTCTCAGTTGGGCATTTAGCATGAAAAGATTTAGATTATCTACAAACTCTCATCATAATTTTAATTTCTATTTTAATCTTTTGTCAATCCTGGTTTTATTCTCCCCTGTGGTTATAGAAGCACAGCAATACTCCCGGGGTATTGGAATATATCCCGGAGATGTAAAAGATGATTTTTCGCCTGCCATGCAAATTGATAATACAAATTATCGAAATCTCGCATTTAATCGACCGGTTTACCAGTCAAGTGCTTATGACTATAACCTGACAGCACAGCTAATAACAGACGGAATTATAGATTCAGTCCTTCCCGGATGGATAGTTACTACAACCAGCACGGACAGCATTAAGCTGTGTAATGAAAAACAATGGATAATTGATCGTCATCCCATGACAAGATTAGAAATCAAACAGCCCCAAGGCTGGATCCAAATTGAAATGGCAGGGAGAAGTGTAATACCTAAAGTCGACAGAGTTAATATATCAGGATACTTAAATGTTGACAGCCTTCCATCAAAGCATTGGGAGTTGACAATAAGCGGTTCAGATAATGGTTTAAATTGGACTTCATTAGGAACACAAACCGGCGATAGCCTGCCAGGAGACACTCTCACCGGTTTTCTAAGAATAGTCTGGCCGAAAAATTTACGAGAATTTAATTATTCATTTAAATTTAACAAAATAGCTAATTACCGTTATTATAAGGTAGAAATAAATTACCCGAATGCAGAAAATTGGAGCATTACTGAGTTAGCAATGTATAACAATGGAAGTCGCAGGGATATAGGCGGTCCTTATCATTTTACCAGCGCCTGGATGAGCGCTACGACTAATGCAGAATGGCTCTATGTTGATCTTGGCGCGGAATGTTCAATTAACCGTATAATTATGTATTGGATAAAACGCGCTGATGCCGGTGTAATCCAGGTTTCCAGTGACGCAGAAAAATGGAGAAACATTATCTCAATTCCATCAAATACAGGTCAAAAGGATGATATCAAGTTAAATAAAACAGAAGATGGAAGATATGTCCGCATTTTGATGACAAAACCTTCTTCACTGGATGGATATATTTTAAGTGAACTCGAAGTTTATGGAAAAGGCGGTCCGGTTCCGGTTCCCCACCCTCAAGCTGCTGTTAAAAAAGAGGGTAAAATGTATTTATCAGGCGGAGCATGGAAGGTTCAGCGTGAATCGCTGGTTAACGCAGACGGAACTATGTTATCTAAACCAGGTTTTAATGATGATAACTGGATAACAGCAACGGTTCCTTCAACGATACTCGGCAGTTATTTTAATGCAGGAGCTTTACCGGATCCAAATTTCGGGGGTAACCAATTATTGATTTCAGATGCTTTCTTCTATTCAAACTTCTGGTACCGCGATGAATTTATCACACCGGACTTTTATCAGGGAAAAAGAATGTTCCTTAACTTTGACGGTATTAACTGGAAAGCAGAGGTTTATCTTAACGGTAAAAAACTTGGACAAATTGACGGAGCCTTTATACGCGGCCGTTTTGATGTAACAAAAATCCTTATTCCGGGCGAAAAGAATGTTCTTGCTGTGAGAATCATAAAAAATGATAAACCCGGCTTCGTAAAAGAACAGACTAAATACAGCCATGATGCAAATGGAGGCGAACTCGGTGCAGATAATCCTACATTCCATGCTTCTGTCGGCTGGGACTGGATGCCGACTATCAGAGGCCGGAATATAGGGATCTGGAACGATGTTTATCTTTCGGAATCCGGAGCCGTAACAATTAAAGATCCTTTTGTTTCAACAGATTTACCTCTCCCTGATACTAATTCCGCTGATATTAATATAGAAGTTACTCTTCAGAATCATTTAAATGCAAATGTTAATGGAACCCTGCAAGGTAAATTTGGTGATATAATTTTTGAACAGCCTGTTTCACTTAATTCCGAAGAAACAAAAACGATAAAATTAAATCCTTCAACAAATCCATCTTTAAAACTGCAGAATCCTAAACTGTGGTGGCCTAATGGTTATGGTGAACCAAACTTATATAATGTAGAATTAAAATTCTTAACGCCAGACGGGAAAGAATCCGACTCTGCATCATTTCAAACAGGTGTTAGAGAAATGTCTTATTCCGAAGCCGGTGGAATTTTAAAGATCTGGATAAACGGCAGAAGGTTTATCGGGCGCGGAGGGAACTGGGGATTCCCGGAATCAATGCTTCGATACCGTGCAAGAGAATACAATATCGCTGTCCGGTATCACAAAGATATGAACTTTACTATGATTAGAAACTGGGTGGGGCAAACAGCAGACGACGAATTTTTTAATGCATGTGATCATTATGGAATTATGATCTGGCAGGATTTCTGGCTTGCAAATCCACTGGATGGTCCTGACCCTGAGAATAATAAAATGTTTTTAAATAATGCAGAGGATTTTATAAAAAGAATTCGAAATCATCCATCCCTTGCTTTGTACTGCGGAAGAAATGAAGGCAATCCGCCTGAAGTTATTGATTCAGGTTTAAGAAAATTGATATCGGGTTTAAATCCATGGATACACTATATATCAAATTCTGCATTTGGAGTTGTCAGCGGAGGGGGACCTTACCGTGCAATGCCTATTAAATATTATTTTGATAACAGGGCCACTGAAAAACTACATAGCGAAATGGGAATGCCCAACATGGTTTCTTATGAGAGCTTTAAACGATTTATGCCTGATTCTGCTATGTGGCCGATAGGAAAAATATGGGGTATGCATGATTTTACTCTAGGCGGAGCTCAGAACGGGGAATCATTTATTAAATTTATTACAGATGACTTCGGAGAAGTTGATAGTTTAAAAGAATGGCTTACACTTGCACAATGGATTAACTACCAGGGATACAGGGCAATGTTTGAAGCTCAAAGTAAACATAGGATGGGAGTTTTATTATGGATGAGTCACTCAGCCTGGCCTTCAATGGTATGGCAGACTTACGATTATTACTTTGAACCAACTGCTGCATATTTTGCCTGCAAAAAAGCTAATGAACCGCTCCATATTCAATGGAATCCATTAAGCGATAGTGTTGAAGTTGTTAATTACAGCGTGCCCAACGGTTCAAATCTAACTGCAATAATGCAGATTATAAATTTAGACGGCATAGTAAAATTTGAGAAGAAGACTCTACTCAACTGCCCGGAAGATAGTACTATTCATTGCTTTAAAGTTGAATACCTAGACAGCTTAAGCGATGTCCATTTCATCAGGCTGAAGCTTGAAAAGAATAACAAAGTTATTTCGGAAAATTTTTACTGGGGAGGATTACATGAGGGGAGCCTAGAAGCTTTAAGAGCATTGCCGGAGATGAAACTTGCAATGAATTCAAATGTTGAGAAAAAAGGAGATAATTGGTTTATTACAACCGAACTAACTAATAATACAAAGATGCCTGCATTAATGGTTAGGCTGAAAGTTACCGGCAGCCGGAGCAGAAACCTGATTTTACCTGTAATATACAGCGACAACTATATCTCGCTTATGCCAGGAGAGAAAAAAACAATTAAAATGGAATTGAATAATGCTGATACAATGGGTGATACACCTGATGTTGCAATTGAAGGCTTAAATATAGAATGAGAAGTAATGCAAAGATTGTTTGTATTAGAAACCGGGAAATTTACAGATTATAAACATTACTCTGATAAAGCAGTAATTAATTTTCATTAGCTTCATTTTATCAAAAGTAAAATTAATTTAGGTTCATTTTTTACTTCAGAGTGCTCAGAGGTTTTAAAGCGATAGCAGGGTAATACATTTCTTTCTGTTTTCTCTGCTTCTTCTCTGTTTCCTCATTGGTAAATACTTTTTAAGCTAATTAGAGAAATTTATATTCTCGATAAATTTATAGCGATCTCTATGTATTATCAGGAGATGAAACAGAATTTGTTTCAATGTGCATTACAGGATAATCATTTGAACTGTTATACTCAGGCCAGTTAGGCAGACCCGGTCCATTTGGATTACCTGTTTTTGCAAAGTTAGTCCAGTATGAAGACATTAATTCAGATACATCATAATCTTCTTTTCTCCATGGTAAATTCTTTGAAGAAAGTACCCTGAAGACAAACTCTATTTCGGAAGCATGAGGGGCTTTAGGTTCTGTGCCTGGTTTTGCATCTGCAGGTAGTGGAAGAGTTTGATCAAATTCGTATCGATAAACCGGGGATTCACCTGTTTTAAGCTGAAGTTCAATCCATTTCCATGTGGAATATCCGGTGAACTTGTCTCCGGCAAAATCCTGTGCTGATCGTTTTGCCTCCGAATCTGTCATTGCGGGATAGAGCTTTAAAAATTCATCCGCATTATCTCCAAATTTTTTTTTAACGAGTTTTATATAATTCTCTTTAGCAGGTTTTTCTTTACCGAAAAAAGTCTGATAATTCCCTTCATCCTTATTCCATCCGGCTAAAAGGGGAATATGAGCTTGCTTTCCGGATTCATAAATTGATTTACAATCTTCCGGTAGAAAAAATCCGTCAATGTCCGGTCTAAAAAAATTCCGTGGTTTTTTCAGTGCAGCCTCGAGTAATTTTTTAGCAAGTACAGCTCTAAGTGCTTCGAGAGAAGAATTACCAAATGCGGAATCGGCAAAATTTATGTCTTCTTTCTCAGCTTGGGAGCGCGTCTTTGGATGCAATGTTTTTCCGAAAAATGCTCCGCTTTCACCAATAGCCCGGTTGAACAAACCTTTTGCCAGAGGTGAGGCCATTAGTGAGCTAACTGAAAAGGAACCTGCGGACTCTCCAAAAATAGTTATATTATCAGGATCACCGCCGAAAGCTGCAATATTATTTTTAACCCACTTTAGAGCCGCTATCTGATCCAAAAGTCCATAGTTACCTGATGCATTGTGCCCCGACTCTTTTGTAAGTTCCGGAAGAGAGAAGAATCCAAATATTCCCATACGATAATTAAAGCTTACAATGAGTACTCCCTTCTTAGACAGGTTCCCTGCATCCTGACGGGGTTCAGAAGAAGATCCTGCAACAAAACCGCCGCCATGTATCCATACCATAACGGGCAGCTTTTCCTGCTGCGGATGATTTTCCGGCATCCATAAATTAAGGTAAAGACAATCTTCACTCGGCCCTTCATCGTGGAAGATCATATCATCATAAATGTGTCCTTGCATAGCACGCGGTCCGTAATCAACAGCTTTTCGAACACCTGTCCACGGTTGAACCGGCTGGGGTGCTTTCCAGCGTAAGGAGCCAATTGGCGGTGCAGCATAAGGAATACCCTTAAAGGTACGCACCTTCCCGTCCTGACTTATTACTCCTTCAAGAACTCCATCAGTAATACGAACCTTTACATAATTCAAATTCTGAGCCTCCACAGTTTGTAAGCCTAGCAGAAAAATAAATAAAAAAACAAATTTTTGCATACAAAGTTCCATCACTTCTCCAAGAATTATTCTATTTTCTACTTTTAAACACTAAAAATCAGTTAATACTTAATATGCATAATTTCAATTTGTTATTCCATTCTTCTTCCGGTAGTTAGAAAGTTTGCCCAATCCTCATGCTTATGTTTCTTTGCTTCTTCAGCTGCTTTCTTATAATTATAAGGTATTTTCAGATGTTCAACTTTCCAACCGAATTTATTTTCTTCAATAATTGTAAATGATGCATGGGGAGAATAATTTTCCATTGAATGAAGAAGCGGTTCATCATCTGTATATGCCGGCAGACCTGCACTCCCCGAATTCACAATTAGTTGTCCAGACTTCAGCATAACCGTTCTAGGAATATGAGTATGTGCGCAGCAGATTACCTCCGACGATTGACCATCGAGTAATTTCATAATTTCATTATCAGAACGTAATTGAGGAGAGCCTGATTTAATATCTTCCAAAAGATAAACTAAATCACTACCCGGAGTACCATGACATAAATAAATCTTATCATTTAATTGTTTATCAAATGGAAGTGATTTCATCCAGTCAATAGCTTCTTGACCTATATCGTTAATTATATATTCCATAGTCGGATTGCTGCTTATCTCTTCCCTTGATGCTTCATAGATTTGACGATCTTGATTTCCCCGTATAGAAATAAAATCATAAGACATCAGGAGATCGTAAGTCGCGCCGGGAAGGATCGGTCCGTATAGGCTGTCTCCCAGATTAACTATCAAATCAGCTCCCCTCTGTTTAATATCTGCAATAACTGCCTCTAATGCAAAATAGTTACTATGTATATCGGATAACAACGCAATTTTCATTTAATTTCCGCGAATTTACATGTCTTATATATGGTTTAAATCGAAAAAACCTTCAAAAACAATTCATTTTCGAAGGTTTTACTTTCATTTTGCGGAGAGACAGGGATTCGAACCCCGGAAGGACTTACATCCTTAACGGTTTTCAAGACCGCCGCATTCAACCACTCTGCCATCTCTCCTATATTACAAAAACTGGTTTTCTGCTAATACAATATTTTTGAGTTACAAATATAAGTATAGTAATAATTATGGACAAAATATTAAATATTAGGTAATAATAATGAATAGAAAATAAAATATTAATTTCAGCTTTAAAATTTGATTGGAGGAAAAAATAAAATAGAAAAAAGCTATTCGTCTTGTTTAGCTTAAATCACCAATAATATTCATCCCTTAAATAAATTATTCAATTTTATTTTGCGGCATTCCCTGCTGGAGCTGTTTTCCAAGGACTTCAAGCCTGGCAATAAGCTGCGGAACTTCCGGATCAATGTTCGTCATCCTCTGAACCAGGGCATCATTCAGTTCCTTCCCTTCTTCACGTAATTTTTCATTTTCCATAACTTTTTGCTGATTTACCTGCAGGTCCTGGGAAATTGATTTAAAATCCTGCTGAAGTCTCAACATTGTTTCCTTATCCCCTTTTTGCTGTGCATCTTCAAAATTATTAATAATATTGTCTCTTTTTTCGATTTTCTCTTTAACCTCAGGGTTCGCTTTAACCATTGCCGAATCAAGCTTTTTGCTGAAATTTTTACCTCGTTCTGCAATTTCCGAATCAGCTAAAGCCTGCTGCTGGATAGATTGAAGTCTTTGAGTTATTTGCTGATATTCCATATAAACCTTTTGCAAATTTTTAGTTGTGTCTTGACTACCCTGCGCAAAAATACCTGCAGCAGAAATAAATAAAACCAATCCTAATAATTTAATAACCCTGCTATAAAACATATTTCCTCACTTAATTTAATACATTAGAATGTTTAAATTATGAAATATATGAGGCTGTAACAAATATGGATTAAATTATTTGGATTGAACGGTTGCTCATGATAGCTTGAAAGTTACAAATTGTTAAATTTTAATACTGAATAAATAATTATCTTTATTTATTGGGGATTTTGATAGCCGTAATAAGAATAATCCGGCATAACAGCATAAAAGAAAGACACGTATGAAGCTATTAAAAATTTGTTCGCATAGTATTAATCTTATTAAAGAATTTTCGACTTTGTTTATTGATGAGAGACCATTTAAATAGCAATTTAAAATAATTGAAAGGATCTCTGATTAATCCGCTATATTTTTTTTCTCCCATTACTACATCTGTTATCAACTCGCTTAATTGTTTACCGTAGAGTTTAATGATGAAAATTCGCAGTTTGCTATAACGGTATATAAAAAAAGATAATATTCTTCCTGCTTTTAATTCAGGCAATATATTTTTAGATATCTGGAAATTATATTCTCTGCAAACCGGTTCAGGTAATAAATTTTCTTTTAATATTGATTCGGCAGCAAGCTGACCGCTTTTAATTGCAAAGCTTATTCCCTCCGCAGTAATTGGATCTGTAAAACCGGCTGCATCTCCAACCAACAAAATTCTATCCTTTGCAAAAGTTTTCCTGAAATTTAACGGTATAACAAATCCATGCCGTTCTGATTTGTTTATTTCTTTTATTCCCAATGATTTTAAATAATTAGAAAAAAAATAATTTAAATTGCAGTTTTTTTGCTTAAAACTTAAAACACCAATGGATAAATGATCTTCTTTAGGAAAGATCCATCCGTAGCCGCCGGGAACAACTCCAAAGTCGAAACGCGGAGAATTTCCGAAAGAGAAAAGGGATTCTTTATCTACATATATTTCATATTCCAATGCCGGAATAAAATTTCTTTCATCTTTTTCAAAATATGTTTTTGCTGCTGAGCTTAAAGCACCGTCTGCAGCAATGAAAAATTTAGAATAAAATTTCTCATTATCATTTTTAAGAGTTACTTCGATATTATTTCCCAAATAATTTAACTCTTTTAATTGCATATTATCTTTTACTTCTGCTCCGCATTTTTTTGCTTCATTAATTAATTGATAATCAAAGTTGTTTCTCATTGTCATCGACACAATTGGTCTTTCCCTTTTTGTTGTAATGGAAATATCAGCTTCAAAATCATTTATCTCCACGGAATAACATTGTTTTTCAAGAACTCCGTTAAGATCAAAAGGTATCAGATTTAGCCCCTTAAATGTTATCCCGCCGCCGCATGTTTTATACCTCGGGAGCTTTTCTTTTTCCAGTACAAGCACTTTCTTACCTGCCTTTGCCAGTATATATGCTGCCGACGCCCCTGCCGGGCCGCTTCCTGAAATAATAACATCATAAATATCTAAACCAAATGCAGACATTTTTAAGAAAGAATTTTTCTTTAAAAAATAATTTAATTTTTATTAATCATCTATAGCCGCATTAAAATATTTAAAAATATTTGACCTACTCTCCTGGCACTAATTTAAAAGTAATTTTAGTTGTTTTAAATTACATTTTACACAATAAACATTGATTCTTGATTTCTCGCACTCAGCTTATTCTATTTCTTATGTAAGTTTATGATAAAAGCGGAGTGAAATTTCAATCCGGTCGGATAGTTTTTTAATAACAAATTAAGGATAAACTTTGAGTGATTATCAGCCTATCGAAAATTACGGAGTTATTGGTGATCTTAATACTGTAGCTTTGGTAGGATTAAATGGTTCAATAGATTATATGTGTTTCCCCTTCTTCGATTCCCCTACAATATTTGCTGCACTCCTTGACGTAAATACAGGAGGCTATTTTCAAATAAATCCCTTAATTGATGATTCAAAAAATAAACAGCTTTATATACCTGATACAAATGTTCTTCTAACAAGATTCCTTTCCCTCAACGGTATAAGCGAATTAACTGATTTTATGCCCGTAGAAGATTTGTATGAAGGAAAAATCCTGATGAGAAGAATAACAAATATTAAGGGAGAACTTCGTTACTGCATGAATTGTAAACCCAGGTTCAATTATGCCAGATCAACGCATAAAGCTAATATGCAAAACAATTCAATTTTATTTGAAAGTGAAGGGGAAGATAAAACTGTTTTAAGATTAAAAAGCACTGTTGAGCTTAAAATTAAAAATGGCGACGGATTTGCCGAATTTACACTAAGCCCGGGTGAAAGCGCGGATTTTATTTTGGAGCTTGTTAAAGAAGGAAAACCATTTGATTTCAACTTGTCTGGCTTGGTAACAAATAAGCTTTATGAAACAATGAATTATTGGAAAAGCTGGACAGATGCTTCACACTACAAAGGGAGATGGAGAGAAACAGTCAACCGTTCCGCCTTGGTTTTAAAGTTATTAACATCATATAACCATGGCTCTATCATTGCTTCACCTACTTTTGGTTTACCCGAACATATTGGAGGATCAAGAAACTGGGATTATAGATATACATGGATCAGGGATGCTTCCTTTACTATTTACGCATTTCTAAACCTGGGATATACCAGGGAAGCGGAACAGTTTATGAAATGGGTTGAAAAAAAATGCGAGGATATCGGGGATGCCGGTAACCTCGGACTGATGTATACTATTGGCGGGAAAAATGTACCCGATGAAACTGTTCTTTCAAATCTAGAGGGATATAAAAAATCTTCTCCTGTAAGAATCGGAAATAATGCAAACAACCAGCTTCAATTGGATATTTACGGTGAACTGATGGATTCGGTTTATTTGTACAATAAATACGGCAACCGCATCTCTCATGATTTCTGGATTGATATTTCTAAACAGGTAAACTGGATAGCGGATAATTGGAATGAAAAGGATGAAGGAATTTGGGAAGTTAGAGGCGGCAAAAGACATTTCTTATATTCAAGATTTATGTGCTGGGTTTCATTGGACAGAGCCATTAGGCTTGCCGAAATGAGCTCGTTTCCTTACCCGTCAAAATGGAAAGAAGAAAGAGATAAAATTTTCAATGATATTTTTGTTCAATTCTGGAATGATAAAAGAAAAACTTTCACACAATATAAAAATGCCGATTCTGTAGATGCAGCAACTTTGCTTATGCCTCTTATTAGATTTATAAGCCCGAAAGATCCGAGGTGGCTCTCAACCTTGAAAACTATAGAACATGATCTGGTTTCCGATTCATTAGTTTACCGGTACAGATTTAAAGAAGCTGCATCCGATGGATTAAAAACCGGGGAAGGCACTTTTTCAATGTGCACTTTCTGGTATATTGAATGTTTATCACGTTCAGGACAGATTCAAAAAGCGAGGTTATTTTTCGAAAAAATGCTGGGCTATTCAAATCATCTAGGCTTATTTTCAGAACAGCTGGGAGAACAAGGCGAAGCCCTCGGTAATTTCCCCCAGGCATTTACTCATCTCGGGATGATAAGTGCGGCATTAAATTTAGACAGGATGTTAGGTGATGAAAGAAACTTAAGCAGTGAAAAAGACTATAGACAATTTTATTACTAAATGAATAATTATAATAAATCTTAATTCTAACCAGGTTTAATTTTATAAAATAAAGAATAAAAATATGAAAGCATTATCAATCACACCAGGTAAAGGGAATTTGAAAGTAATAGATACTGATGAACCGCAAATTCAATTTCCCGATGATATAAAATTGAAAGTGCTGCAAGTTGGAATCTGCGGGACTGACCGTGAGGAAGCCGAAGGAGGAAGAGCAGATGCTCCAGTTAACGAGGACCACCTGATAATAGGCCATGAAATGTTTGGAAAAGTCGCTGATACCGGCAAAGACGTTTCGAAAGTAAAGAAAGGAGATTACGCTTTATTTATTGTTAGACGAGAGTGCGGTAAGTGTTATCCTTGTTTAAACGGGCGCAGCGATATGTGTTATACCGGCTTATATAAGGAGAGAGGTATAAAAGGTCTTCATGGCTACCAGGCTGAATATGTAGTGGACAGCGAAAAATACGTTATCAAAGTTCCTGAGGAAATTGCATCTATAGGAGTTTTAACCGAGCCTATGTCGGTTATTGAAAAAGCCATTGATGATTCTTTATTAAACAGGAAGCCAGGATACCAGGTGTAAAAGCTTCAACTTGGCTTGAAGGAAAAAAAGCACTGGTTGCCGGTTTAGGACCTGTAGGCCTGTTATCATCTGTAGTATTGAGATTAAAAAACGCCGATGTCTTCGGTTTGGATATTGTGGATGAAAATTCAAAACGCCCTTCACTTTTAAAAATGATCGGGGGAAAATATATTGACGGCAGAACGGTCAAAACTACTGATATAGATGAGAAAATCGGTGCGATGGACTTTGTTCTTGAAGCAGCAGGCATTGCCAAACTCGAATTTCAATTACTTGATACTATTGGCATAAATGGTATTTATGTCTTATCCGGAATCCCGGGGGGAAATCATCCATTAAATATTTTAGGTGATGAACTTATAAGAAAAATGGTATTAATGAATCACGTTTGGCTCGGAAGTGTAAATGCAAGTCTGGCTCACTATCAAATGGCAATTAATGATCTTCAAAAAGCTAATAAGACATGGGAAAAAACGCTAGAAAAAATAATTACCGATAAATTTCACTATACTGAATTTTCCAAAGCATTAGAAGTTGATTCATCCAAAGGGATAAAAACAATTATTGAGTGGGAGTAAGTTGGTGATCAATACTTAGATTCTAGATACTCGATATTCAATAGTCATGTTAGTCTCTCAATACTAACTAATGTGATTAAGAAAAAAGACAAAAGTACAAAGTAAAAAGTATCACTACGAAAAAAGACAAAAGTACAAAGTAAAAAGTATCACTACGAATTCTCTTATCTTTTTACTTTTTTCTTGTTTCTTTCACCTTTAGCCGCTCAATAATCCGTAAGGAAAATTCTCAAATATTTTCCCTACTGATAATTTGTCTTTCCTTTCAAAAACTTCCCCTGTAATAAGATTATTCAATAAGGATGAATTAATTGTACCCGTTTTGATATAAGTATCTTTCCAAATATTGGTACCAAGAGGCAACTCATTTTCTTTAACTAATTGCGTAAGAAATCTTGGAGCAATAGTAATAATTGATTTACCATCTATGCTTCTTGTAAATACAATAAGATTATCTTTAAATTCTCCACCTGTTTCAACGGGAATAAAGTTTCCTTCATTAAAAATTTTCAAATTATCATTCCTGACCTGAAGCGATTTATAGGTTAGGTATAATTTTATTTTTCCGTCAGATGGATTAGATAACAATTTTTGCAGATATGGTACTTTCTCACCCGCATCTTTCTCGATAATCTCATTTAAGAATCTTTTTCTTGATTTATAATCAACAGGCTGACGGTTATCGGGATCAACCAGGAATAAATCCCAGAGTTCGGTTCCCTGGTAAAAGTCAGGGATGCCGGGAGATGTAATCTTAATTAAGGTTTGTGAAAGAGAATTATAAGTTCCGTAAAAAGTTACCTTCTTTTGAAAAGCAAAAAAATCATCAAAAAATTCGTTGTTTTTACTTAATAAATTCACTGTAAAATTTAATGCGGCCGATTCGTATTCTATATCAGGCTTTGTCCATGATGAATGTTCTTTGGCTTCACGCATAGACTTAATTAAGTACTGTTTAATTCGCTGGAAATAATTTTCACCACTTTTAATGTTAAAAGGATATGAACCAATGAGGGTCTGGTATATAAAATATTCCAGGTTATTATCCGGCATTAAAATATTGCCTCTACGTTTTTTAAAACTTTTATTGATTCTGCTCCATACTCTGACTTTTTGAATCCATTCCTCTGGAATTTCGGATAAGACATTTATTCTAGCTCTTACATCTTCGCCTCTTTTTGTGTCATGAGTTGAGGTTGTATTAAGGGTATAGCGCCAATTCGAGCACCTCTTCTTATTAAGGCTGTAGAATTCGGATAAAGAAATTCCAAATTTTTCCGGGTTGCTCCCGACTTCATTTAAAGAATTAACCTGTTAAAAACATATAAAACCGTGTCTTCAAATCCTTTTGCCATAATAGGCCCGGTTAACTGTTGAAACTTCATTAAAAAATTTAAAGATTTATCTTTTTGTTCAACAGTAAACTTTTCCCCGTAATCTTTAGTTAACAAGCTCCCGATATATTTGAATTCCTTTGATAATAATTGATTTTCATTATTAACTTTTTCAATAACTTCTGAGAGATATTTCTTATCAGTTCTCCTATTTTTATTTCCGCTTATGTATGTCCTATAAATAGGGAAATGAGTTAGGATTTCTTCCAAAGCTTCTTTAATACCGTGTAAAGTGATATCCACGCCGAATCTATCCTTACTGGAGATCTCTTCAATAAGAATTGCAAGATTTTCAACATCACCCGCCATTCTTGATTGTATTATCAATTTTTTCTTCTCTACTACAATCTGTTCATATGTTTTATTCAGTTCGGCAAATTTATTATAGAAGGAGTTAAACCTGTTGTTATTTTTCCTTTGACAAAATATTTCATTAAGAAAATTCAGATAATCATATCCTGTTGTCCCCTGCACAGGCCAAAAAGCTGGAAGGTTTTCTTCAAACTCTAAAATTTTTTCAACTACCAGGTAAATATCTTTAGTGCGTTCGCGAATATTATTCAAATAGCTTGAAGGATCATAAAGCCCGTCAATATGATTCAAATCCTTAATCCTGATATTTTTTCTTCTTTGATCAGCTTAAAAACCAGAGAATGAATTCTGTTAAAAACATCTTCGTTTTCAATACGTAAAGAGATCAGTTCATTAACATTAAAAAATCTTCTGTAATTTATTTCTTCATTGGCAACCTTCCAAAAAGATAACCTAAAATTCTGCTGGGATAATAAATTATCCAGTAAATCGAAACTTTCCGGAATACCTTTAATACCATTAAAAATTTTTAAGTTTTCATCTATAAAGTCTTTGATACTATTATTATTTGTATATAACTCCCAAAGAATACCTTTAATAAATTTAATCTGGTTATACCGTTCATCGATCTCTTCTGCCGTGGGCAAAGATTTAATAGCAAACAATGCTCCCATATATCTTATAAAATCAGGATCATTTCTTCCCAATTTGTTTCTCAGCTTATCGAGCCTAAAAGAAAAAACGTCGGCATATGATTCTATTTTAACTGGAAGACGTGTTTGATAATAATTGATACTTAAGCCATCATCATCATAATTTACTTTTATCTCGCAGTTTTCGATAGCTTCCTGATAAAATTTACCTAGGAATGGAGCAAGTATTCTGCCTTTCATTCCCGCATGATGATGGTTCCAATCAATATCAAAAAAATCAACATACCGGGAATTGGAACCATTCTCGAGAAGATCGATAAGCATCCTGTTTTGTATATTATATGCCATATGGTTAGGAACAAAGTCCTGGAGCCAGCCCATATGATAGTTCTTTACTTCATCAATAAGCAATTCAAATTGATCATCCGTTCCTAATTCCGGATTAAGCTGGTTGGGCTCTACAACATCATAACCATGTGTACTCTCCTTTTTTGCTTTAAATATTGGTGAAGCATAAATATCGGAGATTCCCAATCTTGATAAGTATTCTACAATATCGGCAGCAGATGTAAAACCAAAAGATGGATTAAACTGCAGCCTGTAAGTTGATCTCGGGATGTGCATTTACTGAAATCCTAACCTGTAAATTTTTTTCCAGATCATTAAAAAGTTTGATCCATTTTGAATAATCCCCTCCTTCATTTTCAATCTCTCTTTTAATGCTATCCAGACCATTTTTTGCAACATAAAAAAGAATATTTTGAGCTTTCCATAAATCAAGATCCAGTGACAGATCACTTAAAGTTTTTAGAGAGATATTTATTTCTTCCATTAATTCGATAATTTCCGGCTGCTGTTTGAATATTTCCATTAGATAATTAATTCTTTGACTTGCCACATAGCTTAAGGCTGTTCTATCCAGTTCAACCGACCATTTTCTGGCTTCACCGGATAATTTCTTCAATTTTTCAAGATCAATTGTTCCCGTTCCTTCAAGCAACCTTTTAAAATCGGTATTGATTATAAATTCCACTGCTGTTAAAACAGCTTTTGGAAGCGGGGTATCGGTATCTTTCATAGCCTGCATTACCGGATAATAATTTTCATAAATCTGGCGGAAAGAAAATTCAATATCCTTTAATGTACTTTCCATAATTTTATTAAATACATTTCTGCTTTCGTCTTTAAACAAATGCCATATAGTATAATTATGTGTACCGAAATGTTTATCTATTAACATAATTATTTCCACTACGTTAAGTTTTGAAAACGCGCCGCTCAAATCTTTATACATTTTTGAATACTTATCGTCCGATAAACTTTCTCTAACACCGCCATTAATATTATGATCGCCAAGATGCAGAAAAGCAAAGCTAATATTTTTTTCATCAAAAGTAATTTTTGATCTCATCAATACCCTGCCTATTACCATCTTTTGTTTGCCAGCTTCTTTAAAGTCACGTTTTATATTTTCAATTTCATAACAAAAGATTTCTGTTTTCTCTGAATATTCTTCAAATAAAGATGAAACCGCATAATGTGCTGCAACCCTTTGCAAATCTATAATAGCAGGCTTAACTAAATTTTCATAAACAACCTTTCCATTTTTAATTTCCTGAATATTGCTGGGAGCTTTTTTAAGCAGGTCTTGAAATTTCTTTTCCAAATTTATCCCGTGTAATTCGTCAAAAAGCTGAACTGCGCGGGCTGCATACAATATAACCTGTACAGTTTCAATACCCGAGATTTCATCAAAAAACCAACCGCAGCTTGTATACATCAGCAAAACGTGTCTTTGCATTTCAAGATTTTTTAAAATTTTAATTTTTTCTTCCCGTGATATGTCCTTAGATATATACTTAGATAAAAATTTATTAAAATTTCCTTCGGACCTGTCAAGAATAACTTTTATATAATCATTTCTTAACTTCCAATAATCATTTGTATAAAGATTGATTTCTTTTTCATAAAAAGATATTAGAGTGTCCCGCAGCCAATCAAGCGCATCACGGAGGGATGCACGCCATTCCTGGTTCCATCCTTCCCTTCCCGAATTACATCCGCAGTTGCTTCTCCACCTTTCAATTCCATGAATACAACTCCAGGAAGTATTTTCAGTAATTTTCACTTCATATTCGGGAGGAAATCTCTCGAGAAATTCACCGTAAACAGTTAATTCGGCATAATCATTCGATTCTATAAAGTGAAGACAATAAGCCAGTGCCATATCACCATGTTTCTGGTGATGACCATAAGTTTCTCCGTCGGCTGCTATATGTGCTAATTGGCCGTTCTCCGGCTTTTCATCTAGAGTATTTAAGAGTCTATTAGCTAAATTTTCCCCGTTAAACAAAAGGTTTCCAAATGCAAGATCATTAGAAATAATACCATCATAAAAGAAAAGACTAATTGAAGTTCCAGAAGGAAGATTACATAAATAAGCTCTCCTCGAATCGATTCTGGAACCCGAAACATCAAACCAATCTTTCTTATTAACCGGTCTAATTTTATCTGCCTGCCTTGGAGCAAGGATAGTAAATTTTATTCCTTTTTCTGCCAACACTTCTAAAGTTTCAATATCGACAGCTGTTTCAGCCAGCCACATACCTTCCGGCTCTCGTCCGAACCTGTATTTAAAATCCTCGATCCCCCACAGTACTTGAGTTTCTTTATCCCTGATATTTGCCAGAGGCATAATTAAATGGTTATAAACCTGTGCGATAGCAGAGCCGTGGCCGGAAAACCTTTTCCGGCTTTCTTTATCTGCTTGCAGAATTGCTGCATACGCATCAGGGGAATGTATTTCCAGCCATGATAATAGGGTAGGACCAAAATTAAAACTAATTCTGGAATAATTATTAATTATTTCCACTACTGTTTTATTATTGCTTAAAATCCTTGCCGCAGTATTTGGGTTATAACATTCAGCAGTAATTTTTTCATTCCAATCCCTATAAGGATATGCAGAATCCTGAACTTCTATCTCTTCCAGCCAGGGGTTTTCCCTGGGCGGCTGATAAAAATGACCATGAATGCAAACATACCTATTCATCAATCACTCCAATTCATAAATGGATATACTGCATTTTTTAATTGTAATATTTTGTTCATTTCCCAATATTTTTTCAGGAGTTGAAGCCCCCGGTCCTTCCCAAATTATATCAGCTGAATCGAAATTTTTTTTCCATTTGCCTTCTGAAAAGGGAACTTTTACTGTAACAGCTTCATTATTAAAATTTAGAACAGCAGTAATTTTATTTTTTTTCCACCACCTAGTCAAAATTACTATTTTATCCTTTTCAGTTCCAACTATTTCAAAATTATTTCGGTTAAATGAGCAAAAAGCTTTATTTGTTTTTCTCATTTTCAACAAATATTTGTAAAATTTTAATAATACACTGTGCTGATCCTCATTTATTAATTCCCAATTAAGTTTAGATTTATTAAATGTTTCTTCACTTTGAGGATCAGGTACTTCTTCTTTCCATTTAAAAGAAGAAAATTCATCGCTTCGTCCCCTTCTAACAGCCTCAATAAGATTTTGATCATTAAAACTCACAAAATATAAGAAAGGATTTTCTTCGTTATATTCCTGCCCCATAAAAATCAAAGGTATGTATGGAGAAATGATCAAGGCAGCAGCGGCTAACTTTGAATCTTCAAATGAAACTAATTGTGATAATCTGTCGCCAAAAGCTCTATTTCCAATTTGATCATGGTTCTGAATATTAATCACAAATTGATCGGGTTTAATATCCATTGCTGAATTTCCATGCCGTCTTCTCCTATATTTAGAATATTGGCCTGTATAAACGAATGTATTCCTGACAGAATTAATCAAATTTTGAGTAGTTCCAAAATCCTGGTAATAACTTTGTTTCTCACCGGTCAGCAGGGAATGAATTGAATGATGAAAATCATCGCTCCATTGAGCATCAATTCCAAAGCCGTATTCGTTAATAGGTCTAATAATTTTATTATCATTTAAATCACTTTCCGCGATTAAATAAAATTTTCTACCTAGCTCAGCTGAAAGTTTGTTTGTTTCCTCAGAAAGTTCATGCAAAAGATGTTTTGCACTCATATCGTATATTCTGTCTATTGCATCCAATCGCAGTGCATCAATATGAAAATTTGAAAACCAGTAGAGAGCATTCTCGATGAAATAATTCCTTACAGCGTCAGAATAAGGGCCATCAAAATTTATTGCATCTCCCCATGGCGAGTGATATAACGGGTTAAAATATGCGGCAAATTTGCCTGTATAATTTCCTTCGGGTCCAAAGTGATTATAAACAACGTCAAGAATAACTGCTAATCCCAGGTTATGGCAGGCATTAATCAGCTTTTTAAATCCATCAGGTCCACCATAACTATTTTGAGGAGCAAAATGATAAACACCGTCATAACCCCAATTACGAGCTCCGGGGAACTGGGCTATAGGCATTAATTCGATCGCAGTAATTCCTAATTCTATTAAATATTCCAATTTTGAAATAATACTTTCAAATGTACCTTCTCCAGTAAAAGTTCCAGTATGGATTTCATAAATAATATAATCTTTAAATTCCAATCCTTTCCAGTTATTATCACCCCAATTAAATAATGAATGATTTACAACTTCCGAAGCCCTATGAACTCCATCCGGTTGATAATTAGAAGCCGGATCGGGTTTTTCATCCGAGTTATTTATTTTAAATAAATACCTGCTGCCATTTGAAATATCCCTAACCCTGGCTGTCCAGTAATCATATTCGTCTTTCTCTAGCTTAATCATTTTTTCTTGGGGTGAAATGATTTTTAAGTCTAATTCTGCAGCTTTGGGTGCCCAGACTTTAAATTCATATTCGTCATTATCTGTATAGAATACACCTATTTTCATAAATTTTTTCTAAAAATTTATTCATAATTATTTTTTGAATTCAAGCTTTAAGAACCTGAAGGAAATTAAATATAGTAAAAATTGATTTAACTACAAGGAGAATTGATTTAAGAACATCCGTTAAAAATATCACCCGATTAAATTAGGTTTCAAAAATAAATAAAAAAAATTGGTTGATTTTTCTAATTCAATATTGGGACTTATGCTTTGTCTCTCAAATATTTTTTCATGTATTGAAGCCCCTTTAATGGAATATTTAACCAAGGGGAGTTTTCAGTTAGACAATTTGTTAACTCAAGCAAAATTTTTTCCAAGAGGTAGAAATGGAATAAATATTCGATTTCGTTCTTATCTTTGGGCAAGAAGTCGGAATTGTTAATAGATTTTAGATAAGAATATAAAAATCGATTCCCGATATACAACCACCACTGTTGAGCGAATTGTTCCGATTTAGCAATCTCTGCCTTTGTTTGTATATCCTCCGTAAAAGAGGCTACAAAGGCTGCAAAATGAAATGACCATAATATAGATGCAACATCTCTTAATGCTGCCCGTTTCATCCTTCTTTCATTTAACGGCATTGATGACGGACCTTCAAAGTTTGTGATTATAAAATCTTTACCTGTAAAAAGTATCTGCTTTAAATGATAATCTCCGTGAATTCTTATTCTTTTAGCAATTATCTTATTTTTAAGTATGATTGCAATATAATCAATAATTCCTTCTTCAAACTCCAATACCTTTTTAGCCTCACTCTGAAGATTTTTGTCTAGTTTATTTATATTTTCTTTTAAAAGTCTGAATGTATTTTTGGTATTGCTTCTTAATGTTTGATAAAGGGAACGCTGGTAGAAAGATGAATAAGGCTCAGGCGCGAAGGCTTTGTCTTCATTATTTGAACTAAGTGCTAAATGAAGCTGTGCAGTTCTTTCACCCAGGAGGCCGGCCATTTCAATAAATATATGATCTACAGCGTTGGAAATAGTCCCACCATTTCGTAACCGGGAAGGCTCTGTAAATAAGTCATTTAAAACTTTTATGTGTCTTTTCTTAGCTTTATTATTTAGATATAAATTCTCAAAATATTTTTTAGCAGCATCCAGAAAGTATGTCCAGGCATCCCCCTGATTTGGAATATACTTTTTTATTAAACCTAAAGTAATCGGCTCACTATTAGGTTGTTCATAAGTTATTTTACCGGCATATTGGTGAATATTTTGAAAGGAGGTGGTGTTAGATAAAAATGATAATACCTCTACCCCGGGATTTATCCCCTCTTCAAGCATTCTATATAGTTTAAGCACTAAGCTATCGCTGTATGAAATAATAATACTTTTATTATCTGCTTTTAATAATTTTGACGGTGTGAACTGTCTGCTGTCTGTAAATAATTTTTGTAATTTTTTATCCTTAGAAAAACAAAGCTCCCCGGCATTTCCCTTTATGGTTCTTTTGACAGAAATCGCCTGCATAAAATTTTGCTGGAATACTTCATCAAATATTCCATCAAAAATAACCATCTGATTATTAACACCGTCTTTATACTCTGCCATCACAGCCCTGGCATTTTCATATAATACAGCCCCGCTAAAAGTAACTGCATTATGTGTTACTGCAAGAAAATATAATTCCGGAAGTTCATCCACATAAGATATTTTTAATATTAGAATGCTGTCTTTATTGGAAAAATGGATTCTATCAAGAATCTGGATATCGTCAATTTTAAATTCGCCTTTTTTAAACCAGTCTGCCTGTTCAATATATTCAAGCAGGAACTTTTCCTTAAATACATCATCCTTATTTAATACTTCAGGAATGACCTTATCTCTCTTTATTCCATCATTCTGATTAATTTTCTTAAGTTCGAACCAGTAATGATCATACGGGCTTAAAGTGAGCATGTAATACAATTCACCTATAGGCGGAAATTTATTTAAACTAAAAGCTTCTATGGGGGTATATCCAAGAAATTTTGAAAGGTCCAGTTCAACAACTTGAGAAAAGCGGGAAAGGTTTGCCACAACGAGAATTATTTCATCACCAAGAATCCTGAGAAAAGCTATAACTTTAGGATTATGAGGCGAAAGGAATTCTATTTTCCCGCGCCCGAATGATTTATATCTTTTTCTTATAGCAAGCGCTTTTTTCATCCACCATAACAGTGAAGACGGGTTCCTCTGCTGTACTTCGACGTTAACAGCTTCGTAATGATATTCCGGGTCGATAATTATGGGAAGATAAAGCTTCTGTGGATTCGTATCGGAAAAGCCTGCATTCCTGTCAGAGTTCCACTGCATGGGGGTTCGGACACCATTCCTGTCACCTAAATAATAGTTGTCTCCCATCCCGATTTCATCGCCATAATAGATGATAGGAGTACCGGGAAATGAAAATAAAAGCATATTCAATAATTCTATTTTTCTTCTATTATTTTCAACTAAGGGGGCTAGACGTCTCCTAATTCCGAAATTCAGCCTGGCACGGTTATCCTTTGCAAAGAACCTGTACATGTAATCCCGTTCTTCATCAGTTACCATTTCCAGGGTTAATTCATCATGATTTCGAAGGAACATCGCCCATTGACAGTTTCCAGGAATGTCCGGAGTCTGTTCAAGTATGTCTATTATAGGGAACCTGTCTTCCATTTGGATAGCCATATACATACGCGGCATTAACGGAAAATGAAATGCCATTTGACATTCGTCTCCATTGCCGAAATATGTCACCGCATCTTCTGCCCACTGGTTAGCTTCAGCCAATAGCATTTTATCTTTATACTTTTCAGAGATATGCTTACTTAATTTCTTTAAAAATCCATGAGTTTCAGGTAAGTTTTCACAACTGGTACCTTCTTTTTCATATAGATATGGAACTGCATCCAATCTCAAACCATCTACTCCCATATCAAACCAGAAATCAACTGCCCTAAACAAAAATTTATGCACCTCGGGATTTTCAAAATTCAGGTCAGGCTGATGTGAATAGAACCTGTGCCAGTAGTAAGCTTTTGCAACCGGATCCCACGACCAGTTTGAAGATTCGAAATCACTAAAAATAACCCGTGCTTCTAAATACTTATCAGGAATTTCAGTCCATACATAAAAATCTCTTTGTTTTGAACCGGGTTCACTTCTTCTTGCTTTTTGAAATAATTCATGCTGATCGGAAGTATGATTTAAGACCAATTCAGTAATAACTCTTATTCCTTTATTATGAGCTTCTTTAAGGAATCTTTTGAAGTCTGCAATATTTCCATATTCCGGATTAATATCAAAATAATCAGAGATATCATACCCGTCATCTTTCATCGGGGAAGGATAAAATGGAAGAATCCAGATTATATTTACCCCCAAATCCCTTATATAATCTAATTTTTCAATTAAACCGTTAAAATCTCCAAAACCGTCATCATTACTATCGCGGAAGGCTTTAATATGAACTTGATAAATTATACCGTCTTTATACCAGAGAGAGTTTTCTTCACCAGGTAAAATCAAATTGTTTAGTTCTAATGATTGGTTAAGTTCTGAGCTGTCCTGAATTATGTTTTCATCCATTAGATATTTGCCCGTGGAGTTTTAGTGAAATAATATTCTAAGAATAAAAAAATTAAATCACTTTTACAAAATAATTCCCGATAATGTTATAACGATTACCTTTTTCTATTAAACAAGGTTTAAAATGTTCTCAATTTTAATATATCGGTTTAAAATAAAAAGTGCGGTTTATTTTAATAAACCGCACCAAAAAGATAGCTATATTTACAATTAAATTATAATCCCATCCTAATTGTAAAAATATTGTTTGCATCAAAATATTTTACAGGGACATAGGCATAATCAAAAGAAATATTTACATTAGTAAACTGTTGGAAATTCAAGCCTGCACCAACTGTATAGTTCTGGAAAATATCAGGTGCTATTGAATTTGACTGGGGTGAATAAAGATAACCGCCTCTTAAGAAAAGAATATCTTTATAAGAATATTCCAGCCCGCCTTTAAAATTATCATAACTATAATTATTATTTACAAATGTGCCAGCTACCGTAAATTTATTGTCTTCATCAATATTCCTGGTATATGAAACACCTAAAGAAATCTCGGAAGGCAATTCTGAAGATTGTGCACCTACCTCATAAAATGTAAGTCCTCTATTACTATTGGGGTCACTAGCTGTTGTCCATAATTCAGTACCACTGTATTTCATAGAACCACCAAGATTTTTTACAACAACACCTAATGAAAGGTTTGGAACAGAGAAAAGATCCCTATATTCAACACCCATATCAAAACTAAATCCGGAAGCACTTACACCTTCCCAGCCTTCATGGATCAGATTGATATTTGTTCCAATAGATATACGATCACTCAACTGCTTGGAATATGTTAATCCAAGAACAAAATATGTTGGATTAACAACCCCTCCAGTTCCATCAGGCTGATCCATTGTTGTAACATTTATATCACCAATACTTAAATCTCTAAAAGAGATCCCAATTGTTCCTAATTCACCAAATCTTCCGCTTACAGCAATAAAACTCATATTCATATCGGCTATATATTTTCTATAAGAGAAAATAGCATTAACATCGTTTTCGCTAACATCTACACCTGCAGGATTCCAATATATTGCTTCCAAGCCGGAAACTAATGCCACATCGGCGCCGCCCATTGCTAGGTATCTGCTTCCAACCGGAATTCTAAGTTCCGGGGCGGCAGAGGTTCCGGCTCTGTTTTGACCGCCACCAAAAATATCGATAGCAGCACACACAAATATTAGAAAGATAAATAATAATCTGTTTAAGTATATCATAATTCCTCCAATTAAAATTAAAATTTTTATAATCCCGACCCCGTTAAAACGAGGTCGGAATTATTTCCGAATTAACCGGAAATCAATAAACTTTCAATATCTGCTCTTCTTGTACAAGCGCTAACTTCAATACTTTGGTAGCTCCTAAAGTCGGCATATCGATATAGACGACATATACACCGCTGGCTACAGGGTAACCATTTTCATTCTGGAGATTCCATGTAGTAAATTGTGTTTGATCATTTTTGTTAATAGTTCTTACCAAAACTCCCGATAGATCAAAAATTCTTATCGTTGCCTGATTTGGCAAATGGCTGAATGTAACATATTTTGCATCCCTTGAAGTTTCCCTTGATTGGAAACCATAATAAGGATTTGGAAAAACATTAACTTTTTTAATATCAGCTTTTTGTACATCAGCACCTGTCTGATTCAAAGGAGCTGTAAATCTAAATTCATCAGCAGATGTATTTACATGATTGGCTAAAATTTCAAACTGATCACCGTCTGCTTGGCTGCCATCTACCCAGGGAGTAGCAGCACGTACTGTAAATGTTCCAACCCACATTAGAGGAATATCTGAATTACCTGATATGTTTACTTCAAGGTTTGGATCAGGCGTTTCAGAGTATGGTACATTAAAAATAAACATAAACTCACGATTAACCGTGTTATCTCCGTCTGAAGCCTGCGGAGGTAAATATCGCCCGTCGACAGTCGCTCCGGCAACGTTATTCTCAAGGAAACCTACCATCAGCCGAGTTGGAGGATCAGTTTCCATATCCCATGCAGAAAACGGCACAGAATAGTTATAATCTTGATATGGATATCCGCTGGTTGCATTTATTATCCAAGGAACAAATGAAGGATCTGCCGGGTCAGCAGATGCAGCTCTTAAATACCTATAACCTTTTGAGAAATTTTCATTGTTTGGATTGGTCAATGGATCCCACGGATTTGCAGCAACCGGATCGATTGGAGCTAATTTTAAAAGCACCGTATGATAGTCCGTATTAGTTAAGTTTGTCCCTATTCCGCCAAAAGCAAAATGACCAGCCATCCCTATAGTACCATTATCCTGATCATATGCATCTTGAACGCTACCGCTAAAACCTTCAAGTCCCAGTCCCGGGAATCCACCCGCCCAAGAAAAACGACGGGTTCCTGAAGGTATGTCCCAAGCTTTCATTCCAGGAGGAGGACCGAAGACCTTAACAATCATACCATCTACTATTGGATATTCTTCACCTCCGGCTTGATTTGTTATACCTGAAACCTTAACAGCACCTGTTGTAACATCTGTGACACCCCAGCTTCCATCGTCAGCAAAAGTAACCTTATATTGGTGACCGGTAGCTTGTGACGGATCAACAACAAGTGCCAAAGCAGTCCCATCACCGGTTCCTGTATGCGTTGTCATTATTGTATCTCCAACAGCACTAGCTAAGCCAACTCCAAATGGTTTCTGCGGAACAGCAACTTTAATAACAACCGATGATTGCAGTGCATGGAAAGGTAGTAATGGAGCAGAATTAAATGCATAAGGAACAACTGCAAAATAATATTCCTGACCATTGAATAAAGGTTGAGTATGTAAAGCATCCATTGATATGGTTAAATAACGCTGAATACCTTTGTCCGTTCCTTCTATAACAATTTTTGGTAATAGTATCCCAGCTTGTTGCACTGTATCTATAACATTAGTAATACCATCAACTAAATCGAAAGTACCTATATTCACTCCATCCGATAATGAGGACGAAGCGGTAGGTAACTGGTATACTTGATATCCTTCAAATTTATACCCCTGATCATCAAATTTCTCTATTGCATCGACAGATGCTTGATCATTTCCCCAATCTAATACAATTTTATTGTCTAAATTCTCAACATGAACAGTTGGAGGGGGAAGGGAAGGTAATTTGAAAAGCTGATCAAATACTATTTGAGCAGTATTATCATATATTTTCAACTGTTTTACTGCATCAATGTTATTCGTTCCTATGGCAGCAACCATACCTAAAACTACTTCTGCAGTATCACCAAGCTGCATTGTAATAGGACCGTTAACAACCATTATTCTTCTATCCCCCGGAGAGTCACCTCCGGCTGCCGTATTTCCATCTAATTTTCCTGTTCCTGCTACCGGATCACCATCAAGAAGGTAAGCACCGGTAGGGGTATAATCCGCAACACCGTCAGGGAAAGCTTCCGCGGAGGGATACGCTGGTCTTGACTTATATCCTCTCATCAAATTGTAAAATTGCAGCGTACCGTTATAATCAAAGTCCGGATCATCCCAGCCACCTCCAGCAGCGAAATAAATAAATGAACTCATTGGTTTTGAATTTACATATTTATATCCTTTTCTCCATTTTAAATTGAATATTGCACTATCATTAGGATTACCGGTGAACTGGGAAACACCCTGTAAAAAGTCATATCCTACAGCAGGCGGGCCATACCCTGCTGCCTGATAGATTGCATCCTGATCTTGTGAAGTATAGGCATATCCTAAGTTTAATGCCGTGTCACACCCTGCATAATCATCTGAATAAGTTCCAACATCAGCATCAGACCATTGCACAATATACATATTGTTGATTACCGAGTTTGCAGCAGATTGCGGTGTACCTTTATATACCATATCCACTTTCTTATAAATAACATTTCCCAAAGCACCAGTATATGAGTATGCCCAATATGTTTCTGCTATTTCCATTCCAATGGGTGGAGAACCATAGAGTGAAGCGGATGAGGCATCGGTATATTTGACAAACAGGGTTTGAGCGGCACCAGGGATACCAGGAATATCAGTATCAGGCTCATATATGCCATCTTTATTAACATCAGTATAAGGAGCGCCCTGATCAGCAGGCCATTCATTCCAATCAGTTTCATATTGCTGCCGTAACGTAGTAATATCACCATCTGAAACTTGCCCCAAAGCTATACTTAAAAAATTTGCAGCATCATCGGCTAAGCTGCCTGTTTGATAATCGGGTCTAGCGCGGTATACTCTGGGAGGCGAAAAAACCGATTGACATCCCGTAGAATAAGTATTGCCATCTACTCTTAATGTTGGTGATTGACCATCGTTAACGAAACCTCCCCAAACAATTCCTTCAGCATATACAACACCAATATCAGAACCTTTAGGGAAAGATCCGTTCCATGAACCGCCGCCGACATACTGACTATGACTTCCATCGGAGCCAACCCAAGAAGTAATATTATTTATATCAATAACACTTGATGCCGGACTATCGGTAACCTTACTCAGCCTGTCTTTCTTATTTTTCTTATCTTTTTCTTTCGCAAAAATAGTATAAGGATTTGCTATTAAAAAAGTTAGAATAATAATTAAGCTTAGATAATTGAATTTTCTCATATAAATAACCTCCGCAATTTAATTTTTTTCATGAGGTAAAACTCTTTCAAAATAAATTAGAAATTAAGTAAAACACCGGCTCTTATTTGCCTGGGAGCCGAGAATATATTAACATTCATTACACTTTCAGCTGCTTGCTGATTACCAAGGTTTAAATTAGTATATAAATCTCTAAATTCCGGAGTTTCAGCCTGTCCGGGAATGGAATTTAAGAATCCATCATCATAACCGTTTCCGGTTCTATCATAAACATTAATAACATTCTTGGTATTCAATACGTTCATAACATAAACATAGAAATTAACTTCCAGGTCATATATATTAACGGTTTTATCAACACGGAGGTTTAGATTATAATACCAGGGGGTAGTTGCCTGATTTACCGGGTCCGGTGGTTTTTCTGCCCCGAGTATCTAATACAGGAATTACACCACCAGTATTATCGCGTGATTGTGCAAGACCTGTAACATTAATACCTTGCGCCAGTGTATATGGATGACCGCTGTTGAATGTAAAAAGAAGATTAACACCTAACTGCTGCAAAATTGAACCGCCGTCATCTTTTCCAAACCTGTAATCCAGCATTATATTACCTCTGTGGGTTTGATCATAACTTAAAGGAAGAATAACAGTTGGCACATTTCTGTTAACTTCAACAGAACCAATACCGCTCGCTAAAAACGAGTTTGTTCCTTTTGCATCTGAATAGGTATAATTTATTTCAGCTCTAACTCTCTGAACCCTTCTAATTTTTAGGCTAAATTCAAGGCCCTGGGTAGTAGCAAAATCCTGGTTAACAAAAGTTGCATATGCAGGCTTAGCAGCCCCGGGTCCAGTCTGCATTTCAGTATATTGTATCTGTCCCTTAATATCTTTATAAAAAGCGGTAATATCCATCGCGGCAAAATCTGTAAACTGCTGCGTAAATCCTATTTCATATTGTGTTGTTCTAATAGGACTAGTATTAAAAGCAACAGGATTAGCATAGAGATTCGCGGCTGTTAAATACACGGGATATCACGAAAACACCTCTATATGAAATATCTAAACTTGGATTCTGAACAAATTTACCATACTGCATATGGAAAACTGTTCTATCTGTTACAGGGAATGAAAAACCCAGCCGGGGAGATAAATAGCTAAATTTATCTCCTTGCCCGAGGTCCAGAGGTAAATGTGTTTGAATATTATATTTCGGATTTAAAGGATCAGCCCATTTGTAAGTATCCATATTTATATAATCATATCTTAAACCTGCATTAATGATCAAGTCGCTTAATTCCAATTTATCCTGAATATAACCGGATGCAAAAACAGGATGTTTAGGACCAAATGGACCGGAATCAATAGAATTACCAAATAAATCATAGCCATAATTATTAAAAGAAGTATAACCCACATTTGAAAAGAGTGCGGTTAAAGAATCAGTATTCCGAGCTAAATCCGGGTAATTTATTACATCCGTTAAGAGTGTTGACGAGGCACCGAGACTATAATTTCTGAGCGTCCATCTTTGGTAAGAGCCGCCTGCTTTTATTTCATGTTTATCCAATTGAGTAGTAAAAGCGATCGAACCGCCAAAATAATTACGTGCATTCTTGATATAATTAGTTAAATAATCACCGGGTCTTGAAAAATCAAACCCATAAAAATTGTATGCAGATAGGCATAGTAGTATAATTACTAAATTCCCAGCCATATTGAGAGGCTTTTAAACTATCACTATAATCAAGAAAATTATCTGTCATATACGGATCATAAGTTTTTTGACGGCAATCCAGGTAATTAATATTTGCTTCAATAAGAGAATTTGAGGATAGAAAATAAGTTCCCTTTAAGTTCAACAATAAATTACTCTGATCATATAAAGGTAACCGTCCTAAATTATAGATATTCGAGAGATCCGTTATAGTACCGTTCAGGTACCGGGGATAGAGTCATAGTCCAGTCATTCCCTCTTTGTCTTGACCACGTAAAGGCGCCTGAAGCTTTTATTAACAAGGGTTTTAAGTCTAACAGAGCAGTTCCGTTAAAAGTATAACGGCTCTGCATTCTACCAGGAACAGAACCGCCGTCCCAATGTAAAATTTGGTAATCACTTGTTTTTCCACCATTTAATACCAGTATCATACGCTTTTGTTGTGTCAAATAAAGCTCCGTTGGAAAATGAAGCAGGATTGCCATATAGAAAATTGGGGATCATAATCTCGCTGAAAATTATTTTCACCGGTTAAAAAGAGTTTTAATTTATCAGAAAATACCGGGCCGCTAAGTGTAACCGTATAGTCCGAATATCCATATGAGTAAGTTCCAAGAAATTTATCCGCTGAATTAGCATTGCCGAAATTATCTGTTTCAGCTCTTACAGAGAAATGATATTTATCCGTACCAGTTTTAAGATCCTGCTGAACAATACCCGCATTTGCATTTCCAAATTCTGCGGTATATCCGCCGGCTTGAATAAGGAGTTCCTGTAATGCATCAGGTGCAACAGTTATCAGTGAACCTCCGTTTCTACTGTAAACATTCTTTATATCAGCACCTTCCAAAATATAGCCGGTTTCATCTGCTCTACTGCCGCGAATAAAAGTCAATCCATTCTGTTGTACGACTCCGGCCTGTAAAGCAATGATGGATGCAATACTTCTAACAGGAAGAGAACTAAGGTCTTCCGCATCAACAATTCGAACAGCATTTGTAGCACTTTTTTCAATAAGAGGTCTTTGTGAAACAATAACTACTTCACCTGTTGCAATAGTTGAAGAAGGGAGCCTAAAATTAACCTCTGCAGAAAGTCCTGCAACTACCCTGATTTGTTCAACTGTAACATCCTGGTAGCCAATATAAGAAGCTTTTATATTATAATTCCCTGGGGGAACTTGAGAAATTATAAAACTGCCGTTAACATCTGTAGCAGCACCCGAGCTTGTACCAACAATGATAACGTTAGCACCAATTAATGGCTCATCACTTTGCTGGTCAACTACTTTTCCTATAACCCTTCCAGTTTGAGCTATTGCTACCGATGTAATTAGCAATATTATACTTACTACTGTAAAAATTTTCCGAAACATATTTTTTCCTCCGAAATTTTTAAACTTTATTACTAATCGTCTGTATAAACTTTAGCTTGCAAATTACCCTGTGTACCATATAAAATTGCAGAATACTTACCTTTTGACTGAGCACCAATACTTGCTGAGGCCAAATTCACTGTATCTTTGAATGTAATTGAATAATTAGAAGGCGGAGCGAATAACATATATCCAGTCCCTCCACCCGACGCTAAAGAAGCTACATCAATAGGGGTGCCTTGAAGAAAAACACTATCAACTGTAACATCCGGTGAAGCATTGAAAAATAGGATTGAAGCAGTATCGGCAGGGAATAAATTGCCGGCATGATCACTGTTTTTCTCCTGCCAGGTATATCTTTCAACCGACTTAATTAAGTTGGTAGAAGTTAAGTCCGGATTAATCAATAATAGCCGAATTTTTCTTTCAGAATCAATTGTCAATTTAAATGCAGTACTCGGTACCGGAATTTGCAAAAGTAACATTAAAAGTTTTTGCACCGGAAGGTATATCCATAAAAGGCTGACCGTCTGCCGGGTATGCATCACCCACATTCAGCTGACCAGTAGTCCCGTCCATTGATCCATCAGCATTCACTACGTCGATTGTTACAGCCCCGTTAACCGAAGCTAAATTAAGTATTTGAATCTGACTGTGATAATCAATGCTGGTAGGTATATTCTGTACGGAAGTATCCACACATCCAATAAAATAAAATATTAAGCTGATACCAAATATGTATAAAAGCTTAAATTTATCAGCTTTATTCATATAACCTCCTTCAAAGTTTAATAATATTAAGAAGCAATAATACTAAAATATTTAATAAATATTTCTTAAATAATTAAAATTATAAAGTATTATTAATAAATGACGCAGTACAATAAGGTGCGAACATTCATTTTAAAACAAATGTGGGGGTTATTTATAGAAAAGATTTAAACAATTTTAATTTGTAAAAATTTCTCCAATAAGCTTGCCCATGCACCTTTATTAATTATTAAAATAATTTACAATTTTTAACGTCTGAAAAAACTATATTAAAGTCAATATTATTTTTAAAGGGTAAGCATCCAAAAAATGCGATCCCCTTTTCAGTTTTAGTTTTTATTTATCAATTGAATAAATAGAAATAGTTTTCGTTAAAAGGATATAAATAAAATCCGACTCAATTTATAACTTTTTTATTGATTAGTCAATAAATTTTTCATAAAAATTTAAAGTAATGATTTATTATGCATAGAATTGCAAAAAAGACTTGAATTATTCACTTAATGAAATCTCACGATAATTTCATCATGAATTGATTGGAACTGGTTTAGGTTTACGAAAGGAAATTAGCTGGTTTATTTTTTATTTTACCCTTATACTAATTATGCTTATATCATCTTCAAATTTATCTGAAGTAAACTTTTGAAATTCCTCTTTTATTTTGTCAATTGGGTTTTCAAGGTTTGATTCATTAAAAGTGGACAGGACACTATCTAACTTAACCGCACCAAATTGTTCGCCCTGGGAATTTCTTGATTCCATGATACCATCGGTAATCATAAAAACCAGGTCGTTAGGTTCCAGCTGGAGAGTTACATCGTTATAATTACCATTTGAAGTAAAACCAAGCAGCAATCCTTTGGAATTTATTTTTTTTATTTCACCGGTAGAAAATTTTCTGTAGATAATCGGGAGATCACCTGCCCCTGTATATTTAATCGTTTTATTCTGTCTATTTAATATTACAATTGATAAAGTAGTAAAGACTTCAGACATTTTTGAATCTTCATAAACAGATTTGTTTACCTGCTGCATTATCTCACTCGGTTTATACTCAGAAGCCGACTGGAGTACTACTCGTATTGAACTCCTAATATAGCCGGCATAGGCATATGCAAAATACCAGGCTCCCCACTTTTTCCCCATAACATCACCTAGAGCAACAGCCAGATTATCGTTATTAAGTTCAAAGTAGTCTATAAAATCTCCGCCGGGTATCCCCTGGTATGTCTGGTGCCAATATTTAATTTCAAAGCCTTCAAAGTCAGGAAATTTTTCCGGGACTACTTTAGCTCCAAGAATTTCGGAAGCTACATGAAGCTCGGAAACTATTTTTTGTCTTTCTTTATGAAGACTTTTAATTATAGCTTTTATTTTGGCTGTTAATATTTTCGGACCGGCAGTTTTAATTACATAATCATTTATTCCTAATTCATATCCTCCAAGGATATCATTTTCTTCTTCTTTAGCTGTAAGAAAAATAAAAGGAATTGATTTAAGTTCATTATCTTCTAAAAGCATACCGCGAAATTTATAGCCGTCAATTTTAGGCATCATTATATCGGAAACAATTATATCCGGCGGATCTGCTTTTGCCAGCGAAAAACCATCCTCGGCATTATTAGCTACAACACATTCAAAACCCGCCTGAACTAAATTATACTGAAATATTTTAGAGATGATCTGGTCATCATCAACCAATAATATTTTAGAGGTTTTTACCGAGAAAGATTGTTCAAGATTTTTTTTGGCACCATATACTTTATAAATTTCCGTCCGTCTTAGTAAAGCCTGTACTTTTATTAGTAAATCATTAACATCGAAAGGCTTTGTAATTAAATCGTCTCCCCCCGCTTCAAGCGCCTCCGATTTATCTTCAAGTGTATTCTTTGCAGTAACAAAAATAAATGGAAGAACACGATGATGCTGATCTTCCCTAACCCTGCGGCAGAAACTAAATCCATCCATTTCATCCATTGTAACATCGCAAAGGACGAGGTCTATTTTTTCCTCACTTAAAAATTTAAATCCATCGTTTGCACCCTCAGCTTCGAAAATATCGTAACCATTTCTTTTAAGATGATGTCCAATTAATTTCCTTATAGTAAGATCGTCATCAATAATTAGAATATTTCTTTTCTCACTAGTTCCCATTAAAAATTAATTTCCTATTAAAAGTAAAATCATAATGGTCCTTTTAGAGATAACTTTGAATTGCATCTTCTTTTGATTTAAAAGAATCAAAGACTCGGTACATTCTTGTAAGTTCAAACATAGAATTTACCGCAGGCTGAAATCCTACTAATTTAATATCGCCTCCCATAGAGGTTACTTTTTTTAAAGAAACTACCAAGGCACCTAAAAATGTAGAATCAATAAATTCACAGTCTGAAAGATCGACAACTATTTTTTGCCAACCTTCTTGAATATCGAAGACTAAATGAGATTTAAATTCTTCAGCCTCTTTAAGTGTTGCTCTTGTTAAATTTACTTTTTCAACCAGCACATTTCTGTGCTCTTCCCTTATAAAATCCATATTATTTTATCCCTAATTGAGTTTATATTAATTATTCAAAAAATCTATTCTCTATATTATATTTATCCATAAGCCTGTAAATAGTAGCTCTTCCTAATTGAAGTTTTTTTGCCGCTTCTACAATATTACCCTTGGTAACTTTCAAAGCATGTTTTATTGATTCCTCCTTTAACCTTTCAAAAGGAATAATTTCATCATCACTGAAAAATGATCCGTTCAGATCATTATTTAATATTGGTTCCGAAGATTTTAAGTGGGGGGGTAAATCATTAACATCAACAATGTCTTTCTCAGTAATAATTAGGCATCTCTCAATTGTATTTTCCATTTCACGTATATTGCCCGGCCAATTATATTCATATATAAGCTTTAGTGCTTTCTTTGAAAAACCTTTTATATTCTTGCCTAATTTTTTATTGAAAGTATCAAGGAAATGATGAGCAAGAACGAGAATGTCGCCTTTACGCTGTCTTAGCGGGGGAATATAAATAGGAAATGAATTCAATCTATAATATAAATCTTCTCTAAATTCTTTTTGTTCAACTGCCGTCTTAAGATCTCTATTTGTTGCAGAAATGATCCTGACATCTGTTTTAATTACTTCTACTCCTCCCACACGCTCAAATTCCTTTTCTTGGATTACACGCAGAAGTTTTGCTTGAAGCAGCATTTCAAGCTCGCCAACTTCATCTAAAAATAAGGTACCTTCTTTTGCCAGTTCAAATTTACCTAATTTTTTTTGATGTGCTCCCGTAAAGGAACCTTTCTCATGACCGAATAATTCACTTTCCAACAGTTCACGAGGTATTGAAGCACAATTAATTACAATAAATGGTTTATCTTTTCTTTTTCCGTTATAATGAATGGCACGGGCTATCAATTCCTTCCCGGTACCGCTTTCACCATGAATTAAAACAGTAATATCGTTAGTTAATACTTTAGAAACCAGTTTAAAAACATCCTGCATTTTATTATCTGCAGAAATTAAATTATCAAAACTGAATTCTCTTTGAACATCGTCTTTTAGATTTTCCAGCTCTCTTGTCAGGTCATATTGTTTGATGGCATTTTTGATTGCAGGTTCCAATCTTTGAGTATCAATTGGTTTTGGGAAGTAGTCGTAGGCCCCGAATCTTAAAGCCTCTACGGCAACTTCAACACTCCCTTGAGCCGATAAAATAATAACAGGCAAATTTTCATCATATTGTTTAATTCTTTTTAAAGTGGCTAAACCATCGAGCCCGGGCAGCATAATATCTAAAAGAATCAAATCCGGTTTTAAATCAAGCTTTCTTAAAGCATCTTCACTATTATCAAATACTTCAGCTTCATACTTCCATTTATCTTTTACCCAATAAGATAATAGCCTGGAAATTGCTTTTTCATCATCTACAATAAAAATTAATTTGTTCACCACTTATCCCTTTTATTTTGCTGTAATTTGTTTGATTATTTACTTTATTATATTTATTAAATTAAAATTATCATTTCGATCTAAGTAATTATTACTTCCAATTTCCGGTAAAAATTTTCATTTTTTAATAAATTTTGAAACTTTTTAGAACTTTTTTGTTGTCATAATATGGTATCAACTATTAATAATCATTTATATCCTTTTCAAAAAAATTTTGTTTTCATATTGAGGCAAATCTTGTGCCAAAATAAGACTTTTTCTTTTTTTTATTCTTTTTTTGAGATTAAAAGTCTCAATTAATTATCGAATGAATCTTAAAATAAGTTAGTTCTTTAATTTTTTTTTCTTTATTATTTTTATTGTTTCATTATTTATTTTAAAAATCAAAATATATATTGCCGATTGGTTATTCTTTAAGTTGTGAATTCAATTAAATTCTATGCTATGGTTTTGAAATGGCAAAAATATTAAAACGAGCCACCTACCTTTCCTTAATAACTAATATTTTTCTTTTTGTAATAAAAGCAATTGTAGGAATATTCTCGAATTCAATTGCTGTTATTTCCGATGCAATTAATTCGTTAAATGATATTTTGGCTTCTGCTGCCATTATGTACAGCGTAAAAGTATCATTAAAAAATCCTGATAAAGAACATCAATTTGGTCATAACGCCGCCCAGCCGATAGCGGTCTTCTTGATTGCTCTTTTTGCAGGAATCGTAGGGATTGAAGTAATTAAAGCCTCAATCGACCGAATTCTGAATCCTTACATCACTCATATTAACCCGGAAGTTTATTTAGTCCTTGTAACCACAATCATAATTAAATTAGTTTTAATGAAATACCAGTCTAAAATTGGAAAGGAATACAGAAGTCCCGGTTTAAAAGCCAGCGCAGTAGACAGCTTAAACGATGTTTTGGCTTCTTCACTTTCGATTATTGGAGTAGTTGGTGTTCAATTAGGATTAAGATATATTGATGGAATTGCTGGTATTTTAATAGCATTATTTATATTTAGATCCGGCTATGAAATAGCAAAAGAAAATATTGATTATTTAATGGGGAAAGCTGCGGACGAGGATGTAATTATTGAGATTGCAAATAAAGCTTTAAGAATACAAGGGGTTGAAGGAATAAATGAATTAAAATCTCATTACGTCGGTAATAAATTTCATGTTGAAATACACATTGATGTGAAAAAAGATGCAACAACAGAGGAATCGCATGAAATTGGAGTAAAGGTAAGAGAAGAGATTCTGGAATTGGCAGATATTAATAAAGTATTTGTCCATATCGATCCGGTTTGATCCATTTATATTTGGAATCTGAATTTTAGTTGTACTTTCTATTTTATTTATAGGATGGGGGATTTATTAATTCTTTATATCTTCCTTCTGCAAGGCTTCATAATATTTTCTAATTAATTCTTCGTAATCTCTGGTATACCCTTCCTGAACAGCACGGTTTAATTCATCGGTTATTTGATCCTTACCTCTGCCGGCAGACAAATTTAAATCGGCAGGGGATTTTCTTACAATATCTTGGCCTGTATTTGATTCCCTGTTTTTTTCAAAATCCCTTTCATTTATTGAACGCTGTGCATCTAAAAGCTTGGAAAGAATTCGTTCCTGCTTTTGTATTATATTATCATCCAGCTTTTCGGTGTTCATCCCGGAAACGACTTCCTGCATTTGCTTGGCAACATGATCCAGGTCAGCAGGAATTTTACTGGCTTCACCTGATTGTTTCGCTTCTTTATTTAATTGATCAAGAGATTTCTTAATTAATTCCTGCTGCTGAGCAAGCCTTTGAAGCTGTGCTTGCTGCTGCACCGACAATTTTCCCTGTTGTCCCTGCTGGAGCATTTGAGTCAAATTATTCAAGTTCATCTGCTGTTGTGACATTTGATTCAGCTGCTGCATTAAAGACATCATTCCTCCCTGTCCCTGCCCCCCACCTTGCATCATAGATTCCAGGGAATTCTTCATCATAGTAGCAGCTTTATTAATAGATTCCATTGCATTGCTTTGATTTATAACAGACAAATTGCTGTTCCTGTTCTGCATTGACTGAATCGCCTGACCCATTTCTCTTTTTGCATCACCTAATTGTTTTCCCATCTCCGGTGAGATTGCAAAAGTCTTTTGCGAAAGATTTGACATCATCTGTGTAATTTTATCAAGGTTGCTTTGAATTTCGTTCTGCTGCTCGGTTTCTTTATCTAAAGATGAAGAGGAAATTTGATTTGACTGCTGTAAATGATTTTTTAAATTTTCCTGCTGTTTGGATAAATTAACCAGGTTATCCATAACCTTTCTCATATCATTAAAAGTCTGCATAAGATTGTTTTGGTTAATAGCTTGTTTAAGCTGATCAATCTGCTTTTTAAGATTCTGCATATTTTCTGAAAGTTGTTCCTGTTTCTGCTGAACCATCATCTTTTGACCCTGCTGAATATTTTGCGATGCTTCCTGAGACAGCTGCTGGTTTTTTTGGTTTTCAAATTCATCTTTCAATTTTTTCATATCGTCCTTCGGCATGTCATCAATGCTATCCATTAATTCAGAAAGTTTGTTCATTTCTTTATCAACATTATTCAGCTCTTTTGTTACATCATTTTGTTGTTCACTTAATTTATTATTTTCCTTTTTATCCGATAAATTATTTTCATTGGTTTGCTTATTTATTTCATTTTGTTTATTAGAAAGGTTCTCGGATCTTTTTGCCAGTTCATCAATTTTCTGTTCGATCTGAAGTCTTTTTAACAAGTTTATGGTTCTTTCAATACTCTTTTGAAATGCATCTTCATTAAACTTTAAATTTTTCATAGCTTCCTGAATCTGTCTTCTGTCTAAAGATTGAAGCATCTTCTGCATACGTTCTAAAGCTTCTTTCATTTCTTTAGAAGAAAATTCTTCCATCAGGTTTTGCAGTTCCATATATTTTTCCAGTGTCTCTTTTGAAAGAAGATTGTTACTCTGCAAATCCTGCTGCATTTGTGCTAGTTCCTTTTTTGTATTCTCAATTTTACTTTGAAGTTTTTCAAATTTATCGAGTGATTTTTCTATTTTTTCTTTCTCTTCCCAGCTGATATCTTTTTTATTCTGCTTCAAATCCTGGTCGATTTTTTCCAGTTCTTTTTTAAGATCTTCTGCTTCTTTAAAGTTTCTTTTAAATTCTGCTGAGCTTCATTGTGAGTATTATCCGCTTTCGCCAAAATTTCATCCAGGGAAGGGACACGAATTGCAAAAGTAGACGACTTTGTTGATTTGGGGCCGTTTACAAAATCATTATCAAAAATTTCCAAATAATAAATTACCACATCTTCCGCCGTTAAATTGAGAGGAGATAAATTCCATATATAATTTACATCCAATTCCTTTTGACTTTTATCAATTGGAATTTCAAGGCTTGAAAATTCATTTTGCGCCGGCTGATACTTCGATGATGATAAACGGTAGCTAAGATTTAATTTAGTAAAACCGTAATCATCCGAAATCCTTGCAAAAATAGGTAAGCGGTTATCATTTGCCAGATCAACATCTTTATTAGGATTAATAATTTCTATTGCAGGGTAAGAATCGGTTATAACTTTTATAGTATAAGTTATGGGTGAAGAATTCTGGTTTCCATTTATATCAGTTAAGAGTATATGATAATTTTTGTCTTTTAAAATCTTAAAATTTCCTTCTGCATTCTGTGCTTCAAGATTTAATTTTAGTGATGTTGAATCGCTGAAAAGTAATTTGGCTTCCTTTAATTTTTTTGTAGAAGATAAAATGACGTCTATCTTACTCCCGTTTAAAACACTAATATTCCCGTTATCTTTCTGAATAACCTGCGGAATTTTTGAATATGAAGGGGATTGTATTGTTACTGTAAGTTTTTTAATAATCGGATGGTCAACTACATCGATGGAATATTCATCACTCTTTATATCTTCAGCAGAAGCAAAATATCGAAAGCTGTTCCGTACTGCTTTTAATTTAAATTCATACGTTCCCAATGAATCAGGTTTTAGTGTATTGAACTCAAAATGGGTTTGTTCCGTATCTTTTACTGCCAGGTAAATTTCTTTTAGTTTTGCTCCGTTTACTCTGACTGTTATATCAACATCATCACCTTTAGTTACTTGTTGATTTCCAGGTTCAATTTGAAAAAGAAATTTCGGCGGCTGAATAAAATCCTGATTAAAATTGATAAGACGATTTGAAGCGGCTTTAAGCCCAGGAACAAATGCGAATAATGCAAAACAAAAAACAAGACCGGAACCAAAATATAAAAGATATTTTTTAGCCGCATTAAATTTCACAATAGATTCAAATTTTATCTGCTTTGTTCTTTCATATACATTTAGAAATGCAGCATTGATTAATTTCTCAGAATATTTATATGTTGAATTATCAACACTTACCAGCTGCATGGCATTTAACAAATCATCTTTGATAGAGGGGAAATTCTTTCCGACCTTATCGGCAACTTTTTGATAGTTGGTTCTTCTGAAAATGTTAAAATATTTAAATAAAGGAAGGACAAATAAATAAAGGAACGAACCAAGGAAGAAGACTAGGAAAACAAAAAATAAAACCGTACGAATGTTAGAAGAAAAATGCCAAATCATTTCTAAAATGGCAAAAAGAGCAAATGTAACGACACCGATCATTACAGAAGTTTGAATACCTAATGAAGCGAATAAGATATATTCCCGTTTGGTTAATTTCTCAAGCTTATTAATTATTTCTTTATAATAATTAGAATCGTTCATGAAATATTACAAGTAAAAAGTTAAAAGTTGTAACCGCTTTCCCTCAAAAAAGAAAATAATTTTTTTATTTATTGTGATAATGCCCAGATAACTAAATTTGTTCCGAACTTTAAAGCTTCCTCCCTTTTTGCGGGAGGATCATTATGCACATCAGGAGAATCCCATCCGTCGCTTGGGTTTGATTCATATGTATAATAAACTGCTAAACGATTATTTATAAATATACCAAAACCTTGCGGAGGTTTTCCATCATGTTCATGAATTTTAGGAACTCCATTCGGGAAATTGTAAAAATCATGGTAAAGCCCGTAACTATACGGCAGTTCAATTAAATCCTTTTCCGGGAATACTTTTTTTATTTCTCTTCTGAATGCTTTATCTATACCGTAATCATCATCAACATAAAAAAAACCGCCGGCATCAAGATATTTTCTTAGCCTTTCAGCTTCATCTTTAGTAAAGACAATATTCCCGTGTCCTGTTAAAAACAAAAACGGGTAGTAAAATATTTCATCCGAAGAAAGGTCAACAAATTTATATTCAGGATCAACGGAAATATTTGTATTAGCTTTAATGTAATTCAGCAGGTTCGGTTCTTCAGATTGTCCGTTATACCAATCACCGCCGCCGCTGTATTTAACCCTAACAATTTGAAAAGCACCTTTTGTCTGGGCTACAGCAGGTGAAAAAAACAATAAAATAATTATATAACAAATTAATTTCTTCATAGTCCGTTAAGTTAATATATCGATGGAATCATTCAATTTCAATTTATTAAAACCGGAATGAATTTGTTTTACATTGATAACTGGAAAATGTCAAAAATCAAAGGTCAAAATTATTATAATATTTTTTGAATTTTAACTTTTGAATTTTGACTTTTAGGATTAGTATTAATTAAAATGTAATTATATTTTAAGAGAAAATTATTAAAACAAAATTGGAGTTAGTAATGTCGAAGAAATACTGGCTGTTAAAAAGCGAACCAAATGTTTTTTCAATTCAGGATTTGAAAGAAAGCAAAAACCAGACTACGAATTGGGATGGTGTCCGGAACTACCAGGCAAGAAATTTTCTAAGGGATGAAATGAAAAAGGGGGATAAAGTTTTATTCTATTACAGCAATTCTGAGCCAAATGAAGTTGCGGGTGTCTGCGAAATTGTAAAAGAAGGTTATGCAGACCATACACAATTTGATCTGGAAAATAAACATTTCTTTCCGTCTGCCGTTCCACAAAATCCTACCTGGTTTATGGTTGATATAAAATATGTTAAGGAATTTAAAAAACACGTAACTCTGCAGAAGATAAAGGAAAATCCGAAGTTAAAAAATATGAGGCTAATACAAAGAGGAAACAGGCTCTCGGTTATGCCTGTTGAAAAAGCTGAGTTTGACGAAATAGTGAAGATGGGAACCAAATAAATCAAAATTGAAATAAGTGTTTTTGAATTTATCAGCTTAAATCCGATCTCATCCAAAGAAAAATGAACCTATGGATCGTCATTAAATTTGCAATTTTTTACTTTTGACTTCAAAATCTAGATTAGAATAATTCTTTATTTTTAAATACAATATTCTTCACCATATCTTTTGAATTATACGGAGCCGGTGCACCTCCTAAATATTTATGGAACCACTCTAAGTGTGCATTATAATATAAGGGCATTGATTTTACAAAATCAGGATGATGTCCGTCATTCTTAAAAATAATCAGCCTGGAATCAATTCCTAACATCTGTAAAGTGGAAAAATATTGAATGCTTTGAGTATATGGAACCCGGTAGTCTTTTTGCCCAGTTAAAATTAAAGTAGGAGTCGCAAAATTTTTTACAAAATTGGATGGTGAATATTTTTTATAATCATCGGAATTCCACGGCTGTCCTTCGAGATCCCAATTTACAAACCATAGTTCTTCCGTTTCACCCCACATCGATTCAAGATCAAAAATGCTCATCATTGATGCTAAACATTTAAACCTTTTGGTTTTGGCCTGGAACCAATCCATCATGTAGCCGCCGAATGACCAGCCCATTGCACCAACTCTTGATGTATCTACATAAGGAAGCTTCTCAAGAGCATCTGTGACTTTCATTAAATCCTGAAAAACTTTGCCGCCGTAATCTCCGGAAATTTCATTTGTGTATGACTGTCCCCTGCCGGTCGAACCATGGGGATTTGGAAATGCAACAATGTACCCGGAACCCGGGTAGACCTGCCAGTCTCCTCTAAAGGAATCCATCCATTGCCCTTGAGGCCCGCCATGAACATTTAATATTAAAGGATATTTTTTCTGCGGATCAAAATTATGTGGTTTAACAATAAAGACTTGTACATTTACACCATCAGCACCGGGAACCCAAATTTGTTCGGCAGATCTAAAATCTGCCTGATTTAATATATCTTTGTTGAAATTAGTTAGTTGTTTTTCTGCTCGAACATTTAAATTAAAAGAATAAATCTCCCTGGGATTTCCAACTGATGTAGCAAGATAAAAAAGAACATTTTCTCCCAATAATAAATTAAAAACTGATCTTTGCGGTAATACTTCGGTGATTTTTTTTGATTCAATATCAATTTTATAAATTGGTGTATAACCTGAATCGGCCGCAGTAAAATAAATTGTTCTTGAATCTTTGCTCCATGCTAATTCACTTACTGCATTATCAAAATCCTCTGTTAACACATTGGTTTGTTTTGTATTTCTATTATATATTGTAATTCTATACCTGTCAGATTCATGACCCGGCTGCTCCTGAGTTTTATAAGCAATATATTTTCCATCGGGTGAATAAATTGGGTTTCCGTCCCAGGCTTTATTATTAATAGTAATATTTTTAAGATCACCTCCATTTACCGAGGCAGTATAAAGATCCGAGTTGTTTGAATTGGCTTGAAATTTTTCCGGGTTATTAGTGAAACAAATTTCCTTACTATCCGGAGAAAAGTTATACCTGATATTTCCTCCCAGCTTATACATCAGCGAAGCTAATTCACTATGCACTATATCGGTAAATATTTTCTCTTTAATATTATATATAAAAATATGTGTTTCTTTCTGACCGATATATTCTGTCCAATGCCTAAATAATAAACTATCTGCAATGTAGGCTTGTACCGGACCACTCTCAGCCGATTCGGAAATACTTTTATTACAATCTTTATCTGTTCCGCATCCGGGATAAATCTCTGTAGTAAATGCTATTAAATTTCCATCGGGTGATAAAACAGGTCTTTGAACACCTGAAGGATAATCTATAACCTGGTCAATTTTTTCATTAGAAATGGAAATAGAATAGAGTTCTGATTCTCTTTAAATAATATATTTTTTTACCATCTATACTCCAAAACGGGTTAGTTTCACTCTCACTGCTGTTAGTTAAATTTTCTAAACCCGAACCATCTTTATTTATTATATATAAATCGGAATTAGATCCACCTGCTTGAAGATTATATTCGGTAGATAGAAAACAAATTTTATCACCGTTATGTGATAAAGCCGGTGAACTAACATCTTTGACTTTATAAAGAGTTTCAATAGTGAAAGGTTTTTTCTGTGAGAAGATAAATGGTAAGGTCAAAAATATTAATATAACAGATAGAAACACTCTATTCATAATTATACCCTTAAAAATTAAAGAATAAAGCCAGTATTATTTAATCGATAAGCTTTTGTTCACTATCATCAATTAAATTTTGTTGGTTATCTTTAGCTCTTTCAACGAGAGATTGCGGTAGGGACTTTGAAGTTTTTGCCCCCAATTTTTTTATATTTTCAACACTTCCAATTAAATTACCTTTTCCTGTATACAATTTTTTCATTGCATTCTCATAACTATTCTGCATAGTATTCATCCTTTTACCGAGTTCGATAAGATCATTTATTAAACCCTGAAATTTATCATATAATGCTCCAGTTTGTCTTGCTATTTCAATAGCATTTATATTCTGCTTTTCTTGTCTCCAAAGGCTTTGTATAGTTCTTAAGGTTGCTAGTAGAGTAGTAGGACTTACAATTACTATATTCTTTTCAAAAGCTTCATTAAATAGTTCCATATCATTTTGAACTGCGAGACTAAATGCTGGTTCAACAGGCATAAATAGTAATACAAAATCAAGTGTAGTTATATTATAAATATTTTGATAGTTTTTTGCACTAAGTTCTTTTATATGTTTTTTTATCGAAGCAATATGCTCTCTCAATGCGAAGAGCTTTTCATTATCATTATCGCAAGAGACATATTTTTCATATGCTATTAAAGAAACCTTTGAATCAATAATAATACATTTGTTCTCGGGCAAATAAATTATAACATCCGGTTGAAGTTTCTTTCCTTCATCAGATATGCGAGTTTCTTGTACTGTATATTCTCTTCCTCTAACAAGACCTGATTTTTCTAGAATGCTTTCAAGAATAATTTCTCCCCAATTACCCATTGTTTTAGTTTCACCTTTTAAAGCATTTGTTAAATTAGTGGCTTCTCTAGCCATCAATTGATTTAAAATCTCTTAGACTTCTCAGTTGTTCAGATAATGAAGCTCTTTCCTTAGAATCCGTTACATAAACCTCATTAACTTTCTTTTCGAACTCTTTAATCTTTTCACCCAATGGTTTAAGTATTTGATCAAGATTTTCTTTATTCTGAAGTGTGAATTTGGAGCTTTTCTCTTCTAAAATTTTATTTGCAAGATTTTCAAATTCGATTATAAATTTTTGTTGAAGTTGATTAATTTCTTCTTTTTGCTCTTCCAGTTTTAACTGAACGTTAGTATAATCAGTCTGTAATGAAGAGAGATTTGAGTTCAATTCAAGTACCTTTGTTCTTTCAGAATTTAATTCTGAAGATATATTTTTATAATTATCTTCATATATCCTACTTCTCTCTTCAGATTTGCTTACTTCTTGTTGATATTTAAATTTGGCTATATAATATGTAGCGAGAGAGCCAACAACTAAACCAATAAGTAAAAATAATATATCCATGATTATTAACTCTTTTTAAGATTTTCAAGTTTAGAAAGAAAATATTTTGCACTTTTACATCGATTATGCTTGGCGGCATTGCTAACAGAAAATCCATTACCTATCATTTTTTTAGCACAGTTAGTCTTAGAAATACCAATACCTCTATTTGGGCAGTATTTTCCGAACCCTTTTCTCAAAGTATTAAAAGGCTTTCCACTAATATTTTCCGGTTCTTCGAAAGAATAATGAATTTTGAAAAAACTTGATAATGTTTTAGAATCAGCCAGGTACCAAGATACTATTGCTTTAACAATAATAATAGAAATTTGTTATCATTATAAATATACATTTTTTGTTTTAAAGCTGTACTACATGGTTCATCTTCTAAATCTCTAACAACAATTATTTTTTCTGCTTCTCTATCTTCAAATATTTCAAAGAAAGAATTAATTTTAGCATTATATTTATTTAAATTGCCTCCTCCGCTTGCATCAAAAACGCCAACACATTCAAGATTAAAATTTTCAAGAAGCTTTTGAAAATTTGTTGAATTTAAAATTATTGTTTCCGAAGAACCTTCGCCAATAAATCCTATTTTCCTCACCAAGGAATTCCCCCTAATACATTTGATAACCAAGCTTCATCCGTCTGTAAACCATGTAAATTAATATCGTTAATCTGTTTTATTTTAGTAATTCCTTCTTTTTTCTCAACAACAACTATATCCTCAGGATTTAAATCAGCCACCACTGATTGCGAATGAGTGGTTAACCAGATATGATGCCCTTTATCTTCACATTCATACTTGAATATTTTTATTAATTCCTTTATTACTTTTGGATTTAAACCATTTTTCCGGTTCTTCAATACATAGGAATTGAGGCTCTTCAGATTGAAACAAAGCAGCTAGCATACACAATACATTAAAAGTACCCTCTGAAATTAAATTTAGGGTAAAAGGTCTTGAAGAATACTCTTCAAATATTAACAATTCTTCTTTATTAGATAATGCATTTTTCTCAATTTGAATGTCTTTAAATTCTGGTACAAGCAAAACCATTAAATCAATTACTTTTCCTCTTAAATTTTCATCTTCAAATAATCTTTGTAAAAGGTTTTCTAAATTTCTTCCATCTGATAGAAGTCTTGAATTATCAATTATGTTTTGACGTACATACTTATTTTGTCCTATAAATATTCTTGAAAAATTCTTTTCAATAATATTTGAGGAACTTAAACTTTGATTTAACTTTTGAATTTTATAATTGTAAAAAGGAGAATGTAATGTAGGTATCTCTAAAAATATATTATCAGATGTTGTTTTTACATCAAATTTTATAATCTTATCATTCTCTTTTATTCTTGGATCATCTTGAATAATAAAATTTATTAGTTCATTTTCAACATTACCAAATAATCCAACTGCTTTATCTTGCAATCGTAAAAAATAGCTAAGAAATTCGATCGCTTCAATAATATTTGATTTCCCTGATGCATTTGAGCCAATAAAAACTGTAAATGGACGCGGATCTACAATATCAATTTTACCAATTGATCTATAATTGCTTATTTTTACACTGTTAAATAAAAACATATATAAATTTAATAAATTTTATTATAATTTAACTCTTTTCCTAATGCTTCTTTAATACCGAACTAGTTTATTAATTCAAAATTTGTTTACACCATTAAAAAAATTCCATATAATTATTTTAGTAAATATTTTATATAACCTTAAATATAACTAAGAAGAAACAATTAAAATCATAATACGAACTTTAACAGAAGAAGTTCAAAATTTTTACAATCTGTTAGGAAGGTAAGGTCATGAAGAAAAAAATTCTACTCATTCTGCTTTTTCAGCTTATATTATCTTTTGTATCCTTTCCCCAGGTTTTTGAGACCTATAAGAATATAAAGAGTAACTACATCCAATTAAGCGGGAGTCTTTTTAAAGACGTTCAGCTTTCCGGAATTTTTAGTGATTCAAAAACCTTTGTTGATGCGGTTCCAAAACGCAACCCTGAGTATATAAAGGCATTATATGATTCCGTAAAAAGCTTAGCTGATTTTGATTTGAGACAATTTGTTTATGCTAATTTTAATATACCAGGCGAAGAAGATACTGTTAAAGTTGCTGAAAACACATCAATGGAAAATCATATTGAAGATTTATGGCAGCACCTGGTAAGAAAACCTCAAACATTAAATGTGAACAGTACCCTGATTCCTCTTCAGTACCCTTATATTGTACCCGGGGGAAGGTTTAGGGAAATTTATTACTGGGACAGCTTCTTTACAATTCTCGGACTATTAGCAGATGGAAAGATTTCAACTGCAGAAAATATGGTTTACAATTTCTCATATATGCTTGGGAAATATAAAATGATTCCGAACGGGAACAGGATTTATTATTTGACCCGTTCACAGCCCCCTTTTTTCTCACTGATGGTTGATATTATTTGCAGTTATAAAAATGATTACTCATGGGGTTTGCAGTTTCTTGATAATATTGTAGAGGAATATTCATTCTGGATGAACGGAATAAATAAGATTAAGAATGATCAAGAGGCTTCCGAAAGAGTTGTTCTGCTTAATCCTGAAGGTTTTAAGAAAAACCAGGGGGTTCCGGAAATTCTAAACCGTTATTATGATTTTGACAATATTCCGCGAGAAGAATCTTACAAAGCAGATTATGATCAATCACTTAAAATTGATAAAAATAAAAAACCTGATTTTTTCAGAAATCTAAGAGCTGCAGCAGAATCCGGCTGGGATTTTTCTAGCAGATGGTTTAGTGATCAAAATTCGCTAACTAAAATCAATACAACTAGTATTCTCCCGGTCGACTTAAATTGTCTCTTGTATTTTCTTGAAAACAGACTTGCATTCTTTTACAATTTAAAGGGTAATCATAATAAAGGGGAATTTTATCAAATGAAGGCTTTAACCAGGTTAAATCTTATTAATAAAATTTTCTGGAATAAAAAAGAAAAGTTTTATTTTGATTATAATTGGCAGACAAAGACTCAGACTAAAGTTATTTCATTAGCAGGATGTTTCCCTTTATACTTTGGTATAGCGAAACCGGAATATGCAAAAGAAGCAGCGGTAAAAATTAAAAAATTGTTATTGAAACCGGGCGGATTGGTTACAACTCTTAATGAAACCGGGCAGCAGTGGGATGCACCAAACGGCTGGCCCCCTTTACAATGGATTACTATTAAAGGATTAAGAGAATATGGTCTTAATTCTTTAGCAGATACAATTAAAGAAAGATGGCTTAATCTTAATGAAAGTGTTTTTAAACGGACAGGAAAAATGCTTGAAAAGTATAATGTTGAAAATATAAACTTATTCGGCGGCGGCGGCGAATATCCTCTGCAGGATGGTTTCGGCTGGACTAACGGTGTTGCCGCGGCTCTTTTAAAAAATTATGACCAGAAATTCTTAAACAAGAATATGAAATAATTTAAATGAAAGTAGTTATTTGTTACCTGGCTTTCCATATTAAGAAATTTTGGAAACTTAAATCGGACATATTTAATAGCTTATTAAAATGTTACATAAAATTTGGATTGGTATCATTTCTCTGCAAATATTTTTTTATATAACTTTGTTTATGTTGCAAGCTTAAGTTCAGAAATTCTATTCATTTACAATTAATGACTTTAAAACGAAATGAAAATAATTGAATCTGTTCCGAATTTAAGTGAAGGCAGGAATGAAATTGCTCTGGAAAAAATAAAAAATTCCCTAATTGGAATATCTAACTGCCGGATTTTAAATTTTGAACCTGACTATGATTATAACAGAGTTGTTATAACATTTGCAGGAGATGAAAACGGAGTTTTAGAAGGTGCCTTAGCAATAAGCAGAGCTTCTGCACAAGAAATCGATATGAGAACTCATAAAGGTGAACATCCCAGGATCGGCGCAATTGACGTTGTTCCTTTCATACCAATTAAAAATACCTCTATTGAAGAATGTGTAAAAATTTCTGAACAATACGGAAAGATTATTTCTGAAGAATTAAATGTTCCGGTTTTTTTATATGAATCATCTGCTAAAAAACCTGAGAGGATTAATCTTTCAAATATCCGCAAAGGAGAGTATGAAGGTCTAAATGAAAAGCTGACTGATGAAAACTGGAGACCGGATTTCGGCGAACCGGCATTTAATCACAAGCTTGGTGCAATAGTAACCGGTGCCCGATTCTTTCTAATTGCTTATAATGTCAATATCCAAACTGCAGATATCAAATATGCAAGAGAAATAAGCGAAATAATAAGGGAATCAGGTATTCCTAAAAAAGATAAAGATGGGAATCCAATAAAAGTAGACGGACAGGTTATAAGAGATAGAGGCAGATTAAAGAATGTAAAAGGAATGGGAGTTAAATTAGAAAAATATAATATTACTCAAGTATCGATGAATTTAACCAACTATAATATTACACCACTGCATTCGGCATTTGAAGAAGTTAAAAAGGAAGCTGACAGGCTTGGGGTTAAAGTTGCCGGTAGTGAAATTGTCGGTCTCGCTCCTCTTGAAGCCCTGCTGCAAGCAGGAAAATATTATGCCTTTAATCAAGATATGGATGAAGGCAGTTTGTTAGATTTGGCAGTCGATAAATTAGGATTAAATAGTCTTCGGCCTTTTAATAAGAATGAAAAAATTATTGATTATTTGATAAAAGAATTTGATTAAATGATTAATCAAACTTATTAAAAAATACGCTATTAATTTTAATCATGAAGGTTTTGTTTACAATAAAAAAATTTTAATTGAGATGTGATATGAAAGAAAAATTTTCATCTTTACTATGGGTAATTTTATGTTTATTCATGTTTATAAACATTGAGTGCGGAGACGGAAATAAAGAACCGGATAATAATTCTCAAACACAAAATGATTCCCTTAAAATTAAAACTATGATGATTTCTTATAAAAGCGGCAATGATACCGTTCATGCATACCTGGCAATACCTGAAGGAGACGGTCCTTTTCCCGGGCTGATTGTTATCCATGAATGGTGGGGTTTAACTGATTGGATAAAGAATAATGCTGATTCGTTTGCTGATGATGGTTATGCTGCAATAGCAGTGGATCTTTACAGGGGAAAATCTACTTCCGATCCGAAAGAAGCCGGGGAACTTTCAGGAAGCGTACCTTTGAAAAGAGCAATAACCGATTTAAAGGCTGCTTACAATTATTTACAGAACATACCGACTGTTGATAAAGAAAAGATAGGTTCTATCGGATGGTGTATGGGGGGCGGCTATTCTCTGCAGGCCGCATTAAATATTCCTACTCTTGATGCATGTATAATTGCATACGGCAGATTAACAAATGATACAAATGAAATCAAAAAAATCAACTGCCCGGTTTTAGGTATTTTTGCGGAAAAGGATCAGAATATTACTCCGGCCAAAGTACATGAATTTGAAAATCTCTTAAGGGCTGAGGGGAAAGAAAATCATATTGTTATTTATCCGAATGTTAGCCATGCATTTATGAACCCGGATAATAAAAGGGGGTATAGTGATTCAACCGCAAATGAGGCATGGAATGAAATATATAACTTCCTGGATGAAAATTTAGCAGAGTAGACTTATCCGCTCGTTTATTATTTCATTACTTATAGATTAGCTATTTATCATATACCTGCATAATACACTTTTCATTGTTATAACTGATACTCTCTAATTTTACCAACCAACAAATTTAGTCTTTCTATCAATTTTAAATTTTGTAAATTTGAACTTTTATTATTAAAATTTTCTGCAGGGTTCATTCAAAGATTTTAAAGGAGAAATAATGAAATTAAATAAATACAGCAGCAGGTTAACTCAAGCACCTTCCCAAGTTGGTTCACAGGCTATGCTTTACGGGGTTGGATTAACAGATGAAGATATGAAAAAGGCTCAAGTTGGAATAGTCAGTATGGGATGGGAAGGAAATACATGTAATATGCATTTAAATGATCTTGCCAAAGAAGTAAAAAAAGGAGTGGTTGATACTGGATTAATAGGTTTTATTTTTCATACTATCGGAGTAAGTGATGGTATTTCCATGGGGACTGAAGGAATGAAGTATTCTCTTCCTTCACGGGATATTATAGCTGACTCAATTGAAACCGTAATGCGTGCTCAATGGTATGATGCACTTATTGCTTTACCCGGATGCGATAAAAATATGCCCGGTTCAATTATGGCAATGTCAAGGTTAAACAGACCTTCTATCATGATATACGGCGGAACTATAAAAGCAGGGCACTTTAATGGTCAAAAGCTTGATGTTGTTTCTGCTTTTGAAGCGTATGGAAAATTTCTTTCCCATGAATTTAATGAGAAGGATTTGCACAATGTAGTATGCAACGCTTGCCCTGGCGAAGGCGCCTGCGGCGGAATGTATACTGCAAATACAATGGCAACTGCAATTGAAACCCTGGGAATGAGCCTTCCATTTAGTTCTTCTACTCCAGCAGTAAATAATGGGAAGATTAATGAATGTTTTAATACAGGGAAAGCAATATTAAATCTTCTTGAAAAAGATATTAAGCCGAATGATATTTTGACAAAAGAGGCTTTCGAAAATGCAATTACAATTGTTATTGCACTGGGGGGCTCCACCAATGCTGTACTTCATTTAATAGCAATGGCAAAAGCTGCAAAAGTCAGTTTAACTATTGACGACTTCCAAAGAATATCAGATAAAGTCCCTTACCTTGCCGATTTAAAACCCAGCGGAAAATATGTTATGGAAGATCTTCATGAAATAGGCGGCGTTCCTGCTGTTCAAAAGCTTCTCCTAAAAGAAGGATTTCTGCATGGAAATTGTCTAACTGTTACAGGAAAAACAATTGCAGAAAATCTGGAAGATGCTGAAGATCTAAAAAAAGATCAAAAAATTATTGCACCTTTTTCAAACCCCATTAAAAAAACCGGGCATTTAAGAATTCTATACGGTAATCTGGCTAGTGAAGGTGCGGTTGCCAAAATAACAGGTAAAGAAGGTTTACGTTTTTCAGGTCCTGCAAAAGTCTATGATTCGGAAGAAGATCTTTTAAAAGCAATCGAAAATAATGAAGTAATTCCGGGTGATGTTGTTGTAATTAGGTATGAAGGCCCTAAAGGTGGACCGGGGATGCGGGAGATGCTCTCAATTACCTCTGCAATTATGGGAAAAGGATTAGGGAAAAGTGTCGCTCTAATTACAGACGGAAGATTCTCAGGGGGAACACATGGTTTTGTAGTTGGACACATTACTCCCGAAGCTCAAGAGGGCGGGGCTTTAGCACTTGTTAAACATGGAGACATTATTACCATAGATGCTGAAAAAAATAGTATTGATGTTGAAATAAATAATGGTGAACTTGAAGAAAGAAGGAAAAATTGGGTTATGCCGGATTACAAAATTAAAAGCGGAAGCCTTTTCAAATATATAAAAAATGTTTCATCAGCATCCCAAGGCTGTGTTACCGATGAATTCCTTGTATAAACCATAGGAGATAAAATCATGAGAGTTCTTAAGGAGTGTTCTTTTAAATACCTTGCGGGAATTCTAATGTTCCTATTCATTTTTACCGGCAGTAATTTTGCAGATGAAAATAACAACAGCTCAAAAGATGAACTTATTAAAGCTGATAAGAAATTTTCAGAAAAGTCTATTAAAGATGGAATTGCGGCAGCCTTTATAGCTTATGCAGATGAAGATGTTATTTTAATGAGAGATCAGCAGTTTCCAATTATCGGGAAGAAAGGATTGGAGGAATATTATTCCAAGATTAAAAAGGGAAATGCTAAGTTGGAATGGTCTCCTGTTAAAGCTGTAATTGCCAATTCCGGCGAATTAGGCTACACTTTTGGAAACTGGATTTATACTGCAAAAGATACTAATGGAAATTTGAATAAAACATACGGCAACTATGTTACTATATGGAAAAAACAAAAAGACGGCAGCTGGAAATTTGTATTGGACGGTGGGAATACAACACCGCCACCGGCAAAAAAAGAATAGGGTAAATATTTGAAGACTTTTATATTTTTCCTGATTTTATTACCCGTTGCAGTTAATGCCCAAGAATATGCAAAGTATCTTTCTGATGGAGATTCTCTTTATAGTTATTTTAAGATTGTAGATGCTTTCCCTTTATATAAAAAGGCTTTTGAACTTGAGCCGGATAATTATTATTCACTATTAAATATAACTAAGATATATAATGCTGTCGGAGAATTGAAAAGAAAAGAACATAAACAGGATGAAGCCAAAGAAGATTTTGATAAAGCAATAAGCTATTCGGAAAAGCTCATTAATTTATTCCCGGATAGTTCTTTATCTTATACATATTCTGCAATTTCCTACGGCAATATGGCAAGAATGACCGGCGGAAAAGAAAGATTGAATTATGCAAAAGAAATTGAGGAAAATGCAACGAAAGCTGTTCAACTCGATTCCAACAATGCAATCCCCTATATAATTTTGGGTGCTTTTTACAGGGAAATTGCCCGCCTTAGCTGGATTGAAAGAATTTTTGCCAGCGTGCTTTACGGCAGTGTGCCCGATGGAAGTCTGCAGGATTCAGAAAAGATGTTAAAGAAAGCGCTGACGTTGAACCCGAATATTATTACTGCTAATTTTCAAATGGCTTTAACTTACAGGGCTTTGGAAAATGAAGGAAAAGAAAAAGAATACTTTAAAAAAGTCTTGTCTCTTCCTGCCTATGATTTTAGAGATCCATATTTAAAATCAAGTGCGGAAAGATTCTTAGAAAGAATCGATCAAAATAAATCTTAGCAATACGTATAAATAGACACTATCAGCGAATATTATTTAGCCTGATTAATTAAAGCTTCAGCTAAACTAACTAGCCAATGAACTTTCAATTTAAGCCGCATAAACCTGATGCACAGCCGCCGGAAGAAGGGATATCACAATTACCGGTTGCGCAGCTGTTTCCAGAATAACTAGATTCCCCCATTGAGGCACTAAATGTTGATAAAAGTTTTTTATTATTTGAAGAACTGCAATTAGGACAAATTATCTCGCTTTGATTTTCTGTTGATTTATGAAGAACTTCATATTTGGTTCCGCATTCCTGACATCGATATTCGAATATTGGCATTATGTCTCCTTTGGTTTATATAATTATTTGAGGATTCAAAATTATTTTTGATTTAGCAGAATTTGAGATTAAACATCCTTTTTCCGACTTATCCAAAATCCTTAATGTCTTTTCCATATTTTTTTCATCTTTAATTTTTACAACCGGTTTCAGCTCAACTTCGGAAATCATGAATTTTCCGTCTACTTTTTCAAGCTTCCCTGTTGCATCCGAAGTAAATGAAACAAATTCCAGCTTGGAATTTTCCGCAATTGCAAGAAAAGTTGTCATTAAACAAATATTAATTGAAGCAACAAATAAATGTTCAGGCGACCAAATACCGGGGACACCGTTTTTAAATTCAGGCGGTGTTGCAACTTTTATTGAAGGAAATGCAGACGAGGTTAATTCCCCCATTCTTCCTTCTTTCCACTCTACTTTAGCCGAATAATAATGAACATCATCCATAATTGACCCTATTTATTCATTGTTAAGTCCCAATACGTTAAGCAGCCTTTCGTGTGCTTCACCGGGAAGTTTAATATTATACTTTCGATAAAATTCAATTGTTTGTTCAACAGAGTTAAAATAATTTTTGCAATCATCACATTCATTAAGATGAGTTTTTATTGCAATACATTTTTCGGAATTCAGATCTTCACCGAGATTTTCACATATATGATCCATTACAATTTTGCAGGTGACTTTTTTTGTACTCATGATTTAAATGCCTCATTAATTTCTTTTCTTAAAAAAGCTCTAGCTCTATGAAGCCTGGACTTAACAGCCGGAACAGAGAGTTCCGTTATTTTTCCTGTTTCTTCAGTAGACAAACCTTCCACATCTCGCAGTAAAAACACTATTCTATAATCAGGAGACAATTTCTGAATAGATTCGTCAAGTATTTTTCTTAATTCAATATTTTCAATTGATTTATACGGCAGCGATTTCCAATCAGCTACGTATTTATCCTCAACCACGTCATCATCATTTTCCAATGAAACAAATCTATTCTTCTTCTTTCTAACCTCCATCAGGCAATGGTTAGCAACAATTCTGTAAAGCCAGGTCGATAATTTTGATTTCCCGTCGAACTGATGCAGGGACTTAATCATGCTGAAAAAGGTTTCCTGCATTATATTTTCTGCCCTAGCCGGGTCCCTGCAAATTTTAAAAGCAAAATTATAAATAGTCTGCTCATATTTTTTTACAAGTTCGGTTAAAGCTCTTTTATCACCGGCTTTAGCTTCTTCAATTAATTTTTCTTCATCCATTAGATGTACAAGATCTTTTAAAGATTCATGCAAAATTAAACAATTTTTCAGTTGGAAACCCGTTGCCGAAATCAATATCAAAAAAGTCAAAAATAAGAATATTTATTAGTTTTGACCTTTGACCTTTGATTTTTGACTTTATAAATATTAAGCTTTAATTATTTACAAAATAGTCTCCTTTACTACTACTAATTCTTGCATAATAACAGTTACTTTCTAACCTTATCCATAATTTCCAAACTTCGCCATAAATACCAGCTTGCAATTGTATTATAAGGGGACCAATTATTTTCTTTTGATATTTTATAGATTCTTTTTTCATCCGGTAATTTCCTGAGCCTGTAAACGTTCATTACTGCTTTCCTTAAACCAAGATCTTTAACAGGCAGAACATTAGGACGAGCTAAAGTAAAAATTAAAAACATGTGAACAGTCCATTCCCCTATCCCCTTAACTTTAGTTAGTTCAGAAATTATTTCCGAATCACTTTTCTTAATTAAACCCTTCAGTAATATTTCTTTATTCAAAATTTTCCCGGACAAATCTTTCACATAATTAGATTTGGCATTTGACAAACCCAGCTTTCTTAATTCATCAGCGGGAGTAATTAATATTTTTTCGGGTTCAGGCTTGTTACTAAAATAATCACTAAACCTTCTATAAATTGTTCTTGCAGCATAAGTAGAAAGCTACTGGCCTATTATTGCTCTTAATAGTGTGCGGAAATAATTTTTAACCGGTGCAAGATCGCACTTTGCACAGATCAAAATAATTTTTCTGAGCTGTTGATCATTTAACGAAAGATGTATGATTCCGTTTTCTATTTCTGTGGAATTCATTATTATTATAAATTAGATTTTAAAATTTAATTTTATGTTTCAAAATAAATCTTCTTGCATAACATTTCCATACTTACTTTTCAGAAGAGAAGAATTTAAATCAGATAAAATTTACAATCCAGGAATATGCGAACTGCAAATAATAGTTAACAAAAGAAATATTATATATTGGGAATAAAAATCATTTAATATCAAATGGGGTCAATAATATGGAACAACGGAACAAATTTATCGAGACTGGATCCGGATATGATCATCAAGGGGAAAAATTAAAATTTGAAGACATGGATCTTCTATATGAGAATTTTCCAAGTGAAAATTATAAACATTCATTAAGTGATTATTTTAAATCAATTAGTACATTCTTAAAATTTTTGTCGGTTGATATAAATTATTCAACTAATTTGATAAACAAACTGTTACTGTATCTGCAAAATAATAGAAATAAGGAAGATGCTGATATTCTAATAAATGCTGTTAACAGTGAAAACAGGATTCTTGAAAATTTTATCGAACTGGTCTCTGATTTTTTTGAAAACCAGAATAATATAGAACTTGAAAAAGTTAACTTTAATAGATCATTAGACGATATTTTAATAAAGATTGCAGAATACACAGAAGAAAAAAAGGTAAGCATTTTTAAGAAATTTGACGCCGATGTTAATGTGCAGATAAATAAAGAAAAGTTCTACCTTGCATGCCGTTTAATTTTTAGAAGCTGGTGTGAAAACATTGAAGAAAACGGGAAAATTTTTGTAACTACCAAGAGAAACGATAACAAAGTCGAAATCAAATTTAAGGATAACATATCTGGTATTCCGGATGAAATTCTTAAATATATTTTTGAACCTTCTACTCCTCTAGAATATGAATGGGAATTTGGCTTGGTTTTGGCTAATAAAATAATTAATGATCACTGCGGTAAAATTTCAGTAAGCAGGTCAGATGAATTAAATACACTGACTATTACATTACCGACAATTGAAGAAACTGAATTCGATAACCTTATTACTGAAAGGATAATTTAGAAAAGTAAACTTAAGATATTTATGAAATATGATTTAATTACTATTCTTGGTCCCACCGCGGTAGGTAAAACAAGCCTTGCGGCTAAACTAGCTTTTCGTTTCAACGGCGAAATTATTTCCGCCGATTCCCGTCAGGTTTATAAGGGTATGAATATCGGTACGGGGAAAGATTATAATGACTATTTTGTAAACGGAAATAAAGTCAATTATCATTTAATAGACATCGTTGAACCTTACGAAGAGTTTAACCTTTATTTATTTAAAGAAACTTTTTAAAGTTATTTGAAGATATAAAGCAAAGAGGCAAGCTGCCGTTTTTAGTTGGAGGCTCAGGTTTATACTTAAGCTCTGTGCTGCAGAAATATGATCTGCAGAAAGCTGATTTTGAGTCGGGTGAATATGATTATTTGAAAAAACAAACTCATGAAGATTTAAAAGAGCAATTAAAAGAATTAAATTTTAATTTACACAATTCAACAGATCTTACCGAAAAAGAGAGAACAATCAAAGCTATTATAATTGAAAAGACAAGAAGTTTAGACTCCGTGTCAGCTCCCGAAATTAATTCTTTGAACATCGGGATAAAATTATCAAGGGAAGAAATAAAAACCAGGATTACAAAAAGGCTGAATAAACGCCTCGAATCCGGGATGATTGACGAAGTAAAAAAATTGATCGATTCGGGATTAAGTTTCGAACGGTTAAATTTCTTCGGCCTGGAATATAAATATGTTGGGCTGCTTTTAAAGGGTGAATTAAATTTTAATGATATGCAGCAGCAATTAAATAGTGCGATTCATAATTTTTCGAAAAGACAAATGACATGGTTCCGTAAAATGGAAAAAGAAGGGATTAAAATAAATTGGATTGACGGGCAGGATTACGAAAGCGCTGTTACTATTATAAAAAATGAATTACAATTATGAGTGAATTGCCTGAAAAGGTTTTAAAGTACTTATCTAAATATTCACTGCCGGACTGGGGACTAGAACTTAATGATGCTGTTAAAATTAATTCAATAATTGTAATTCCCGTCATTTCGGAGTATAAAAATTTATTAACACTTCTCGAATCATTATTAAAAAATGATCATAAGTATTTTTCTTCAACATTATTAATTTTTGTTATTAATAATACCGCCCAATCCGGAAAAAATATAAAAGAAAATAATCAAAAGAGCATCGATCTAATTCGTTCCATAATAAGAAATGAGATAAAAACAGAATCTATCAAAAATATTATTTCATCAGGTTTAAGACTAGCCTTGGTTGATGCTTCCTCAAAAGGGAAAGAATTTCCTGAAAAAGATGCAGGAGCCGGACTGGCAAGGAAAATCGGAATGGATCTGGCCCTTACTGTTTTTAACTATTCATCAGATAAAAAAAAATTGATCATTAGTCTTGATGCTGATTGCACTGTTCAAAATAATTATCTTAAAACAATAGTTGACAGTTTTAACGAAAAAAATGTACATGCTGCAGTAATTAAGCTGGAACATAATATTGAAGGAGAAGATACTGCTGCAGCCATAACCTGTTATGAAATATATTTAAGGTATTATGTTTTAGGATTGAAACTTGCTGGTTCTGCTTTTGCTTTTCATACGGTCGGTTCAACAATGGCATTTGATTATGAAACTTATATTAAAGTGGAAGGGATGAATAAGCGTAAAGCAGGGGAAGATTTTTATTTCCTTGAAAAAATAGCAAAGAGAACAAAAATTGAAGAAATTAATTCCACAAGCGTCTATCCATCATCAAGAACTTCCTGGCGGGTTCCTTTCGGTACTGGTCCGAGAATTAAAAGATTTATAAATAGAATTCAAAATGAATATCTTTTATATGATCCGGATTCTTTTTTAATTTTAAAAGATTGGCTGACAGAATTTAATAAAACCGGGGCGTCATCTTCCCGGGAATACCTGTGTATTGCCGAAAAAATTCATCCGTCTTTAAACCAATTTCTTGTTTCTAATAATTTTGAAATTTCTTGGAATAAAATATTAAAGAATTCAAAATCATCTGTACAATTAGAGAAGCAGAAAATAGATTGGTTTGACGGTTTTCGTACATTAAAGCTCATTCACTATTTAAGAGATAGTGTATTCCCCTTAATAAATATGTTTGATGCTCTTGATAACATTCTTTCTTTATTTAATTATAAACAAGGAATAAAGAGAAAGCCAAATGAAATTCCCGGGATAAAAGACCAATTTGTTTATTTAAATATATTAAGAGAATTAACCTGAAAATGATTATAAAAACCAACCCTGATGAGATACAAAATTATTTGACTGATGCCTCTAATTTCAAGGGTAATTGCGACGCCGTTTATTTTCCAACTACAGCAGAAGAAATTTCAGAAATATTAGTTAATGCTAATAAAAATAAAACTCCCGTTACTATAGCAGGTAATAGAACGGGTCTGGCTGGTGCCAGTGTACCTCAAGGCGGAATTGTAATTTCAACAGAGAAACTCAATAAAATTATTGAGATAAATAAAAAAGAACTTTATGCAGTTTTAGAGCCGGGAGTAGTACTTGCCGATTTTCAAAATGAACTTAAAGAAAAGAACCTGCTTTATCCGCCTGATCCAACTGAAAAGAATTGTTATATCGGAGGTACAATTGCAACAAATGCTTCAGGCGAGAAGACTTTTAAATATGGTCCTACAAGAAATTTTGTTCAGCAATTAGAAATTATCTTGGCAGATGGAGAAATCCTGAATCTTTCAAGAGAGGGCATAATAGCAAATGGATACAAGATAACACTCAAATCTCAATCAGGTAAAGAATATTCTTTCGTAATTCCTGATTTCAAAATGCCAGACATAAAAAACGCTTCAGGCTACTTTTGTAAAAAAAATATGGATGCTATAGATCTTTTTATTGGTTCTGAAGGAACGCTCGGTTTAATTACTAAAATCAAAATTAAATTAGTTCCGTATCCTGATGATATTCTTTCTTCTGTTATTTTCTTTAATGATGAAATGAATGCTATTTCATTCATAAAAAAAGCCAGGGAAATTTCTTACGATACAAGAATTACTAAAGATTCGAATTCAATTGATGCACTAGCTTTAGAATTTTTTGATGAAAACTCACTCAAATTCTTAAAGGAAGATAACAGCCGGATTCCTCCTGATACAAAAGCTGCTGTATGGTTTGAACAAGAATTAAATTCAAATGAAGAATTGCTGTTGGAAAAATGGATTAGTCTAATAAATGAGTTTGAAGCAGACGAAGAAAGCGCCTGGTTTGCATTTTCTGATTCAGATAAAAAAAATATTGCACAGTTCAGGCATTCGTTGCCTGAAAAAGTTAATGAATATATTTCTAAAAGAAATTTAAGAAAGCTGGGAACAGATGTAGCTGTTCCGCATGATAAATTTGAGAGACTTTATTTTTATTCAAAGAATGAAGTAGAAAAAGAAAATATCCGTTACGTAGCATTCGGACATTTTGGTAATTCCCATGTTCATCTTAATATGCTTCCTAAAAATCAAAAAGAATATGAGATTGGGAAATTGATTTACAAAGAAATATGCAGCAAAGCTATTGAATTAGGCGGAACAGTTTCTGCTGAACATGGCATAGGAAAAATTAAAACAGATTATCTATTGGAAATGTATGGGGAAGAAAATTTGAAAAAAATGTATTCTGTAAAAAAGACATTGGATCCTAATTTAATTTTGGGGAGAGGAAATATTTTCGGTAACCGTTTACTTTAGCAAAGCTACCATTTTTAGGTTTGACAAACTAAAACGAATTCTTCAATTCTTTCTTTATTTGTTTATAGTCCGGGTAAAATTGTTCGACAAATTTCCAAAATTTTGGAGAATGGTTCAACTCTTTTGTATGGCATAATTCATGAATTATCACATAATCTATCACTTCTTTTCTAAACTGAAGCAGCTTATAATTAAAAGACAGGCTGCCATTTGATGAACAGCTTCCCCACCTTGTCTTTTGTCCCCTAATTTTTACCGCATTGAATTTGAAACCGAATTTTTCAGCAAGGAATTTTGCTCTCTCTAAAATAAATTCTTTTGCAATTCTTCTAACATAAATTTGAAAAAGTTCTTCTTTTGTAATTCTGCTGTCGGCCGGACTTTCAACAGTTAAAATATTTTTATTGAACCTGATTTTATGTTTTGTTAAAAAGAAATTGAAATTCTGTTCAATATGTATTTTTTCACCGAATAAAAAAAACTCTTTTTTGCCCGGCAGGCCGATTAAATTCTGATGATATTTTTTTATCCAGTCAATTTTATCATTAATAAATTTTTTCCCCTCATTAATTGAATACCTTTTCGGTATAATTAATTCAAGCTGGTTCGAAGAAGTAATTCTTAACTGAAGATATTTTGCTTTTCTACTGAATCGAATCTGGTAGGTAAGTTCTGAATCATTAATGAAAAGTTTTGCATAACTAATCTTGTTCCTCATCGCGCAGCTTCCTTTTCGTTACAACCTTTTCAATTCCTTTGACATCCGGGTAAAAGAAATTGAGCATTAATTCCTGCAGTGACAATAAAGTTTGAATTCGTTCTTCAACAGAAGCATTTCGCCAATATTCAATTCTTGCGTTTCTGACTATTCACCTCAAGATTTTGTAGGCCGTTTTATCTTTTGAATCCTGTAAAGTTATCCCGATTTCTTTTAACTCATCTCTAATTTTATCGGCTAAAGAAAAATTTTTATCTTTCTTTGCATCGGTTCTTAGTTTAATAAAAAGTTCAATAAGTTCATTCTGCAACTCACCACTGCTTTGGGTTGAAAATTTTGATAAATCAAGTATTCCTAAAACTTCATCCGCGGTCCGCTGCAGGAAATTTTTTACATTGGAAAAAAATTCCGAATTTATTTTTTCATTTTCAGAAATTGTCCTGTTTACTTCTCGTACAAAATCGAAAATAACCGCGCATGCCTGCGGTGAATTGAAATCATCATCCATTGAAGATATAAAGCCATTGTTATATTTCTCAAAATCGAATCCCGGGTTTACAGCATCGGTTATATTTATTTTAATTTCATCTTCAAGTTTTTCCGCAAGATTATTAAGTTTTTCCAAACCTTTTTCAGCAGAAGATAAAAGATCGTCACTAAAATTCAATGGCCCGGAATAATGTGTTTGTGCGAAAGCCAATCTTACAGCTTCAGCAGAATATTTTTTCAAAATATCTCTTGCCGTAAAAAAATTTCCGAGAGATTTGGACATTTTTTCATTATCAATATTTAAGAATCCAAAATGGAGCCAATAGTTAACAAACTTCTTCCCGTTTGCACCTTCACTTTGAGCAATTTCATTTTCATGATGAGGAAAAATTAGATCGTGGCCGCCTGCATGTATATCGAATGTTTCGCCTAAGTGTTTACAGCTCATTGCAGAACATTCAATATGCCATCCGGGTCTTCCTTCTCCCCAGGGACTTTCCCAAAACGGTTCCCCCTCTTTTGCCTTTTTCCATAAGGCAAAGTCAAGGGGATCTCTTTTTTCAATATTAACTTCAACTCTGGCGCCTGATTCAAGTTCATCAAGCTTTTTACCGCTTAGCTTCCCGTACTCCTTAAATTTTCTAACATCATAGAAAACATTCCCGTCCACTTCGTAAGCAAAACCCTTTACCTCCAGTTCGTTAATCATTTTTACTATATCATCAATATGTTCTGTAGCTTTGGGAAAAATGTCTGCCTTTTTAACATTCAGTTTTTTGATATCTTCAAAAAACGCTTTAGTATATTTTTCTGCAACTATTTGAGCTTCAATTTTTTCCTCAATTGATTTCTTGATTATTCTATCATCAATATCTGTCAAGTTCATTACATATTTTACTTCAAAGCCTTTGAATTCAAGATACCGCCTGATAATATCCGACATAATGAATGAACGAGCATTCCCGATGTGGAAATAATCATATACCGTTGGTCCGCATACATACATTTTTATTTGATGCGGATTAAGAGGTTTAAATTTTTCTTTTTGTTTTGTTAATGTGTTGTAAATAGAAAGCATATTTTTTTAATTTTTTGTTTTTTAAAAATAGCTAAAATTATTATTAATTATAATGATACCGGGAAAGCTATGATCTAAGATAGAGAAATTATTTTTTCATTGCCTTTCGCTGTTGTGCAACAACTATTAATCCCAGCATCCCGAGATCTCCATATAATAGAGGTGCTAAAATAGGTGCAAATACAAGCATTCTTTCAAGACTTATTTTACCGGTTCCTGCAAGATCACCGGAGAGATGAAACCCGAATCCCATTACTCCAACAATAATTGCTGAGATCATTGTCCAGAAATAAACCGTCTCATCCTTTTTAGACCAATGGTTGGATAATGCAATTGTTAAAACCACCGAAGTTGCGAACAATCCAAATACGATTGCAATTAATTTATATAAACTGTACCCATATTGTGCATGATCTATAATCGAAGTTACAGCACTAGCGCAAAAACCTAAACCGACCAACCATAAAAAATGCTTATCCCTTGAAATAGGTGCATGGAACAGGCCTAACCCGGGGAATTTTAAAATACCGGGTGAATCCTCAACTTCTTCAGTGATAGCATATAATCCAAGCAAAGAGATCCCTGAAAATGCCAAAGGGGCTAATATTGGTGAACCAAAAACCAGCCACGCCCAGCTCAAATGACCCAGCGGATTTAATACAGCATTCATATGAAATGCCATACCTATAAACCCGACCAGGATTCCAATTACCATAAATGCAATATGAATTAATACAAATATTTTATTAGGAGTTGCCTGGAAAGAAATTATAAAGCAGGACATTGCTCCAATAGGAAAAAAATAAATTGGTATCCACTCATAAACAGGAACAAAACTATTTATTGAATGCGCAAGAGCAACATCTATCCCGGTAACAAAAAGATTCAGCCCGACAAAAATTAATAACAGCCGGTTTTTCTCCATTGGAAGCCGGACATTGGCAAGATGAAAAATTTCAACATTATCCATTACCTTGCTCCTCTTCTATGTTCATCTCTCAATTTTTTTGCATCTTCCTTTACCTTATTTAATTGCTTTAATAATGGATATATTCCATGCCATTGGACATAATCCGGACCTTGCATATAAGCTGCAAACTTTGCAGACCTTCCGTAATAATGCCATAAGTCAAAGGCATCAAAACTTATTTGAGTTGCAAAAGGCTGCTTAGTTATAATGCCGTCTTTTACTAAACCTTCAATTATATCCGAAGCCTCTTTAACCCGTTTATTTACATAATCAGTTACACTGTCCGCAAGAGCATAAAGATTATTCGCAAAATTAGGTGAATGACAATTGGAACAGATAGATTTCATTGCTTCCCGGCCATTAATTGAATTCTGTCTGTCACTTGTAACAGCAGCAAATAAAAACTTAGATAATCTTTGACCGACATCGTGCGTTGTACCCTGGTTGCCGAAACCGCTGATATGACAGGTTGCGCATGTAGGCGCCGGCATATCCTGAGTAGTTAAACGCCCCGGCTTTTGGTTCCAGTTCCATTTCTCACCTTCAGTTTTGTACATTACACCGTGTGCTGATTCTTCATAAATTTCCATTTGCGGGTGATCCGGACCCAGGTGACATTGACCGCAAATCTCAGGTTTTCTAACCTGTGCCAAAGAAAATTCATGGCGTAAGTGGCATTTATTACAATTACCAATACTGCCGTCCGCATTAGGCTTACCAATTGAATGGCAGCTCTGGCAGGCAGCCGGAGTTACCGAAAGTCCTTCAATATCAAATAAAGAGTTTCTTGTTGCAGTAATTATTCCGTTTGGCCCTCTGTTTGCCTCGGCAATATTTTGATTAACAAATTTCTGCTGTTGGGGAGAAAAATCATCAAACCCGCTTAAAGCCATCCATGCAGGAGCACCGTGCCTGCTATGATCAAACTGCCTTGTTTCGGATGGATGACATTTTCCACATTGATTTGGTGTAGGTGAAACCGTTATAAAAAAACCTTCATGTTCTTTCCCCATCGGATTCGATTTATCTACAACATGACAATCAGTACATTTTACCCCGGCTCTTGCCATAGTGCTCATTGCAAATTGATTTACAATATCGGGAGATACTCTTCTATGGCATGTTGCACATTTATCCGCGGAATCGAAAACTACCGTATTGGAATTATTCTCAATTGTTCCACTTTCTCCGCCTGCCGGTAGTTTGGTAAATAAATATATCACTATTAATATTACAATTGTTGATATTATCCCGATAACAAGTGTTTTGGGTATTTGATTGGACATATTAGTCTCCGGTTTAATATTTCTTGTATTAATACAAGATAATTATTTTATAAAAAAACTAAAATTTAATATAACTTTTTTTAGGAAATGACCGGCTAAAAAAGTGATTAAAGAGATATAAATAAATTGTAAGAGAAGATTAAGTATACCATGTACCATACAAATATTTTTTCTTTTACAAAAATAATTAAAGTAATTACGACTAATATTTTTTATAACGCAGATGCCAGTCACTTTGAAAGTGACTGGCATCTTAAAGTTATATGCTCAATTTTTCTAATAATTCTTTCATATCTTCAGGAAGCTCAGACTCAAACCGTAATTTTTTTTTTGTATGCGGATGAATGAAACCAAGGGTTTTTGCATGCAGTGCCTGTCGTTTCATTAATTCAAACAGATTCTGTACCCGGCTTTTCATTTTAGGAAGTGATGATCCGTAAACAATCTCTTTCCCCCCGTAAATAGGGTCGCCAAAAACAGGATGGTTTATTGACAATAGATGAACTCTTATCTGATGTGTTCTGCCGGTTTCAAGATTTAATTTAACAAGTGAAGCAAATTGAAACTCTTTTAAAACTTCATAATGTGTAACTGCATATTTCCCTTCGGACTCACTAACGGTAAATTTTTTTCTATCTTTTTTACTCCTTGTAATGTTCTTTTCAATCTTCCCGCTCTTTTTGTCGAATTGCCCCCAACAGACAGCCCAATACTCTCTCTCAATATTATGTTTTGAAAATTGATAAGCTAATCTTGCATGAGTAAAATCATCTTTAGCAACAACCAGCAGCCCGCTGGTATCTTTATCCAGCCGGTGAACAATGCCCGGCCGCCCGGGGAGATTTACATTACTTAAACTTTTTGTATGATAAAGGAGAGCATTTACCAATGTCCCGGTATAATTTGCATAAGCAGGATGTGCAACCATTCCAGCGGGTTTATTAACAACCAGTAAAAATTCATCTTCAAATATAATATTTAGAGGAATTTCTTCGGGTTCGGCGTTTTCTGGGTGAGGAGTTACAGGATGAGATGCTAAAATTAAATCATTCGATTGAACTTTATAGCTTGGCTTTACAAATTTCCCATTTACAGTAACTAGATTGGCTTCAATTAATTTTTGTACTTTTGAACGTGTTGCATTTTCAATACAGCCGGAAAGAAATATATCCAGCCGCTCCTTCTTTTTCCCTGAAGGAACTTCAATCCGGTAGGTCTTTTCCTTTACCAAGTTGGTCATTTTTTAAGTTTTCTTTTTTTATTTTATCCCCTGATCCTAAATTCTTACTATCTATAGCTTCGCTGATTTCAATTTTATTATCAATTTCTGTTATAACCAAATTTTCAGATTTCGGTTTTTTATAGAAAAAGAGTAATACAATAACTCCAATAGTAACCGCTGAATCTGCTATATTAAAGATCGGCCATCTTTCAAAATGCCTGCCGAGGATATTAATATTGAAGAAATCAAAATCTAAAAAATCAACCACCCTGCCGTAAAACAGGGGTGCATAACCATAAAAAACACCGTAAAACATCCTATCTATAAGATTGCCAATAGCACCTCCTAAAATGAAAGCTATTGCAAGTCTCAGGGAATATTTCTGATCCCTAATTATATATAGATAGACTAATAATCCTATGCTAGCCAGTAAAGAAAAAATGGAGATCCATAATTTATAGTCTAATCCCGGATCAAAGCCGAAAGCCATACCGGGATTTTCGATAAAAGTAATTCTAAAAAAATTACCGAAAACGGGAATTTTCTGACCGTCATACATCCCTTTATAAAATATATTTAAAAAAGGAATTGAAAAACCTTTTACTAAAACTTTTGTTAGCTGATCAATGATTACAATGGTGGATGAAACAAGCAGAATTCTCAAACTAATCCTTGTTTTCTACTAAATTCGGGATTTGTCTAACAGGTTCATTTACAATATCATTAGCAGAACGCTTATGGAAGTTAAATAAAAGCAAGATAACACCAACTGTTACCGCCATATCTGCAACATTAAAGATATAATTTCCAAAAGTTCTGTTAAATAAAAATAAATTAAACATTCTAAAGTCGAAAAAGTCAACTACTTTGCCAAAGAATAAGGGTGAGTAGCCGTATAGATAACCGTAGAAAATTCTATCGATAAGATTGCCGAAAGCACCGCCGATAATAATTGCTATTGCGAGTCTTAGACTAAAACTTCTCTCTCTTATAAAATAAAAATAAACTAAAAGCCCGATAGTTGCAGCAATAGTAAATATTGAAATGAGAAGTTTAAAATTCGTTGCCGAAATCTATTCCAAAAGCTATCCCGGGATTTTCGACAAATGTGATGCTGAATAAATCCCCGATTAGCGGGATCCTTTGACCGGGATACATTCCCCGATGATATATATTTAAAACAGGAATTGAAAACCCCTTAATTAAAAGCTTGGAAACCTGGTCGACAAAAAAAATGCCGAGTGATACAAAAAGTAATTTCAATATCTATCCTTCAATTTCTGTTCATCTTTTCTCTTGACGCTGCTTAATAGGCAAACACAGCTGGCTGTGCGGCACCGCTTCCAACCTAGCTTTGGGAATTAGTGGGCATGTGTCACACAAATGCTGCGGCTCATCAATACATTCTATGCAAATTCCATATGTACCGGCATCGATTCTTTTTAAAGCATCTTCTAAATAACCAAGGAATTTATTTTCCCTTTGAGCATAAAGAAATGTCTTTTCCCTTTCCATTGCATCAGTACCCTGCTCAGCCATATGAAGTGAATAAGGAGAATTTTCATTAATGTATTCCCCGGTAGTCGGATCAAGCATTTGATCTTTTAAATTTTGAAGCTGATCAATTATTTCATCTCTTTTTTCCAAAATAATTTGCTTGAAATGATCTAAATCTTTCTGACTATAACCTTTTATATTTTCAATAGCCTTAGCACGAATTTCCGCAGTGCTTTCAGTTTGAACTGTTACAGTCTCAATTTTTTTTTCATCTTTCTTTTTTGTTCTTTTAGCCATAGTCCTCTTCTGTTTCTGTTTAGTGTCTGTAGATTTTTTACCTGCTTTTGGGGCGGCATTTTTTGTTTTAGCTGTAGAGACCTTCTTAGCAGCAGATTTTTTTATCGGAGCAGATCTTTTTACTGCTTTAACTTTGGAGGTGCTTGAAGCAGTCTTTTTCTTTTTTTCTGAAACTGCGCTGGAAGAAGATTTCTTTGCTGCGCTTTTTGATGTTGCTTTTTTAGTAGTTCTTTTGACCATCTTATTAACTCTCCTTTTGGGAATTAATCTTTTCTAATTGAATGGAGCATTCAAATTCCCCTATTTTCCAATTTTGTGTAACTCCACCGTTAAAATTATTCTCTTTATTCTTATTCAATTCGACTTGTGTGGATAAGTTTTCAGCAAGTGTTTCGTTAGAAATATATCCATGGAAAGAATTAACTGCATCAATTAATTCTTTGCTCCCGGTATAATTAATTTTAATCCTGTCTGTAACATCAAAACCTGCATCTTTTCTCATATTCTGAACCCGGTTAACAAATTCTCTTGCCAGACCTTCAGCTATAAGCTCATTCGTAAGTTCGGTATCGATCGCCACAGTAACGTCTTCTTCACTTTCTACAACCCAGCCGGTTATTTCAGAACTAACAATCTCAACATCTTCTTTTGATATTTTTATTTCCTCGTTATTAATTTTTAATTGATACAGATTCGCCGGATTCCAGTTTATTTATTTCTTCTGATGAAAATGATTTTATCGCATTAGCTACCTGTTTAACATTGCTTTCCGAATTTAGGTCCAATTGACTTAAAATTAGCTTTGGCAGATTTATTAACTATTTCGGAATCATTATCAAGTATAATTCAATTCTTTAATATTTACTTCATCAAGAATAACATCTTTCATCCGGGAAAGAGCATCCTTCTTCTCCTTTTTTACAACAACCATAATCTTTTGAAGCGGCTGCCGTACTTTTAAATTAGTTTTTGCTCTCATTGCCCTAGTTAAGATATACAACCTTTTGAGCAATTTCCATCTTATCTTCAAGCTCTTTATCAATAAATCCGGCTGCAGGGAAATTGCTCAAATGAACAGATTCAAAATTTTCATTCTGCGTAACATGATTCAAATTCTGATAAAGTTATTCCGAAATAAAAGGGGCAATAGGTGCAATCAGCTTACTGATATTTAATAAGCACTCATATAAAGTTTGATATGCCGCAGTTTATTCTCGTTCATTTCGGATTTCCAAAAACGCCTTCTGCATCTTCTAACATACCAATTAGAAAGATGATCGATGGTAAAATTAGAAACTGCTCTTGCCGCCCGGGTCATATCGTATTCATCCATCCAGTTTTTGTAATCTTCAATTAACGAATTTAACTTTGAAATAATCCAGCTATCAATTTCAGGTCTTTTCAGAATAATCAATAAGGGCTTCGTTTAAATTCGAATTTATCAATATTTGCATATAAAGCAAAGAACGAATAAGTATTTAATAGTGTCCCAAAAAATTTTCTCTGAACTTCAACCAGACCTTCTTCATCGAATAAAGGTCGGACGCCACGGCGGGCTGTTTGTAATCAAATACCATCTTGTTGAATCCGCACCGTACTTTTCAAAAAGCATAAAAGGATCGACGGTATTCCCTTTTGATTTGGACATTTTTTGTCCATTTTTATCAAGAATCAATTCGTTAACGACAATATTCTTATACGCGACGCTATCGAACAACATTGTTGCAATTGCATGCAGTGTATAAAACCATCCTCTTGTTTGATCGATTCCTTCGCAGATAAAATCTGCAGGGAAAGCCTGTTTCTCAAACCATTCTTTATTCTCAAAAGGATAATGATATTGAGCGAACGGCATAGCCCCGGAATCAAACCAAACGTCAATTAGTTCAGGAGTTCTTTTGTATATTTTTCCATTTCTTCTCAAAAAAAATTTAGATCGACAAAAGGTTTATGGAGGTCAATGTTTCTCAATATCTTTAACCGGAATTCTTTTTCCTTCTTCTTCAACAAATCCTTCTTTAAGCTCTTCAATGCTTCCAACTGCAAACATATCACCGTCATCACTTACCCAGATCGGCAGAGGAGTAGCCCAAAATCTATCTCTCGATAAAGCCCAGTCCTTATTTTCCTCAAGCCAGTTGCCGAATCTTCCGGCACCAACTTCCGGAGGCTGCCAGTTAATTGTCTTATTCAGCTCCACCATCCTGTCGGCAATGGAAGTGGTTCTTATAAACCATGATTCTCGTGCATAATAAATAACAGGAACATCTTCATGGCGCCAGCTAAATGGATAAGAGTGAACGATAGTTTCCTTTTTAAAAAGTTTTCCTTCTTGTTTTAATTTATAAATAATATCCTTATCCGCATCCTTTACAAATTGCCCTGCAAAATCCGTAATTTCATCGGTAAAAATTCCTGCCCGGTAACAGGCTGAAGCATAGGGAGATTATATTTTTTTGAAAGTTCATAGTCATCCTGTCCGAAATGCAGGCGCAATATGAACAATACCAGAACCATCTTCAGTGCTTACAAAATTAGCTACAGTAACATAAAATGCTTTTTTATCAACTTTTAAATAATCAAATAATTGTTCATACTCCGTACCTTCTAATTCTTTCCCCTTCATTTCTTCAATAATTTCATATTCACCTTCAATAACGGACAGCCTGTTCTTTTGCGAGAATTATTTTCTTATCATTTATTCTAATTTTTACATAATCAATATCACTTCCAACTGCAAGGGCAACATTTGAAATGAGTGTCCATGGTGTGGTTGTCCATACAAGGAAATTTGAATCCGAATTTTTTATTTTGAAATAAACATAAACAGAAGGATCTTTTGTTTCACGGTAACCTAGAGCAAGTTCATGTGAAGAAAGGACAGTTTCGGATTTAGGATCCTGTGGTACAATTTTGTAATCTTTATAAATTAGTCCTTTATCAAAAAGAGTTTTAAGCGCCCACCAGACCGATTCAATATAATTATTAGTTAAAGTTACATAAGCAGAATCAAGATCGACCCAGTAACCCATCCTGGTAGTCATTTTTTCCCATAACTCAAGGTAAACAAAAACTGATTCACGGCAGGCCTGGTTATATTTTTCTACTCCATATTCAGCAACTTCACTCTTATGCTTTATTCCTAATTTCTTTTCTACTTCAATTTCAACCGGCAGACCATGCGTATCCCAGCCGGCTTTTCTTTCAACCCTATAAACCGCAAAGTGTTTTATAACGGCAAACCAGGTCTTTTAAAGTACGCGACATTACATGGTGGATTCCCGGCTTACCATTGGCAGTCGGTGGACCTTCATAAAAGGTAAACGATTTCGATTCGGCCTGGAACTTATACTCTTCTCAAAAATTTTATTTTCCTGCCAGAACTTTAAAATTCTTTCTTCTATTTGAGGATAATTTATTTCTTCGTATTGTTTGAACATAATAAGTAAGTGTTACACAATGTTTGGAATCATGGAATAATAGAATTATAGATTTCCAGCAACTATGAAGTTCCCGGTATTGTGAAGTTTTGAATAGCTGAATTATTCATCCCGTTACTCCATCTTTTCAATATTCCACAAATCTTGTATTACGCGAGCTTAATAGCCGCCTTTTTGTTCATATTTTTTAATTAGCTCTCTTTCGGTCTGAATAAATCCTTTTAACTCACTTTCAATTCTTTCCTTTTTCAACAAAGTGTTTTTGGCATTCAGCTCAGCATCAATAATGATTTTCTGAGCTTTAATCTTAGCTTCTTTTAGCTCAAGTTCCGCTTCTTTTTTGGCATTCCTCAACTGTTCATCATAGATGCTTAGTCTTTCCTGAAGCACGACAAAATTCTTTTGAAGTATCATTATTTCCGCAACCGCCATTCCGAAAAACGCCATAGCACCCAGCGTAATATTTCTTAGACTATAAAGGATTAAATTTTCGGTTAAAAGTTCATTAGCCGCAAAGTAATCGCGGAAGAATGAAATCAACAATACACTTAAAAAAGTAGCTGCAATGATGGTTGCAAATACAATTCTACCGCCGTAATGCCAGTCTAGCGTTTTATTAATAAACCAGCCGCAAGCAAAGCAAAATACCGAGAGTACAAACCACACCGCAAAACTGTTTTCCCCGAAATTGAACAGATGAGTATTCAAAAAATTAGATGCAAAAAGCAATACACCTAAAAGAACGGGTGTCAAATAAAAATAAAGAGGTCTCTTTTCCATTTACAGCCTCTTAATAACTTCTTTCATAATTAAGGTCATTTTTGGTTCGGCTGCCATTGCAGTCGCTATAATTTCTTCTACATTTACAGGCTTTAAGGCTTCAGGAAAACACTCATCCGTAATAATGCTGATGCCAAGTACTTTCATTCCCATATGATTGGCAACAATATTTTCGGGAATTGTAGACATACCGACAACATCAGCCCCGGTTGCTCTCAGAAAACGGTATTCTGCTTTGGTTTCCAGATTCGGACCGGGTACGGCAATATAAACGCCCTTTTGAACTTTAATTTTATTCTCAAGTGCAACTTCCTCTGCAATTTCTATTAACTCGTGGCTATAAGGTTCACTCATATCGGGAAACGGGGTCCAAGTTCATCTTCATTCTTTCCGATCAGCGGATTATCACCGAGAAGATTTATATGATCCGCCATAATCATTATATCCCCTCTTTTGTATTGAGGATTCATACCACCGCAAGCATTGGAAACAAGGAGAGTATTTACACCGAGAAATTTCATTACTCTAACAGGATAAGTAATTTGTTGCACTGAATATCCTTCATAGTAATGGAATCTTCCCTGCATTGCCACAACTTTTTTGCTCTCTATCGTTCCAAATATTAATTTCCCGTTATGTGATTCAACCGTAGATAAAGGGAAATGCGGGAGTTCAGCGTAATCGAATTGGTGTTCGATCTTTATTTCTTTAACCAAACCGCCTAATCCTGTACCCAAAATAATTCCGACAGGGAAATCACCTTTAACTTTTTTTCTTATAACTTCAATAGTTTCTTTTATTTTAAGAACCAAGTCACTCATTTTAAATTATCCACAATTTTCTCTATATCAATATTTAGTTTATCCGGATTCTCAATTTCTTTTGCCGAGACTATTTCTTCACCGGCATCTGCAACCCGCATATCAAGCAAACGGGCTTGAGAATTTATTATAGCTTTCAACTTTGCAATAATTAAATCTTTCTCTTCTCTTAAGTCAACAACAGAATTCCTAATTTCCTCGGCATAGTTCTTAGCTTTTTCAATAATTTGAGAAGCTTTAATTTCTGCCTCTTTCATCATTAAGCTTGTTTGTTTTTTTGTTGATTCGATTGCTTTGGTAGAAGATTCCTGGGCTTTTAAAAGTGTGTCCTGAAGACTTTTTTCAATCCTTGAAAACTCCGATAATCTTAAATTAGCATCGTCAAGCTGTCTTTTTGTCGTTTCACTTTCCTGCTGAAGCCCTTCAAAATCATCGGCAAGCTTTTCCAAAAAAGCCTGTACCTCTTCCTGATCAAATCCCCTGAAACTTTTATTAAATTCCTGCTTCTTAATACTTAACGGTGAAATCATTTATTCATTCCATGTTTTTGAATAATCTCTTTCTCCAAAAATCGCAGTGCCGATTCTCAGCATAGTAGCACCTTCTTCAATCGCAATTTCAAAATCGTTTGTCATTCCCATAGATAACTCTCTTAAATTATTTCCTGCCACATTTAATTCATCTTTTAATTTATGTAAGTAACTAAAGCTATTTCTAATTATTCCTTGATTATCTGTATATGGTGCGATAGTCATTAAGCCAACAGGTTCAACGTTGGGGAGTTCTTTACAATATTTAAGTAAATCTCTTAATTCACTTTCCTCAGTTATGCCCGACTTTGATTCTTCGCCCGACGAATTTACTTCTAAAAGAATTTTTTGAATTTTATTTATTTTTCCAGCACGTTTATTAATTTCTGCTGCTAAGAGCAAGGAATCAACCGAATGAATAAATTCTGAAGTTTGAACTGCGAATCTAACTTTATTTCTCTGCAGCACACCTATAAAATGCCAGATAACTTTTTTATTAACAGCATTAAGTTCTTCATATTTTGAAATTAATTCTTGTGCTTTATTTTCTCCGAAATCAACAATACCTTCATTAAAAGCAGAAACTATTTCATCTTTGCCGAAATTTTTTGATACCGCAATCAGTTTAATTTCAGAAGGATCTCGTTTCGATTCGACAGCTTTTTTTCTAATTAACTCCCTTATTCTTTTAACATTATCGGCTATCATAATTAAATTAAGATTGTGAATTTATTGCTTTTAATATCAAAAATCAACGTTAAATCCGGCAACTACCTGATAAAAGTACTCCATTTATCCCAAATTATTTAATCTATGTAAATAGTGATTTATTTTTAGTTTATCAAGGAAATATTATAAAATTGTTAATTTGTTTGTAGTTAAAAAGTTATATTTTTTATTGTTAATAAATAAAATCGAAATTAAACAGCTTAACAATAGAATAAAACAATTCCGATTGCTTTGAATTTTTAACTGCATCACATAAGTTTGAATTTAGTTTTTAATTAGTTATTCATATTCACAAAATTTAAAGAAGATGTTATGAGCCTAAAAATACTTGATGAAATTAAAAATAAAGCCTCTCAGAGGAAAAAAACAATAATTTTACCGGAATCCTCCGATGAAAGAGTCTTAAAAGCAGCCGAAATATTAACTAAAGAACAAATCGTTTCTGTTATAACTTTAGGAAATGAAGAGGAAATCAAAAATAAAGCTGCAGGCGCAAATGTTGATTTAACAGGAGTCCAAATAATTGATCAGCTTAATTCGGAAAATCTAGATAATTTTGCCGGAGTATTTTATGAATTAAGGAAAAATAAAGGCATTTCAGTACAGCAGGCAAAAGATACAATAAAAAGGGACCTGTTTTTTGCAGCAATGATGATAAGAGAAGGTATGGCAGATGGTGCTGTTGGAGGATCAATTGCTGCAACTGCCGATGTTTTAAGAGCCGGTATTATGTGTATCGGTTTAAAAAAAGGAATTTCAATCGTCTCAAGTTTTTTCTTAATGATTCTCCCTGAAAAAAATTACACATTCGCCGATTGCGGTGTTGTAGTTGACCCCGATCCGTTGCAGCTTGCCGACATATCCATTTCATCATCGGACAACCACAAAAATTTAACCGGTGAAGAACCATACATTGCAATGCTGTCTTTCTCAACTAAAGGGAGTGCAAAGCATGAAAAGATTGATAAAGTCCTGGAAGCAATGTCACATATAAAAGCAAAAAGACCAGATCTTCATGTAGATGGTGAACTTCAGTTTGATGCTGCTGTTATCGATTCGATCGCAAAAAGGAAAGCACCCGGAAGTGAAGTTGCCGGGAAAGCAAATGTATTAATTTTTCCGGATCTTAATGCCGGCAATATTGGCTACAAACTAGCACAGCGCTGGGGAAAAGCCGAAGCAATTGGGCCATTAGTTCAGGGACTAAATAAACCATTTTCCGATTTAAGCCGCGGATGTAATGTGAATGATATTGTGATCAATGCTTCTATTGCGGCACTAATGAGCTGAAAAAAAAATCTTAACATGGAGTATCAGAAAAATCAAAGATCTTAAATCGTTAATCCTTGTTCTGAGATCAAAATGTTGAATAAATAATTTAAGATGTTAAAAATTATTGACGTGTTCAAGATGATTTTCTTAACTTTATCGGTCAGCTTTAATTAAATTTTAACTTCTTAATGAAAAAATTGAATTTTCTATGAAACTTATACTCTTGATCCTTTTATTCATATCATCCATTCTTCCCCAAGAAAAAATTGAAAACAAGAACGATCTTAAAAAATTTTTTGACGATTATAATGTTAAAGGCTCATTTCTTCTTTACTATTTAAATGAAGATAAATACGTTTGCTATAATATTGAGAGGTGCAGGACAAGATTCCTGCCGGCTTCAACTTTCAAAATTTTTAATTCACTGGTAGGAATTGAAACAGGAATAATTCCGGATTCAAATTTTATTTTTTATTGGGACAGCACAAAATACCAGGTAAACAACTGGAACCAGGATTTAATTCTAAGGAGAGCATTTCAATATTCATGTGTCCCCTGCTACCAGGCACTTGCAAGAAAAATCGGTTTGGAAAGGATGAAATTTTATATTGAGAAAGAGCATTATGGAAATGAAGTTTTAACAGGACCGATCGACTTTTTCTGGCTGAATGCCACTTTAAAGATTTCCCAATTCGAGCAGATAAACTTTCTTAAAAAACTCTATAAAGAAGAATTAGGATTTTCTCATAATGCTATGCAGTTGGTAAAATATATTATGCTTGTTGAAAACACACATGAATATAAACTAAGAGTTAAAACAGGTTGGGGAACTGAGCGCGGCGGTTTAAATATTGGCTGGTACGTGGGTTACCTTGAAAGAAATAATAATGTATATTTCTTTGCAACTAATATCGAGAGTAAAAATCCCGGAGAAAATTTCGGAAACGCAAGAATTGAAATTACAAAGTCGATATTAAGGAGTTTAGATATGCTTTAATTTTTATTTGCAATTATCTTCCCGGTAAACTTTTCAATCGTATAATCCTTGATAGAAAAGATTAAAAAAGGAAGTGCAAAAATAAAATTTGATAAGCCGGCTGGTTTAAAGAATAGACTACTTATAGCAGGGATAACTAAGAGAATGCCGATAGAAAAAAATATTTCCTGCAGATCGGAGACCATCCAGCCCGCATATACTGCAATTCCCAAATAGATTACTATTCCCCACCATGGAATATCCAGGATAAAGAATGAATTTAAAGGCCCGCTGACAAAAAACATAAAAGGGTTCCATATAATGAATGGAATAATCGTAATTAAAAATACTGCGAGCAAAATTTCAAAAAAAAGGGAAAGTTCTTTTGCATTATTTCTAAAGAAATAAAAGATGTAAATAATAACAGCAGCTATAACTTCTATCCTAACCGAAAAGAATAATCCGAACAGGATGGCAAAAAAAATAAAATTTTTATCAACTTTACCCGGGGTTAAATATTTAGCTGAAAGGTAGATAAGGGAAATTAAGATAACTGCATTCAAAAAATACCCCGGTGCTTCAAAAAGTCCGTAAAATGTTAGCGGACTAACTAAAAGAAAAAATAATTTAATTACTTTCTCTCTAACTGTTATTGAATTGGATATTACAAATATTGCAAGAACTCCCCAGGCCACAACATCAATCAGGGCAATATTACCCAGCAGGTAGAAAGGAGATGCTATGAGATAAAGAAATGGATATGCAGAGAAAGTGCTTTTCAACCTGTAAGGGAATGTACCATTAAAGAGATTATTCAGCCAATTTCTTATTGCTAGTAATCCAAAAGAACCTGAAGACTTACTCGTAAATAATGCATAATAAAGAAGGAACAGAAAAAATAGTAGAACTGCACCAAAAAAGAACCTGTTATTACTAATCCATTTAGGAATGACTTTTATTTTATTAAATGAAAATATTACAAAGAGAAATAAAAGAGCATATATAAAGGCTAACAGTAAAGGCCGGCTAAAATAAATTAAAGAATATTTATAAACGAAGATTAAACTGACTAACCCAATTATAGAGGATGAAATGAAATTTATATAATGTTTCGAGCTAAACATACTTGAATTTTAAATCAAAAGTTAAAGCTAAAAATAATATTAATTAAATTAATAACTAATTAACGATGAGAGAGGTCCGTTCTTTTCCCCAGCCAATCCGGCCAATTTGAGATTTGTAAGTTAAGCTGAACTATTCTTTTTATTTCTTTAATTCTTCTTTAATTAAAAGCTTTGCCCCGATAATATTACTGTATTCAATATTTAATAGTGTACCTATTTTTTTTACAAGGTGCTCTTCATATTTATTAAGACTGTCATCCGTGTAAATTAATCGCCACAAATTTTTCAGGAGTTCAAATTTTTCGTTATTTGAGAAATTATTATTTATAATTGTTGTGTATTCGTAAATGCTGTCGTTTTCATCAATCTTCTTTTCAGATAATTCTATTAATTCATTTATATAATCTTCTTCAACATTAAAAGTATCTTCCATTATTGAAATAATTTTTCTTCTCTCTTCCTGCGTAAAGTTGCTGTCGGCTTTACCCATTTCGACTAATAATGTACATGCTGCAATCTGCAATTTCATCTCATTATTAGAATTACCTGAGATATTAATATTTTCATGACTGCCCTGTGAACCATTTAATATTTTTTTCAAAAATTTTACCATTTTGCTCTGCTCATTTTTATTTATTAATTTAAAAAAATTGGGAATAAAATCATTTTACTTGAACTACTTTCACTTATTCCGTTTAAACAAAAATTTCATTATAAAATAAATTAAAGATTGTCTTCTTCTATTACCTCAGGTTCAGGTTCCGGAGGTCTTTCATATAATTCAGCAAGCTGCTTGTATTTTCCTGCCAGGTCGTATGGAACCTGGTCCCATGTGAACCTCCAGGTCCAATTCCCTCCCAGCTTACCGGGAAAATTCATTCTTGCCCCACCTCCCAGGTTCAATATATCCTGCATAGGTATAACTGCCAGATCGGCAACAGTCGAATAAGCCAATCTGATTAATTCAAAAGTCAAATCTTCACCATAATAATTAAGATATTTTTGAGCATGCGAAAAGATATCATTGTCCTTGTTTTTTTCTTTGTTAAAAAATCCTCTTGTAGTATCATTATCATGAGATCCGGTATAAACAACACAATTAGGACTATAGTTATGCGGAAGGAATCTTTTTTCCATCCCGGTACCAAAAGCAAACTGAAGGATTTTCATGCCGGGGAAATTAAATTGATCCCTTAATTCTATTACAGCTTTTGTTATTACACCAAGATCCTCAGCTATAATAGGAAGCTCACCTAAAGATTTATTAATTATCTTGAAGAATTTTTCGCCGGGGGCTTTAACCCATCTGCCCTTTACGGCAGTATGTGCATCTCCCGGGATTTCCCAAAATTTATCAAATCCTCTAAAATGATCGATCCTTATGATATCCACTAAACGGAGCTGATTAGCTAATCTCTTTCGCCACCATAAAAAATCATCCTTTTCCATTTCATCCCACCTAAAAAGCGGGTTCCCCCACAACTGTCCCGTGGCACTAAAATAATCAGGAGGTACACCTGCAACTGTTTTAAGATTGCCTTCTTTATCGACTGAGAAGAGTTTTTTATCTGCCCATACATCGGCACTATCGTAAGCCACAAAAATCGGGATATCACCGATAATTTTTATTCCCTTACTGTTAGCATACCTTTTTAGCTCGAGCCACTGTTTGAAGAAAAGAAATTGAATAAACTTATGATACTCAATACCGTCAGATAATTTAACTTTCCATTTTTTTAAATCGCTTTCTTTCCTTAGGACAAGTTCTTTATCCCATTCCGTCCAAAGTGCTCCTTCATGAAAATCTTTAGCCGCCATAAAAAAAGAATAGTCTTCAAGCCAGTCCTTGTTGTCCTGGCAAAATTCTTCAAATGCTTTTTTTAATACTTTGCTATTTTTTTTATAATTATTAAATGCGAGGATAAACAGTTCGTGTTCGTAATAGATAATACCGCCATAATCTATAAATGAAGGATTAAAATTTGGAACATACTCTAAATCTTTTTCAGACAATAATCCTTCATCTTTTAATTTTTCGAGGCTGACTGAATAAAGGATTACCTGCAAAGGCAGAAAAACACTGGTAAGGAGAATCACCAAACCCTGTAGGTCCCAAAGGGAAAACCTGCCAAATTTTCTGCCCGGCTGCTTCCAGAAAATTAGTAAAGTTATAATGCTTCAACTCCCAGGTCTCCGATACCAAATCTACCGGGTAGTGAAGTTGGATGAAGTAAAATTCCTGCTGAACGTTCAAATCTCATACACTTCTCTATAAAATTTTACAAAAAATAAGAAAAGGTTAAATAAAATAAAAATAATGGAACTTAATTAACAATTTTACTATTTAGTTTACTCGCTATTTTTTAAGGTTAATAAGTATCACTTGATTCAAGGTATAATTAAGAAAAACAATGCCTAAGTATAGCAGAACAGTCCCAAAATAAATTTAAAATTAGAAAGCCCTTTCAAAATGAAAGGGCATTAATAAATAAGTTATTAAATTTTCTTACTTACATTAATTTCAAAATTTACTATATTTTCAGAGTTTAAAATCAACACCAACATCTAATGCACCATAACTTAAGCTTCCAAATCCTAATCTTGCAGTAAGTGCTAAAGTTGGTGTCAACCAATATCTTCCACCAACTTGAATTGCTGCCCAAAATCCACCCGCAGAAGCACTGAATCCAGCAAGCTCTTGATCCTTCCAACTCGTAGAACCTATATCATATGCTAATACTAGTCCAACATAAGGGTCTAATTTACTATCTGGTATTTTAAAATGATAATTTCCTTGCGCGCCGATTAAAATGTTTGTGTATTTCCAATATGTTTCATTGTATCCCCAATAACGAAAAAGTCCACCAATCCCTACAGTTCCAACATTTTGGAGATCAACTCCGTATTCATAATTAAGACCATACTCCGGAGTACTTCCTAAAAAAGAAAGGCCTATTGAATGTCCTATAAAATGATGCTCTGCAGCAAATTGAGCATTGGATGTACTAAAAGCAAACATTGAAATCAGAATAAAAGGTATCCACATTTGTTTCAACATTTCCATCCCTTTCGTTTAATTTAATAATAAATTGATTAATTATTTTGTAGGCTTAAAATAATGAATTAAAAGAAATAAATGCAACAATATTTTTGCTTAAATTTTTCTTATCTAGGACATGGAAACCTTGAAAGATTTACTCAAAATGTATCATTTTAAATCAAAATGTATTTGTAGAGGATTTTTAAAAATTGTTTTTTTTATGGTATTTCATATCTTATGCCAGTAGTTATTGCAAAATAGAATACAGATGTACCCGTTGCAAAGACAGGACCTAATTGTATATCAGCCGGTATGTATATATTCGGCGCAACTAGAAAATTAATACCTCCCCCAAATCTAAGTGCCAGGAAAGGGCCACCCGGATAAAACCATAGACTAAGCCCGCTGTCTATATAGGGTTTCATATTTGTTTTATCAATTGTTATAAAATATTTAAAATAATTTGCCCACTCAACTGGTGTGCCGGCCTGAGAATTTATATTAAGTTCGGTTCCTATTGCCATTTTATTATTAAAGGGATTAAAAAAATATTCTCCCATCGGACCGATTTGAAACCCCGGTGAAGTTTCGGCACCCCCGGCAACGGAAAGGCCGAGTCGACCGCCTATAACAAATTTACTTTGAGAGTATGACGAAATTGATAAAAAGCTAATAATAATTATTATAAAAAATATTTTATTCATTTTGATGTATCTTTTGTTTTAATTAATCTCCAGCATTTAAAAACTAAGCTGTTAAAATATATAAAGATGAATTAAAACTAAAACGCTTAAGCCAAGGAAGCATCAAGATGTGATAATTCAGTGCAGTAATACTCTATAATGAGTTCAGATTTATATATAATTCTATAATTGATAAAATACAAATTTTACTTATTATAAGAGGCTGTCCTAAAAGTCATGTAGGATTTTATACTATATTTATAAAAATGTTCATTATTAAAGTTTTTCAATAATTATAAA
>CAVUCR010000008.1:0-52765 GCA_963739895.1 uncultured Ignavibacteria bacterium | reverse complement strand
TAACCGGTTTCATCCTCAGGTGGATTATTAGAAGCTAATTCTTGGGTACCGCCTCCTCTGTAGTAAATTTTAATATTCTGAAGAAGAATATCTTCAATATCTTTTCCGGGCAAACCTGTAATTAAGACTGAAGATCGTGAAGCTGCATTATAGACTACAACATTACTTATAATAACCCTTTTTAATTCCCCTATAGGAACTCCTTCCGGTCCGCGCATTCTTCTTCCCAACCGCAAAAAGATCGGAGAGTTCTCAATATCTCGCATTGCTATATTATTTATGATAATATCTTCAAGCTTACTTCCGTCAACTGTTTCAAGGGCAAGACCGCGGCAATATTCAAATACACAGTTAGAAATTGTAATATTCTTAAAATCACAATTCGATTCCGTACCAAACTTTATTCTTCCAGTCGGGCTGTGATGATTATATTTTTCGTATTGACGCTTAAATGTACCATCGAGCATAGTGCCTTCATCATATCCACTTACAAAACAATTTGTAATATTAACATCTTCAGTGGCTTTTGCGAATCCTAAACCAAATGATGATTTAAACAGATTCCATCATCGAAAGGGGAATTAACTGCACAGTTTGAAACACGAACATTTTTACAGCAATCAATATCAATCCCGTCACGGTCGGTATCGATCTTCAGATTATCAATAGTAAAATTATCTACACCTGTAGCAAGTATTGCGAAGTGACCGCCATGCAGAATAGAGAAATCTTTTAAAATAACATTAAGGCAAAGTTTTAATGCAATTGCTTTATTGCCCCAGCCGGGTTCAACCGCGTCAGAAGCACTGGGATAACCAAAAGAACCCATTTCTTTCCCTCCCGGAGCTTTACCGTGTAACGCTTGCTGCTGTTCTTTTGTTCTCGATTGACTGCCGCTGCGAACTAAACCATCACCGTTAATTAGACCGGGACCAAGTATAGAAATATTTTCCAAATTTTCTCCCCAGATGAGACTATTATGCCAATAAGTATGCCCGAAGTCCTGGTATTCATCCCATCTATTTTCTTCATGTAAATCATATTTATAGCCGCCTTCCGGATCGGCTGCAAGAATTGTTGCACCTTGATTTAGATAAATTGCAACATTGCTTTTAAGATGAATAGATACTGATAAATAGGTACCAGCAGGAAAATAAACAGTTCCTCCTTTTTGTGCTGCTGCCGCTTCAATTGCTTTATTAATTGCCGGCGAGTCCATGGTTTTCCCATTACCAACAGCGCCGTAATCTTTCACATTAAAAAAAGAAGAATCAAATATTGCTCCTATAAAAAGAGTTGGGATAAAAATTAAAAAGATTAATAGTCTTTGTTTTATCATTTTTATATTCCTAATTTTTAAAATTTTTTTCTTTCTGCATTTTTCTTTTCTAATTATGAACTCTCTGAGTTACTTTTCTTGTTATACATGGACCAGGGAGAAATATCACCTTTGCGAATCTGGCTAAGAATCCGCCACCATTTAGCATTTCTATTTTTAGAGTATCTCCTTTGTTGTATTTATTTTTTTCCATTACAATCGAAGCATTGTTTCTTTTATTATCACTGACCGTAATCGTATTATATAAACCGTCACTTAGAAAATTTAAAGGGATTTGAATTGTTTTGGCTTCCGGACCGCACATAACAGCTAAAATCCAGGTGTCACCTGTCCGCCTGGCATATACTGCAAGCTTTCCAATCTTTGAATCAGGCAGAACAATTGTCTCATCCCAAACGGCAGGAATACTTTTTATGACATCAGCGGCAGGATTGTTTAGAATAGATTGCGGATTAGCAGCAATAGTAAGGAGAGGATCAGAAAAGATAGCCATGCTTGCAATTTCGTGGGCCCAGCTCGCGTCTCCTCTCCTATCGCTAAATAACATTGTAGTATATTCGGCAGGTCCGGCAAGAAATCTTGTAAACGGAAGAATAGTTTCATGTCTTGCACGTGCTTTTAAGCTTCTTGATTCCATCCCCCGTACTGCTTCACGAACAAGCTCATTCGGATAAGTTCGCTGGCGGCCTGTTGGTTTATTAGCTCCATGAAAATCAAGAAGTATGTGATATTTTGCCGCTACGATTCTAAGAGCCTCATAGAGATCGATTAATTCTTTTGCTTCATGATCAAAAAAATCAATCTTTGCCCCGGCAACACCAAGATCATGAAGCATCTTAAAAAATTCTTCTCTTTTTTCAGCTGTTCTAAGATCTTTGCTGTGTTCCCAGAACCAAATGTTCACACCTTGTCTTTTTGAATAATCTACAAATTCTTTTCTTTCTTCCAACGACCATCCTCTCCATACACCTTCTACAATATGATGTTTAAATCCTAATTCACCCGACCATTTTGAAAACTGCTTTAATCCTTCATATCCTTCGGGGCCATCATCAACATACCGCCAGACTGCTCTACCAGGTTTTATCCATGAAGTTTTAATTCCTTTGGGAAAGAGAGCCGAATCCGGGGGCGGGCATAAATTCGGAACGATTGTGCTGTTTACAAGTGTATTTAAATCACTGCCAACAATAACAACCCGCCAGGGAGTCATGATTGTTCCTTTTATTGATGCAGGTTTGGCAAGACGCTTTCCTTCTTCCCTTCCATAGCGAAGTTCAAAAGGATAGTTAAGAGGTTGGCGGTTTCCAAGTCCTACAATCCATCCTCTTCTGCCGTCTGCTTCCATTGCCATACCACTGTAATTAACAAGGTTAGCTTCCGTAATTGAAATGTATCCTTTTTCATTTGGTAATTCAAAAGTCGTTGGCAGACCAGCCCACTCACCCAGCTGAACATCGGAGATATTTTTATTTTTATATTCGCCCTCATAATGCCCGTCAAGTATCAACATACCAGACTTCCGATCCTTTTGGGATTACAAAAGTCGTATATTCATCAGGTGTATGAAAAGAGCTATCATCTTCGGTGATTATTTCTCTAAATGCAATTCCATCATTGAATGCTCTAATCTCCAAAACATAATCAATAAATGATAAATCATTTTTTAGGTATATTTTCACGCCGTTGCAATGATTAACTGCTCTACTTTTGACACCATACCACGGATAGGTTTCATTTATTTCATAGTGTTCTATCTTTTAAATACTACTCCGGATGTAAGATTAAACCAATCCAATTTCATAATGATAGGTGAATTTTCTATTACTGTAATTTCTCCATTTTTTACAGTGAATGTTAACCTCTCGGCATTCGGTAAAAGAATAAACTTAACTTTACCGTTCGGGCTAAGTACCTGAACTTCTTCCATGGGAACAACGCGCTGTGAACGTCTTGATTCTTCTCTTTAATGGTCTGGGCTTGAGCAAAACCAGTAATCATGAGAAATATTAATAGTATTATTGCCGGAATTCTCCTTTTTATTGTTATTTTGTTTTTCATAATATTTGAATCCTTATTTAATGCCATGTTTGAGAATCCAGCCTGTAATTAAAGGCACTTTGCAATTGAGTGGTGTTTGAGATTTAGTTTTTTATTTTGCCACAGCACTTTTAAGTTTAAAAGGATCATAGCTTGGAAGAGACCTGGAACTTTCAGGCCCGTCCAATTCTTCGGCTTTATTTTTTCCTTGTTCCTCTATGCATCTATTATTACACTTATTTTCAAGAGAAAATTTCAAAAACATCTAATTTTATTTGTTATTTTTAGAAATTTTTAGTTCACCTTCTTTTATTTTATCTATCGGGATATTTATACTTAATGTTCCCTGTGCTAAATATTTATAAGGAATAATTTTTTCATTCCATTTCACCTCATAATTATAATCAGGATTCATACAGGCAACCACTGATGTAACATAATTATTATTTTCATCCGCGGACAAATCGGCAGAAAAATTAGTGAAATCATCATTAAAATTTTTATTTTCTATCCAGATATCAAAACCAGTTGTAAAATTTCCGGGGCGAAAATACGCCGAGTACCACATTACGACTGGCGAAGATAAGCTGCCGAATTCATGCCATCCGGCTCCTCGTCCGGTTTCAATAATAAAATGTTCCATACAATTGTAAGTTGTTTCAACTTCATTTTTCCATATATCTAAAGCTTTAACAGCAATTTTATAAGCAAAATCGGATTCGCCTAAATCAAGCATCGTTTTCCAGAAGAACCATTGATGAGCCATCCAAACAGTTCCATTCCAATAACCGTCCACTTTTATAATAAGGAGCTGATTGATCGACAGCTGATAAACCCGCATTTGACCAGATATGTTTATCAGACTTAAGCGATGCGATAATTTTTTGCTTTTGTTCTTTTGTACAAATTCCTGCAATCAACGGATAACCACCATCGAAAGTCATATCATAATTTACTTTATCATTATATTTAAGTATGTGCAACGGGTTTCCATTTTTATCATGAACAACATAACCAAAATAACCAGATGATTCATCCCATGAATATTTTTGAAGAGCGTTTGTAAATATTTTTATATCATTGTCATATTCTTTTACATCCTCATTTTTCCCAGATACTTGGCAACCATTTTCAAAATCTTGGCTGTTCTGATTTCCTGTGCAGTTGTAATAACAGGAGTAACAATGCTTCCAAGTGATTATTATGCGTATATAACTGAGGCGGCAAATCATCCCAGCCGCCGGAGTTATAAAAGTAATCCCAGGTTTTAAGGAGATTCGATTTAAGTGAATTTGTTGTGGAACTGCCAAGTCTTCCAGACATAAATTCATGGTACTGTTTTAACCGCGGATAAAAATATTCCAATAAATCTTTTGATTGGGTTTTGTTCCATAACTCCAAAAACAAATATTGCTGAGTTGGAACAACGATCCATGTAAGTATAAAAGCCGATTGTGCTCCAGGATTCAGAACATAAGTATTCAAACTTTCTATTGCACGTAAATATTTGTTTGCAGCAATCCCATTCCCGAAAATCCAGCATCCCAGGTATAAAGACAATCCCACCATCTGCCGGGCATGCTGAAGACGAATATATTGTTTTTGAGGATAAACAGGATATACTATATTGCAGTCAAGTGTGGCATTCATACGCTCGATACTGAATTTATATTTTTCTCCTGCCGGGATTTCCGTTCATATTTACTACATGTTTCTTTGCTTCAAGATATATGCTTTCATATTTATCCTGTGAATTATTCATTTTGTTCAAATAATTTTCTACTTCTTCTTTGGTTCCGCAGCAAACCACTCCATATATTATTTTTTTTGATTTTGGATTCAACACGATTGGTCTTAAAAATACATTTGTGTAATGACCTTTTCCCTTCACCATGAAAAACGGTTTGAACATGTTCGTTAACTTCCTGTTTAAAAAAATCTGAAAGATCGCGCCAATACCATTCCCGAATTTTAAACAATCATACTGCCATAATAATCCATAATATAAATTCACATCATCATATTTTAGAATAATTGAATTTTTAACCGGACCTTTAATTATCTGCGGTACCGGGTTCCATTTCTTTTGTTTGAATCTGATTCTATTTACCGAATCTGATTCAACAACTATAAACCCGTCAATTTGAATTTATAACCTCCGTTCGAATTCAAGGTTAATTCATGTATCCCTTTATCAAGATGACCTAACTTTACGGTATCAACAGCGAAACCATTTGTGCCGGTAAAAGCATTTTCTTTATCGGACATTCCCGAAAGAATAAAAGCAACTTTTTGATTAGCAACTATTCTATATCTAATAAGCAGTACAGCATTTTTGTAATTATTTTCGACGTTCATTTTATAAGAAACGATATCATCTTTATCCAAACCGAAACCTAAACCAATTCCGGAGCCGTTAACAAAACCATTTTCTCTAATTTCTCCGCGCATTTTTCCATCATAAACGAGGTTATCCGTCGGCCTTGTTTTATTAAATTTTAAATCTTCATAATTGAGTGCATCAAACCATTGAGCTCCCACAGGTAATTTAACAAGCGATGGGTAAATAGGAATGTAATAGGTATACTCTTTAATTGGCGGAAAATTCATTGAAGCCATAAAATGCAAAGCAAGATTTTCATTTTCATTTGTATTATTGACACATTCAATTCTAATAAGACGGGCTTTAGTTGATATTTTCGAATACGATATATCAGTATATACCTGATCCTTCCATTCCAGTTCATGACGAAAACAAAAATATTCCAAATTAGGTGAAGAATCCCAGGGATGATAATCATTTTCATAAAGTACGTCCGGTACTTCAACTTTTCTTCTATAAAAACCGGGGAAAACACTTAGGTCAAATCTAAGTCCGCTTTTAATATCGGGAATATGAGAAATACCGATATATCTTTTTGTATATGGACCCCACGCAGGTAAATTAAGATCATGTGTGTTTTCAAGTTTTTTCAATGAGTAGAAATTAGGGACAGACTGTGAATAGGTAATTTGTTGGAAATAAATTAAAAATATACCAATTATAAGTTGAATTTTTTTTACTGAAGAAATCTTAAATATTTTCTCCATGTATCTCCTTAGAGTTATTATTCTCAAAAGCTGTTAGCAAGGAAAATCCCTTAAAAAAATTAGGTGATATTCTAAGAATTTTTTCTGAACAAATTCATTTCTAAAATAAATAAAATGCTTTACTAAAAACAATTGATTGATTAACTTATTACATCATGAGAAAATAATTGCAATCATAACAAAGAATTCACAATAGATGATATGTAAATACCAATTCTATTCCTTATTCAGCATCGGTAATTCTCCATTTAATTTAACCAGAAATAATTATTATTAAAACTATAAATACGGATGATTTTGAATAAAAAGTCTGATGGTATGCAGTGGAAAATGCAGAATAAAATTTTTTGTAAAACATGAAGTTTGATTGACAGTGTAAAGCTGTACTTGTTTAATTACTAGTTATCATTACTACCGAATTTTTGTTGCCACTTTCTCAATTACTTGGTAAGTTTATTTTGTAAGGTATCAGACTATTAGAGTACTAACTATGTTAAGCCCATACAAAAAAAATAGGCATGAAAGAGTATACTTTGAATATAAAAACATAATATCTTTGTTTCTTTAAACTGCAAAAGAGACTTTTTGCAGTATCTCGCAAATCATTGTATTGCTTACTCAAAGGAAAATAAATATGAAAAACAAATCTATCACATTTTTATTTACTTTATGTGCGCTTTTGATTGGAAAGAACATGTTTTCTCAAACCAACATAACTCATGAATACAATATTCTTAATTTCGGGGCCAGAGCTGAGGGAAAAACGGTTAATACAAAATTCATTCAGGAGGCAATCGATAAGTGCAGTGCCGACGGCGGCGGGTCGGTAATAGTTCCCACCGGAACTTATATAACCGGAATGATTTATTTGAAAGACAATGTCACTTTTGATTTACAAAAAGGCTCTACACTTATTTCAAGCACCGATATAAAAGATTTCCCTACCAATAGTCAATTCGACAAATGTATGATTTCAATTGACGGTAAAGAAAATGTCTCGTTAGTTGGAGAAGGTACGATCGATGGGCAGGGAGATAAGTTTACTGTCAGAAATGAGGCTCCGAACCGGCCGTATGTTGTGTACGTTCATAAAAGTAAAAACATACGCATTAAAGATGTTACACTGAAGAACTCCGCACGCTGGACTTTAAGATTGCTTGATAGTGAACATATTTTTGTGACCGGTGTTTCTATTCATTCTCAAACAAATTACAATAATGACGGAATAGACATTGACGGCAGGGATATTATAATATCGGATTGTATTGTTAATTGCGATGATGACGCGATATGTCTTAAAAGTGATTCTAAGGCCTTTTGTGAAGATGTTGTCGTAACGAATTGTGTTTTAAGAACTAACCGCAATTTTATAAAATTCGGAACAGCTAGCCAAGGCGGATTTAGAAATATTTCAATAAGCAACATTACTATGGATGCCCCTTTCGAATCTCATCTCACGGATTGGGATAAAAGAATCGTCGGGGTAGATGAGCCACATACAGGTATAACCGGAATTGTTTTGGAAATTGTTGATGGTGGAATAATGGATCGCGTAACAATAAATAATATAACGATGGACGGTGTTCAATCACCGATTTTTATAAGATTGGGCAAACGCCATCCGTCCGTGGGACAATTAAAAAATGTCCTTATCAGTAATATATTTGCAAAAACTCACAGCCTTCTTCCTTGTACGATAACCGCAGTTCCGGGATATTATGTTGAGAATATTACTTTACGTGATATTACCATTTTAGTTAAAGGCGGCGGTAACCTTGAAGAAGCAACGCGAGATGTTATCGAAAATGAAAAGGGATATCCTGAAAACAGAATGTTTGGCGATAGTCTTCCCGGTTACGGATTTTATATTCGTCATGCAAAAAATATTAGAATGTATAACGTCCAGTTTTATTTATTGAAGCCGGATTATCGTTCTGCAATTTACCTTAATGATGTTCAAGGTATTAAAATCAGAGATTTAAGAGCCGATAAACCGGAAGGAACACAACCGCTTATTTATCAAATGGAATCTTCCGGTATTGATACAGATATAAATTATTAGCCCTTATTATTTTTCGTATATAAGTATTATTCCAATGGATCTTGAAATAGGAGTATACATTGAAAATAAAAATCTTTTTTTTGCTGTTTTTTATCATGCTATTATTTATAAATGAAAATATCGCTTTTGCTCAAGTACTTGCGGGCACGGATGATTTGGGAAGAACACTACTTCAGAACGATGCAGCCGGTAATCCGAAAAAGGATAAATATATAGCAATTTTTTATCATCTTAGTCATGGCGACAGAACCGCTGAAGACTATTGGGATTTAAGCGAGATCACTGCAAATCACCCCAAAGTACTTGATGATTATGATAATCAATACTGGGGAAAACCAGTTTGCCGCGGTGACGAACAGTGCCCTGAATATTATTGGGGTAAACCTATCTACGGTTATTATCGTGCAGATGATTACTGGGTAATTCGTAGAAATGTTCAGCTGTTTACTGATGCCGGTGTAGACCTTATAATTGTTGACGTTACAAAAAATTCAATTTATGCAGATAGAGTAATGCTCTTGATGAAAGCTATGGACGAAATCAGTAAGCAGGGAATGAATCCGCCGAAAATTGCTTTTTACACTCATTATGATTCCGGTGTTCGTATGGAAGAAGTGTATGAAGCTTTTTATAAGGAAGGCGGAATGTATTATAATCCCAAAGACTGGTTTTTTCTTCCAAACGATTGGTATCCCAGCGGTCAACCATTAATAATTGGCGTAGTTCCATTAGCCGTAGGACACGAATGCGAGTTATATTTTACCTGGAGGGAATCGCAATTTCCCACTGAAAAATATAAAACCAACGGCTGGCCGCTAATGGACTTTAACAGACCGCAGCGCGCACATTTTAACTACTCGGGTGAAAAAGAAGTTATTAACGTTTCGGCTGCACAAAATCCGGATTTGAATGCAGGAATGGGCGGTTCCGCATTTTACGGTAACCAAGATAACAGGGGAAGAAGCTACCATAATGATAAACCCGGAAACCCGGAAACTGATTCTCCTTACGGATATAATTTCCTGGAACAGTGGGATGCTGCAATTAAAGAAAATCCGAAATTTGTTTTTGTAACCGGCTGGAATAAGTGGACAGAAGCGCGCAAGAAAAGCAAAGACGGGAATCCAAACCATTCTTATTTCTGTGTTGAAGCAAGTCCTGAATACAGCAACGATATAGAACCAACTTTAACTGGAAATCTAAAAGATAATTATTATATGCAGCTTGTAAATAATATCAGAAGATTTAAAGGCATCAAAGCAAATCCGTTGCCGGGTGAAATGAAAACTATTCACAGTTTTAGCGACTGGGAAAATGTAACACCTGTTTATAAAGATTATACTAATGATACTAAGCCCCGCAATTGGAGAGGTGCTCAATCAAAACCGGAAATAATTTATACAAACAACACCGGAAGGAATGATTTTCATATTATGAAAATTTCCCACGATAATAATAATGTTTATTTTTATGCCGAGACTGTTGCCGGCATAACCTCGAATTCCGGCGATAATTGGATGCGGCTTTATATCAATTCGGATAGAAAGTTCTCTACCGGGTGGAAAGGATATGATTTCAGAATTGTATGGGGAAGCAAGCTTCAAAAATACTCAGACGAGAAATGGGAAGATTTGAGTACTGTTGATTACTCGGTGAAAGATAATAAATTAATGATTATTATTCCCAGGAAACTAATTTCTCAATTCTCAACTACGCTTAACTTTGAATTCAAATGGTCGGATAATATGCAGGATTCGAACGACCCGCTGGATTGGTATTTAAACGGCGATGCCGCACCTGGCGGAAGATTTAATTGGATTTATTCCGAAGAATGAACATTTACATCTGATGCCGGATTTTAAGAATGGTAAAAAAAATCATTAGACCTTTTTATAAATATCCCAATTTAATTCTCATCGGATTTCTGTTTGTTGCTGTAAATACGCATACAAAAAACAGCGATACTAAAAACTGGGAAAATGTTAAAACTTCGGAAGACTTATGGAAATTTGATTCTGATCGGTTGCGTTATTTATTTGATGCGCTTGACCTCAACCAGCCCGGATTAGAAGTGGTTCGTTCTTTTTTGGCCAGGGGAGATACTATAAAGGGAGCTGAGGCTCTTATTGACTATTACAGTAGAACAAAACGAAACTGGGTAATAAATAGTATTGATGCTTCAGTTAGTGAGAATAATGTTTATGTAGCTGATTCAATAATATCGGATATATTTATTTTCGAAAATATCCATGCAAAGATTCCAAAAAGTTCAGACGGCGGGTTGAGATGGACATACTTGGGACCAGGGAATGATGCCGAGTTTGCATACAAACTTAATGCACTTGGATATTTGCGAGCATTATACGTTGCGAAAGAAAGATCGGTAAACTCAATTTATACGGAAAAGTTTGACCGGATAATTAAAGATTGGTTTATACATCATGAAATTCCCGAACAAAATGATTCAATCTATTTGGTGCTTAATCATTCAAACAATATTGACTACCGCGATATTGGAGAAGTTGAATGGAGAACGATCGAAGTTGGTCAGCGTTTGGGGGCTACATTCCCGCAAACATTTTTTGCATTTCAAAATGATATCTCGTTTAGTCATGCTTCACGTTTATTAATGCTAATTAGTATATGTGAACAAGCGAGATTCCTGCAAAAATATCATACCTCTGGACATAATTGGACTACAATGGAAATGGACGGTCTTGCTCTTGCCGGATTAGCCTTTCCCGAATTTAAAGAGGCGAATGAATGGGCTGACTATGCTTTGGAAGTTATGTCCAATGAAATCAACCGCCAGGTTTATCCCGACGGTGTGCAAACGGAATTGTCGACAAAAACTCAGTGGGTAGCACTTAAAAGATTCGAATCGGTTGAGGAAAATTTTATCAAAGCCGGTTGTGAGATACCTGAGTATTATGATAAAAAATTGGAAGCTATATATAATTATCTGGCTTATTGCATGCGGCCCGACGGGCACCAGCCATCAAACGGTGATTCCGACCGTGAGGACCTGCGCGAAAGGGTTTTGTATGCGGCTAGAAAATATTCCAGACCGGATTGGATCTGGATTGCGACTAACGGAAAAGAAGGAGATTACCCGAAGTCGGGATCTTCGATAACTTTTCCTTGGGCTGGTATCCATATAATGCGCAGCGGTTGGAATAAGAATGCCGAATGGTCGTTTTTTGATACCGGCGCTTACGGAACAGGACATCAGCACGGGGATAAACTCCATATATCTGTTGCAGCATTCGGTAAAGATTTATTGGTAGATGGCGGACGTTATACGCATAAGGATTATTTCAGTTTCGATCCAACAATATGGCGGGGATATTTCAGAAGTTCTTTTTCTCATAATATAATTTTGGTTGACGGTAACGGGCAGAAAGAAGGTGATACGAGAGCACAGTCTGCTTTGGTGGAAAACTCGGATTACATTCATAATCCGAATTTTGATTATGCTTATGGTGTTTTTAGCGATGGTTATGAAAACGTAAATGGTAAAGTGATTCATTCCCGTTTCAGTACTCTATGTCAAAAATAAATATTGGGTAGTTCTTGATCATTTCGAAACCGATCGCCCTAGAGATTCACAAGTGCTGTGGCATTATTCACCGACTTGCGACGTGAAAATTGAAGGCCCCGATGCAGTCTCGGTCAATCATTATGATGCTAACTTGCGGATCGTTCCTTTGGGTAAGATAAACTGGCAGTTAAAGGTTGTTAAAGGACAAGAACAACCGTACATTCAAGGATGGTATAGTGAGACTTACGGTAAAAAGATTCCGAATCCAACTGTAATTTATTTTACTAATATTAAAGAGTCCAAAACATTTGCTTGGCTGCTCATCCCGGCTAAGAATGAAGTTCCTAAATTGGAATCTCAGTATAAAGAAGAAAACGGAATCGTGAATATCTCAATTAAAGGGAATAATAAAAAAGTCATTTCAATTACATTGCCTGTAGAAAAAGATGCTTCCAAAGTTGATGTAAGATTTATAGGCAACTAAATTTTCAAATTTAAATTTACATCATTTTTTTTATCGTTGTGTTTGAGGAATGAAATGAATTTCGAAAATTAGATAGCCGTCACCCAAAAAAATTCCGGCTAAAAAGAATATTCCTAAATTAATTTTAATATAAAATCTTTTAACAAAATTTATTTGTAATAGAGACATGTTTAAACAGACTTATCTTTTATTTGTTATGGTGCTATTTCTGTTAGTGAATTTTCAAATGTTTGGGGAAAACGAAAAATATATTTATCCTGTTAGAAAAGGAGAGTGGGCAAAGTCATTAAACGGAGCTTGGAAGTTCAAATATATTCCTTCATTAAACACTGCGGATGATTCGTTGTTCTGCCATAAAGAGTTTAATGTTGAAGGCTGGGATTCAATCTTAGTTCCGGGTAATTGGGATATCCAGGGCTTCGGAAAATATTATGATGTCCCTACTGAAGAAAGTGTTGCTTATTCGCTTCAAAATAATAACAAGGGACAGTATACGTATAATTCCGTAAAAGAAGGAACAGGTTTATACCGCACTCAATTTACAATTCCTGCTTCCTGGGTGAATCGTCAAACCTATATTCTATTCGATGGTGTTCTTTACACTGCGCGGATTTATGTTAATGGGAAATATGTCGGTTATTGGGCAAGCGCGTACAATCCGGTAACTTTTGATATTACTAAATATCTTTCCGAAGATGAAAATAATATTTTGGCTGTTGAGGTTACTTCCGGCGGCAAAGGTTCTGATTTCGATATAAATGATCAGTGGGCTTTCTACGGTATATTTAGAAATGTAACCTTGTTTTCGACCTCACAAACCCATTTTAATGATTATGTTTTTAAAACAACGCTTGATAAAAATAACAACGCGAATGTTTCGGTTTCGGCAGATGTTGATATAAAACGGAGTTTGAAATCTGCTAAGCTGAAAGGAGTCATCTTTTCAGATAAAAATGAAATTGTAAAAGAGTTTTCAATTCCTTTACAAAAGAAAGAAAATGAAATATCGGGCGAAGTAAATTTCGTGATTGAGAAACCGGAATTATGGACAGCTGAATCGCCAAATCTTTACACCCTTAAGCTTACGCTTATTGACTCCGGGAAAGAAGAACAGGTAATTACTGATAGAGTTGGTCTGCGTGAAGTAACAATTAAAGACGCTCAACTTTTATTGAATAAAACACCAGTAAAACTAAGAGGGATTGATATTCACCAAATCTCACCCGATGTAGGTAGGTATTGCCCGGATGAATATTTGCTTCGCGATTTCAACATACTGAAGAAGGCTAATATCAACTTTGTTCGAACTTCACATTATCCGCCTCCACCGAGGTTTACGGAGATATGTGATTCGATGGGATTTTATGTAATGGAAGAAGTTCCTTTTGGTTATGGTGATCGTCATCTCACAGATACTTCATATCAAAGCATATTGTATACACGTGCCTATGCAACATACAGAAGAGATAAGAACAGACCCGGTATAATTGTATGGAGTATCGGAAACGAAAACCCTGTAACTGACTTAACAAAAAATACCGCAAAATATATGAAACAGCTTGATCCGACCCGGCCTGTTTGTTTTCCGCAGAGCGGATCATACTTTTCAGAAAACTATAACCTCATCCCCGATTTTGTTGATATCTTTAGTCCGCATTATACTTCTCCAGAACTGCTTGAGAAATATTCCAAAAAGTTTAACAAACCCATTATTGTTACGGAATATGCGCACTCGCTCGGACTCGATTTTGATATGATGCAGAATGTTTGGGAAATAATCTACAAAAGTAAAATAATTGCCGGCGGCGCAGTCTGGGATTTTGCCGATCAGGGTATTCTAAGGAGATCAAAAACACCGGTAAATATAAACCTCCCGACAAATCATGTCTGGATTGATAAATATCATTTTTATGATGCAGACAGTTACAGCGGCAGCGACGGAATCGTTTATTCAAATAGAATTCCCCAGCCGGATTATTATGAGGTCAAAAATGTTTATTCGCCGGTGCATGTGAATATCGATAAATATGAAGTGATTCCGGGTGAACAAAGCATTACCGTTCCTATAGAAAATAGATATGATTTTACAAATCTATCGGGGATTAAGGCGATCTACGGTTTATATCGGAACAATGATTTGTTGAAAGAAAATAATTTGGTTTTAAACATTCCACCTCATTCAATTAAAAACGTTAATTTAAAATTAGAATTGCCTGAAAAACTTTCCGACAATTATTATTTGCTGAAATTTAATTTTTATGATAATGATGGAATACATTTAAAAGAAGAAACAGTGCGGTTAATTCCTAAGAATTCTTCTCTGAACTTCATCAACGGGTTTATTAATGTAAAACATAAGTTTGATAAAACCGAGAAAGATAAAAAAGTGAGTATTAAAACTGGTGTTTCGGTTTTCGAATTCAACAAAGCAAATGGTTCAATTAAACTGTCATCAGCTAGTGAGAATGCCGATTTAATAACGGAAGGAATATTTCTGCGAACAGGGAGAAAGTCAACACTCTCTTCGCGAATATCCTTGGAAAGCCATAAGGATGATCCCAACTATTTGTGGGTGCCTTATACTCTAAAAGATCCCAAGGTATTATCAAAAGAAATTTTATCCGGTAAGGATTCAATTATAATTACCGAAGGCTTGCGTTTTAAACGTGCGGATGTTGAAGGGCAGTATATTGAAGGAACATTAAGGTATGTTTTGAACAATAATGGTTGGATTGATATTAAATATAATTTTATCCCTATCAATTGCACCGGGGTATTTTTGGAAGCCGGGATTAGTTTTGTAATTCCAAAAGAGCTTTCGCAAATGAGATGGATTGGTGAAGGACCTTATCCTTCATATCCGGATAAAGATATGCTTGATGAGTTTGGAATATATCAAATGTCGAATGAAGATTTGTATTTTCAAGGCAACAGGAGAAGAGTTGAAGCCGCTTTATTCACAAATAAAATTGGCAATGGTTTGCTGGTTATAGCCGGCGGCGGCGATCTTGCTGTTGAGAATATAGGCGAGGGGATTTTGGTAAGTCATAATGCTCTCGTATCAAGCAGATATAACAAAAAGACAAGACCGCTGCATGAAGTTAAAGCTGATGAGACCAATGAAATTAAAGGAAAATTTTCCCTGCGTGTTGTTGGAGAAAAGGATTGGGACGGGCTTCTATATAATATTTTCGGCAGTCCAATAAAAAATGCTGAACCGTTCAAACCATTTTATCAAAGTTACGATCAATGATCGTCAAAAGAATATAATAGAGGTCTCTGATGTTTTCAAATAAAATTTTTGTTTTTATTATTTGAGGAAAAATTATGAAGTTTCTTTTATCAATTTCCCTTTTTTTTAGTTTTATTCTTACCGCAGCTTCACAAGATTTAACACAATATGTTGATCCTTTGATTGGTGTTAAAGGAAACGGAAGCTGTGTAGTTGGTCCCCAACTGCCATTCGGCTCTATAAATCCAAGTCCGGATACACCTGAGGGTCATACTGATGGATATAATTATGAATCAAAGATTAGAGGATTCAGCCAGCTTCATGTTTCCGGAACAGGTGGGCCCGGTAAGTATGGTCAGTTTCTTTTCTCGCCGCAAATAGGAATTAATATTTTTGAAGACGGACACGATTCCGAAAAATCGGATGAGGCTGCGGAAGTTGGTTATTATAAGGTAAATCTAAAATCTTACAATATACTTTGCGAATTTACATCGACTTCCCATGCTGCAGTTTATAGGTTTACTTATCCAAAATCTGACAGCGCTTTTTTATTGATTGACTTGGGTCATAATATCCCAGGTGATATTGCTAAACGCAATGGTGTTCCAAGGGGTGGATACGCAGACAATGGATTTATACGAATAGATGCAGAAAAACAATTAATAACAGGCTGGGGTTATTATTGGGGCGGATGGTCAGGTGAGCCGTTCAGTGTTTACTTTGCCATGAAAATAAATAAACCTTTTAAAACTGTAGGTACCTGGAAAGATAGCTCAAAATATGAAGGCAGTTTATTTGAAACAATTAACAGTAAGAAACAACGTATTGGGGCATTTGTTAAATTTAATACCAAAGATTCAGAGAAAGTATTTGCGAAAATAGCTGTATCGATGAATAGTATAGAAAATGCTGTGAATTATTTAGAGTCGGAAATACCTGCCTGGGATTTCAAGAAAGTCCGCTTAAATGCAAAAAAAATATGGAATAAAGAATTAAGTAAAATTATAATTGAAGGGGGTTCGAAAGGACAAAAAATTATTTTTTATTCAAGCTTATACAGGACAATGATGATGCCCAGGAATAGAAGCGGCGACAATCCCAATTCGGATAATCATTTACCATATTGGGATGATCACTACTGTATATGGGATACCTGGAAAACTGATTTCCCGCTTCAGATACTTATTAATGAAAGTATGGTTACAGATAATATTCTTGCTTTCATAGAAAGATATAAAAGAAACGGTCGGGTACTCGATGCATTTATTGCGGGAAATGATAGAGTCTATTCATGGGCATTGGGAGACAATCGTTCTTATAATAAAAATCAGGGAGGGGATAATGTAGATAATGTAATTGCTGATGCATATATAAAAGGGGTTAAAGGAGTTGATTGGGAAGAAGCCTATAAAATATTAAAACATGATGCCGATAAAGAAAGAGCCTTTTCATATTTAGAAAACGATAGAGGATGGATTCCTTATGATACTTATGAATATGGGCTTGATGGTTCGAAAACTATGGAGTTCGCTTATAATGATTTTTGCATTTCGCAAATGGCTGAAGGGCTTGGGAAAAATGAAGATTATAAAAAGTATTTGAACAGATCAAGACAGTGGAAGAATCTTTGGAACGCAGAATTAACAAGCGATAATTATAAAGGATTTATCAATCCTAAAAATATTGATAATAGCTGGTTGAAATTCGATCCTAAAACGGAAATTGTTGAATCTAACTCGAGGATATATAAAAGATGTTTTTATGAAGCAAGCTCATGGGAATATTCATGTTTCACGCCGCATGACTTTGGCTCTTTGATCAATCTTTCAGGAGGCAGAGATATTTTCGTTGATAGACTGCAGCATGCTTTTTCTAATAATATGATTGATTATGGAAATGAGCCTTCATTTCTAACTCCGTTTTGTTTTATATATGCAGGCAGGCCCGATTTAACATCATACTGGGTTAGAAGAAATTTTGAAAACTATACACTTGACGGCTATCCCGGTGATGAAGACAGCGGTGCAATGGGTTCATGGTTTGTTTTTGCTTCAATGGGATTTTTTCCGAATGCCGGACAGGATGTTTACTTACTGGACGGACCGTTGTTTCCCAAAATTACCATTACAAGAGAAAACGGGAAAAAAATTATAATCACAGCCGACTCATTATCAAAAGATAATATTTATGTAAAATCTGTAGAGTTAAACGGAAAGCCTCTTGATAGAGCATGGATAACCCACGAAGAAATAAGCAATGGTGCAACAATTAAGTTCCTTATGGATTCCAAAAGATTGGATTGGGGAAGGAAGAATCTTCCTCCCTCGCTGAATAAATAAAAAGGCAGAGAATCAATTAATACTGCATTTATTATTCTTACAGCCGTCTACTTATAAAAGAAGTAATTTTGGAAAATTTCAACTTTTAAGAATTTTATTGAAAATTATATAGTTTAAATATAATTTAAAATGTTACTCAAAAAATAGAGGCAACTATTCTTCTCTAATTCAAATCTGCACATAATAATTCTGTTAAAGTAATGTAATTGAGGGGTGAAGTTGATTTTTTTCGTTAGTCTCTTTCGCATGGCTTTTTTAAAAAGGCTTTAAAACAGACTGTCCGAATTTTATGAAGGAGAAAAATATTAACGCTATCCATATTGATCCGTTTTCGTCAATTTCCCGTTCCAATAAACATCTGATTGATTTACTTACCGGGGAAAAGTGAAGGTAAATGTACACTGGCTGCATAAGTGCCTGGTGATATTTTTCGAAAACTGAATAAAGTCGAAGGAAGTACAACCAAATGCAACGAACACACATCAAATGGATGCTGTTGTTACTATTTGTCTTGTCAGGCTCGACTTTATATAGTCAAATGGAGCTGGCGCAGCAAGTCATTGAATCAACTATGGAACGATCTCCGTCCGATCTTAACAACTGGGCTTATCCGGCGGGATTTTATCTATTCGGTCAGTATCGCATCTGGAAGCGTACCAACGACGCCGCCTATTTCCAACAAATTAAAAATTACGTCGACTCTCATGTTGATGCCAATGGCCATATTGATGCAGCCATCAGCAGTCTCGACAATAGTCAGCCCGGCCTGGTCACTTTGTTGTGTTGCGTTGAAACCGGTGAGCAAAAATATAAACTAGCGGCGGATTACATACGTAACATTTATCGCACCTACCCCAGAACATCCGATGGCGCTTTCTGGCACACCATTAATAATGGCGGCCAAATATGGCTGGATGGCGTGTATATGATTCTCCCCTTTCTTGCGAATTACGCACATGTAGTTAATGATACATCATTATACACGGAAGTTGCCGATCAGATAATCACTTACGCCTCCCATCTATCAGATTCATCGGGTCTTCTTTATCATGCCTATGACGAGAGCGGATCATCATCATGGGCCGATCCGGTTACTCACCATTCCCCCTATTTTTGGGGACGGTCGATGGGCTGGTTTGGTATGGCTATTGTCGAGATTTTGGAAGTAATGCCGGAAGATCATCCCAAAAGGGCAGAGCTCATCAGGATATTGAAAAACTTGATCACCGGCTTATCCAATGTTCAGGATGAAGCGACTGGTTTATGGTATCAGATCGTCGATAAGGGAGATCGTCCGGATAACTGGCTGGAGAGTTCCTGCTCCTGCATGTATTCCTATTTTACGGCAAGGGCAGTGTATAAAGGTTACATCGATAGTTCCTATTTGGACATGGCAGTAAAAGCTTACCAAGGTATTCTGCAGCATAAATTCTACATTGGCACGGATGGATTGGCGAATTTAAAGGATATATCTCAGGGCACAAGTGTCAGCGATGATTATTACTATTACATCAACCGCAGCCGAAACACAAATGATTTGCATGGTCTCGCCGCATTTGTTATGATGTGCTGGCAAATGGACCAGGGCGGTGCCGATACAAATATTAATATCCCTCCCGTTGTTAATATTACATCCCCTGCCGAATCCGCATCTTTTTGGACAGCATCCGACATCACGATTTCCGCAACCGCCTATGATCTGGACGGCGCAATCGATCATGTGGCCTTTTATGAAGATGATACTCTGTTGTTTACGGATGACAAGTCTCCTTATGAATTTACCTGGGAAAACGTTCCAAACGGAATTTACACACTCACAGCTCATGCTACCGATGACAGTAATGCCACAGCCATCTCAACGCCAATTCATATCTCCGTATCAAATGACCTGTTTTTTATTGAAGCCGAAACCGGCGTTATTTCCGACGGCAGTGTGGATAATAATCATCAGGGATACACCGGTCCTGACTTGTCCAAATTAGTGCGGCATTAGTTTTAGCCGTTCCAGTAGTATTAAAATATCCTTCGATAGAGAAATCCGCTTAACAATAACTTTATTATTGGTTTTGTTCAAAAGTTTGACATCCGTAATCTTTTTAGATTCGGAAAGGAAATGCTGTATAGACAGGTTCGTTTTGATTTCAATATATTTTGAAACAGCTAAAGCCATGAAACAAATCAGAATGTGAATTCTAATCGGGTCTTCTTTAAAATGAAAAATGGGACGAGTCTTCAAATCATGTTTTGATATTCTAAATGCTTTCTCGACTTTATAAAGCTCATGATAACGCTCAATAATGAGTTCATTGCTGATAGTTTTTTTATCAAGATTAGTATAATAACCTTTAATGCCAAGTAATGTCTTTGCTTTATTAATCAGTTCGGTATTCAATTGATTCTTTGCTTCAGTAGTTTTTATAAACTTTACCCTCTTTGTTTTTCCGGGATTCTGGAGTATTTCCTTTGCTTTAACGATCTGTCTTTCCATTTCAAACTTATCTTTAGCAAAACGTTTTTTAGAAAAGTCACAAATTAAGTAACCAAGTTCAGTTTTTAGTCTAATGTTAGCCGAATCAGTTCTTGGTAGTTGTTTGTCAATAGAGCTTAATATGTTGGATTGTAGATTCCCTAAACGAGCGCCAACTATATAATCAATTTTAGCTGCTTTTAACTTACCAATATTATCAGCGCTAATCATCGCAGCATCGGCTATAACGGTTAGGTTCTTTATGTTGTATTTTTTCTTAAAGTTTTGAATGATAGGAATTAGTGTATGTCCTTCAAATGTGTTGCCTGAGAAAAGATCATAAGCCACAGGAAAGCCTTCTTTGTTAACAACTAAGCCAACCAATATTTGTGGTTGAGTAGGTCTATTGTCTTTAGAAAATCCGGTATTACGAAAATCATCTGATTTGAACGTTTCAAAATATAATGTGGTTACATCGTAAAAGACTATTGAAAAATCAAAATCAAATTCCCTAACTGCAAAGTTAATCGTTAGCTCTTCTATTTTATTTTTTTGTTTTAGTAACCTTGGAAGTATATCGTAAAGGCTTTGTCGGCGGTGTTTTATATTAAAGTAGGTTTCTAAAAGTTCCAGCGAGCGTAATTTTGAAGCCGGTTCAATTATACGGATAGTAACTAAGTCATTGATTAACTTGTTGCCAAAACATGTATATCCTAATCTTGCCTGCAGTTTGTATAATGTCTCATATAAAAATGTATACTGAAATCCAAGATACCCTAATTGCTCAAGTGAAATGAACCGTTCTTCTTGTGGAAACAATGGAATTTGTTTTGTTTGCTCAGCAATCCAATTAGCAGCATTACCCCAAAGTATAACTACTTCATCTTTGTTACGAGCAGAACCCACGTGTTTTACAATTTCTCGTTTTCGGTTTTCGTATTTGATTACCTGTACGGCAATATTACCTGAACCTGTCTTAACTTTACGTATGTGATATTCCATAGTTGAAGGGGGGGTAGGCCCTTTAGTGCGACAAATTACTATTTTTACTCCGGTAAGTTATTAAAAAACAATAACTTATTTTTTAAATATTTCCCCCCGGACAAGTCAGGGGACGGGGGTGAGGTTTATGGTTCACCCTTTCTTCTTTGATTACATCTTGAAGCCGGGAAGAAGAATCTCCTTATTATTTTCATGTCGGAGTAGAACATTTTCCTCTGTTTATTCTCCGTTCCCTCTGCGGTAAATTATAAAGCAATAGTATATTTGAAGAAGAAACAAGATAAAAGTAAAAAGATAAAAGTACTTTCGACGAATCCTTGTATCTTTTTCCTTGTTTCTTCTTACTTTTTTCTACTGACTTTCGCACTTTTTTAAGATAAATAAAAAAACCTTTGAATATTTAATATCAATAACATTTTTAACTTGAATTTGGGTGTCCCTGTGCGTAAGTCGGAAAAAAATTTCTTTTTACCACAACGCTGATTAACCACAAAGGTCTTAGAGAATCCGCAGAGATAACAGAGGAAAAAACTAGCTCTGTTTCCTCTGAGTCTTCTCTGTTTTCTCTGTGGTAAAAAAAAGGTTTATGAATTCCTTTTGACTGCACAGAAAAATTTTCAATTAAGTTGATTATAGAAGTAATTGAAACTATTTTCACGATATGAAATCTAGTAAAATACTTTTCAGAAAAAATCCCTTATATGAAAAATGTCCATCCTGCTCGGCGTCTAATTCAATACGGCGGTCCCGTTCAAGAAATGCCTATGAAACTTTAATTAAGCATACTACTTTTTTTAAGACTTACCGCTGCAGTAAATGCGGCTGGCGGGGTTACATCTCAACATTCAGTCTTACATTTGATACGTTAAAAAGCCTGGTATTTTATTTGGCATTAGCTTTTATTGCGGGTTATATTGTACTGCAGCTGCTGCGCAGATTCGTTTAAAAAAGTTGAATATTTATTTAATTATTCCAAATGTTAAAAATTAACTCTTTATACTAAATCGTTAAATGAACAGAACCTTAAAAGAAAAAATTAAAGAGATTGTCGGCGGTAATAACTATTTTGATTCTGAAGAGGATAAGCACGTTTATTCATTTGATGCTGCCCCGATTTTTGAACAAAAGCCTGAAGCAGTAGTCTTCCCCGGGGATGAAGAACAAATATCTAAAATAGTTAAGCTGGCAAATGAAGAGAAGTTCAATATCGTTCCCCGCGGTGCAGGAACAGGCTTAAGCGGCGGCGCCGTTCCCGTTGAAAATTGCGTGCTGATTGTTATGACTAAATGGAACAGCATACTCGAAATTGATTCTAAAAATTTAACTGCAACTGTTCAGCCGGGAGTCGTAACCGCTCATCTGCAGAATGAGGTAGAGAAATATAATTTATTCTATCCGCCGGACCCTGGTAGTATGAACGTTTGTACAATCGGCGGGAATGTTGCTAATAATGCAGGCGGCTTAAGAGGACTAAAATATGGTGTAACTAAAAATTACGTTATGGGAACGGAAATGATCCTTCCTAATGGTAATTTATTAAAAACCGGCGGAAAGAATTTTAAAGACGTTGCAGGTTATAACCTAAAAGATTTTATTGTCGGCAGCGAAGGAACTCTTGGTATCATTACTAAAATAATATTGAAACTGATCCCCGTACCGGCGAATTCCATTACCATGCTGGCTTATTTCGATAAGCTTTCCGATAGTGCAAAATCCGTAGCAGAAATTATAGCCTCAAACATAACACCAAGCATGATGGAATTCCTGGATAATACAACGATCAACTGTGTTGAAGATTATACTAAAGTCGGTCTGCCTAGAAGCAGTGAAGCAATTCTTCTTATTGAGGTAGACGGCAGGGGGAGCATAGTAGAAGAAGACGCGGAAACAATAATAAGTATTTTAAAGAAGAACAATGCTTCTTTTGTTAAAAAAGCCTCAAGTGTTGATGAAGCAAATTCATTGAAAACAGCACGGAGAAGTGCATTCAGTGCTCTGGCAAGAAAAAAACCTACTACAATTCTGGAAGATGCTACAGTCCCAAGGAGTGAACTTCCGGTAATGATTGAAAAAGTAACAGAGGCTGCAAAAAAATACGATCTCATATTCGGGGATTTCGGACATGCCGGCGACGGGAACCTTCACCCCACCTGCTTAACTGATGAGAGGGATAAAGCAGAGATAAGTAGAGCGCATAAGGCTTTTGATTTTATTTTTAATGAGGCTATTAAACTGGGAGGAACCATAACAGGCGAGCATGGTACGGGACTGGCAAAAAAACAATTCCTTGAAAAAGTTGCAGGAATACCGGGGATTGAAATGATGAAACAGATTAAATCTGTAATAGACCCCAATAATATTATTAATCCCGGGAAAGTGTTTGATATAAGTCCAAAGTGCGAAGTATACAAATAACATTGTACCAATAATTTCTGGTTTGAGGATAGTGATTAATGATTGATTAACTAATGGATTTATCCATTGGTTTGTGAGAAAAAAATATAATTCTCTGAAACGGTTTTAACCGTTTTTACTATATGTAAACCTAATAATACATAAAAGAGAGTTTATTATGTTTGTTGGTCTTTATACAAAAAACTGATACGATAAGTCTGCGGAATTATAAAAATGAAAGCTGTCTTTTAGATAGAAGTTAATAAAAAAATAATTTACGTAAGCGAATATCTAAAGATATAAAGAGCATAATTCTAAGAGTGTTTTTATCAATAATTATGAAGAATTTAAAATATTCAGTTGGCTAAAGCCAACTGCAATAGATTACAATATTACTCAAATTAAATTTTCATAAAAAAAATAAAAAATAGGAATACATTTACATTGCCGTCAGCTATAGCTGATTGCGTGGGTGACCAAAAAGTAAAGAAAGTGTCATTTCGAGGGAGTCTTCTCCAAAGGAGTCCTTTGGACGACCGAGAAATCTTTTCAAAACGTAAGATTTCTCCCTTCGGTACTAATGACGTTCCCTAATGACAACCATCTGCAATTAATTGAAATCCGAAATGTTTAGCTTGCTTTTTTATTCTTTTAATTTGTTGTTCCTTAAATTTTTCTTGATAACGGACAAGCCCTTGTTCAACATAATCAATGCCTTTAGTCATAACTCTGTAGTATAGAACAGCGATTTTTCTGGCAGTAGCTTTAATAGCAATACGATGCCCCTTCTTTGCTTTAATTCTACGATAGAAACCACCTAAAGCAGAGTGAGAACTATTGGCAACTGATAAAGCTGCTTTCCTAAAAATTTGACCGGCTTTTGTGTTCCCTTTTTTCTTGTGTTTTTTATTGCTCTTTCCAGATGAGTGTTTTGTCGGGGCTAAACAAAGCCAACTGGTAAAATGTTTTTCGGTATTCCATTTACTTAGGTTAACCCCGGTTTCCCCAATTTGTAAAAGGAGATTCTTATCGGTAAATCCTATAACCTGTGAAGGATCCTTGCCATCGGTTAATTTCATCAGTTCTTCATGCAGATTATTAATTTTAGGTGCATTATGTCTTATTTGTTTTGGCCTTGTCATATTTGTAGGAGTAGGTTTATCATAATTTATTTTTTTAAGCAAGGTCTCAATCTGTTTATCACATTCAAACATCTTGTAGATATAAAATTCGTAGGCATCAACTGCCTGTTTAAGCATAAAGATATATTCTTCTCTAAAGTTGCCTTGAAGCGAAGCAAGAACCATTTCTCGTTTATTTTTTAGAATACTATTTTCACAAAGCAATAAAAGTTCTTCAGGATTATGGTTGCCAGCTATGATTGCTTTCAGAATACGCATCCCGCTGACTCCATGAATCTCACTAATTACGTTATGGAGCTTTATATTCATTAAGTCTAGTGCCTTTTGCATGTGTAGAATATGTTGGGAAGACAATGAAAGATGGTCCTCTCTAAGACGAGTGTAAGTACGAAGTTGTCGAGTAATATCATCCGGAATAAAACATCGATGAAGCAGTCCGTAACTGTGAAGTTGCTGAATCCATTGACAGTCGGCAACATCGCTTTTACGACCAGGAACATTTTTTGTTTGTCTGCCATCTACCAGGTATACCTCTATGCCGGCTTCTTCAAGCATATCATAAAGTGCTATCCAGTAGACTCCGGTTGCCTCCATAGCAACTGTAGTAATTTTGTTCTCTTGTAGATATTCTATGCTGCGAAGATAATCTACTGTAAATGTGGAAAATGATTTTACTTCTTTATCTTCAATGCCTATGAATATCTTTTCTGACCCTATATCTATTCCTGCTGAGTTTGGGTGAATTTTTGTTATTTTAGAATGTGACATTGGAAAACCTTTCTTGAAAAATATTTTTTGAAAAAATAATTTTTAAGAAAACTAACAAGCCCAAAAGTTATAAAAACAGAATATGCTACTAAGCGGGTTTCAGAAAAAACGGGTTTACACCAATTGATAACTGATAACCTTTGGAACAAAACTCGAAAGCGAGTAATAATACATCAGTCGAGGCACTGTCAAACTGCATGTTAGTTCTTTTGTTTAAGCTCAACGTCATTCTTTTGATAACTAAAAGCAAGTGCTTTTTTTAGAAACTCGAAATGACAATTGGACTTTTTGGTCACCCTCGAAAAAAAGAGTAAAAGGAATTTTGGCTTTAGCCTCATGAATTCTCCAAATGACAATATTTTATTAAAAGTCTTGCCTAACGACGATGTCCTTTCCCAATGCATTCATTGCGGACTATGCTTATCTGTCTGCCCTACTTATGAAATTACAAAACTTGAAAAATCATCTCCCCGCGGAAGGATAAAATTAATCAAATCGGTTGCGAGGGGAGAACTTCCCTTACAACTACTTTTTCTTATGAAATGAATTTTTGCCTCGATTGCCAGGCGTGTGAAACTGCATGCCCGGCCGGTGTCAAATACGGCTCAATGGTTGAAGCGGCAAGAGTTGAAATAGAAAGAGCAGGATTTGCCTCATCTCCAAAAGAAAGGATAAAAAAATTTATACTGAATAAGATCTTTACTTCGAAAAAAAGATTTAAGTTTTTATTTAGAATGATCTACTTTTATCAAAAATCCGGTTTACAAAAACTGCTGCATTCTTCAGGCTTATTTAAAGCTTTCTTCCCGCAGCTATCTGAAATGGACAAATTATCTCCTTTGATACCAAGACAATTCAGTGATGAAATAATTCCTGAATTTTCTTTACCTGCAGGAGAAATAAAATATAAGACTGCATTTCTTTCCGGCTGCCTGATGAATGTAATGTTTGCAGATATAAATAAAGATACATTTGATGTATTAACAGCATGCGGCTGCTCGGTTTATACACCCAAAGGACAGGTATGCTGCGGTTCATTAAATGCTCATAATGGTGAACTTGAATCGGCTATAAAGCTCGCCCGGCACACAATAGATACTTTCCTGCAAACCCCGGATTTATCTGCCGGTTTATCCACCGAAACTTCAGTGAAGGTGGAAGCTTCAGCGAAGGCAGATAACCAACCAACCTTCGACTACCTGGTCACCAACTCCGCCGGATGCAGTGCATTCATGAAAGAATACGTTCATTTATTTAAGGATGATCCTGTTTATGCTGAGAAAGCAAAAATATTTTCGTCAAAAGTCAAAGATTTTTCGGAATTTTTATATGAGTTAAAAATATATTTGAAGTTAAATGAAGTTAACAAGTCTGTTACTTACCATGATGCATGCCATCTTGCTCATACTCAGAAAATAACTGTTGGACCGAGAGAAATAATAAAATCAATCCCCGGTATAAATTACAAAGAGCTGGAAGAATCTTCCTGGTGCTGCGGCAGCGCCGGCATATATAACTTGATGCAGTATGAATCCTCAATGATTATTTTGAAAAGAAAGATGGAAAATATTAAAAAGACGAATTCCGATATAGTTGTTGCCGGTAATCCCGGCTGTATTTCACAGTTAAAATACGGTGCTGAAAAATTTAATGTAAACGTTGAAGTATTACACCCTGCAACACTTGTAAAAAGAGCTTTAAATTAGTATAGTTAGTTATAGAATATCGAATTTGTTGAATATTTCCCCATTTTATTAATAATTTTTTATTATTTCATTTTGAAATAGAACACATTGACTTAAAATTTTATTTAATATTTTTTTTTATCTTTTTGTTTTTAATTGTAATATTTATATGTTAGTCATCTAATTTGGATTCTTTGATTACTAAAAGAAACTGTCATTGCTTTAATCTATTTACTAACCCCACTTACGTTTTTGTAAGGCGTCATGAAGGCGCAGCGGGTCATTATTATATCAATTAAGATAATAATATAAAACCGTAAGTTGAGTTTTTAATTATCCATTAAAAATTATAACATAGTTCTACTTTAAAAAGGATCATAATGAAAAGTACCCGGTTGGACTATATTCTCAGGGTTCGGCTGCCAATCACTATTTTTGTCATTATTGCTTGCTTTACAATAACTTTTTTTGTTAGTAAACCTGAAAGAGATATGGTCGGGTACAGCCCTAACCAGCCGATAAACTTTCCTCATAATATACATGCCGGGCTTATGAAGATCGACTGCCAGTATTGCCATACCGGCGTGGAAAAATCTCGTGTTGCAATGGTACCGCCGGCTTCTACTTGTATGAACTGTCATACAATTGCAAGAAAAGACAGACCTGAAATAAAAAAGTTAACTGCTTATTATAAAGAAGGGAAGGCGCTCCCCTGGAAAAGAGTTCACCGGGTGCCTGATTTTGTATATTTTAACCATAGTGTGCATGTAAACATGGGCATAGATTGTGTCCATTGCCATGGAAATGTCAGTCAGATGGCAAAGATTAAAGAGGTGCATCCTTTTACTATGGCTGCTTGCCTTGATTGTCATAGGAATGCACACGAGAATTTACCGGAATTGAAGAATATTAAAAACGGTCCTGATAATTGTTTTGCTTGTCACCGTTAAAACGGAGTATTAATGGAAATATCGGATTATTTTCAGAAAAAGATTAAACGGAAAAATTTTTTTACTTCCATGGGAATGGGATTCATGAGCTATGTAGTTTTTAGATCTTTCCCCTTTAATCTTTTTACAAAGAAAGAAAAGAAAGCAGAACAGAAAATAAAAGTAAGAATTAATCCTCTTGCCGTTCAAAGAAAAAATACGGGTAAAAAATAATGTCTGATACCGACAATAACATGAGTAAAGAAGAAAAGAAAGAAAACCCCGATATAAATTATTGGAAAAGTTTTGAATCGCTTTACAATGATCCTGCAGTTGTAGAAGCTTCACGGCACGAGTTCCAAAAAGGTGTAACGGATGATTTTGATCTGAATAAAGTCAGCGGTTTATCAAGAAGAAAATTTTTGACTCTTGTTGCCGCGTCTGCCGCTTTAGCTGGTGCCGGGTGCGCTGATTACAGGGACGAAGGTGATATTGTTCCTTATAACAAAAAGCCTGAAAGCATAACGCTGGGAAAACCAAATTATTACGCTTCAACTGCAGACGGGTGTGAGGATGGCTGCGGTGTTTTAATTAAAACTAGAGAAGGCAGGCCGGTTAAAGTAGACGGCAATCCTGATCATCCGGTTAATCAAGGTAAGGCTTGTGCAAAATGCCAGGCCGGCATCTTAAATTTGTACGATCCTGAACGATTAAGAGAGCCCAAAGTAAAATCTAAGAACGGCAGCTTTATTAAATCAACATGGCAGAATGTTGATGATAAAATCAGGAGCATTTTATCGGGAAGCGGAGGTAAAGAAATAGCTGTAATTTCTCATAGAATAATTTCACCTTCTGCAAAAAAAGTATTTTCAGATTTTCAGCAAAAATATCCAGGCGCAAAAATATATTCTTATGAATTATTTAATGAAGATACACGTAACTCAGCCTGGCAGAAAACTCACGGTGCAGAAGTATTCCCCCTCGTTAAATGGGATGAAGCAAAAATTATTGTTGCATTGGAATCGGACTTCCTGGGAGTTGGTAAAAATAAAGTTGAAAATGCTCTATTATTTGCTAAGGGAAGGGAAGTAAGCAATTTAGATAAGTTTAACCGTTTATACGTAATTGAAGGGAACATGTCGGTTACCGGGAGCAATGCTGATTACAGGATCAGGTTAAGACCCGATGCGCAATATGAATTTGTCCGAGCAGTCTCCGGCGCTGTTTCGGGTTCCGGTCCGGATGATCCAGCTCTTAAAGCTTTTGCAGATAAATATTCGATTGAATTAGTAAAAATAAAATATCTTGTTGATGATCTGCTTAAAAATAAAGGCGAATCTATTGTTTATGCCGGCGATACTTTACCGGAAGATGTTCATGTTGCAGTTAATGCTTTAAATGAAGCTTTAAATAATGGAGCTATGTACAGGACAGATTCTGCCCGGGTAAATATTCAGCCTTTAAGCAGTAATGAAGAATGGGGAAATCTTATAAATAATATGAACAGCGGTAATGTTGCGGCTGTTATTCATTTTAATTCAAACCCGGTGTATCATTTGCCTAAAGATTACGATTATGCCGGTGCATTAAAGAAAGTTCCCGATGTTATCTCTCTTGTTGAAAGTGAGAATGAATCTTCCCAGGCAGGCAATTATCTCCTTCCGGTTAATCATTCTTTCGAATCATGGGGTGATGTAAAAACAAGAACCGGTTTTTATTCTATGAGACAGCCGGTTATTTCACCTCTTTATAATACGAGGCAAAAAGAAGCTGCATTGTTATTCTGGACAATGGAAAGCAATGAGAAATTTAATGAAAATCTGTACCATGATTATTTAATGAACCATTGGGAAAATGAAATTTTCCCGGTTCTCAATGCTGAACTGGACTTTAAAAGGTTCTGGCTTGCTTCGCTGCATGATGGTGTTGCCGTGTCAAACGATAACCGGGTTAACATCGGTAAATTTAATAGCAGTATTACCGGTTCAAACAATAAGGCAGAGATTCAGGGCTATGTAGTTAACTTGCATGAAAGCTACTCAACCGGCGACGGAAAATTCGCTAATAACGGCTGGATGCAGGAGCTTCCCCACCCGGTTTCTAAAATTGTGTGGGATAATTATGCTGCAATTTCATTAAACACAGCAAAAGAATTGAACCTCCGTTCTAACGATCTAATTGAAATAACAGCAGACGGCAGAAAGTTGGAAATCCCTGCATTTATTCAGCCTGGTGCTGCTGATAAAACTATTACTATTGAGCTTGGATACGGCAGAACAAAGATCGGTGTGGTTGGTACCGGGGTCGGGTTCGATGCAGGTGTACTCATGTCAAAAAAAGGAGGCATCTCTAACTGGATTTATAATGCAGATGTTAAAAAAATTGACGGTGCTTATCAATTGGTATCTTCCCAGGAGCATCATACCTTCGATGTCGGCTTTACAAAAGACCAGGTTAAGCTTAGGGGTATTATCCGGGAAGGGACTGTAGAAGAATATAAAAAGAAACCCGGTTTCTTAAAGGCTGAAAATGAACATGAAGAGAAAAGCTTATATTATCCTCACGAATATCCCGGTGTAAAATGGGGTATGGCAATCGATCTTAATAAATGCCTGGGCTGCGGTGAATGTGTTATCGCTTGCGGTTCTGAAAACAATGTGCCCATCGTAGGGAAGGAACAGGTTGGCAAGGGAAGGGAAATGCACTGGATTAGGATTGATCGTTATTATTCGGGTACCCCGGATGAACCGGAAGTAAGCACTCAGCCTATGCTTTGCCAGCAGTGCGATCATGCCCCCTGTGAAAATGTTTGCCCCGTGCTGGCAACTACTCACAGCCCCGACGGATTAAACCAGATGATTTATAACCGGTGTGTCGGGACAAGGTACTGTTCCAATAACTGCCCTTATAAAGTAAGAAGATTTAACTTTTTTAATTTTAGAGATCATTTTAAAGAGCAATACCAGCAGACAGATATTTTTAATCTTATATATAACCCCGAGGTAACAGTCAGATCACGCGGGGTAATGGAGAAATGTACATTCTGTATCCAGAGAATAATGAATGCAAGATCCGATGCAATACATGAAGGCAGGGAAGTCAAAGGTACGGATGTTAAAACTGCCTGCCAGGAAGCATGCAATACTAACGCAATTAAGTTCGGAGATATGAACGACAAAGATTCGGAATTCTTCAAATATAGGAATCATGAGCTTGGCTATTACGTGCTTGAAGATTTAAATGTGAGACCTAACGTTACCTACATTGCTAAATTGCGGAATACTCATAAGGAGGAAGTATAATTGGCTACTGATTACTCGCAGGAAATATCTGTAATTGATGAGCGGCTTACTTTCTCTGATATAGAGAATTTAATTGCCAAACCAATTGATGAGAAGCCTAACAAAAAATATTTCTTCGCTTTAACCATTACCGTGAGTATGCTGCTGCTGGGAGTGGTATGCCTGATAATAGCCTTTTATTATGGTATTGGTATGTTTGGAAACAACATCCCGGTTGCCTGGGGCTTTCCAATAATTAACTTCGTCTTCTGGGTAGGTATAGGGCATGCAGGTACACTTATTTCTGCTATCCTTTTCCTCTTACGGCAAAGATGGAGAACAGGCATTGCGAGATTTGCAGAAGCTATGACCATATTTGCAGTCATTTGTGCGGGCTTATTCCCGCTGATTCACCTTGGGCGCCCGTGGCTTGCAGGTTATTTAATCCCTTATCCGAATCAGCACAGCCTCTGGGTTAATTTTGTTTCACCCCTGGTATGGGATGTATTTGCAGTTTCAACATACTTTATAGTTTCCCTTTTATTCTGGTATGTCGGTTTAATACCTGATTTTGCTTCCTTAAGAGACAGGGCAGCTTCAAAAGCTAAAAAGTTTATCTATTCCTTATTCAGCCTTGGCTGGAGGCATTCCAATCGTCAGTGGCAGCATTATGAAAAAGCTTATATGATCCTTGCCGGGCTTGCAACTCCGCTGGTTCTTTCGGTGCACAGCGTGGTAAGTTTTGATTTTGCTATGGCAATTCTTCCCGGCTGGCATTCAACCATTTTCCCCCCTTATTTTGTTGCAGGTGCTATCTTCTCCGGTTTCGCAATGGTTGTATTTGTCCTGGTGATTGTTAGAAAAGTATTTGACCTGGAAGGGATCATTTCAATAAATACCCTGGACAATATGAATAAAGTAATTCTTCTTACTTCGCTGATGGTCGGGTATTCTTACGGGATGGAATTTTTTATGGGTTGGTACAGCGGTGAGGTTATCGAAAAGTTTGTTATTATTAACCGTGCCTTTGGTCCTTATGCATGGTCTTATTGGATAATGATAAGCTGTAATGTTTTATTCCCTCAATTATTCTGGTTTAAGAAATTCAGACGCTCTATCCCGGTTATGTTTGTCGTTGCAATATATGTCTTGATCGGGATGTGGTTTGAAAGATTTGTAATCATTGTAACTTCTTTAAATAGGGATTTCTTACCCTCAAGCTGGGGTATGTTTACCCCTTCATTTTATGATATAGGAATACTGCTGGGAAGCTTCGGGTTATTCTTTACATTAGTTTTATTGTTTGCTAAAAACCTTCCCGTAGTTTCAATTGCAGAAGTTAAAGCTCATTCTAAAGGCGCTCAAATCCACCATGAGCATGCGGAGGAAAAACTTAATGGATAGATCTGGTAAGATTTACGGTGTAACTGCATTATTTAGCGATCCTGCTTCCATTCTGAATGCTGCCGGGAAAGTGACCGATGCAGGGTATAAAAAAATGGATGTAAATACACCCTATCCTGTTCATGGAATGGATGGTGCAATGAAATTAAAGCGTTCATTCCTTGGTTTCGTTACCCTTACTTTCGGCTTTTCAGGAACCGCGTTCATTTTATTTTTTATGTGGTGGACTTTATCCGTCGATTACCCCTTGGTGATAGGAGGGAAACCGTTTTTCCCGCTCCCTGCTTTTATCCCGATTACTTTTGAATTTACTGTTCTGCTGGCTGCTGTATCAACTGTGTTCGGAATGATTGCAGCTTTCTTTAACCTGCCGAAAAACAGCCACCCGTTAAATGAAACGGAATATATGAAAGCTATTTCCGCTAATAAATTTGGAATTATTGTAGAAGCTGCCGATCCTTTGTTCCGGGAGGCTGATGTCATCCGGTTATTGAAAGAGCTTGGAGCTGAAAAAATTGAAACAGTTTATTGGCCGGAACAAGAAACATTCAGGATATTTGAACCTAAGTTCCTTACCTTCCTTGCTGTAATTGCAATCCTTACCTGTGGTTTGACTTATGTTTCCCTTAATAAATTAATGTACATGGTTCCGTTCAACTGGATGGATAAGCAGGATAAAACTATTCCGCAGGAGAAAAGTGATTTCTTTGCCGACAGCTTCAGCATGAGAACTCCTGTTGAAGGGACTGTAGCAAAGGGATTTATGCCGTACCCGTTTATGGGGGTCGATTCTCCGAAGGTGTTTTTGTCCGATCCTTTGCTCCCTACTAAACAGGTTTTGGAATTAGGTCATAAGAAATTTTTAACGTTCTGCAGCCCGTGTCACGGAGATTTTGGTGAGGGAGATGGAAGGCTGCAGGGGCAGTTTCCTAACGGTCCGACTTTTCATTCAAATGCTGTTATTAATATGAGTGATGGTCAGATATATCACATCATTACAAACGGAAGAAACGTTATGCCTTCTTATGCATCCCAAATTACTAGAAGTGAGAGGTGGGCAATTATAAATTATATAAGAGTGCTTCAAAGGGCGGAAAATGCATCCGAAGCAGATGTAAAAACAGCCCGGGAAGAGGAGTCTGGTAAAGATGTCCAATAATTTTGTTTATCAGAAAAAAGAATTACCTGCTTATATAGGTAAAATCGGTATTGCACTTTTAGTTATAGGAGTTGTGCTGGGTATTATCAGTTATCTAATGGATCCTGCACGTGCGGCTTTTAGTTACCTGACTTCTTATATTTACCTGGTAAGTATAGGTATCGGGTCTCTTTTCCTTGTGGCTCTTGAATATACCGCCGGTGCTACTTGGAGTACGCCTTTCAGAAGGATAGTTGAATTTTTAGCAGCGGCTGTCCCGTTGTTATTAATTCTAGCTGTTCCGTTATTATTTAATATCCACGATTTTTTTCTTTGGGCAAATAAAGCGATTGTACTAAATGATAAAGTCCTGGAAGGGAAAACGGCTTATTTAAATGTTTCCTTCTTATTAATCAGACTGGCGGTTATTCTTGTTTCCTGGATGATCTTTTACTGGGTTATTACTAAAAACTCACGCAGGCAGGACGCATCAGGAGAACAGGGATTAACTGCAAGGAACATTAAGATATCGACAATTTTTATTTTATGGTTTGCTGTTTCCATTTCAATTATTGCGGTCGATTGGATAATGAGCGTTGAGCCGCATTGGTTTTCAACCATTTTCGGTGTTTATTATTTTGCGGGTACCACATGGGCTGCGCTCGCAGCTTTAACTTTAATTGTGGTCTTGCTGAAAGAAAACGGGTATTTTGTCGATCAAATTAAAAAAGATCATTATTACAGCCTAGGAACTATGCTCTTTGCATTTACATGTTTCTGGGGCTACATGGCGGTTTCTCAATACCTGCTTATCTGGTACGGAGATCTGCCTGCTGAAACAACATGGTTCATTCATAGGTGGCACGGCTTGTGGACTGTTTTGTCTATTGCCCTGATTATCGGGCATTTTATTGTTCCGTTCCTGGCTCTCTTATCCTTCCCCTCTAAAACTGATCCTAAAAGGCTTAAATTTATGTCTATCTGGATACTTGTTGTTCATTTCCTTGATGTTTACTGGATGATTATGCCGGGAATGAAAGTTGAATCGGGCGGGTATTTTTTCAGCTGGAGTGATCTGGTTTTCCCGGTTGCTGTAGTAGGATTATTAATCATTATTTTCACCTCAATGGCAAAAAAATATAATTTAATCCCTGTTCGTGATCCTAAACTGCAGAGAGGTTTCGATTTCCGTCTTTAATAAATTAATATAAATTTATGTCTGAATTCCAAGATAATTTAAAAGATAAAATACAAGATTTAAAGCAAAATCCCGGCAGGATTTTCGGACTTTTATATCCGTACATCTTTATCGTTATTCTCATATTAGGTCTTATATATATTTCTAACCTTGGTGAGATTGCACGGCAGACAGTGCCGCTTGCTCTGCCGGACACTGCCGCACCCGAACAATTGAAAATTGAGGAGCCGAGAACGGTTGCCGCCGTTAATCTTAACGAGCTGAGTGAACCTACCGATGATCTCCTTTCAAAAGGAAAAGAATTATATCAGTCAAATTGCGCATCTTGCCATGGTGTGGATGGAAAAGGGGATGGTCCTGCATCCCAGGGATTGAATCCGCCTCCCAGGAATTATACTATTAAAGAAGGATGGGTGAACGGGCAGAAGATCTCCCAGATATATGAAACTTTGGAAAACGGGATTACCGGGTCTGCTATGAGAGCTTTTGATTATTTATCCCCCGAAGATAAATTTGCACTTGCACATTATGTCAGGAAAACCTTCGTTCCTAATCCTCCGCAAGATTCAAAATCAGATCTGCAGAACCTGGAACAAACTTATAGTTTATCTCAGGCAAGGAAAATACCGGGTCAGATACCCGTTGAAGCTGCCATGGACTTGATCATAAAAGAAAATGCCGGCAAAGTTGAAAAAGTTAATTCGGCTGTTAAAGAAATTTCAAGTGACAATAGTGACGGTGCAATGATTTTCAAGAATGTAACCAAAAACCGGGATGAGGCAATTGCATCGCTGATTAATTCACCTGCCTGGAAGCAGAATAAGAAAAATTTTGTTGCAATTATTGTAAACAATGTCAGCCAAGATGGATTTAACGATAAAATCTTCTTTTAAATGATTCACAATGGAACCTTCTTTTTAATTATATGAGCAGGGTCTTGTGATAAGGAGATTTAAATAAATGAAAAAATTTATAAATATTATTTTATGTCTGCTGGTCCCCGGTTTAATCAGCCTGACTTTTGCAGGTCAGAGCGCGGAGCCTAAGGTTCACGAACATTTAGGTGCAAAAATTCCGCTTAACCTGACTTTCAAAGATGAAAACGGGAAAGATATTAAGCTGTCGAGTATCTTTACCAAGTCTACTGTCTTAGCTTTTGTTTATTACAGGTGTCCGGGTTTGTGTGATCCTTTAATGACTGAAATATCAAACGTAATTAATAAAGTTGATCTTGAGCCCGGGGTTGACTATGACGTTGTCTCAATAAGTATGGATGACCGGGAGAATTCATTAGAAGCAAAAAAGAAAAAAGAAATATTTACAAGCTTAATAACCAGGTATTTCCCGGATACGGCATGGAAATTTCTTACAGGCGATAGTGTGACAATTAAAAAAGCAACCGACGCCGCAGGCTTTTGACTTTAAAAGAGTAGATAACGGGTTCATTCATACCAGTGTTCTTATATTCGTTTCAAAAGACGGAAAAATCTGCAGGTATTTATACCCTGCATTAACAAGCAAAAAAAAGTTCGGTATTCTTCCGTTCGATTTTGAAATGGCTAATATGGAAACTGCGCAGGTAAAGAAGTTCCTGTTATAGGGAAGCTGATCCAGTTTTGTTTTAGTTTTGATCCGCAGGGCAAAACCTATACCATTAATTTATTGAAAATATTCGGTGCGGGTGTTTTATTCTTTACTGCAATTTTTGTTGTATTTGTTCTGGTAAAACCAAAAAAAGAGAAAAGTAAAAAAAGGTAGAATTTTATGGCAAGTGAAGCCGTCTCTGTATCGGAAAACCAAAGCGGTCATTCAAGTTACTTGGATGATACGGGGAAATATAAAGGGCTTAAGGCCTGGATATTTTCAACCGATCATAAAAGGATTGGTATTCTTTATTTAGTTGCACTATTAAGCTGGTTTGCAGTCGGGGTAACTTTAGGATTTTTAATAAGGCTTGAACTTTTAACTCCCGGAAAAACAATTGTTGATCCACAGGCATACAATTCCTTTTTTACACTCCACGGCGTGGTAATGCTCTTCCTGTTTGTCATACCTGGTCTCCCGGCTGTATTTGGCAACTTTTTTCTGCCGATTATGCTTGGTGCCAAAGATGTAGCATTCCCCAGGTTAAACCTTCTCTCCTGGTACCTTTACATGATTGGAGGTATCCTTGTTTTATTGGCAATCATATTACCCGGCGGAGCTCCTGATACCGGCTGGACCTTTTACATTCCTTACAGTGTAAGAACAAGCACTAACATGATATTTGCGCTGACTGCGGTTTTTATTTTAGGATTTTCATCTATCCTTACAGGGTTAAACTTTCTGACTACTATACATAGGATGAGAGCTCCGGGCATGGGGTGGTTTAAAATGCCTCTCTTTGCCTGGTCATTATATGCTACCGGGTGGATACAAATTTTAGCTACACCGATTATCGGTATAACTTTACTGCTGGTTATTGTTGAGAGAGTATTTCATGTAGGTATTTTTGATCCCGGGTTAGGCGGTGATCCTATAATGTTTCAGCATATGTTCTGGATCTATTCGCACCCGGCTGTTTATATAATGGCGGTCCCGGCGATGGGCGTTATTTCCGAAATTCTGCCCGTGTTTGCCAAAAGAACTATTTTCGGATATAAATTTATTGCCTTTTCAAGTTTGGCAATTGCTTTATTCGGTTCACTGGTTTGGGCTCATCATATGTTCGCTGTCGGGATGAGCGATACCGGTGAATTTGTTTTCTCTCTATTAACATTTTTAGTTGCAATCCCGAGTGCTATAAAAGTATTTAACTGGACGGCAACATTGTACAAGGGTTCTATTACTCTAGATCCGCCCATGCTCTATGCGCTTGCTGCAATTTTCCTCTTTGCAATCGGCGGCTTAACCGGGATAATCCAGGGTACATTATCGGTTGATATTCAAATCACCGATACTGCTTTCATTGTGGGTCATATACATTACGTTGTTTTCGGAATTACAGGCGTGGGTATCTTCGCAGCTTTACATTACTGGCTGCCGAAAATGATAGGGAGGATGTATAATCATAAAATTGCAAAAGTCGCTTTCTGGATCTTCTTCGTCGGCTTTAACGTCCTTTATTTCCCTATGTTTGTTATGGGTTGGCTGGGAATGCCGAGAAGATATTATGATTATTTACCTCAATTTACAATTTATCATCAGATTTCTACCGTCGGTTCCTGGATAATGATTACCGGTTTGATAATAATGTTTTATAATTTGATTAAGTCCGTCAAGTACGGTAAAAAAATCGATGCGAAAGCTGTTTGGACTTACGGCGAAACGCTTGAATGGTCTGTGCCTACACCCCCGCCCCATGAAAACTTCGATGAAATACCTGCAATAACAGACGGGCCGTATGAATATAAATTTAATGATGAACCTATTCTTGAAGAGGAGGAAAGTTGAGCACTCAAGAACATGCCGCAGTTCATGTAGATAGGGACGATGTAAGGACCAGGATGGGCATGTGGCTCTTCCTGTTTACCGAACTGCTTTTATTCGGAGGGCTTTTCCTTGCTTACTCTGTTTACCGTTACATGTATGCCTCCGATTTTACTCTGGCCGGAAAGGAAATGCATGTTATTATCGGCGCACTCAATACTGCTATTCTTCTTACAAGCAGTTTGACTATGGCTCTTTCTATTACTGCCATACAGAAAGGAAATAAAAATCTTTCGGTTCTTTATCAATTAGTAACTATTGCTTTCGGTCTTCTTTTTTTGGTAAACAAGTATATTGAATGGAGTGCAGAAATTTCTGCAGGGAATTATCCCGGTTCTGCTGAATTAGCTGCTAAAAGTCACGGTCAGATTATCTTTTACGGGCTTTATTATACAATGACTGGACTGCATGGGTTACACGTAATTGTAGGAATGACTATAATTGCAGTTATGTGTGTGTTCACGGTTAAAGATATAATCAATAAAGATAATTATGTGAAACTGGAAGTTGCCGGTCTTTATTGGCACCTTGTAGATATTATCTGGATATTTCTTTTCCCCTTATTTTATCTTATTAACTAAGAAAGAATTAAATGGAGAATCAAGAAGAAACACAAACTGAGCATGCTTCGCATAGTTACGGCATATATATTTTAGTTTGGCTCGGCCTGTTAACTTTAACGGCACTAACAACTGTTGTAGCCGGTATTAATTTCGGCGCATTAACAATTGCAATAGCATTATTAATTGCTTCTACAAAATCTTATCTTGTTTTAACGGTTTTTATGCATCTGCGGATTGAACAGAAGGCTTTCAAGATATTTATATTTGTAGCATTGGCCTTTCTTATAATTTCATTTGTACTTTTATTTTCGGATTATTCTTCTTTCCAAGGATTTATAAAATGATAGCTGACGCTTCCAATTTTGTGGTAACTGTAAACGATGCCTTTGTTTTTGTGGTTGCTGTTTCGGTTTTCTTTCTTGCTTTGATAACTGTTTTAATGGTAGTGTTTGTTATTAAGTATAACAGCAAGAGAGTTAAAAAAGCAACGAATATCAAGGGTAACGTCCCGCTGGAGATAACCTGGACGGTTATTCCTACACTTTTAGTTTTAGTTATGTTCTGGATTGGCTGGAACGGTTATAAACAAATGGCGCATGCCCCGAAAGATGCTATGAATATTGATGTAACCGCTCAGATGTGGCAGTGGAAATTCAAATATAATAATGGAAAAGAATCCGATACATTATATATCCCGTTAAATAAAGATGTTAATTTCAGGCTGCATTCTTTAGATGTCGATCATTCTTTCTTTATACCTGATTTCAGGATAAAGAAAGATGTAATACCAAATAGGACTAATACCGTATGGTTTAGGCCTGAGCAGGAAGGTGAATACGTTTTAACCTGTGCCGAGTACTGCGGTTTAAGGCATTCATATATGCAGGCAGTGGTTAGGGTAATTCCCGAATCTACTTTTACTGCCTGGTTAAGCGGAAAAGGGAGTGTTAATGTTGCAGATTCATCTTTCGGTAAAACTATTAAGCTGGATAATGAGTAACGTGAGTGCAGGTTCAAGTGCAAGCCTGCCGGGCGAAGTTTTTAACGAAGCCGGGTTCAAGGAGTTATAGGATAATTTGAAAGAAAAATTAAACATATTGTTTGAACTTACTAAGATTAAGATTACACTGTTTGTAACAATAACTACAGCGTTTGGTTTTATATGTGCAGCAGGTAATATTAATACCGGTATAATTGCACCTGTAATAGGAATACTTTTGCTTGCGTGCGGTTCAGCCGTAATTAATCATTACCAGGAACGAAAGACAGATGCTAAAATGGACCGGACGAAAAACCGCCCGATCCCGTCAGGCAGAATTTCACCTGTAAATGCCCTGTACATTGCTCTCTCTTTAATTATTACAGGCTCTCTAATTTTATATTTTGGTTCAGGCATCCTCGCTTTGGGGCTCGGTCTTTTAAACTTAATATGGTATAACGGGATTTATACACCTTTAAAACGGCATAATGCTTTAGCAATTATTCCCGGCTCGCTGGTCGGTGCAATACCTCCCGCGGTCGGATGGGTTGCTGCCGGCGGGTATATCTTTGATCCTCAAATCTTAATAATATCTTTTTTCTTTTTTATCTGGCAGATACCGCATTTTTGGCTCCTCCTTTTAATTTTATCCAAGGATTATGAGCAGGCCGGTTTTCCCACTTTAACAAAAATATTCAACCAGGACCAGCTGTCGAGAATAACTTTTATGTGGATCTCTGCAACCGGGGCAACAGGTTTTATTATTCCTCTTTTTGGAATTGTTAAGTTCCCTATAATCGATTTTATCATTTTTCTATCAAGCCTATGGCTTATCTGGAAGTCAACGAAGCTTCTGCAATATAATAAAGGAAAGAAATCCTTCAGCTTTGCGTTTAGAGAAATAAATATTTTTGCACTTTTGGTTGTTATACTTTTATCAATTGATAAACTGGTTTTTTTATCTTAAAAATTCAAGTGAGAATTTAGATGGATTTTTTTAATAGTTTGGTGATCCCCCAGTCCGCTGATCATATAAAACTTTTGCATTACATGCTGATACTTATACTGTTTCTATTTATTCCTTTTGTAAGCTTAATATTCGGAGGAACAATTTTATCCCTCTTTTACAGGAGAAAAGGATATAATGAAAGCAGCAGCCTTTATTTAAGATTCTCCAAGGATGTTATTGAAGTAGTTACAATTAATAAAAGTATGGGTATTATCCTGGGGATAGTCCCGCTAATGACAGCAATATTAATATTTGTTCAGCTGCTGCATGCTGCCAATGCTTCCATCTCAGTATATTTGATCTGGGCGTTTGTACTGGCTTCAATCGGAATAGTCCTTATATATTCCTACCGTTATTCCCTTTCTTTCAATACGATTTTTGATTCTATGCAGGAATATGCACCGAAAAATGAAGAGATTTATGATGAGTTTAAGAAATTCAGGAAGGGGAGTATTGATGTAAGCAATAAAACAGGAATACTTGGAATTTGTTTATTATTTGCCGGGATGTGGTTTTTTACTGCAGGAGTTACTTTTGCAACTTATCCCGGTGATTGGGGGCAGGGAAGTATCTTAAGTATACTTTTCTCAGGGAAAGTGCTGGCTAGATTCATCTCTTTTATTATCGGTTCTTTCGGTGTAACCGGCGGCTTCTTATTTTTTAGATTCTTTTTCTGGGAAGGCGGAAGAAAGCAGGTTGATGACTCATATAAAAATTTTATCAGGAAGACAGCATTAACAGTCTCATTTGCTTCGATGGTTTTACTCCCTCTTTTTTTATTAGTTGATGTATTCCTGCTTCCGGCTGTTGCAGTATCCGGGGGAGTTTTCAGCTATTCTATAGTGACCGTACTCCTGATCTTTCTTGCACTGCATTTGCTCTATTCGATGGTTAAGTATTCAAATACAAGGTACAGCGGTTCCCTGTTTTTTGTTATACTTCTAATCATTTTATCCGCTACGGTTAAAGATGAACTGGCTATGAGCAATGCTACAGAGGTTCAATCTCTTATATTAAGCGCTAAATTTGAAACATACATGAACGGTTTAAAAGGAGTTTCCGCAACTGCGGTAACCGTAAGAACCGGGGAACAGATATACCAGACGGTTTGTTCTGCATGCCATAGGTTTGATAAAGTGGTTGTTGGTCCTGCTTATGATGATGTATTGCCCCAGTTTGAAGGTAAAAAAGATGAGCTGGTTGCATTTATCAGGAACCCGGTTAAAGTTAATCCTAAATTTCCGCCTATGCCGAACCCGGGTTTGAGCCTTGCCGAAGCGAAAAATATTGCCGACTATGAGATGATAACCCATATGACGGATGTTTTCCCGCAAAGGAGAGCCGAGGCAGGGAACGACGGTGCGAAAATCTTCAGCAGAATTTGCGCCGCATGCCATGCATACGATCACGATGTAGTCGGACCGGCATTTAATGACGTACTCACCAAATATGTCGGTAAAGAAAACGACCTTGTAAGCTTTATAAGCAATCCGCAGAAAGTCGCGCCGGGTTATCCTCAAATGCCGAACCCGGGATTAAGTCCTGAACAGGTTAAAGCAGTTTCAACCTACGTTCTTGAAGAGTTCAAAGAAAAGAAGTAGGGGGGAGCGTAGGATAAAAAGAAACAAGAAAAAAGTAAAAAGATAAAAGTCCTTTCAGACTGAATACAAAAAATCTCAAATATTAATTCGGTGCGGTCATACACAAACCCCTCTGTCAGTCTGAGCTTGTCGAAGACTGTCGCGGAGTAACATGCAACTGCGTGTCATATTTCGACAAGCTCTCCGAAGGAGTCCTTTGGACAATATGACATGGGTCGTTTCCTGTCAGTCTGAGCTTGTCGAAGACTGTCATCGAGATTCACTAGCAGTGATTTGCCATGCTTTGACCTGCCTACGCCAAGGCTTCTAACCTCATCCTTTCGTTCCTTCTCCTTCCCGATGGTACGCATAGGCGTCAACTTAAGAAACATAAATATAAATAATTTAATATGTATATTATGACAATTCTAATGAGAAACAAAAGAATATTGCACTCCTACGGAGTGCGGGCATTTTGGATTTATTTTATTTCTACAAATATTTCACTCCTCTGGAGTGAAGACAGGCCAATGTAAAAACTCCGTTAGGAGTTTAATATTTATAGAATTAATAACCAACAACAAAATGAACTCCGTAGGAGTTCTATATTAAAATGTGGTATATTTTAGTAGATGTAATTCATCGTAATTAAAAGAATTATAGCAATATCACATAAAATCAAGTTGACGCCTATGCGATGGTACGGGACAAGTAATAAGGAGAAGTAAGCTTCAAAAAAGATAGTTAAGACTAAAAAATTAATAGCTATTTTCTTCTATGTTCGTTTATAACTCAAAGTAGCGAAATAGTCCCCCTTATCAAAAGGGGCGAGGGGGTTGTTATATTTGACTTATCCCAAAAAAACTTCCCATTGTCAATCTGAATCCCGGCTCGTTCTTTTATTGCACCTTGATGCCGGGATGAAGAATCTCCCAATTATTTTAATGTCGGAGAAATATATTCTTCTCTGTTTCCTCTGTTTAACCTCTGTTCCCTCTGCGGTAAATTATCAAGCAATAGTATATTTGAAAAGAAACAAGAAAAAAGTAAAAAGATAAAAGTCATTAACTTATCCTAAATCCTTCTCTCCGCCTACAACAAAAGAATTTTTCTGCTGATAACTTGAAAAGAGAATGACTTGTTGTCAATAAATCTTTATTTGAAACGTGTTATCGATTAACCTCATTTTGCAGCATACTAACCTCATCCTTTCGTTCCTTCTCCTTAGCAAAGAGAAGGAAGCAAGTCCCCTGATTTTCAATTAAACTATTCATTTGGGATTCTGTCAGATCATGGGAAATGTTAAGACTAAAATAAATTGTTAGGTTTTCCAATGATTGTATAATACTAAAAGGAGCGTACTACCCCTCTCATTAATAAGAGAGGCTAGCGAAATGAAATGAAGCCAGGGGTGAGGTTGCCTTATGACTTATCCCAAAAAAGGTTGACACATTTCCATATTCCATGATTCCAACACTATTTCTCCTTTTCTCCGTTTCCTCGTTTCTCCTTTTCTCCGTTTCCTATGTAAAATCTCTGTTCCCTCTGTGGTAAATTATAAAGCACTAGTGGAAAGAAACAAGATAAAAGTAAAAAGATAAAAGTTTTAAGAGAATATTATTAATTAAACTTTCAATTTTATATTCTGACAATTAACCTCATCCTTCCGTTCGTGGATTATTAATTTTCATTTGTCATTCTGAATCCCGGCTCGTTCTTTTATTGCACCTTGATGCCGGGATGAAGAATCTCCTAATTATTTTCATGTCGGAGTAGAACATTTTTCTCTGTTTCCTCTGTTTATCCTCTGTTCCCTCTGTGGTAAATTATAAAGCACTAGTGGAAAGAAACAAGATAAAAGTAAAAAGATAAAAGTCATTAACTTATCCTAAATCCTTCTCTCCGCCTACAAAAGAATTTTTCTGCTGATAACTTGAAAAGAGAAGGACTTGTTGTCAATAAATCTTTATTTGAAACGTGTTATCGGTTAACCTCATTTTGCAGCATACTAACCTCATCCTTTCGTTCCTTCTCCTTAGCAAAGAGAAGGAAGCAAGTCCCCTGATTTTCAATTAAACTATTCATTTGGGATTCTGTCAGATCATGGGAAATGTTAAGACTAAAATAAATTGTCAGGTTTTCCAATGATTGTATAATACTAAAGGGAGCGTACTACCCCTCTCATTAATAAGGAGAGGGGACGGGGGTGAGGTTGACTTATGACCTATCCCAAAAATGGTTGACACATTTCCATATTCCATGATTCCAACACTATTTCTCCTTTTCTCCGTTTCCTCGTTTCTCCTTTTCTCCGTTTCCTATGTAAAATCTCTGTTCCCTCTGCGGTAAATTATAAAGCACTAGTGGAAAGAAACAAGAAAAAAGTAAAAAGATAAAAGTTCTTTCAGATTGAAAGTAAAACATCTCAAATCCTAATTCGTTGCGGTCAAACCCTTCATATTCCGTTAAACAATTTATTTTTATATTATATCAATTAATGATAGTTAAGACGAAAAATAACATGTTACGATTTAAAATAATTATTTATGACTGCAGGCTGCGAAATAGTCTCCCTAACTAAAGGGAGCGAGGGCTATCATTAACCAATAAATTTATTTATTGGTTTAAAAAAAAATCTAATCTTTCACTCGAAACGGTTTTAACCGTTTTTAGTGAAAACAGAATCTTAAGTTGCAATCAGACCCTAACGACCCTTATTCTGCACCCGTCATCCCCATTCATCCATTCACTCATTCATCCATTCACCCATTCTTCCAATCACCATTTTACCCTCCAACACTAAATTTGCACAAACTATAATTTGAAACTCCCACTCCGTTTCTCCTTCCCATCTTCCAAACTTCCCATCTCCCAAACTTCCCATCTTCCTAACTTCCTCACATCCCCTCTACCCAACTAGTGCACAAATGTGCATCAGTACAGCTACCTAGAATATCGGTACAACTACCGATTCATTTTAGTTGACTTTTTGCTATATATCCTTCCGAAAATAAATGGTTATGTAATTTTTTTTATGAAGATAGTTGAACATTTGTAAATAATTTATTACTTATTACAATGTATCTTTGAACATTTATCTAATTTTCGGGGGTGTAATTATCTTCATGAATTTATCCATTTATTAAAACTTTTTCTTGATATACTATTCATAAGTTGTAATTATATAATGACCCCCGGCTATTATTCAACTTATTTAATTCTAACATTAAATTTTTTTAATAAATGTTGGATTCGTGGTTTCAATTGCAGGAAACAGATTATTTTAGTGCGAATTACCCTCCTGATTCTCACAAAATTAAAAATTTTAGTTGTATTCGTTTTAAGTTCAGAATGATGGAATATGATTTGCTCTTATTTATCGCCGGAAACGGCAGCGATAAAGTTGTAAATAAATTATAAATATATCCTGCATCTGTTATTGAAGAAAAGTATTGTAAGCCTAAAATAATTTTAGATATAAGTTATTATAAAATAAAGCAGCTAAAATTGTTTAGCTAAAATAACATCTGGTTTTAAATAGGAGATATTCCGGGATTATTTAATGATTGAAATTAAAACCGGGTAATAAGAATTTCATTAAGAAAATTAATTGTTTAAAAATGAAACAAAACCTTATTAACTTTCAAATAGAGGACTTCCAGACACTCATAGAGCAAAGCCCTATTTCAATAATTTTAATGGATATTAATTGGAATATTATATATGTAAATCCCAAATTTGTTGAACTAACGGGTTATGCTGAAGAAGAGGTTATTGGGAAAAATCCAAAGTTCCAAAGCGCGGGGGAATTGAGCCCGGAAGAATCTAAAATTATAATTGAAACAGTTCTTTCCGGGAAAGTATGGAAAGGTGAATTCCTAAACCGGAAAAAGAACGGCGAGCTTTACAATGAATTTGCGGTTATATCTCCTATATTTAATAATGAAGGGATAATAACCAAGATTATCAGTCTTAAAGAAGATATTACCGAATTAAGACAGACAGAAAAAGAATTTCATGATGCAGAGAAATTTGCCGCTTTAGGGAAAATGGCCTCTTATATAACCCATGAAATTAAAACACCGTTAACATCGATCAAGACAAACATTGATATGCTTCTGCGTAAATATGATTTGCCCGAATATGTTAACAAATGTCTGGGAATTGTGCAAAGTGAAATAACTCGTTTGTCCGGACTGCTTTCAACTATACGGGAATCGACCAGGCATGAAGAATTTAAATTTTCGGAAATATACTTACCCGATTTATTTAACTCGATACATGAAATTATTTCACCGCAGCTGGAATTAAAAGGGATTAAGTTTGTAAACAATGTATCTGATCATAAAGTTACCGGTGATATAAATAAGCTCAAATCTTTATTTATGCTGTTGATAGAAAACTCAATGTCTGCTGTCTCTCAGAATGGACAAATTGAGATATATAGCACATCAGCTAATGGCAATTGTTCTGTATTTTTAAAAGATAATGGATGCGGTGTTGAGACTATTGATGACATCTTCAAACCGTTTTTTACTACGAAAAAAGAAGGTACGGGGTTGGGACTTACTATTGCGCAAAACATAATTGGAAAACATAAAGGAGATTTAAAATTAGTCTCTTCCAAACCCGGAGAGACTATTTTTGAAGTTATTATTAACAAGGGGTAGAGGTTTGAGTAAAATTCTAATTATTGATGACGATAAATCCATAAGAGATACGCTGAGCGTCTTTTTATCTGAATTTGATTTTAAAATATTATCGGCTGGGAGCGGGGAAGAAGGGTTGGATGTTCTGGATAAAGAACATCCGGAATTGATTTTGTGCGATCTTAAATTGCCCAAATTAAACGGCCTTGATCTTTTAAAAAAGATGAATGAATATGATTCGCACATCCCGGTTATAATTATGACTGGATACGGGGACAGCAATACTACTATTAAGGCAATTCAGCTTGGTGCTTATGATTATATTGAAAAACCGCTGGATGTCGACCGCCTGAATGTTTTAATAAAAAGAGCCCTTGAAGAAAGAAAAATTAGCGAGCACCTGGAAATTACTATTTCAAAGGACAGTGATGAATATAAGATTGAAAACAGCTTAATTAGTAAAACCCCCGTGATGAAAGAGGTCCTGAAAAAAATCGGGAAGGTTTCTTCAAACAGGGTCAGTATTTTAATTCTTGGTGGAAGCGGGACAGGGAAGGAATTAATAACAAAAGTCATTCATTATTCAGGGATAACCAGGCATTACCCGTTTATTCCTGTAAACTGTACCGCTTTAAGCGAATCATTACTCGAAAGCGAATTATTCGGGCATGACAAGGGCGCATTTACCGGGGCAATCAAAGATAAAAAAGGGAAATTCGAATTAGCCGGCGAGGGGACAATCTTTTTGGATGAGATCTCTGAAATTTCACCTAACCTGCAGGTTAAGCTTCTAAGAGTTTTACAGGAAAAGGAATTTGAAAGGGTAGGGGGAGAAACCACAATTCCCATGCAGGCAAGAATAGTTGCGGCGACTAATAAAAATCTTAGTGAACTAGTAAAGCAGGGTAAATTCCGCGAAGACCTTTATTACAGACTTAAAGTTTTTACTATTGAAGTCCCTCCTTTAAGAGATAGGAAAAACGATATCCCGGCACTGGTTATTCACTTTCTTAAAAAGATCAATACCGAACTCCATAAAAATGTAAGAAAGATCCCGATTGAAGTTATGGAGATGCTCCAGAATTACGAGTGGATTGGAAATATAAGGGAGCTGGAAAATACTCTTTACCAGGCAGTGGTATTGTCTACAGACGATGTTCTGAAAAAAGAGAATATACTGCTGAGAAAAATAACACAGGTGTGCAGCAGTAGCCTGGACGGCAATTTAAGCCTTGCCGATATAGAAAAAATGCACATTGAACATATTCTGCAGAAAGTAAACTTTAACAAAACCAAAGCGTGTGAAATCCTAAAAATCTCAAAGCCCACCCTTGACAGCAAGATCAGAAGATACAGTATTAAGCAGATTACAAATTAACCAATGGATTTAGGGCTTGTTGCGCAAGTATTTATTTTTACTTGTTCTAAAATTGAAATTGAATAAATGAAATATCGTAAATGAGTTTAATAAATTTATTATCTCCAAGATACTCTTGAGATTTAACTACTTTCCTTGGTTTTATTGCTAAGATTTTCATCAATCTTTTTAAGTTCTGAACAGAAGCTATCATATATGATTTTTTCTGTGCACTATCAATCCCTCTTGTCATAAATTTCCGCAGAGTATGATTTGCTTTAGCTTCAGCAAACAATCCCTCTGAAACAGTTTTCCTTATTATGTATGCTTGTCTTGCCCTGGGTGTTTTCAGCCTTTCCTTTAATCTCTCATATTCCTGATAATAAATTGTTCTGCTTATACTTCTTCTTTTTGCATTCGGACAGCATTCTTTTTTTAAGGGACATTCAAAACAATCATCTTCTTTTGTTCTATATCTATGTCGTTGATACAACTTTTCGTAGGTATAATATTCTAGTCGTTTATTATTTGGGCAAATAAACAAATCTTCTTCTTCATTATAAATAAATTGCTTTTGAGCTATAATCTTTGGATTTTTAATTCGTTGTGTTGGAATGAAGGCTTTTATCTTAAGACTGTCGAACTTTCTTAAATTTTTCCCTGAAGAATATCCTTTATCAGCAGATACTTCTTCTATTGATAATCCTAATTGTTTTAATCTTTTTTCTGCTCTTTGATATACTTCAAAAAAAGTACTTTTGAATCTCTTCGATCTGCATATGTAGTCAGTACATCTGTAATTATTCTGTTTTTACTGTCTGCACTATAATGTGTTGAGTAATATAATCCGGTTGGCTTTCCTGGTTTACTGGTTATTCTACTATCAGGATCTGTTCTACTGTAATATTTTTTATTCCTATTTTTCTGATTGGGTTTTCCCTTTTTATTATCAATCTTTTCTAATTTTAATTCTCCTTCCGGTTTGTTGTCGTCATTTCTGTCGCTGTCATTTTCTTCTTTAAGCTCTTCAATATTTTCTTTATAGGATTTATCTACAAATTCCTTTACACTTAACTTCGGTACCTTTCTTTCTATACTCCCCATCGAAGCATTTGCCCTGACTAATGTGGAATCTATTGATTGATGTTTTCCCTCTATCAATCCCGATTGATTACATTTCTCTAATATCTTATTAAAAATTAATTCAAATGTTTCTTCCTTTATTAGTATTCTTGTCCTTGATATTGTTGAGTGCCACGGTAATTTCTCATCTATATCATATCCCAGAAAGTATCTCACACTTATTCTGTCACTTGCACGGGCATTTTGGATTTATTTTATTTCTACAAATATTTCACTCCTGTGGAGTGAAGACAGGCCAATGTAAAAACTCCGTTAGGAGTTTAATATTTATAGAATTAATAACCAACAACAAAATGAACTCCGTAGGAGTTCTATATTAAAATATGGTATATTTTAGTAGATGTAATTCATCGTAATTAAAAGAATTATAGCAATATCACATAAAATCAAGTTGACGCCTATGCGATGGTACGGGACAAGTAGTAAGGAGAAGTAAGCTTCAAAAAAAATAGTTAAGACTAAAAAATAAATAGCTATTTTCTTCTATGTTCGTTTATAACTCAAAGTAGCGAAATAGTCCCCCTTATCAAAGGGGGCGAGGGGGTTGTTATATTTGACTTATCCCAAAAAAATTTCCCATTGTCAATCTGAATCCCGGCTCGTTCTTTTATTACATTTTGATGCCGGGATGAAGAATCTCCCAAGTATTATCAAATCAGAGCAGAAAATTTTCCTCTGTTTATCCTCTGTTTCCTCTGTGGTAAATTATAACGCACTAGTATATTTGAAAAGAAACAAGAAAAAAGTAAAAAGATAAAAGTTATTAACTAATCCTAAATTCTTCTCTCCGCCTTTTGGGGATAAATTGAAAAGAGAAGAACTTGTTGTCAATAAATTTTTATTTGAAACGTGTTATCGGTTAACCTCATTTTGCAGCATACTAACCTCATCCTTTCGTTCCTTCTCCTTAGCAAAGAGAAGGAAGCAAGTCCCCTGATTTTCAATTAAACTATTCATTTGGGATTCTGTCAGATCATGGGAAATGTTAAGACTAAAATAAATTGTTAGGTTTTCCAATGATTGTATAATACTAAAAGGAGCGTACTACCCCTCTCCTTAATAAGGAGAGGGCGGGCCCTGTCTGGCGAAATGAAATGAAGCCAGGGGTGAGGTTTATACTTGACTTATCCCAAAAAAGGTTGACACTTTTCCATATTCCATTATTCCAAAATCATTTCTCCTTTTCTCCCTTTCCCCGTTTCTCCTTTTCTCCATTTCCTCTGTTAAATCTCTGTTTCCTCTGCGGTAAATTATAAAGCAATAGTATATTTGAAAAGAAACAAGAAAAAAGTAAAAAGATAAAAGTCCTTTCAAATTGAAAACAAAACATCTCAAATCCTTAACCTGTCCGGCGTAGTCTGAAAGACGAAGCTGGATTGTTATCGATATTCTTAAATCATTCACTCATTCATCCATCAATCATCCAGTCAAAGGCAAATACTCCTGTCAGTCCGAGCCAAAGTCGAGGACTGTCAATCAATGAGATTCACTTAGCAGTGACTTGTCCTGCTTCGACTTAGCTCTCCGAAGGAGTCCTTTGGACAGCATGACAAGCAAAAGCGCACGTTCGATCCAAAACCCCCTGTCAGTCTGAGCCAGTCGAAGACTGTCGCAGATACATTCGACTGCGAGTCATTTTCGACAAGCTCTCCGAGGATCCTTTGGACAATATGACATGGAGCGTTTCCTGTCAGTCTGAGTTTATCGAAGACTGTCATAGGGCAACATCCAAGGGAATTAATGGGAAGTTTGGAAGTTAGGAAGATTGGAAGTTTTGAGATTAACTGTCCATGATTCCAACGCACCACTCCTCCATGCATATCTTTCTTCTTTTGCTCAAACTAAAATCTCCAGCTGCCATTCCATTTCTCCCTTTCCCCGTTTCTCCTTTTCTCCGTTTCCTCTGTTAAATCTCTGTTTCCTCTGTAGTAAATTTAAAAGCAATAGTATATTTGAAAAGAAACAAGAAAAAAGTAAAAAGATAAAAGTTTTAAGAAAATATTTGTTAATTAAACTTTCAAATTTATATTCTGACAATTAACCTCATCCTTCAATTCGTAGATTATTAATTTTCATTTGTCGTAGTGAATCCCGGCTCGTCGCTTTAGCTTGATGCCGGGACGAAGGATCTCCCTCATCCTTTCGTTCCTTCTCCTTCCCGATGGTACACATAGGCGTCAACTTAAGAAACATAAATATAAATAATTTAATATGTATAGTATTACAATTCTAATGAGAAACAAAAGAATATTGCACTCCTACGGAGTGCGGGCATTTTGGATTTATTTTATTTCTACAAATATTTCACTCCTGTGGAGTGAAGACAGGCCAATGTAAAAACTCCGTTAGGAGTTTAATATTTATAGAATTAATAACCAACAACAAAATGAACTCCGTAGGAGTTCTATATTAAAATATGGTATATTTTAGTAGATGTTATTCATCGTAATTAAAAGAATTATAGCAATATCACATAAAATTG